>CAZCJE010000001.1:0-44153 GCA_964498805.1 uncultured Thiothrix sp.
AGCCTTAACAGCCGTTCCACCAGCATTTGCCTTGGCTTTCCTGAAACTTCATGACGGCATCGTATTTAGGGGCGCTACTACGGGATTGCAGCAGGTACTCTTTGATGCCAAATGTGCCATAACGGTTAAAGGTTTGCGGTACGGTAAAGACCATGAATTGTTGTCCACCTGCCTCTTTCCACAGGCTAAACAGTTTTTGATAGCGCTCATTCATACGTGGGTCACGATTGGCGGCTTTAAAGAAATCCAACAAACTATTTTTGCGCGTGGTATCAATGCTGCTATCTGACCAGTTAATGACTAAATGCTGACCGCCTTCATAGGCATACAGCGCTTTATTGAAGCTTTTAGTAATGGCTGCCTGACGCAAAATCTGATTTTGCAGGGAAGGTAGACTGTAAGGGTCATTGCTGTTATCAAGTGCAGTAAAAATATCATCCAGCGAGGTGGCTTCTGACAAGGTTTTAGGAATCTTGCCGGTATCCGCACAAGCGGTATTACTGCTGCGATTCCAGCACGCATAGAAATACGCCCCCATTGCTACCGCATCGACATGATTTTTGGTATCGCCATAATTCAGCATGCCTTTAGTCAAATCCGGGTTAGACTGATAAGTGCCTAAAATACGCACCAATTTGTCTGAACCTCCGTACACTGATTCCCAAATCTGGAAAACTTCGCTAGCGCGTTTAGCGTAGTAATAAGCGCCATCCCAGAATGGATTACTCGCGGCAGTGTATAAACCTTTGCCTTTTTCGCGTACATATAAAGATGCCCAGAAATTGCCGTTCCAAGTTTCATTGGTGTACTCAATATGCGGTTTCAAACCGGCTTTGAGGTGATCACGCACGTAGGTAGCAAATTGACGCACATAATCATCAGTGGCATTGTGTAGCAGATTAAACCACGGATGTGCATTGAGCTGATTCGCCAGTTCCACTAAGACTTCAATGGGGACCCCGCGGCCATAACGTTCCAAACGCGCGGTATTACCAGAAGCTCCCCAGACTGCATCATCCATTTTAGCGCGTTGGCTCCAGTTAAAATCCTGCACCAGACAAGTTTGGTCAATAATAGGGTTGCCAGTCGGATTGGCCGGGTCTTTGACAAAGCAAGTGCCATAATTGGGGCTAGATTCCATTAGATTCATTAGGCGTACTACCCGGAAATCCTTTAGGAAACGCAAATAGTCAGGGTTGAAAATAATAGCATTGCGATTAGTGGCCAAAGTTTCTTCAAAGCTGCGGTACTGACCCACCGGGCAACCACCGGCATTTTCTACCCGCGTAAACGGATTACCGTCACAAATACCACCTGGCATGATCACGCGAATGTTTTTAACCGCGCCTGATGCTACTTGCAGCACCATGCGGTTTAACGCCACATTGCTATCCAACGTTTGCGGCAAACTCAGTTCAATCACATCGCGACCTGCACTACGGCTAACCAATTTGGCATAACCAGAGTAATTTAGTGTGCCACTGCCTTCGTATAACACCACATATTGGCCACTAGGTAACATGCCTTGCAGGGCACTATCGAGCATAAAAGTCCGAATCGGTTTGCCACTACATGCGGCGGGGGCAGCATTAGGCCAACCATTGACATCATAGGTGGCATCGGCACACGAATATTCTTTGAAGGGCCGCGCAGTACGGAAGATATCGACAAAAGGCAAGGGCTGCACAATGTCATTTTGTTCGGATTGGGCGGCTTCAGTATTCATACCCAAAGAAGGTTGGAATAAGGCCGCTGGTTTGAGGCCATAAGCCGCCAATTGTTGGGCTAGACTGGCTTCAAACTGATCGGTGGATGCGCTCAAGGGCAGATTCAAAGCGCTGGCTAGGGTGCTTAACTGGATACCATTGCTGGAATTACGGTCGCTATCCAAACTTAGGAATAACCGTTCCAGATTTTTACCCGCCTGATAGGGGCAAGTGCTATCGCTGGAACCGCTACAAATAGCCGCCGCTATATCTTGTTGGGTCACAGTGGACTTAGCATTTAAGGTAATGACATTGTTATTACCTAAATACAATGCCAGAGTGCTGCTGTTGGCAAAATCACCATTAGCATTACTTATTGATCCGGCAGAAGAGTATTGTAAACCAGCGATAGCGGTTTCTGCTTGATTACGGGTGGGGTCGAGCAATAGTAAACGGCCAGCAGTCGAGGTGTTACCATTACCACCCGAACCGGTATCGGTATTGCCACCGTTGGTAGAACCTCCCCCCCCATTACTACCGCCGCCGCCACAACTGACTAATACCAGCAATAATAGAAGACTAGCCCCGGATACTAACCCAGTGGAAGTTTTACCCACTGAAAAAAACGATGACTTAGGCGATTGGTTTGCCTCGTTCATACTATAACATGCCCTTGAGTTGAAGATTGTTTGTGCATTGGAGAAGGATAGCGTATGAAAATTCCTTGTATACTAATTTTTATGACCTTAGGGGTATCAGCCTGTAGCAGTGTTACCTCGCCCTCTGCGACTACGTCGTTGGTAAATGCTGCCAGTATACCGCCTACTGTCAAAACCTTTACCGTTAATACTCCTCAGCATTTGCAAGCATCACTGTCTGTGACCTCACAGGATGGTGGGAAAATATTAGTAGCTCTACAAGGTCAGTCCCCACAAGTCTTAACAGGTATTAACTTTGCCACTTATCAGCAACACGCATCCACTTTTTTTCGCTTACGAGACAAGAATCAGGACGGATTTACCGATATTGGTGTATTAGCAAGTGCCGATTTTGGGGATATAAAATCATGTTATGATTTTTTTATTTTTGCCCCTAAAACCCAACAATGGCATCGACAAATCAAAGATTATGGATGTGATTTAAGATAAATATAAATAATTTTAATTATTAATTTAAGTTATAATAAAAGCACAATAAATGATCATAGTTTTTACTTTTCATTCATAAATTATAGTTCTAATATAAGTAATATTTTGTTAACCTATATGTTTAATAAATAATCATGTTTAACGGGGTTGTGATGGAAGACCTGTTTTTTCCTTTACCAACAGATAATAACTACGAGTCTGTAAACGATGCTTTTAACCAGATAACCCCGGTCATTGATACCCCCATTGCCCAACGCAATGCTGTTGCAGACCCTTATTTGGCATCCATGGCGCGCTTGGAAACGTCAATGGAAGAGCGTCAATTTTTGCTGGAGATCGGTTGGGATGTTATGCCAGAAAAAGAGCTGGACGGTTGTGTCGCTGCTATTTTGGAGCTGTATCCACGTCACGTAGAAAATCTGCAAACCTTTTATATGACCGCTTTTGACCGTTTAGGTGAGCCAGAAGCATTGGCTTACTGGACGGTCAAAATGCTGGATGCCCAAACCCTAGATACGTCTGTAGTGCTGACCACAGTGGTAAATCAATCCCCAGATTATGTGCAATGGCTTAAAACCACGTTGGGCAGTCAGGTTGAATCAGCATCTCTGACTACCGGACAGGCTATTGAAAATTATCTACATACGCTAGAAGGAGATGTGCGCCAACAATTGTATGGCACGTTGACCGATAGCCTGTATAACAGCCTGTTTGGACATGTTGCTGATGAAGGTGGTAAAGCCTACTGGGTCGGCCAATTGGAAAGTAGTGCTATTTCTGTTTTGCAATTGATGTCAGCCTTGATGAATGGGGCGGGGGGCGCGGATAAAAATCTGTTGGATGCTAAGGCGGATATTGCCTATGAAGCGGCTTTGCGTATGGTGGATCACAATGTGATTACCACTACAGATATTACTTTGTTGGGCGAAGCTCAGGTCAATAAGGCGCTTCAGCATATGCAAGACCAGCTTGCCACGTATGATGTAACTGAATTGAGTAATTTGCTAGCCGACAAGGAGCGTCTGATTAGCAACTTATTAGAAGAAGCCGGTATCCATTAACCGGCTTCGGAGTTTAGAACAGCATAGGGAATTTCATATTTGCATTGACCGTGCGAGTAGGACAATTGCCACGGAACATTTCCCACTCATCGCAGCGTTTACCACTGGGTAGTACGCAAGAACCTTTTTCACCTTCTGGTGTTTTAATAATTTCTAAGCGACCGTTATTCTGTAGGCAGTTCATGGTCGCTGGGCTAGCCGAACGCGCCGCTCGTGGGTCGACTTTAGCCTGAGGAGGTAATGGCGGTGCTACTAATGAACAGCCGCTGATAGACAAAAATAGCACAGCAGTAAATGCGATACGCAAGGGATCGGGAAATTTCATAAGTTAAGATTGACACTCAAAATAAAACCCGGATTTTACTGCAACACTCCCTGATTTTCCTGTTAGAAAGCGACCAACTGTCAAGCGGCACAACGAATACACAAGGTAGCATAGGGAAGTGCCGTTAATCGCCCTTCACCAATATCGGCTCCGCAATTGGCGCAAATGCCATAGTCACCCGCATGGATACGTTTGAGAGCAGCGCGTACCTGCTGTAATTCGACACGGGTTTCTTCTTGCAAATTACGCAAGACATCTTCATTTTCCCGTTCGGTTACCTGTTCGGCAGAATCGGCACTATGCTCACTGCTAAGGTCGCGGTTAAGACCTTCAAGACGCTGGGTGAGGGTGGTTTCAAGTTCCTGGAGTTGAGCAAGCTTTTCTTCAAACATGTTTTCTGTTCTCATGCAGGTATCAGATCATCATCATAACTTAACTAAGGCAAGAGCAGCAAAATGACAACGGACAATTTCAAAGGCTGGCCACTGATACGCAACAGTTTACTGTTACTTATGCTGGGTATGATGGCAGGTTGTGGTAATCATGGTCTCAGTACCGCTATGCAAAGCTGTAAAACCATCATAGAAAGTCTGGCGGGTAACCAAATTCCGGTTTGGCAGGGCGAGCAACAAACTGAGCAAAAAGGCGTTCAATGGCAGGTTACATTGGATTTTACTTTACAAGGACAACCTCCTGCAGCCGTCTCACAGGCAATCTGTATTTATGGTTTAAGTAGTCAGGATATGGATTATCGGAATACCATGGGGGAGTATGCTAATACGCCCCAGCGAATTTTGATTAATGGTAGCCCTATTCCAGAGCGTGATTTAATGCAGGCAGTCAATCTAGCCACGGCTACCACTGCCAAAGCCGTAGGTAAAGATACCGTCCGGCGTGGGCAAGCGTTTTTGCAATGGATTAACCAGCCAAGATAAGACTAGCCTTTAAACCCGGATGATTATTCTGTAAGCGGATTTCGGCTTTATGCAAATCCGCTACTGCTTTGACTAAACTTAAGCCCAAACCATTTCCCGGTGTGCTGCGGGCATTATCCAAACGGGTAAAGCGTTTAAACACCACATTATGCTTCTCTGCTGGAATACCGAGGCCATTATCCGCTACCGTAATCGTCACTTTATCATTCAAATGGCTTGCCATCAGGCTGATATGCCCCCCCTGTGGACTGTATTTGACGGCATTATCCAGCAGATTGGTAATGGCCTGCGCCAGCAACTGCCGGTTACCATAAATAGTCAAATCCGCATCAGCACGATGACTTAAGGTAAGCCCTTCTTCTTCAGCCACCACCGTGTATAACTCAGCTAGTTCTTCAATCAGGGACGTCAGATCAATATTATGCCAGTCATCTCGTTGTACACCGGATTCCATTTGCGCAATGCTGAGCAAGGCGTTAAAAGTTTTGATTAGATCGTCAACTTCCTGAATGGTATCTTGAATCAACTGGGGATAATCAGGGTTAGAACCACTGTGTGATTGATACTGACTGGCTTCTAGCCGGTTGCGCAAGCGATTGAGTGGATTACGCAAATCATGGGCAAGATTATCTGAAACTTCTCGCATTTCCTGCATCAAGTATTCAATACGCTCTAGCATGGTATTAAGCACTTGGCTTAGGCGATCGAATTCATCATTGCGTGTAGTCACCGGCATGCGCTGATTCAGATTACCACTGACAATGGCATTAGCCGTTTTAGCGACCCCATTAATGCGATGCAACACGTTATAGCCCATGAAACTACCACCCATAATGGCCAAGGTGAAAATAATGCCAATAGCCGTCAAGACGGTAACCAGTAAGCGGTTTAGTAAGGTATGCTGTTCTTTTAAGTCTGTTACCACGACCAGTTGATAACCGCCAGGTAACAGGGTCCATAATAACCTAACAGGCTCACTTTGTTGGCGTGAACCAATCACTTTACCTAAGGGTACGGTGGCAAAAGCTTGGGTATTGTCTTGATTGATGACGTCAAAAGTAATACCGCGGGTGAAATCTTGTTGTCGACGATGAATAAGGGTAGAAATAAGAAAACGCTCGCCGCCTTCACTATTGCGTAACTGAATGACCTGGGTGAGTCCTTCAACCGCTGCTGCCCGATAGCGACTTAACAACATATCGGTTTCCAGTTGTAGGCGAGTGTCGGTCTGCTGCTGCATTTGTGCCGCTGCCATCCAGTAAATAACACCTAGAGCTCCGGCAGCGACGGTGCTGAATAATAAGGCATAGACCAGCGACAATCGAAAGACAGTGGTATTAAACAGCTTGCGGATCATGCAGCAGATATCCCGCGCCACGGATGGTATGGAGCAAAGGCGTATCAAAATCTTTATCAATTTTGCTGCGTAACCGGCTTACATGCACGTCAATGACATTAGTCTGTGGGTCAAAATGATAGTCCCACACTTTTTCCAGTAACATGGTACGGGTTACCACTTGACCAGCATGGCGCATCAGGTATTCCAGCAAATTGAATTCGCGCGGCTGCAAATTAATGACCACACCATTACGCGTCACGCGGCGTTTTAGCAAATCCATTTCTAGGTCGCGCACCTTGAGAATGGTTTGTTCCTGTACAGGCTGGGTACGTCGGAGCAGGGCTTGCAGACGCGCAAGTAATTCACTGAACGCATAGGGCTTGACCAGATAATCATCGCCTCCTGCCCGCAATCCTTCCACTCGACTATCCACTTCGCCAAGGGCACTGAGAATCAGCACAGGGGTTTGCATGCCTTGCAAGCGTAATTGCTTGATAATGGACAAGCCATCGCGTTTGGGCAGCATCCTGTCCACGATCAGGGCATCATACGCTCCATTAAGGGCAAGATGTAAACCATCCTCCCCATCGGCGGCATGATCCACTACATAACCACTTTCCATCAGGCCTTTCTGAATGAAACTAGCCGTCTGACGATCATCTTCGACAATAAGTATATTCATGGTTTATAAGCATAAACCACTCTATCTATTTTAGAAGTGAAGGTTTGTTAATGTTGTCATGCTTAAGAAAACGCTGGGCGACAGGCGGCTGGGAAGCGACCAAAACCAACGAGTCTTTCTTGCCAGTAACCTTGCAGTGAACTAGTAGTAATAGCTCTGCCAGTACGAGGAGCATGTAAAAAGCGGTTATTACCTAGGTAAACACCCACATGACTGACATATTTACCATGCGTGTTAAAAAATACCAGGTCACCTTTTTGAGCACGGCTTGCGGGGATTTTCATCGCGGCTTTGTATTGTTCAGCAGCTGTACGCGGAATGGCTACACCCGCCCCTTTATTAAAGGCATATTGAGTTAGGCCACTGCAATCAAAACCGGTTACAGGACTCGTGCCCCCCCAACGATACATTTTGCCTTGCTGCTTTTGGGCATTCCAAACGACTTTCTCCACCAGCGTAACTGTGCGTTTGGGATTGGTGGCTATCGGTTGGACTTTAGCGACGGTGACGGTAGGACTATTGGAAAGGGCGACATTTTTGCTTGCGGTGGTAGGGGTACTACATCCGGTTAAAGTAAGGGTTAATAAACCTATCAGGGTAAACCCATAGCATACACTTTTGACACTAACACCATATGACCTGACACTACTCATAACTATCTCTTCCCTCTAAGAGCTAATCGCTACATTAATAACACATAAAAACCAACACCGGGAATAGCTCCCGGTGCAAGAATCGTGGTGGGTTTGCGGAAAGTGGTCGGAATAACCCACCGGGTTTCTTATGGCCAAGGTGTTAATAAAAGACACGGGCCGTCTTTTTTTACTTATTTTACTTATTGCCTTGACTTAAAACTGAATGTAGCCTGAATAGGAAAGAATGCAAGAGGCACGTTTAATTTTTGTCAAATACGATTATAAATAGTGCAGATTTAGTGCAGTTTAAATGCAGAAAAAGCGCATTACCTACGGCTGAGCAAGGTCTGGCGGCAAGGTGATATGTACCCGTAAACCCTGTGGCTGACGGTTAAAAGCGCGAATGCTACCCCCATGACTTTCGATAGCACGTCGTGCAATAGCTAAACCTAAACCATAACCTTGCCTAACTTGCGGATTACTGGTGCTGCGCTGGAAAGGCTCAAAAATACGGTTTAATTCATGCTCGGGTACACCGGGACCTTGATCATCAACCGTGAGCTGTAAACAAGTAGTAGTCGTATCTCGATGGACACTCAATACCACCGTTGTATGAGGGGGCGTATGATGAATGGCATTACGTACCACATTTTCAATCGCTCGATACAATAACTCACCATGCCCCTTAATGACCGGGTTATCTTCCAGATCACACTGAAACGCTACCTGACAGGATAGCGATTGAGCTTCAAAGCTAGCATCATCCACGACCACATCAATCAGCTCCAAAATATCCAGATAATCATCCATATTCTGACACCCGCCTGCTTCCAAACGCGACAAGGTCAGGACTTCACCGACCAGTTTATCCAGCCGCCCAGCCTCATGTTCAATGCGTTCCAGACTACTCGCGAGTTTATCCGGCTGTTGACGGGCTAGACCAATACTGACTTGTAACCGGGCTAAAGGCGAACGCAATTCATGCGAAACGTCATGCAATAAACGGCGTTGTGAGGACATCAGGTTTTGCAACTGCGTGGCCATATGATCAAAATCTTTACCCAAATCCGCCAGTTCATCACGTCGTGTTCCTATAGTCGGACTAACACGGCGCGATAGATCACCGTTAGCTAATGACTGAAAAGCTTCACGCAAGGAGCGGATGGGTTTGGCAAAGTACCAAGCCAATAAAAAGCTGGATAAAAAGCTAATAATAATGCCGGAGACAATCAGGGTAGACGTTGAATAGCGATGTGCAGGTGGCAATTGATGTCTTTTTTCGCTCTGAAACTGTGGAAATTGTCCTGCTAAGGGGGCGAATAAGAGGAACGCACCTTCCTGTCTAATAATTGGTGGTGACACATTGCGTTTGGCTAAATCACGAACACGTTGCAAGGTATCTGCTGATACGCTGCGTCCGAGTAATTCCTGCCCTTGAGGATTGACGGCATACACTTGCAGGTTGAAGGGTGCTTCGCGTTGCTGTTCCTGCAACATGTTAACGAGTGCTGGTTGGCCACCAAAGCGGAAGGTATTCGCTGCTGCCTTTACCGCCAAGATGGCAGAGGGACGCACAACCACGTCATCGGCCAAGTTTTGCCAAGTATGTTGATGCCACCACACGGTTAAACCGCTTACGCCCCCAGCAATCAACAAGGTGAGCCAAAAAGTAAACAGAATTTTCCAGAATAAACGCCCCATGTCTTATTCCCAGATCAGTTGATAGCCAACTGCCCGCACCGTTTGAATATAAGAGCGACCATCCGGCAAATGACCTAATTTGTGGCGGATACTGCTCATATGCACATCAATGCTGCGATCATAACGCGTCAAGGTACGCCCTAAGCCTTGGGCAGATAGATCAGCTTTGCTAACCGTTTGCCCGGCATGCTGAATCAGCACTTCCAGTAAATTAAATTCGGTACTGGTAAGCTCCAGTAATTTTTGATTAAGAGTAGCCTGACGTTTTTCTGGCCAGACAATTAAACCACCTACTTGCAGGGGTTCATGGCGAGGGGGCGAAGAATCATTCTGAGTCCGCCGTAAAATGGCACGAATGCGCGCGACTAGCTCGCGCGGCATACAGGGTTTAGGTACATAATCATCCGCGCCGAGTTCCAAACCAATAATACGGTCAATATCATCGCCGCGTGCAGTTAACATCAAAACCGGTACCTGACTTTGTAAGCGAATACGGCTTAACGCTTCAATGCCACTCATGCCGGGCATCATGACATCCATGACCACTAGCGCATAATTAGGGTGGGTAACTTCACGTACTGCCGATTCGCCATCATTAACGGCCGTTACGGTAAACCCTTCGCCTTCTAGATAATCGGTCAGCATATGGGTGAGTTCAATATCGTCATCGACCAATAAAAGTTTGCTCATCGTAGTGGCCGCCTGTTAGCTAGGTAGAATGTCAGAGTTTGAATGATAAGGGTAGGACGTGTCGGTTGGGGGCGCTTTTACATTTCTTTACACGGCATTTACCCAATTTAACAGCCAGCTACCCGATACTGAGTGCGTTTTCTATCCATAAATAATCTTTTCTGTTTGATCAAGGAGACAGCCTTGATACAAGTGCCTGCTTATTTTCCTTTTCATATAATTCAGACTGATTTTGTAATTGATAAAATCAATCAAATAGATTAATTTATAAGCAAAGTCAGGAATTGAGAAAGCAGAAATCTCAATATCCTCATAGCGAGGAAACTATCATGCAGTGTCTATCCCACGTATTCTTGCGAATACTTCTAGCAGTTATTAGCTTATCTATCTTGCCATATTCAGTCTCAGCTGCGCCAAATCGACCTTTTCCCCAACATACTATCTATGCAGCCGGTACCATTCGTCCTACCAATTTCACCCAAGATCAACAAGATCAGCATGTGCGGGATTTTTATAATGACTGGAAAAGTCGTTTTTTGGTAATGGCGGGTACCAATACAGCGGGAAAAACGTTGTATCGGGTAGCGTTTGGTCAAGGTTCGGATGTGACTGTCTCTGAAGGGCAAGGCTTTGGTATGGTGATTGTGGCCTTAATGGCGGGTCATGATCCTAATGCACAAACCTTGTTTGATGGCCTGTGGTATTTTGCGCGTAAATACCCTAGTGGCATCAATAATCGCTTGATGACGTGGAAAGTCCAAAATGGTGCTGCAGTTGGTGGTAATAACAATGCCTTTGATGGTGATATTGATATTGCCTACGGTTTATTACTAGCACATGAGCAATGGGGTAGTAGTGGAGCGGTCAATTATCAGGCCGAAGCTAAGTTGGTCATTGATGCGATCTTAGCCTCTACTATTGGTAAAAGCAGTTTTCTACCTAAACTAGGTGACTGGACTAGCGACAGTGGTAGCCCTTACAACCAATACACGACGCGCTCATCCGATTTCATGTTATCCCACTTCCGGGCGTTTGCAGAGGCGACCCAAAATACCGCGTGGTTGACCGTCATTCAGAAAATTCAGGCGGTGATTGATACACTTCAAGCCAATTACAGCAGTACTACCGGCTTGTTACCGGATTTCATTATAGATTGTCAGACCACGACGGCGTGTCGGCCAGCCTATGGCGGCTTCCTCGAAAGCGCTAACGATGGCGCTTATTATTACAATGCCGGACGTGATCCCTGGCGTATTGGCCTAGATGCATTGTTAAACAATGATGCCAAATCTAAAGCCTCTGTCGTGAAAATGATTCGCTGGCTGTCAGGCGCTGCGTTTGGCAGTGCCAGTAATATCAAAGCGGGTTATCAGCTGAATGGCACCCCGATTGGCAATTATACTACCAGCTTCTTTATAGCGCCGTTTGGGGTCGGTGCCATGCTGGATAGTAGCCAGCAAAGCTTCCTCAATAGTATTTATGCATTGATTTATAACCGCCATGAAAATTACTACGAAGATTCCGTTAACCTATTAAGTTTATTAGCCATAACCGGCAACTACTGGAAACCGGGTAGTGTAACCACCGTCGCTGCTTGTGCTGATAAGCTGGATAATGACAAAGATGGCAAGATTGATTATCCAAATGACCCCGGCTGTAGTTCGGCCACCGATAACGATGAAACTGACCCGCCGTTAGCTGCCTGTACCGACGGTATTGATAATGATGGCGACGGTAAAATTGATTATCCTGCTGATCCGGGTTGTACGTCTGCTACCGATACGGATGAAAGCAATCCGTTACCAGCAGCCTGTGCCGACGGTATTGATAATGACAAGGACGGCAAAATCGATTATCCCGCTGACCCCGGTTGTAGCAGCACAACGGATACAGATGAAACTGATCCCACGACTAATAAGTCTATTACGGTGCAGCTTAAAAATACCTCGGATTGGGGCAGTGGTTATTGTGCCGATGTGACCTTAACCAACCCCAATAGTATTGCGATTGATTGGAAGGTAACCTTTACTATTGAGGGCGTTATCTACAATATTTGGAATGCGACTTATCAACAGACAGGCAATCAGGTCACAGCCGAGGGAGTCGCGTGGAATAATCTGATTCAACCAAATCAGTCAGCGGTATTGTTTGGCTATTGTGCTAATCGTACTACCACCAGCAGTTTTGCTTTGACAGTGGCTAAAGCAGGTACAGGAACTGGGACGGTCACTAGTTCACCGGCTGGTATTAACTGTGGTACAGATTGCACTGAAAATTACACTGCCAATACCGTCGTAGCCTTGGCGGCAGTACCGGCAAGCGGCTCCAAATTTAGTGGTTGGTCGGGTGCTTGTAGCGGCACGGGCACTTGTAATGTTACCTTGTCAGCTGCCAAAACTGTCACCGCTACCTTTGATAAACTCGTAACTTATACCCTGACTGCGAGTAAAACCGGTAGTGGGACTATTAGCAGTAACCCGCTAGGTATTAGCTGTGGAACCGATTGCAGTGAAGCGTATGTAACCGGTACGGTGGTTACCCTAATGGCAACCCCAGCAACCAATTATCAATTTACTGGTTGGTCAGGGGCCTGTAGTGGTACAGTATCTACCTGTACGGTTAGCCTCACAGCCGCTAAAAGTGTCACGGCAAATTTCCAACCTATTTTTGTGTTAACAACCAGCAAAACAGGTGCAGGTAGTGGTACAATCACCAGCTTGCCAGGCGGAGTCAATTGCGGGTCGGATTGTAGCGAGGCCTACCTGAATAATACGACGGTTACGTTAACGGCAACAGCAGCGACAGGTTCAAAGTTTACCAGCTGGTCGGGCGCATGTAGTGGTACAACCACCACTTGTACCGTCAGTATGACAGCCGCTAAAAGTGTCACAGCAACATTTGTACCCTTATATAATCTGACAGTTACTCGTAGTGGAACAGGTACTGGAACAGTGACCAGTACGCCTGCCGGGATTAGTTGTGGAACCGATTGCACAGAAGCCTATCCGGCTAATACCAGCGTTACCTTGAAAGTGGCTGCGGCTAGTGGGTCACGTTTTACCGGCTGGTCGGGTGCTTGTACAGGAACAGCGACTAGTTGTGTGGTTAGCATGGCAGCCGTTAAAACGGTTAATGCGGCTTTTGCCAAACCGTAAAAAGTTTACGTAGAGAGGAAGGGGAAGGGGCAAGCTTCGGCTAGCCCCTTTTTTATGCGTGTTATTGGGGCAATAACCGTATTCAATATTCAATACTTCACTTCTATCCAAGCAGTTGCTAATTTTTGACTAAAGTTAAGCACAATAGCTCGTTCAACTGCTATTACCATAATCCAATGGTGGCCTCAGTGGTTTTACATTTCTTTACACAGCATTTACCCACCTTTACGTACAGGTGAGTGACACTGATAACCACAGCAAAAACATGGCGGGCAAGTGCAATGATGTTCCAAAAACCGGCTCTGATGATGACAAGTTTGATGGTATGTATGGTGTTATCGGCCTGTATGCCCGCTAATTCTGTGCGTGATCATGCAACCGTCGCCCCGGCTATTGCTTTACCAGCCGGGGTGAATTTAACTCGGACACCGGTGCAGGCAGCTTGGTGGCAACGTTTTGGTGATCCTGTTATGACTGCTCTTATTCAAGAAGCGTTACAGGCGAATCCGAATATTGCTACTGCACAGGCTAATCTACGTTCCGCCCGTGCTCAACGGCTGATTGCAGGGGCCGCGCTATTACCGGGCTTAAGTGCTGGCGGTTCGGCTCGTCGCAGTGGTGGTAGCGATAACTACGGTATGACGCTAGATGCTAGTTGGGAAGCCGATGTTTTTGGTGGTAACCGTTTGGCGGCACGCGCTGCTACTGTCGATGAACTGGCTGCGCAAGCTAGTTTGGAAGATGTTAAAGCCTCATTAGCGGCTGAAGTGGCCAGCAGTTACGTCAATCTGCGTTTGGCTCAAGCTCGTTTAGGTATTAATCGCCAAAGTTTGGCCTCACGTGCTGAAACGGTACGCTTAACCCAGCTCAAACAACAGGCTGGCTTGACCAGTGGTTTGGATGTTGAACAGGCTAACCTGAGTTTGGGACAAACCCAAGCGCAAATTCCCGATTTAGAAAAAACTATTACCCAAAACCAGCACGCCTTAGCTATTTTAACTGGTAAAGCGCCACAAGCCTTACAGGCGCGCTTGTCTGGCGGTACCGTTATTCCTAACCCCAGCATAAACATCCATGTACCGGCTAATGCCATTCGCCAACGCCCGGATATTCGCGCGGCTGAGTATCAGGTGGTTGCAGCGGGTTTACGGGTAGGAGAGGCAAAAAGCAATTTGTATCCAAGCTTCAATTTAGGCGGTTCTTTGGGTTTGAGCAGTTTAAGTGTGGCTGATTTGCTGGATACCGGCAGTATTACCCGTTCATTGTTGGCTTCTATTAGCGCCCCCTTATTTGATGGTGGAAAACTCAAACAGCAAGTGGAAGTACGGGATGCTGCCCGTGCTCAAGCGGTAGCGAGCTATCAGAAAACCGTGTTAAGCGCTTTACAGGATGTCGCAGATAACTTTGTGGCCTTAGGTGCACTGCAACAACAACAACCCTTGTTGGATGGTAATGTTGCGACCGCGCGTAGCGCCGAGCAACTAGCCCAATTAGGTTATGAGGCGGGAACGACCGATTTTCAGAATGTGCTGGATGCTCAACGCAGCGTGCTTAGCGCCCAAGAGAGTGCTCTAGATGCCCGTGCAGCGCGTACATTAGCCATTATTAATTTGTACAAGGCCGTCGGCGGCGCTTGGCAGGAGTAATAACCCATGAACGCAAACGCTAAAATAACCGCAACCACTCCTGCTAGCACGGATTCTGTGCAAGCGGTGTTAGCGGGGGCGACTAACAGTAAGCGACCGGCTAGGCGTTGGTTAACGTGGCTTATTCTCAGCGCCTTAGCGGCTGGGGGAGCTTATTATTTCTGGGGTCAGCCCACTAAGAGTGCCCCAATCCGTTACGTCACCAGCGAGGTTAAGACCGGGGATATACGCGTAACCGTAACCGCAACAGGCAATCTCAAACCCAAGAATCAGGTAGATATTGGCACGGAATTATCCGGGACAATCGATGCGGTACTGGTTGATGCCAATGATGAGGTTAAAAAGGGGCAGAAACTGGCAATCCTCAATACCAATCAGTTGGAAGATACCATTACCAAGGCCAAAGCGACCTTGGCATCCAATCAGGCCAAAGTCACACAGGCTAGTGCCAGCATTGTGCAATCACAGGCTAGTGTCCGGGAAGCACAAGCGCAGTTTAACCGTCTGCAACAATTGTATGAGGCGTCTGGTGGGAGAATGCCTGCTAAAAGTGACTTAGATACGGCTAAAGCTACTTTGGATCGGGCCAAAGCCGATGTTGACAATAACAAGGCTGCTGAACTGGCGGCTAAAGCGGCGGTTGCTGAGGCTAAAGCTAACCTGAATTCAGCCCAGACCAATTTGGGTAAAGCCATGATTACCTCACCTATTAATGGAGTGGTTTTGACGCGTTCGGTAGAACCGGGGCAAACTGTAGCGGCTTCATTTTCCGCCCCTACCTTATTCACGCTGGCAGAAGATTTAGGGCAAATGGAAGTCGAAGTGGGGGTGGATGAAGCGGATGTAGGCAAGGTTAAAAACGGTCAGAAAGCCGAGTTTACGGTAGATGCGTGGCCAGGCCGTAAATATCCGGCTGAAATTACTCGGGTAAGTTTAGGTTCCACCACCACTGAAAATGTCGTGACCTATGTAACAGTATTGGCGGTACAAAATCAGGATTTGACCTTGCGTCCGGGTATGACCGCAACGGCAACCATTGCAACCGACTCACGTAACAATGTGTTACTCGTGCCTAATGCTGCCTTACGTTTTACCCCGCCTGCGCCTGAGGGGGCTTCGTCTACCGGGGAACGTCCAGCGGATAGCAGTAGCAGTTTTGTTTCCAAATTGATGCCACGCCCTCCACGGATGATGAATCAGCCCAGACAACGGCCTACATCCACCCCGCCTAATCCAGAGGGTATGCAGCGAGTATGGGTGCTCGATAATACTAATGTTCCAGCGCCGATTGAGGTTAAAACCGGTTTGACCGATGGCAAAATGACCGAAATTACCAGTGGCCAACTGCAGGCTGGGATGCGGGTGATTACTGAAGCCAGTACAGGGGCTAGTAGTCGGGGGCGTTCATGAGCGCCTTAATTGAATTACGCGATATTACTAAGACCTATGGCCAGGGACAGGTCAGTTTTCAAGCGTTGAAAGGGGTTAGCTTAAGCATTGAGAAGGGGGATTTTATCGCCGTCATGGGGCCAAGTGGCTCTGGTAAATCCACTATCATGAATATTCTTGGTTGTTTGGATATGCCCACATCAGGGGAATACCAATTTCGTGATGTGCATGTGGAAGCGCTATCACGCAATGAACGCGCGCTCTTGCGGCGGCATTATTTGGGTTTTGTATTTCAAGGCTTTAATTTGCTAGCGCGTACCTCGGCCCAGGAAAATGTGGAATTGCCGTTGCTGTACCGGGGTGAATCGACTGAACAACGGCATCAAGCCGCTCAGGCAGCACTGCAACAGGTGGGTTTAGCGGGATGGGAACAGCATACCCCGGCAGAATTATCCGGTGGTCAGCAACAACGTGTTGCCATTGCCCGCGCGATTGTAACTCGCCCCACCATTTTGCTAGCAGATGAGCCAACCGGTAATCTGGATACCAAACGCAGCCATGAAATCATGGAGTTACTGACGACCCTGAATGATGAGCAGGGCATTACCATACTGATGGTGACACATGAACCGGATATGGCAGAGTATGCTAAACGGACTATCCATTTTGTGGATGGTTTGGTTGATAGCGATGTGCGTAACCGCGCTCTGAACAGTCGCCGGAGGATAACTTGATGTTATGGAGCAGTTTTTTACTTGCATTGCGGGAAATCCGCCGTAATTTATTGCGTTCTTTTTTGACGATTTTAGGTATTGTGATTGGTGTTTCTGCTGTGATTACCATGGTCACACTGGGCAATGGGGCTACGCAAGCGGTTAAAAATCAGGTTGCCAGTTTAGGCAGTAATTTGTTGCAAATTCGTACCGGTCAACGCTTGTTTGGCCCGCCTGGTGGTGGTGCTAGCGGTGCTCCGCCTTTTTCGTTAGAAGATGTAGACGCTATTCGTAATCGTATATCGGGTCTAGCGGCTGTCTCCCCAGAAATCAATCGTTCCGTCACCGTGGTGTCAATGTCTAATAACTGGTCAACTAGTGCAGTCGGCGCGACCAATGATTACTTCACGGCAGGTAACTGGACGCTGGCAAATGGCCGCTTATTCAGTGATACCGAACTGCAAGCCGGGCAAAGTGTATGCATTATTGGTGAAACCGTGCGGCGTGAATTGTTTGGCATTCAACAGCCTTTAGGTGAAAGTTTACGGGTTAAGAATTTTTCTTGTGAGATTATTGGTGTTTTGGCTTCTAAAGGACAAGGGGCAATGGGCCGAGATCAGGATGATACGGTTGTTATGCCCATCAAGGCTGTGCAACGTCGGATTACCGGTAACCAGAATGTAGCCAATATTCAGGTATCCGTGCGGAATGAAAATGATATTAACCGCGTTAAAGATCAACTGACCGATTTGATGCGTGAACGGCGTCGCCTCGGTGACGATAAAGAAGACAATTTCAATGTTCAGGATACTCGCCAAATTGCGGAGGCACTTTCCGGTACGACTCAAATCATGACCACTTTACTAGGGGCGGTAGCATCAGTGAGTTTGTTGGTCGGTGGTATTGGTATCATGAATATCATGTTGGTATCGGTCACGGAGCGTACGCGGGAAATTGGTATACGCCTTGCCATTGGTGCATTGGAACGTGAAGTTTTGCTGCAATTTCTGATCGAAGCAGTGGTCTTAGCGGCGATGGGGGGGCTGATTGGCATTGCTTTGGCTACCTTGGCTTCGCTGTTATTAGCCCAAGTCATGCAAGTACCCTATACCTTCAATATGGGTATTAATCTGTTATCGTTTATTTTTTCTGCCGGTATTGGCGTGTTGTTCGGTTATATGCCCGCGAAACGCGCTGCACGTTTGGATCCGATTGATGCGCTACGTCATGAGTAGGCTTATTGATTATTCACGGTTTAAACCCTATGCCTCTGCTAGGAAAACTGACGCCATTACAGGAAACACCTATACTGGGTGCCTGTTTATATTGGTGAGAAATTCCATGTCTTATCTGCCTGCTGTTGAAGTGGTCACGGCAACCCCACCTGATGCCACTGTGATCTGGTTACATGGTTTAGGTGCTAATGGCCATGATTTTGAACCCCTAGTTCCGGCACTGCATTTGCCACGCCAAGCGGCTATTCGTTTTCTATTTCCTCATGCGCCTACTATTCCCGTGACGATTAATAGCGGCTATGTGATGCCCGCTTGGTATGACATTCTGGAAATGACTTTAGATCGGCGCGTAGATGTTCAGCAACTCGAAGCCTCAGCCGCTAGTATTCATGCCCTCATCGACCGTGAAATCGAACGGGGTATTGCCAGTGAACGGATTGTCATAGCAGGTTTTTCCCAAGGGGGTGCAGTTGCCTATCAAGCAGCATTGACTTATCCCAAACCACTAGGGGGGTTATTAGCGTTATCGACCTATTTTGCGACGGCTGATAGTATTCAGCCGCACGCTGCTAACCAGCATTTACCTATACAGATTTTTCATGGTACCCATGACTCTGTCGTACCAGAGTTTTTAGGGTTTAAGGCACACCGCCTTTTAATGGAAAAAGGTTATAGACCCGGTTATGCCACTTATGCAATGGAACATAGTGTTTGCGAAGAACAAGTGGCCGATATAAGCGAATATTTACAGGACTGGCTACTGTAAATAAGCCAATAGCTTCTTATGCGGATTCTTATTTTGAGTCCGCCTATAGGCTTTTAATTCATGGAATAGATCAATAAATGTTTTTATTCGCTTTATATGGCAACAAACAGGCACCCCTCGCCTAACCGAATTGTCAAGGCTCCTTTACGTCAATTAAAACGAATTGGAAAGTTGTAATAAAAAACACTGGATCTCACAGCTTTCTGAAAGCAGCAGCAATATCTTCGACTCTAAGTTCTTGGACTTTAGGGGGAGTAGCGACTTGCCAATATTCGGCTGGAATTTCCAAAGTTAATTTTTTGCTCTCCAAATTAAACATTGCCTTTTCTTTGGAAAGATAAAAATCTTTTGGAAAATTGTAGAGTCTTGAATAAAAGCAAACTTTATAAAAGCCAGCATTCAATTTTATTTTTCTGGCGTAAAATAACGATTCTGATGGGTCGAGCATTTTTTCCAGGGAGATAAAACCCGGACGACTGACATCAAAACTAAGCCAATCACCAGAAGACCAACCTAGCTTTCTAAAAAGACCTGCCCCGAAAGAAAGGCAAACATTATCTCTGCCGCTAATTTCTTCCATACTTAAAATAATATCAAAACTTCCCGTTGAAGTGTTTTTTGTCATTAGCATTCCATTTTACCTGATTTAAACTAGAACATTATATTACGTTTTTTACCAGCTCAGCATGAAATCTAAAGGTATTCTACGTTAGAATTCGCTCTTGTTTTATCTATTGTCACTATTCAAAAATGCAGATTAATAAAAGAGCATCGTTACACTGGTTTTTTGCCTGCCCACAATTTATAGAGCCGCTTTTGGCCGAAGAATTGTTAGCTTTAGGAGCCGAACAAGTAAAAATCGGTCATGCCGGTGTGAAAGCAAGCGGAGATTTAACTGTAGGCTATCGAGCTCTGCTGTGGAGTCGGTTGGCTTCACGTACTACCTTACAACTTGCCAGCGGATATGGCAAGAATCAGACTGAATTACAGACACTCCTTCATTCGATTGACTGGTCTGAACATGTGCGACCGACCGGAACGTTAAAGGTCAAATTTTTTGGCCGTACTGAAGATATCCATAACACCCAGTTTGGTGCGCAATGGGTCAAAGACCAGATTGGGGATCAGTTTCGCCAACAACACGGTGTCCGCCCCAGTGTCAGCACCACACCCGATATCATTGTTTCCGTTAATGTGCATAAGGGCAGTGCCAGTATCGGCCTGGAACTGAATCCACAAAGCTTAGTACATCGTGGCTATCGTGACCCGGATGGGTATTTTCCATTACGCGAAAATGTAGCCGCAGCGGTATTAATCAGGGCAGGGTGGCCGGAATTAGCGGCTAGTGAGGCTGAAACCATAGCCTTGATTGATCCTATGTGTGGAAGCGGTACTTTTTTACTGGAAGGCGCTTTAATGGCATTGGATATTGCACCGGGATTATTACGCGATCAAACCGTGACTGAAGGTTGGTTGGGGCATGATGCTGAACTGTGGCAACAGTTATGGGCACAAGCGGAACAGCGTCGTCAGGTTGGTATGCAAAAGGCTGAACGTTTTGTCTTCTGGGGCAATGATCATGAGTATGCAACCGTGGTAGGAACCCGGGCCGATTGGCGTGCTTTAGGTTTACCTGATGCGCGTTGGACTCAATGTGATATTAAAGCCATGCCAGCGCCATCACAGGCGAGTACCGGCCTTGTCATTAGCAGCCCGCCATTTGAGGATAACGGGACTCTGCCAGTGGCATTGCGGCCTGTTTACGCCGCTTTAGGGGGTTGGATGGCAAGCTTACCAGCCGGTTTAAAAGGGGCATTATTTGCACCAGCACAAGCGCCGATCGCCATGACCGAGCTGTTTTATAGCAAGGAATACCGTTTTATGAACGGTGAGGTTGATAGCAAACTGTCTACCTTCGACACCTTGAAGCAAAAAGAACATCCCACTGCTTTGACAGCGCCGGATTTAGCCAACCGTTTGGAAAAAAATCTGCGCAAACTGAAAAGCTTTATTAAGCGCGGGCATACTAATGCTTACCGCGTCTATGATGCAGATATTCCGGAATACGCCCTAGCGATTGATCGCTACGCGGACTGGTTGCATGTCCAAGAATATGCTCCGCCTAAAAGTATTGATGAAAAGGCGGCTAAACAGCGCTTGGAACAAGCGTTGATGACATTGCCAGAAGCATTAGGCGTCGCACCTGACCATATTGTGTTGAAACAACGCAAGCAACAAAAAGGAACCAACCAATACGAAAAGCAAGCCGGAAGCGCACAATCTCTAGTAGTAACTGAACATGGCGTGCGTTTGAAGGTGAACTTAACGGATTATCTGGATACAGGCCTGTTTTTAGATCATCGCCCTATGCGTTGGTGGATGCAGCAACATGCCAAAGACAAAAGTGTGCTCAATCTGTTTTGCTATACCGGCACGGTCAGTGTGCATGCAGCGGTAGGAGGCGCTAAACGCGTGGATAGCGTGGATATGTCGGCAACTTATCTGGAGTGGGCTGAGGATAATTTCAAGCTAAATGGTTTGCCTCTCTCCCCGTATCAATACCGCTTTATTCAGGCCAATGTAGTCGAATGGTTGCCACGTTGTCAGCATCGCTATGATCTTATTTTCCTTGACCCTCCAACCTTTAGTAATTCCAAACGTATGCAAGGCGTGTTTGATGTGCAGCGTGATCATGCTGACCTAATCCATCAGGCGATGCAGTTGTTAGAAGCCAACGGTACGCTAGTCTTTTCGAATAATTTCCGCAAATTTCAGCTAGATTCTAGTGTTGAGCAACGCTACCAAGTACAGGATTATCGTTTGCAATCCTTGCCAGAAGATTTTCAACGTGACCCCAAGATTCATGGCTGTTGGTTAATTAATCACATTAAATGATGGCAATTAACTCATTGTTTCGTTTAATTTTGATAATTAATCGTTATAGAAGGTAGTGTTTAACCGATAAATTTATTGCTTATTTCAGGACAATAGCCAATTTATCATTATAATAAGGATTCTGTTGGCTTCTTTATATATAACTAAAGGATTAGTATTTTTTATGAAAATTAATAAATTTAATTTTAAAAGTGCAATTAATTCAGGTAAGCCGCCATTAGTATTAATGGGTTTTATATTGTCTGTGTTGTTAAGTGCTTGTGGGGGCGGGTCATCGGGTAATGATTCCGCCACCACCTCAAGTGCTACGGATAGCACTACAGTCAATACCTCAGGCAATAGTTCTACGGCTGCTACAGCGGACAATAGTAGTACTACGACCCCCTCAACCACAGGAAGCACGACTACCTCTAGTACAGGATCAAGCACTATTAGTTCTGGTTCTACCAATACGAATACAGATACAACCACGACCACCAGTGGTTCTACTGCAAATAACACAACTACTTCAACGGATACCACTGCCAATAGTGGGACGGGTACCTCGTCTAGCGGCACGACGACGACTGATACGAATAGCAATACAGGCAGTAGTTCCACAGGCACGACAACTGCTACCGGTACAGACACCTCGTCTGGCAATACCAATACCAGTGGTAGTGCAACAGGAACAGGGGGTGGCTCCTCAACGATTGTTGGCGGTACGACTTCTTCTGGTACGGACAACACGACTACTACCAGCACCGGCAATGGTACCACCACCTCAACGACGCCATCTTCTGGACGTTATGTGAAAGTAGGGGCGTTAGGTAATGAGTTACCGGCTTCTGCGAGCAGTTGGTCTTGTGTCAAAGACACCACTACCGGTTTATTGTGGGAAACCAAAACCGATGATGGCGGCTTGCAGGATAAAGACTGGCGTTATCGTCATTTCCATAACTATGCCGGTTATGCCTCTACGGTGGACTACAATGGCAAGACACTGTGTCAAAACATCGGCGGTAGTTCCTGTGATGCCTATTCTTATGTGCAAGCCCTGCAATCGACTAGTTTGTGCGGACGTAGTAACTGGCGTTTGCCAATTCCTGAGGAACTGTTGAATCTGGCGCAATACGGTAGCAAACCTTACATTGATCTGAACTATTTCCCTGAGACCGTCAATAATCCCGGCTATGGCTCTTACTGTACAGAGAACCTGAAAGTGGATGAGTATGGTAATCGTGTGGAAGAAAACTATCAGGGTGTGGATTTCAGTATGCCGGTCTATGGCGATAATCTGAAAGGTAGCCTTATTACTGCCCTGCGTTTTTCTGGTGAGGTAGCGGATGGTTTGACCGTGTATCCCAGTGCTAACTGGATTTGTTACACCCGTTTGGTTAGTGACGGTCAATAACGCGAAATAAGTGAAACAGAGGTATCCGGTTAAACCAGATACCTCGTTGCAAAAACCTGAGACTAAGCTTTTTGTGGCAATTGCACGCGAATATTCAATTCACGCAATTGCTTCATACCAACTTCCGCCGGAGCATCGGTTAACGGGCAAGCCGCTGTCTGGGTTTTCGGGAAGGCCATAACATCGCGAATGGATTGGCTACCGGTCATTAACATGACCAAGCGATCCAAACCGAAGGCCAAACCACCGTGTGGTGGGCAACCGTATTTCAGCGCATTCAACAAGAAGCCGAATTTTTCCTGTGCTTCTTCATCGCTAATCCCCAACAGTTTGAAGACCGCTTTCTGCATTTCCATATTGTGGATACGCACAGAACCACCACCGACTTCAGTGCCATTGAGTACCATGTCGTAAGCGCGTGACAATGTATTACCGGGGTCTTTTGCCAATTCTTCTGCACTGACATTAGGAGCGGTAAACGGATGGTGCAGGGCAGCCCAGCGTTTTTCCTTGTCATCCCACTCAAACATCGGGAAGTCGACGACCCACAAAGCCGCCCATTCGCCTTGTACCAAACCACGATCATGACCGAGCTTGATACGCAAAGCACCGATTGCATCATTAACAATGCGAGACTTGTCAGCACCAAAGAAAATCAGGTCGCCAGTTTGTGCGCCTGTACGTTGCATGATGCCATCAATGGTTTCAGGCGGCAGGAACTTCAAGATAGGCGATTGCAAACCTGCAGCACCGGCGGATGCGTCATTAACCTTGATATAGGCCAAACCTTTAGCACCGTAACGGCCAACAAACTGGGTGTAATCGTCGATTTCTTTACGCGACAGTTCGCCGCCATTGGGTAGACGTAACGCGACCACACGACCTTCAGGATCTTTGGCTGGGCCAGAGAACACCTTGAATTCAACATTTTGCATCAAGTCGCTAACTTCAACGAATTCCAGCGGAATACGCATATCAGGTTTGTCAGAACCAAACCGATGCATGGCTTCAGAATAAGGCATACGTGGGAATGGATTTGGCAAATCCACATTGAGAATAGTCTTGAAGGTAGCGCGCATCATGGATTCCATCAAATTCATGATGGCGTTTTCATCCATGAAAGAGGTTTCAATATCAAGCTGCGTGAATTCTGGCTGGCGATCCGCGCGCAAGTCTTCGTCGCGGAAGCAACGTGCAAACTGATAGTAGCGATCCATGCCGGACATCATCAGCAATTGCTTAAATAATTGCGGTGATTGGGGCAGGGCAAAGAAAGAACCTGGATGAGTACGGCTAGGGACCAGATAATCACGCGCACCTTCTGGAGTCGCTTTGGTCAACATAGGCGTTTCGATATCCAAAAAGCCATTGTCTTCCAAGAAGCGACGCAAGAAACCGGTGACACGCGCACGGGTTTGCATACGCTTTTGCATTTCCGGACGGCGCAGGTCGATATAACGATAAGTCAGACGTGTCTCTTCGCCGACATTTTCTTCATCAAGCTGGAAGGGGGGCGTTTCAGCGGTATTCAGGACATTCATGTCCAGTGCCAGTACTTCGATCTGACCGCTACGCAAGTTAGTATTTTCGGTACCTGCAGGGCGACGACGCACTTTGCCAACGACTTGCAATACGTATTCATTGCGTGCCCGTTCGGCGTTACTGAAGACTTCCGCACGGTCAGGGTCAAATACCACTTGCACGATACCTTCACGGTCACGCAAATCAATAAAAATAACCCCACCGTGGTCACGACGACGGTTTACCCATCCGCATAAAGTAATTTGCTGATCGAGCAGGGCTTCATCAACCTGCCCGCAATAATGACTACGCATTGCTTATTCCTGTTTCCATTGACTCCCTTATGGGTTGGGAGTTTTGCCTAGATAAAGGCAAGAATGTTAAGTCCTGACAAGGTTATACGCAAGCCGGAATTAGGGGCAGGGGCTAAGGGCGTAAATGATTACGCCCTCGAGAAAAGGGTTTATAAGGTAGAGAAAGTCGCGCCAGCGGATAGCATATCGCTGCCTACATCGCCATCGATGTGTTCATATTCGCCACGAATACCTAAGGTATCGGTAATTTTATAATTCAAACCAACACCGGCCATGACATCGGTACCATCATCTTTATCAAACGTCTTGCCATTGATTGTCCCTTTAGCATCCCATTGCATCATGCCTAGTTTGCCAAACAGATCGATTTTCGGTGCTACAGGCATAGAAGCCACACCACTAATGGCTACGCCAGAAGCTTGCAATTTCAAGGTATCACCAAATGCATTTGATTTGTTAATGTCAGCTAATTTGTAATAGCCCCCTTCAACTGCAAAATTGGGCGCAAACTGGTAACCACCAAATACTTTCCAGCCCATGCAATCTTTATCCAAAGCATCGCATGTGTCCTTAATATCCCCTTCCATAGTACCGACACTAGCGCCCCCATAAAATTTACCTGCTGAGGTGAAGCGACCTTCGGCCATGACACTAGACGCAGTTGCTAAAGCCATCAAGGCAACCAATAGCTTTATGGTTTTCATTATAATTATCCTTACTGTTATAAAAGCCTAATAGGTAGAAAAAGTTGTTCCAACGGAGTAAATACCTGCTTTCAAGTCGCCACCGATATGTTCGTACTCGCCTCTAATACCCCAGTTTTCAGTAAGTTTATAACCAGCGCCTACGCCTAATAACACGTCGGTTCCACCGCTGTTAACTTGGCCACTGTCAACGCCATTGGTTAATTTACCGTTAAGATCCCATGTCATAAAACCCGCTTTGCCAAACACTTCTGTTTGTGAGTTAAGAGGCATAGAACCAACGGCTGAAAGCGCCATGCCAGTAGCATTCAGTGTGACGTAGTCATTGCCTGAAGTGCCATCGCGGCGAAATAGACGATAATAACCACCTTCTACACCAACATTTGGCGTGAATTTATAGCCACCAAACAATTTCCAGCCATTACCTTTGCAATCGACGCCATGATAGGAACACCGATCAGTATCCGAGGTAGATAAACTAAAACCGCCATAGAACTGGTCATCTGACGGTTTGTCTAGGTTAAATAAATCTTCCGCCATGACTGCAGAGGATAGACACAATAAGCCTGTAATGGCTAACCAGATCGACTTTTTTAGCATGATTGAATATCCTCTGGGGTTTGTTAAAGAGGATCAATAAAAAGCTTACGATCTCAACCGCTTAGATTAGATTTGCTGGGAACAAAGAACCCTAAAGGCTGGAGAACGTAGCACCGATGGAATACATATTGGCGTCTAGGCCATTAAAGTGTTCGTATTCACCCCGAACAGCCCAGTTTTCATCAAGTTTATATTCAGCACCTGCACCGAGCGTAAGATCTGTCCCATCGCTGGTCACCTTGGCTTCTTTCAGCACTTGCGTATTAGAGGCGTTTTTAACGGTTATACTGTCTTCATTGTCCCAAAAGACCGCGCCCATTTTGCCAAATAGACTGAGTTCATCCGATAAGGGGGCGCTAGCGACACCGGTTACACTCACACCAGTGGCTTTGGATTTGATCGTAACAGGGTTAGGATTAATGTTAGTGGTGGCAGTCGCACCGGGGAGAGTGGCACCTGTCTCACGTTCACCTAAATGCAGATAAGCACCTTCAACAGAAACCGTTGGTGATAGTCGATAACCGGCATAAACTTTCCAAGCACTAGCCTCAGAACAATCTAAATTATTCGCGACATTCGTACCGGCAACGGTATTGAGATCATCGACTAGAGTATTGCCACTGTTACAGCGATTGTCACTGGCTTTACCCATACCTGCACCTACGTAATAGGTACCCGATGTAGAATCATTGGGAACACCAAACAAAGAACTAGTACCGGCTAAGGCATAACCTGACACCATAGACAGGGCTACAGCTGTAACAGAGAGCGTTTTCATGATGAATACAACCTTTTATTGTTATTGTAATGAAGCCACTGGCAGCTATTTTATTCTGGCTTATTCACGCTAAGCAATGACAGCCGATGAGTGGTGAGCGTTTAGCAAAAAGGCTGAGGAAACTATTAATACAAATTCCTGTAAATTAATTTTTCATTTAATTTACAGGAATTAGAGGGCGTACCAGAATAATTAACTGGTACACGCTGGACAAGCACCAGTACCACAAGCAGGGGAGGGTGCTGCCTCTTGGGAAGCCAGATTCTTCTTATTGCCAGTTTTGAAATCGGTTTCGTACCAACCACTACCACTCAAACGAAAGGCTGGGGCCGTAACTTTCTTACTTAAAGTGGATTCATGGCAAGCAGGGCATTCTTTCAAAGGCGCATCCGCCATTTTTTGCATAGCTTCCATTTCATGACCACAAGAGTTGCATTGATAGGCATAAATCGGCATGGGGATTTCATCTCAATTACATTAGAAGAAACCAATAATAGGGTTGCCATTGCTTGAATTCAATAAATCAGGCTACATTCGCCCTTTGCTATTCATTTAGGGAAAAATCTTGCATGCGTAACGTTTTAATAACCGGCTGTTCCAGTGGTATTGGCTATTGTGTAGCGAAAGGTCTACGCGAACGAGGTTATCAGGTTTTTGCCTCTGCACGTAAAAGCGAGGACATTAAACGCTTGCAAGCGGAAGGTTTTAAGACTTTACAACTGGATTTAGCTGATGCTCATAGCGTGGAGGCGGCGGTACAGGAACTTCTATTACGCACTAATGGCGAACTTTATGCTGTGTTCCATAATGGGGCCTATGGGCAAGCCGGGGCTTTAGAGGATATCTCCCGACACGTATTAGAAGAGCAATTTGCGACCAACGTATTTGGCTGGCATCAGTTGACTAATTTGTTATTGCCTATGTTTCGGCAACGCAATGAAGGGCGGATTATTTATAACAGTTCCTTGCTAGGCTTTGTCTCTTTACCGTTTCGGGGACCTTATAATGCCAGTAAACATGCTATTGAAGGCTTAGCGGATACATTACGTTTAGAATTAGTGGATACCGATATCAAAGTTATTTTGATTGAACCTGGACCGGTTACCAGTCTGTTTCGGCAAAACGCGCTGCAAAGTTTACGTGCTAATGTCAATATTGAGCAAAGTGTCCATCGCCTTAAATATCAAGGGGCTATTCGTCGTTTGGAAAAGCCGGGGCCTGCAGCACCTTTTACCTTGCCACCAGAGGCTGTATTAAAAAAAGTCATTCACGCTCTGGAAAGCCCTAAACCTCTTATTCGTTATCGTGTGACCTTTCCAAGTCACTTATTTTGGCTATTAAGACGTTTGTTACCCACTTATTGGTTAGATCAGGTACTGTTAAATATCTCTCGCAAGGAAAATCGTTAGGGGATGATGGTATGAGTTTGGAAACAATCGAATACGTATTTTTTACACATGAAGCTGCCAAGAAGTTTAAACACTTGTTGACAGAAGCGGCTATTGTTTATACCGAGCAAACTGAACACATTCAACAAGCCTTGGTGCTGCAAATTATTTTACCAGATGACAGTGCAATCAATGAGCAGCTGGAAGGTTGGTATGATGAACTCAGCTCTCAAGAACAAACGGCGCTAGAGCAAGACATGTTTGGGAGTAAGGCATTAGCAGGGCTTTATTTACAATTGGCTAATGGTCAGCAAACTATTGCATCAGTTGACCCAGAAGTTCTTAAACGTATTCTGACCGTAGTATCGTGGGACGAACTTAATATTTTTTTAGATGTCATTGTTCACAGTGTAGAGAATCCAGATTTAACACCACTGTGTCAGTGTTAATTATTAGATTATTTATGGATATATCGATATAAATTATTTTAAAGTTAACACAAATATTATGTTAATTTAACATAATATGCATTAGGAGATAATAATAACAGCTCTCATATTTCTCCTACTCTTCTGTAGTATAACATTAAGCAAAAGAATAATTTCATAGTTTATTTTGGCGCTACGTTTAATTTAGTAAGCAGGATTTGATGAAGGTTCTTTTGCTAAATCGCCAAGAATTCCTTCTAAAAACTGTCTAACTCTAAAACGATGATCACCCGTAAATTGCAACCCTACACCCGGGCTAGTACTGCGTTGCCCCATACCCGTTGAAATCCACACAACACGTCCAGAAATTAATAATTTTTTCCCCTCTTCCACAAGACGTAATTGCAAAACAATGTTTTTGTGTAATTCAAAATGCTCATTTGTTGGTACAAAAATACCACCATCTTTAATAAATGGCATGTAACAGGCGTGTAAAGCCGTCTTGTCATTAATCGCCATAGAAAGAGTACCGGCTGCTGACGACTGGTTTGTTGGCATAGATTGCGGTTTATTCATTGCACGAACTACCTATTAGTTTTCAGAGCGCCACCTGTATTCGATCTATATTATCAATACTCTGGATGCCATAAGATTAACATGGACTCAATAAAGGCTCGCGGATTGAGCGGATGATTGGCCAGCTTTCGCAGATCAAGTAGCGCATCATAAATAGCCCATGCTTGCGATTGGCTTAAATTCGCTTGAATTGTTTTTAGCTCATCCAATCCCTCTCTATTAGAGGGAAAAAATGTTTGCTTTAGTATTTTCTGCAAGCTATCCAGTTGCCAATCTAACAGCAAGTTTTTATCGTATTTTTCCCAGTAACTGGATATGTCGACTAAATTCGCCTGTTTTAGCAGTACTTGACCTAAATGTTGCAACCATTGTTGGTGCTCTGACACCGTTTGGACAGTGTCCAATGCTAAGGCAGCCAGTGGACGTCCATGAGCCAGTTGCAAAAGGCTTTCAGGTTCATGTTGCAAGGTATGCTGCTTTAACCACTGCAAAGACAGGGATTTAGGGGGTGTGGGTAAACGTAAACCTTGGCAACGACTACGAATAGTCGGTAGTAAGGAAGCCGCCTGTTCGGTTAATAGCAGGATATGCGTATTGGCGGTAGGTTCTTCAAGCGATTTCAGCAAACTATTGGCTGCATTAGTATTCATACGCTCGGCAGGTTGGATAACGGCAATACGGCGTGGACTATAACTACGACTTAAGCCTAAAAAATGATTTAGTTCGCGGATTTGTTCAATCACAATAGCCTGTTTATCCTCTTGCAATTCCACTATCCAGTAATCTGGATGTGCTTTGGCCGCGAACACTTGGCAACTACGACAGCTACTACACGGCATACCATCCGGTAAAGGCTGCAAACACAGCAAACCTTGTGCCAATGTCTGCATAAAATCGTCATTGCCACAGCCTGCTTCACCCTTGAATAACAATGCATGTGGCAAATGGTCACAACTACGAGCTTGCTGTAGAGTATTCCAAACCGTTTTTTGCCATGGATAAATCATCGTTCCCTACACTTTAGCCTCATATTCCCAGAGGATTTTGTTCAACACATACTGCAATTGTTGCTGTACCTCTGCCAATGATTGTGACGCATCAATGATTGGGTAACGATCTGGAACTTGTTGGGCACGTTTTAGATAACCGGTACGTATTCGTTCAAAAAAGGCCACTTGCTCCTGTTCAAAGCGGTCTGCTTTGCCTCGGGCTTGCGCACGTGCCATACCGGTGGAAATCTCCAGATCAAACAACAGCACATAATCAGGACGTAAACTACCTTGTACCCACGTTTCCAAGGCGGCAATTCTTTCTAATGGTAACCCCCGCCCATAACCTTGATACGCATAAGAAGCATCTGTAAACCGATCACAAATAACCCACATACCTTCCTGTAAAGCAGGCAAAATTTTGGTTTGTAAATGTTCATTGCGTGCCGCAAACATTAACAATAACTCAGTATCCGCATGCATATGAGGCAAATCAGGGGATAACAACACATGGCGAATGGCTTCGCTTACAACGGTGCCGCCAGGTTCTCGCGTAATCAGGACTGATTTACCAGCCGCTCGCAAGTAATTCGCTATCCATTGGGCATTGGTACTTTTACCAGCACCCTCGCCCCCTTCTAGGGTAATAAATAAGCCTCTTGAATGGTGTGTCATGGTTTAGCCGGTGTTGTGGTAGCGGTTACTGGGGTAGATGCAGGTGTAGTGGCGGCTTTTGTCGCCGTGTCATTGGTTGGTGCAGGTATTACAGCTATTTCAGAAGTAGAAGCTGCAGGAGTGGTTGTAGTCGCTGATGTACCTGTTGTAGGGGCAACTGGCGCTGTTTCTGTACCAGTCTTCTTATCCGCAGCAGAAACCACTTTTTTACGGTTCAGAATATAATTCTGAACTGCTTTATTATGTTCCGCCAATGTTTCAGAAAAATGCGAAGCTGCCCCTGGTGCAGTTGCGACAAAGTACAGTGCTTTGCTATTAGCGGGATGCATGACTGCATCAATAGCCGCTTTGCCCGGAATAGCGATCGGTGTGGGTGGCAAGCCCTTACGAGTATAAGTATTGTAAGGGGTATCAGTCTGCAGGTCTGTTTTACGGATATTGCCATTATAGGCATCACCTATACCGTAAATAACGGTAGGATCAGTTTGCAATAACATGCCCTTTTCCAGACGGTTTAAGAATACACGGGCTACCAACGGACGTTCTTCTGCCAAACCGGTTTCCTTTTCTACGATAGATGCCAAGATCAATGCATCATAAGGAGTCTTGATCGTAGGATTTGGTTCACGATTAGCCCAGGCTTTTTGCAAATAATTTTGCATAGTGGTGTAACTACGCTTGAGAAACTCTACATCTGTCGTTTTGCGGGGAAAGCTATAAGTATCCGCATAAAACCACCCTTCTGGATGCATATCACCTGTACCACCCAATTGCTGTAAAACTTTGGGATAATCTTCGGGTTTCAACGTTTGCTGTAAGAACGGGCTATTGCGTACATTAGCCATCAATTCTTTAAAGGTTTTACCTTCCAACACGATCAGTTGATATTGCACTGTCTGACCAGACGCCAATTTTTTGAGGATATCATCCGGTTTCATACCGGTTTCTAACTTGTACTCACCCGCCTTGAGCTTGGTAGCCATGTCGCTAAAGCGCGCATGGGCTAAAAACCACCATTTGTTCTGGATAATACCTTTGCTTTGCAACTGCTCAGTCACCTGACGGATATTACTGCCGGGCTTAACCTCAAAGTATTCGTTTTCTGAAGTAATGGCAGCCGGTGTACTTAGGAAACTTGCGTATTGATACCAGATAACACCGATAGCCAATAGGGCCATCAACAATAGGATGGCAAAGGATTTGAAGATCAGTTTCATGAAATTGTATCAACAGTCTTTTGCAGGGTTTGTATTATGGGGGCGATGCTATAGACCTTCCCCAGAAACTCACGCACGGGCCAAATACCGATCAGGGAATTCGTTAGGAATAAGCTTTGTGCTTCCCGTAAATCGTGTAGCGCGAGTTTGCGAATGTGGCATTCTAGCCCATTTTCGACAAGACTTCTTTGGATAAATCGTTGCATAATGCCAGCGATACCACAGTACGTCAGATCAGGCGTGACTATCTGCCCATTGTGTTGTAGCACAAATAGGTTGCTCATGGTGCCTTCAATCACATAATCGGCATAATCCAATACTAGCCCTTCCTGGTATTCACCCCCAACTTCCGCGCGCGCCAAAACCTGCTCTAAACGATTCAGATGCTTGAAACCGGCTAACAAGGGTTGTGCGGCCAAACGGGTTTGACACAAAGCCAGACGTATACCATCAGTGGGGTAATGCGATGGATACGAAGGCCAAGGATATCGCTGTACAATACGAGTTGGCTGATGACATCCGTACGGATTATAGCCACGCCCCCCACTGCCACGCGTAATAATAATCTTGATAACAGCCCGTTGCTGTTGATTGCACAGTGTATAGATTTCTGATTCGAGGGTTGCCCAATCAACGGGCACAATACCCAATACTTGCAGACCGTGTTGTAAACGTTGTAAATGCCATTCTAATAATTGTGGTTGGCCTTGCTTAATGGCAATTGTTTCCCAGACGCCATCACCGTACGCCAGACCGCGGTCAGACACTGGTAATTGTTGCTGAGCTTCACCATTAACCAGCAGCATGCTGTAGCGCCCGAAGCAATCCTCGTGCCTTATGACCGGTTTCTTTTAATTCATTGGCTGGCACCGAGTCCATGACAATACCTGCCCCGGTTCGAAAGGTTAATTGATTGCCACTTTTTACCATGGTGCGAATCAGGATATTCAAATCCATATCCCCATTATGATTCAGATAGCCCACTGAACCGGTATACGCCCCGCGTCCTGTTTGCTCCAACTCAGCAATGATTTGCATACAACGCACTTTAGGGCACCCGGTAATGGTTCCACCCGGAAACACCGCACGGATAATTTGCCCAGGAGAAATACCAGCGCGTAACCGTCCTTTGACATTAGAAACAATATGATGCACATGTTGGTAGCTTTCAATCACCATTAATTCATCCACAGTTACTGAACCATATTCACATAACCGTCCTAAGTCATTGCGCTCCAAGTCAATCAGCATGATATGTTCAGCGCGTTCTTTCGGATGAGCAATGAGTTCTGCCAACCGCGCCTGATCAGTGTCTGCATTTTGTCCACGTGGGCGTGTCCCTGCAATGGGGCGGGTTTCTACCCAGCCATCCTTAACCTTCACTAAACGTTCTGGTGACGAACTAATAATAGTGAAGTTACCGAAATCAGCCAAACAAGCAAATGGGGCGGGGTTGGCTATACGTAAGCGTTGATATAACTCAGTAGCGTTGACAGGTGCGCTCAACTCGCCTTGCCAAGCACGTGACAAATTAACCTGAAATACATCCCCTGCCCCTATATAGTCACGGATACGCTCTACCCCTTGGGTAAAATGTTCAGGGTCGTCTTCTTGCAGCGTCAGGGGTAAGGGTTGAAACGTGGGTAAGGACAAAGGTTGAAGTTGAGCAATATCCGCTTGCATCAAGGTGAATTCATGCGCACATTCGGGTTCTGCCACTAACCAAGTACAGAGCGAGATATGATCAATAATAACCGCAGCCGGAATTCTCACCGCCATTGCAATCGGTAGGGGCAGCGCGGTGGAAGGTAAATTAAGCGTCGGTTCCAGTTGTCCGGCTAGCTCATACCCTAAATAGAGAAACCAACCACCTCGAAATGGCAGATCCACCCCATTATTTGCTTGAGTAGAGGCTTGAAACTGCTCATCCAAACATTGGCAAAAGGCTGGCTGATCTAAACTATCCAAGCGCAAATGCGCTTGTGGGAAAGCAAACAGTAGGCTGTAACGATTTTGGGCAGAGCGAGAAACACTTTCCAGCAGGAAAGGATATCGAGAGGGATTTTGGTGGTGTAAGGCGAGCAGATCAAGCTCGCCTTGGAACAGGTGAGTAAGCAATCAAATCTTCTTGAAGATAAGGGTGCCGTTGGTACCACCAAACCCAAAAGAGTTGCTCATGGCAACATCAACGCGGGTTTCGCGTGCTACATTAGGTACATAGTCCAGATCACACTCAGGGTCCTGATTATGCAGGTTGATGGTCGGTGGCAAAACCTGATCACGAATAGCCAGAACGCTAAAGACCGCTTCAATCCCACCTGCTGCCCCTAACAGATGCCCTGTCATGGATTTAGTGGAACTGACAGCAACCTTATAAGCATGCTCACCAAGTGCACGTTTTAGAGCCATGGTTTCGGCTTTGTCACCGGCTGGTGTCGAAGTACCGTGAGCATTAACATAATCAATGTCAGTGGTATTCAAACTGGCATCTTTCATGGCATTGACCATGCAACGGGCTGCGCCTTCGCCGCCTTCGGAAGGTGAAGTCATGTGGTAAGCATCACTGCTCATACCATAACCAACAAGTTCGCAGTAAATACGTGCGCCACGTTTTTTGGCAAATTCGTATTCTTCCAGTACTAATACACCTGCACCATCCCCTAGAACGAAACCATCACGGTCAATATCCCAAGGACGGCTAGCCGCTTCTGGGTCATCATTGCGGGTGGACAGGGCTCGAGCAGCGGCAAAGCCACCAATACCTAATGGGGTAGAACCCATCTCTGCTCCACCGGCAATCATGACATCGGCATCGCCATATGAAATCATACGCGCCGCATCCCCAATACTGTGAGTTGCGGTAGCACAGGCAGACACGATCGACATATTCGGGCCTTTCAGGCCGTACATGATGGACAGATTACCTGCAACCATGTTGATAATGCTAGCAGGTACGAAGAATGGGGAAATCTTGCGTGGGCCGCCATTTAAAAACGCAGTGTAGTTACGTTCAATGGTATCCAGACCACCGATACCAGAGCCCATGAGTACACCTATACGTTCTGCATTTTCTTCGGTGACTTCCAGACCCGCATCACGGATAGCCTCAACGCCGGCACCAATACCATAGTGGATAAAGGTATCCATTTTTTTCTGGTCTTTTGGCTTGATGTACTCGTCGGCATTGAAATCCCTAACATTGCCGGCAATTTGCACACTGAAACCACTCGCGTCAAACAGCTGAGGATTAATACGGCCAATACCGCTGCGTCCTGCTTTAATATTGCTCCAGGCTGTTTCGAGTTTGGAGCCAACGGGTGAAACAATACCTAAACCCGTTACTACTACACGTCGCTTAGACAAACTTATGCCCCTACGTTTTGCATGATAAGAAAGTGATCCGCAGTCCGGACAAGACTGCGGCTTGCATGCAGTGGATTACCCTTGATGCGCGGTGATGTAATCGATAGCTGCCTGAACAGTGGTAATTTTTTCTGCGTCTTCGTCAGGGATTTCAGCACCAAATTCTTCTTCTAGCGCCATAACCAGTTCAACCGTATCCAGCGAATCCGCGCCCAGATCGTCAATGAAAGAAGCTGTATTGGTTACTTCGCTTTCATCAACACCCAGTTGCTCAACTACGATTTTCTTGACGCGTTCTGCAATATCGCTCATGGTTTTGTATTCCTCGTAAATAAAAAGTGCTCAATAGCGGTAGAGTATTGTATTTAAAACCCGTACATCATACCAGCGGGTTTACGCCATATACATACCACCGTTAACGTGAATGGTTTCTCCGGTGACATATGCGCCTAGCGGGGATGCTAAGAACAATACCGCACCGGCGATTTCAGGAGATTGTCCTAGTCGACCTAAGGGAATGTTTTGCAATAAATGATTACGTTGGTCTTCCGACAGTTCACGCGTCATATCGGTATCAATGAAGCCGGGAGCAACTACATTGACGGTAATACTGCGTGAACCTATCTCACGGGCGAGTGACTTAGAAAACCCTACTAAACCGGCCTTGGCCGCAGCGTAGTTGGTTTGTCCGGGGTTACCAGAAGCACCGACTACTGAAGAAATCGTAATAATGCGCCCTTTTTTCGCTTTAGTCATACCGCGCAAACAAGCTTTACTCATACGGTAAACGGAAGTCAGATTAGTGGTGATAATATCATCCCACTCCTCATCTTTCATGCGCATGAGCAGATTGTCGCGGGTAATACCCGCATTATTGACCAATACAGTAATAGCCCCAAATTCCTCGCTGACGGATTTGACGACTTGTTCGATAGAAGCCTTATCCGTAACATTTAGCACAACCCCTTTACCTGCATAACCAGCTTCTGCCAGATAAGCGGAAATCGCTTGTGCGCCTTTTTCGGTGGTAGCGGTTCCTATCACGGTAGCACCGGCTTTACCTAACATTTCAACAATACTACGGCCAATGCCGCGACTGCCGCCGGTCACCAAGGCGACTTCATCCTGCAAGCTGATCAATGAATCCATTAGGCTGTTACCTCCCCACACAATTTTAAAGCTTCTTCTAATGTTGCACTGTCGTATACACAGACAGCAGGCATTCTGCGGTCAATACGCTTATTCATGCCAGCTAAGACTTTGCCTGGTCCAAATTCGACGACGGCATTAACCGCGTATTGGGTTTTTAATTGTTGAATAGTATCAACCCAACGTACCGGACGGTATAACTGTTGCTCCAACGCGGTGCAAATCTGCTCTGACGTGGTACGAATAGTAGCATCTATATTATGCAATACAGGAATTTGTGGTGCACTAAAAGTCACATTCCGCAACTGTATAGCCAACTGCTCAGCAGCAGGTTGCATTAAGGCACAATGTGAGGGCACGCTTACGGATAATTTAACCACTTTTTTTGCCCCCAACGTGGTCGCCACGGCAATGGCTCTCTCAACGGCGGCTGCATCCCCAGCAATGACTACTTGTGCAGGTGAATTGAAATTAACTGCCTCCACGACTTGACCTTCGGCAGCTTGTTCACAAGCCGCTATGACTTGCGCATCCTCTAATCCCAGAATGGCGGCCATTGCGCCTGCACCTTCAGCTACAGCACCTTGCATTAGACGGGCACGCTCTGCCACCAAAGCGACGGCCTGAGCAAAAGGTAATACCCCTGCAGCCACCAAAGCAGAATACTCACCCAGACTATGTCCAGCCAAGGCGACCGGCATACAACCACCCTCTTTCAACCATACTCGCCATACCGCCACTCCAGCAGCTAGCATTAAGGGTTGGGTATTTTCTGTGCTATTAAGGGCAGCTTCTGGGCCCTCTTGAGCCAGTTGCCATAAGTCTTTGCCTAAAACATCAGAGGCCTCAGCAAAAGTTGCTTGGACGTCAGCAAAACGCGATGCTAGTTCCGCTAGCATGCCCAGTGATTGGGAACCTTGTCCCGGAAATATGCCTGCTATGCTCATGAATATCCTCTACTCCAGTCTAAGATGGACATGTTTGTATGCCCCTCCAGGAAAATGGCGCTTATCCTAATCAAAACCAATCGCTATGAAAACTAACAAATCCGGAAAATTCCCGGTAAATATCATGGTCACCCCTACATTCAGGAAAAAGAACTTGTCATCTGAGTTGTGGCAAGGATAATACGCCGTTTAGCGTTTTTGACTACTGAAAGAGATTATGGCAAAAGAAGACTATATTGAAATGGAAGGTACTGTGGTTGAAACTTTACCTAATACCACGTTTCGTGTACAGCTGGACAATGGTCATGTGGTAAATGCTCATATTTCCGGGCGTATGCGTAAAAACTATATCCGCATACTTACCGGTGACCGGGTAACGGTACAATTGACACCTTATGACCTGACCAAAGGTCGCATTAGCTACCGCAACAAATAATCATGCGCCCCTTAGGGCGCATGTGTTGTGGTTCTATATCGCCGAGATTAATGCCAATCACACTCAGGCCGGCACTGCTTCCGTACCATGCATGTTGATGACCAAGCCATCAGCATCTGCTGATACTTCTACACGGCCTCCCTGACTCAGCTCCCCAAACAAAATGGCGTCTGCCAATGGCTTTTTGATGTATTCCTGTATGACGCGCTCCATAGGACGCGCCCCCATCAGGCGATCATAGCCCTTGTCAGCCAGCCAGCGGCGTGCCTTTTCATCCACCACCAGAACCACTTTTTTGGGTTCAAGCTGGGCTTCCAGTTTGATAATGAATTTATCAACAACAGACGAAACCACATCAGGCGTCAAGGCATTGAACTGGATGGTGGCATCCAGACGGTTACGGAACTCAGGTGTGAAGGTACGGTTAATAGCTTCAGTCGCATCCAGAGTATGATCCTGAATGGTGAAGCCCAAAGATTTACGGCTAATGTTCTCCGCTCCTGCATTACTGGTCATAATCAGGATAATGTTACGGAAGTCCACTTTACGACCATTGGTATCGGTCAGGGTACCGTGGTCCATCACCTGCAATAACAGATTAAACACATCCGGATGCGCCTTTTCCATCTCATCCAGTAACAACACGGCATGAGGATGTTTATTGACAGCATCGGTCAGCAACCCCCCTTCATCGTAGCCAACATAACCTGGAGGTGCCCCAATCAGTCGCGATACGGTATGACGCTCCATGTACTCGGACATATCAAAGCGTAACAGTTCAATCCCTAAACGTTGAGCCAACTGTTTAGAGACTTCGGTTTTACCTACCCCAGTAGGACCAGCAAACAGGAATGAACCTATCGGTTTGGTATCATCACGCAAACCAGAACGGGCCATTTTGATGGCAACCGTTAATTGATCAATAGCCTTATCCTGACCAAAGATAACCATCTTCAGGTCACGGTCTAGATTGCGTAATACTTGCATATCGGAGGTAGAGACAGACTTAGGCGGAATACGTGCAATCTTGGCCACGATATCTTCAATATCATGAACAGTAATCGTTTTCTTACGTGAAGCGGCTGGCTGCAACTGGCGATTAGCCCCAGCTTCATCAATGACATCAATCGCTTTATCCGGCAAATGGCGATCATTGATATATTTTGCTGCTAATTCAGCAGCCGCTTTCAAGGCCGGGAATGTATAACGAACATTGTGGTGAACTTCAAAGCGAGATTTGAGGCCTTTGAGTATATCAATGGTCTCTTCAACACTCGGTTCGTTAATATCAATTTTTTGGAAACGACGCGCTAATGCACGGTCTTTTTCAAAAATACTGTGATATTCCTGGAAGGTCGTAGAACCAATACACTTCAATTCACCGGTAGACAAGACCGGTTTAATCAGGTTGGAAGCATCCATAGTGCCGCCTGAGGTTGCCCCTGCGCCAATGATAGTATGTATCTCATCAATAAACAGAATGGCATGCGGTTCATTTTTGACTTGTTTCAAGACGGCTTTCAGGCGCTTTTCAAAATCACCCCGGTATTTGGTACCGGCTAGCAAATTACCCATATCCAGTGAATAGATCACAGCATCACTGAGAATTTCAGGCACTTCACCATCCACAATCCGTTTAGCTAGGCCTTCGGCAATAGCGGTTTTCCCTACACCGGCTTCACCAACCAGTAATGGATTGTTTTTGCGTCGACGACACAAAACCTGCACGGTACGCTCAATCTCCTGATCACGCCCAATCAACGGGTCAATCTTACCTTCCAAAGCTAAATTATTGAGATTGGAGGCGTATTTTTCTAAAGGCTTACCAGATTCACCGTTTTCCAGTTCACTATCCTGTTGATTAGCAGACTGTTGATTTTCATCGTCATGCCCCTGCCCCATAGGATGTTCAGACTGACGATCCTTGCGAATACCATGCGAGATAAAGTTGATGATATCCAAACGGCTCACCCGATGACGGGACAGGTAGTAAACTGCATGCGAGTCCGGCTCACCAAAGATAGCGACCAGAATGGCATCACCTGTCACTTCGCCCTTGCGGGATGACTGAGCACTGTAAACAGCCCGGTGAATAACGCGCTGGAATCCAAGCGTGGGTTGCACATCCCGCCGGTCATTATCCGGAATCAGCGGAGTGTTTTCGTCAATGAACTGTTCCAATTCCTTACGCAAGGCCGGGATATCGACATTGCAGGCACGTAAAGCCTCTGCCGCACTTGGATTATCCAGCATGGCTAGCAGCAGATGCTCCACTGTCACGAACTCGTGATGCTTGTCACGGGCATCGCGGAACAGGGTATTAATTGAATATTCTACTTCAGCGCTCAACATAAACTCATGCCTCTTCCATCGTACACAGCAAAGGGTGTTGATGTTCACGCGCAAACCGGTTGACTTGCGCTACCTTGGTTTCTGCAATATCACGAGTGAAAACGCCGCATATGCCTTTACCTTTTGTATGCACATGTAGCATGACTCGGGTTGCACTTTCGCGATCCATGCCAAAAAAGGTTTGCAAAACTTCCACCACAAAATCCATTGGGGTGAAATCATCGTTTAACAGTATAACTTTAAAGCGCGGTGGTTCTTTCACCTCTGGGCGGGATTCCTGCACCGCTACGCCGGAATCTTGGCCATTGTTTTGATCGTCTTTGTGCTTTTGCGCCATTACTGTATTTGCCCCAAGCATTCAGCGTTGAACATATCAATTGTTATAAACGGTTTTACCGCCCACTGTCACTATCCCTCTGTTAGATTGGTGCATCTTCGCAAATTACAAGTGCCATAAAAAAAAACAGGCGACTAAATAGCCGCCTGTTCAGACTTAAGGTATTAGCATCTGCTTAGTGATGCACAATCCCCACTTACATGTGAGCAATAATATTGTCACCGAAGTCTGCTGTGCCGATTTCTTCCGCCCCTTCGACCATGCGAGCAAAGTCGAAAGTAACACGGCCAGAAGAAATAGCACCCGCAACGCCTTTGTTGATCAGGTCAGCGGCTTCGACCCAACCCATATGGCGCAGCATCATTTCAGCAGACAAGATAATGGAGCTTGGGTTCACCATATCCATACCAGCAAATTTTGGCGCAGTACCGTGAGTGGCTTCAAACATGGCGACGGTATCAGACAGGTTTGCACCAGGAGCGATACCGATACCACCGACTTGAGCAGCCAATGCATCGGATACGAAGTCACCATTGAGGTTCAAGGTGGCAACCACAGAATAATCCTGCGGACGCAGCAAGATTTGTTGCAAGAAGTTATCAGCGATTACGTCCTTAACGATAATCTCTGTACCAGTGTTAGGGTTTTTCATGGAGCACCATGGGCCGCCATCAATTTCCACTGCACCGAATTCTTTTTTCGCCAGCTCGTAACCCCAGTTCTTGAAAGCACCTTCGGTGAATTTCATGATGTTACCTTTATGGACGATGGTAACGGAGTCACGGTTATTATCGATAGCGTACTGAATAGCTTTGCGTACCAGACGCTCAGTACCGTCACGAGAAACAGGTTTAATACCGATACCAGAAGTCTCTGGGAAGCGGATTTTAGTGACACCCATTTCTTCAGTTAAAAACTTGATAACTTTTTTGGCTTCTGCTGATTCAGCCGCCCATTCGATACCTGCATAGATGTCTTCAGCGTTTTCACGGAAGATAACCATATCGGTATTTTCAGGTTCTTTTACTGGGCTAGGTACGCCATCATAGTAACGGACAGGACGCAAACAGACATACAGATCCAGATCCTGACGCAGTTTAACGTTCAGGGAACGGATACCACCACCGACGGGAGTGGTCAGGGGGCCTTTGATGGAAACGACATAATCCTTAACCGCATCAACGGTTTCATCTGGCAACCAAACGTCTTCACCGTAGACTTGAGTTGCTTTCTCGCCCGCATAGATTTCCATCCAGGAAATTTTACGCTCACTACCGTAAGCTTTTTCAACAGCAGCATCGACTACTTTGATCATGACAGGGCTAATATCCGCACCGATACCATCCCCTTCAATGTAAGGAATGATAGGAGTGTTAGGGACATTCAGTGAAAAGTCCGCATTGGTAGTAATTTTCTCACCTGTTTTAGGAACTTTTACGTGTTGATACATTCAAACTCTCTCCAATTTATGATGTTTCTCTCAGAGCGCAATGGGGCATTATAAAGCAAATCTTGTTCCCAAGACTGAAAATTCGATACTTTTCGCTTGGTGCAAGAGAAGGTTGCCTTATATCATGCTCTGCCGACCTGACACCAGCACATGATGATCAACTTATCAGCGAAGGACAAGTCTTATACAGGGTTGGTGACCTCTTGTTATTGTTGTCAACGGACCCTGTAAAAACGCTATGAGTTATCAGCAGGCTACTTGAATTGGCCAATTTTCAGCAGGCGCAGCGTCATTATTCAATGTTCTGCAGAACATTTCACTAGGAATCATCGTTTTTGACTACTGAAGTCAAAAGGCTGGAACTTATTCTGCGCGCAAAGCAGAACTTTCATGGCTAGTGACTTTGTTCTGACAGTCGATCACACAACATCAGGATATAAGGAAAGTCGCATGTCACACATGCAGTTTGAGCTATTGGGAACCCAAGGACAGGCTCGACGCGGGCGTTTGCAATTTCCGCGCGGTACGGTACAAACCCCAGCGTTTATGCCAGTCGGTACTTATGGCACTGTCAAAGCCATGACACCAGAAGAGCTACAAGGCATTGGAGCCGAAATCATTCTAGGTAACACCTTTCATCTGATGTTGCGGCCAGGCACCGAAATTGTACAAATGCACGGTGACTTACACGGTTTTATGCATTGGGAAAAACCTATCCTGACAGACTCGGGTGGTTTCCAAGTTTTTTCCCTTGCTCAGATGCGTAAGATCACGGAAGAAGGGGTTCGATTTCAATCACCGGTCGATGGGCGCAAAATCCTGATGACGCCTGAATCTTCTATGCAGGTTCAGCGTGAACTAGGCTCTGACATTGTTATGATCTTTGATGAATGTACGCCCTACCCCGCCACTTATGATCAGGCGCGTACTTCCATGGAATTATCTTTACGCTGGGCCAAACGTAGTAAAGTCGCGCATGAGGGTAATCCATCCGCCTTATTCGGCATTGTGCAAGGTGGGATGTATGAAGAGTTGCGCACCATTTCTGCGGAGGGTTTGCTGGAAATGGGTTTTGATGGCTATGCAGTAGGTGGCTTGTCAGTAGGCGAACCGAAAGACGATCGGGATCGTGTACTTGAGCATATCCTACCGGCCTTGCCTGCCGACCGCCCCCGCTACCTAATGGGCGTAGGCAAACCCGAAGATATTGTCGAAGGGGTACGTCGTGGCATTGATATGTTTGACTGTGTAATTCCGACCCGTAATGCCCGCAATGGTTTTCTCTTTACCCGTTACGGTACCTTGAAAATTCGCAATAGCCAGTATCAGCACGACACTCGTCCACTTGATGAAGCGTGTGGCTGTTATACTTGCCAGCATTACTCACGTGCTTATTTGCGCCATTTGGATAAATGTGGCGAAATTCTAGGTGCTCGTTTGAATACCATTCATAATCTGTATTACTACCAAGAGCTAATGCGACAAATTCGTACTGCACTGGATAATGGGACGTTC
>CAZCJE010000001.1:44253-53986 GCA_964498805.1 uncultured Thiothrix sp.
ACGGGATATGGTACTATATGGCCTCCCCATTTTAGGCCGACTTAAGGGATGAAAAAGCAGATTCTATGTGTTGAAGATGAAGCGGGTATCCGTAATATGATCCGCTTTTCACTGGAACGAGAAGGTTACCACGTCATAGAAGCCGCCGATGCAAGTCAGGCGCGCGCTAAGGCGGCCGAGTCGGTGCCTGATCTGATGTTAATTGACTGGATGTTACCGGATCTTTCTGGGCCGGAGTTAATCAAGCGGTTTCGACGTGATCCCTTAACCAACGATATTCCTATTATCATGCTGACAGCCAAAGCTGAGGAAGAAGACCTGATTCACGGTCTAGATGCGGGTGCGGATGATTACTTAGTCAAACCGGCTTCTCTAAAAACCTTGAACGCTCGTATCAAAGCGTTATTACGACGTAGCGAAGGTTTTGGCGAGCAACGCATGATCAGCGTTGGGCGGATGCAATTGAATCAGGATGCCCATCAGCTGCGTATTGACAATGAACCGGTTCACCTTGGCACGACTGAATACCGCTTAATGGAATTTTTCATTCAACACCCAGGCAAGGTCTATTCACGAGCGCAACTGCTAGACTTTGTCTGGGGCCAAACCACCTATATTGAGGAAAGAACCGTAGATGTGCATATTTTGCGCTTACGCAAAACCTTGAAAAACTACGGTGCTGAACACGTCATTCAAACCATACGCGGTACAGGTTACCTATTTCAGGCGGAGCCTAATTTGTGACAGATTACTGGAGTGTTGAAATTCGCCGCCTGTTTTGGATAAGCGGTGCAGGTATAGCATTGGCGTTTCTAACCGGTTACTGGTTGCCTTCTTTCTTAGCAGTAAGTCTTATCTATATCAGCTGGATGCTATTCAAACTGCGGCAATTGCAGCGTTGGCTTATTAGTGGTCAGTCCGCTGACGACATGCCAGACAGCGATGGTGCTTGGGAGCAGATCGCTTATCTGGTGCATAAAGCCCAACAAAAAAGTGCAGAACGCAAAAAAAAGCAGATGGAGCTGCTGATGCGTTTCAATAATATTCTTTCTGCTCTACCAGATGCGGCTATCTTGCTGGATGATAGCAATCATATTCAGTGGGCAAATAAGCCAGCAACTTTATTGCTAGGTATTAATGAAAAAACCGATATTGGTGAACGTATTGATAATCTGGTGCGTAATCCCATTCTGCATCACGCCCTGTTGGAAAATACCAGCGATGAAATTCGCCTTAATGCCCCTCGTGACGAAAATATAACATTATCCGCGCGGTTGCTGCCTGTACAGGGCGGTTTGCGGCTGCTCAATGTGCGCGATATTAGTCAACACATCCAATTGCAAAAAACCCGCAAAGCTTTTATTGCCAATGCTTCGCATGAATTGCGCACGCCGTTAACAGTCTTGATGGGTTATTTGGAACTGTTTGAAACAGAACCTGATTTGCCTGCACATTTGCTCAGTGCTCTGCAACAAACGCGTGAACAAGCCGAGCGTATGAATCAGATTATTCAGGACATGCTGACCTTGTCACGATTGGAAAATCAGGAAACACATCCGTTAATAGGCAAGCCAGTGGATATGCCAACGTTGGTGGAAGCTAATGCCACTGCCATCGGCGATACGCTCGCTAGCCAAACCCATCACATTGAGACTCAGATTGAACCGGACTTGATGGTCAATGGTAGTGAACAAGATATTCATAGCGTCATTACCAACTTAATCAGTAATGCGGTGCGTCATACACCCGCTGGTACCCACATTGTCGTGAAGTGGAAACGCAAGAATTCAGGGCATGCCTGCTTATCTGTCGAAGATAATGGCCCCGGTATTCCCCGAGAACATATTCCACATCTAAGCGAACGTTTTTATCGGGTAGATACCGGGCGTTCACGGGCTAATGGCGGCACAGGCTTGGGCTTATCGATTGTTAAGCATGTAATGCAACGCCATGATGGCTATCTTACTGTGCATAGCAAACCGGGACAGACCCGATTTCAGGTCTGTTTCCCGCCTGCGCGTGTTCTCTAACCAAGCCCCGCGAAGCCTCGCTGTTGCACCTTACGTCCAGCAAGCTGCACGGCATACGCCAAGGCTGAGTCTAAGGGTTGACCGGTCACTAGCGCGTGAATCATACCGGCATTGAAAGTATCCCCCGCCCCCCGTGTATCGACGACCTTGTCAAGCAGGGGCGCGGCTACCTGCAAACATTCACCGTACTGGTCAATAGCCCAAGCGCCTTGTTCACCCCAAGTACACGTCATCCACACCGTCCCATGAAGCGCTTGCTGTGCTGTTAGGAATATTGCTGGATCATTAAAACCTGTCGCTTGTGCATAGGTTTGGGAGAAAAACACAATATCAGTAAGCGGAATGAATGCCTCTAAACCGGGGTGCAGTTTTTCCAACTCAAGCGATATGGGTTGATCAATCACATTATCCCGCGCAAACGCCAGCATAGCTGGTAATTGCTTGGGATTGCGCCCTTCAAAATGAACCCAGTCATAACGTGAGACAGGGATTTCCTCAAACGCTTGCGCACTGAATTCCGGCAAGTCACGGTAATGCACAATAGTGCGACTGCCATTGGTCGTATTGAAGATAATATGCGAGAGGGGTGACTGGCCGTCTATAAAACCGGCTTGAGTCAAATTGACACCATTGCGCTGTAACTGCTGCTGTATACGTTCACCCACCACATCATGGGCAATCACGCCTGCAAAGTCACAACGGTGACGATGGTCAGCCAACACCCTGAGGGTATTGGCAGCATTGCCACCACTGTCTTGCCATTGCTCGCTAGCGCGCATTTCTTCATTTTCCTGCGGATAATGCTCCACTTGTTGGATGACATCCCAGGTCACATTACCAACTGCTAAGATATAGCTCATACCGTATTGCCTATGAAGAAGACTGCAAGAGCGTGACAGTGTTATCCAGTTCCAATTGTTTGCGCAAAAGTTTTTTTACACCAAACGGCACAAACTGGAATAACAGGCTACCCGCTCCTGCAAGCAACAAGCTAATGCCCAACAAACGATCCGCGCCCACCGTCCACAGGTTAAAACCTAAAGGCTTGAAGGCAAATTGGATAAGGAAAAACATCAATGCTGCCAGCATTAATATCAAGGCTGTGTGCAACATAAACCCGCCTGTCTTATTAATCCAACGCCAGCGCGAACGTTTTTGTTCGACCACTCGCTCATACTGACGGGAGCGCGATTGGAGTTCACGTTGGATACGCTTTTGGGCGGTGGCCAAAATCAGCTTGCCAATCTGCTGTTCACGCTGGTTGAGAGTAATATAGGGCAATTGCGTCATTACCCGTAAATGCTGCTCAATAACTTGGTTAAAGACTTGTTTAGAATCAATCTGCTCAGGCAAGGCTAAGGTAGCTAGGGTACTTTCTTGCCATGAATGGTGAATTTGATGACGAATCTGACGGACTTGGTTAGCACGTAAATCTTCCAACAAATCCGTCACGGCTTCTTGTCCGGCAAAATCCTGTTCACATTGAGCCTGCATGTAATACAAGGGGGAACGATTAATCAGACCCGACAAATGCCGCACTGCTAAAGCCGCCTCACCACTGGCTACCAAATAACGACTGTATTCATAGACGGGTTCAGGGTCAGAAGGTGTTGCTTGTAAGACCCGGGCGAGGGTTTCTACAGCTTCACCAAACTTGCCTAATCCATAACGTACATCTGCTAAATGACGCCACGCCAGATTGGCAAAAGCGGTATCGCGTCCTTCAGCATAACGCGCTGCATAGGTAAAATGCTGTTCAGCTTTATTGAGTTTGTCAAACACAAACAGATATAGCCAGCCCAACTCAAAATGCGCACGATAATCATGATGGTTAATAGCCAACGCATGCTTTAACAGATGTTCAGCTAAGGTGACTTGTTGTTGAACTTGCGGAGCGGGGGCGGTGAGAGATTCAGATAATTTTTTACTGGCAAAATCAGCTTCCATGCCAGCCCGATACACCAAAAAATTACCCTGACTAGCATTTAAAAACTGCTTACGTAAAGCTTCGCGGCCTTTCACCAGATTGACGGCCTGCCCGGTTACTTGCAAAGCCATGCTGTCCAATTGAGGACGCAGGTTAAGCATGTAATCTTGCTGGCTTAAATCCAGTTTACGCCAGTTAGAACGCAAGCCAGCGGCAAGCAAGCCGTAGATACGGCTACGGGCAATAGGTTGCAAAGAGACTAAATATTCAAGGTTCAGTCGGTGAAACATGTGCTGCTGATGAGCAGGAAAAAAAATACCCTGTACCTGACACATGGGTAATTCTTCAAACATGAGAGTCGATCCGTGATTGCGATTGGGGAAGTGTGCAATGAACTATAGCGTAATTTTAATGATGGGTGTCAGTTATGTTAATCACCCTAGCGGCAAGAACCGTATTTGTTGCACAGTTTTTCTTCCACCCAGCATTGCCAATTGTATATGACAGCATATTGATATATTTTCGTGCCTTGTTTTTTAGGGGTGAGTGCATACGGGTGGAATGAATCTGGTATGCTCTGCGTTGAAATCAACTTTCTAACCCCTACACTAAGCGATAACCATAATTTTTAGGAGCTCCCCTATGCCCTGGAATGAACCGGGTGGAAATCAGCAAGACCCATGGACAGGCAAAAATCGTCCTTCTGGCAAGAGCGATATAGAAGACCTTGTGAATAAACTTAACCAAAAGCTGGGTAGACTGTTGGGTTTAGGCTCTGGCAACAATCCAAATAGTAACGGCAGTATTAAAACCATCCTGTTTTTGTTGATTCTTGTTTTAATTGGCTGGTTATTCTCCGGTTTTTATATGGTGGATGCGCGCCAACAAGCCTTAGTGTTGCGCTTTGGTGCCTATCAGGCCACGACGGGGGCGGGTTTACACTGGCATATACCTTATCCACTGGAGACCATCGAAATTATTGACGTGGAGCAAAACCGTATTGCTCAAGATCGCAGCACTATGTTGACTAAAGATGAAAACATCGTCGACATTGCTGTTTCTGTACAATACAAGGTACGTAATGCCGAAGCCTATGCTTTTAATGTCAAAGATGTGGATACCAATGATCAAAATGGCACGCTCTACCAAGTAATGCGTGGCGCTGTACGGGAAGTGGTGGGTCGCAATACCATGGATTTCATTCTTAAAGAAGGCCGGGAACAAATTGCTATTGATACCCAATCATTGATGCAACAAGTACTCGATAGCTACAAATCCGGCTTACAAATTATCAAGGTCAATATGACTTATGCTGAAGCACCTACTGAGGTCAAAGACGCTTTTGACGATGCCAACCGTGCACGTGAAGACTTCAACCGCTATCAGAATGAAGCGGAAACGTATGCCAAACAGGTAGTACCAGAAGCCCAAGGTAAAGCAGCTCGTATGCGGGAAGAGGCGAATGCCAAACGTGAGGAGGCTATTGCTAAGGCTCAAGGTGATGCGGCCCGTTTCTCTCAATTAGTTACCGAATACCAAAAAGCGCCTGCGGTTACCCGTGAACGTCTGTATCTGGAAACTATGGAATCCGTGTTGGCAAACAGCCGTAAAGTGATCGTCGATACCAACAATAACAATATGATGTATTTGCCATTAGATGCAGTTGTCGGCCAAACGACCGGTAATGCTCCAAATGCGGCAGTTGCAGCGGGTGCGAAATCTATGTTGTCATCCCCTACTCCCGCACCTGCCACACCAGTACCTACACCATCTGCCATGCCGACTACACCACCACCGCCGCCACCGGATATCACCACTAATCCGAGCACTCGTGAACCACGGGGTGGAAATAATACCGATTCTGTCCGGGAGGGTCGTTAATGGATACTAAGAATGTCTTGATCAGTGCAGTGGCTGCTCTGGGTTTGTTACTGTATAGCTCTGTCTATACGGTAGATCAGCGTGAACAGGCGATTTTGTTCAAGTTTCGCGAAATCGTTGATTCCGGGATTAAACCGGGCTTGCATTTCCGTATTCCGTTTGTGCATACCGTCAGCAAGTTTCCCTCGCAGATTTTGACGCTGACATCCACTCGGCCAGAACAATTTCTTACCAACGAGAAAAAATATGTCACCGTTGATTTCTTCGTGAAATGGCGTATTGAGAATGTGGCAGATTTTTATCGTTCTACCGGGGGCGGACGTATTGAGGATGCCAAGAATCGTCTAGAACAGCTCATGAAAGACGGTCTTCGCAATGAATTTAGCCGCCGCACCATTGAAGAAGCCTTATCTGCTGAACGTGGCAATATCATGCAGGGTTTGGAAAACAAATCCAATGAAGTAGCCAAACAACTGGGCATCCAGATTGTGGATGTGCGAGTTAGCAAAATTGATTTTCCTGAATCGGTCAGTAATTCAGTTTTTGAACGTATGAAATCTGAACGCCAGCGTGCTGCTCAGGATTTTCGTTCTCGCGGCCAATCAGAAGCTGAAAAATTGCGCGCTATTGCTGACCGTGAGTCTACAGTCATTATGGCAGAAGCTTATAAGGAAGCGGAAAAAATTCGCGGTGAAGGTGATGCTAAAGCCACGGATATTTATGCCCAAGCCTATCAGCAAGACCCTGAGTTCTATGCGTTTTATCGTAGCCTGACTGCCTATCGGTCAACCCTAGGCAAATCCGGCGATGTTATGGTACTGGACCCGAATTCTGAGTTCTTCCGGTACTTTAAAAACAAAACAGTGCAGTAACATCAGTGAATCTGAATTGGAATGATTTGGTGAATGCACTGGCATTGGTGCTCATCCTCGAAGGGCTGTTGCCGTTTGCCAGCCCTACACGCCTCAGACAGACCTATGTACAATTGGTAAATTTACCAGACAAAACCTTGCGAACCATTGGGCTGACAAGTGTAATTGCTGGTATCCTTTTGCTCTTTCTGACCTGATTGACAGCGTAGCTCATGCCATTAACAGACCAATACTGGGCTCTCCCGGACGGGATTAGCGAAGCCCTGCCTGATGAAGCCGAAAACCTGGAACAATTGCGCCGGGAATTACTTGACTTGTACGCCACTTGGGGCTATCGGCTGGTAATGCCGCCCCTAGTGGAATTTATGGAATCCTTGCGCACCGGTCATGGCACTCATCTGGATGTACAAACCTTTAAACTGACGGACCAGCTCAGTGGTCGCATGATGGGTGTACGTGCCGATATGACGCCCCAAATTGCCCGCATTGATGCTCACAAGCTCAAGACTAATGCCATCAATCGCCTGTGCTATATTGGCAGCGTATTGCGTACCCGCAGTTTCCAGCGGGATGGATCCCGTTCACCCCTACAAGTAGGGGCTGAACTGTTCGGACATGCAGGCTTAGATAGTGATGTTGAAGTGCTAGCCTTGTTGCTGGAAACGCTAACCCATTGTCAAGTTCCTGACTTATTGCTCGATATTGGGCATGTTGGTATTTTTCGCACTTTAGCACAACAGGCTAACCTGACTTCAGCACAGGAACGTATGTTCTATAACCTGCTGGAACGCAAATCACTGCCGGAAATTGATGCTTGGTTAGAAAATGCTGGTTTGCCAGCAACCGTAAGCCGTTATCTGGCTCAGTTACCGCGTCTCAATGGTGGTATAGAAATGCTAGAGCAGGCTGATACGTTATTTGCTGATGCACCCTTGGCTGTTCGTGATGCCTTGCAGTACTTACGTACCCTGATCGCACGCCTCACCCTATTGTTCCCTGCTTGTCGCATTCACGTGGATCTGGCTGAAGTCAGTGGCTATGACTATCACACCGGTATTGTCTATGGCGTTTATACCCCAGGGCTAGGTCGTGATATCGCCCGTGGTGGGCGCTACGATGGCATTGGGGAAGCTTTTGGTCGGGGACGCCCTGCTACCGGTTTCAGTACTGATTTACGCACACTGGCCAAATTTGCCCTACGCAAACCAGTGACCGAAACCCAAACTATCTGGGCACCTGCCACACAGGATGCAACTTTGGAGGTTGTCATTCACCAATTGCGCCAACAGGGAAAAAAAGTGATACGAGCGTTAGAAGGACAACTATTAGACCTAGCGGCAGCAGGCTGTAGTCACCTTCTTCGCCAGCAAGACGGTTCCTGGACCGTGGTAGCCGTTTAAATTATTCTGAGTAAATCTTGAGCGAGACTGACATGGGAAAATTTGTCGTTGTACTAGGCACGCAATGGGGCGATGAAGGAAAAGGCAAAATTGTCGACCTTCTGACCGAAAATGCCTCTGCGGTAGTACGTTTTCAAGGTGGCCACAATGCAGGACACACACTGGTTATCAATGGGGAGAAAACCGTTCTCCATCTGATTCCATCAGGTATTTTGCGTACGGGTGTGGAATGCATGATCGGTAATGGTGTTGTGCTCTCCCCCGAAGCATTGCTGAAAGAAATCAGCATGCTGGAATCCCGTGGTATCCCCGCCCGTGAGCGCCTGAAAATCTCGGAAGCCTGCCAATTGATTCTGCCTTATCACGTTGCTCTGGATTTGGCGCGTGAACAGGCTCGTGGTAATAAAGCCATTGGTACTACCGGCCGTGGTATTGGCCCCGCCTATGAAGACAAGATTTCCCGTCGCGGTTTACGCGTGGGAGATTTGTTGCAACCAGCTGAATTTGAAAGCAAGCTACGTGGTATCCTCGACTATCACAATTTCACTTTGCAACATTACTTCAAGGTGGCTCCTGTTGATGCTCAGCAAGTGTTTGAACAAGCCATGCAGATGACTGAAGTGATCAAACCGATGATTGCTGATATTCCGCAGCGTCTGATTGAACTGCGTAAAGCCGGTAAAGATATTATGCTCGAGGGTGCTCAAGGCACCATGCTGGATATTGACCACGGTACCTATCCGTTTGTGACGTCTTCTAGTACGACTGCTGGGGGCGCTTGTACCGGTTCTGGTATTGGCCCGCGCAATATTGATTACATTCTTGGTATTACCAAGGCTTACACCACACGTGTTGGCTCTGGCCCATTCCCAACCGAATTGTTCGACGATATTGGTGCGCATCTGGCTAAACAGGGTAATGAATTTGGTTCTACGACAGGACGTCCACGCCGCTGTGGTTGGTTTGATGCCGTAGCCCTACGTCGTGCTATGCATATTAATACCATTAGCGGTTTATGCATTACCAAACTGGACGTCTTGGATGGTTTAGAGACGGTACGCCTGTGTACAGGTTATAAACTGGATGGGCAATCCGTTGATGTGCCACCGGTAGATACCGATGCTTTCTCACGTTGTGAGCCGGTTTATGAAGATATGCCGGGCTGGAACGAGTCTACCTTTGGTATTACCCGTTATGAAGATTTGCCAGCAAATGCCAAAGCGTATCTAAAACGTTTGGAAGAAGTGGTCGAAACTCCGGTTGATATTATTTCTACCGGTCCTGATCGTGACCAGACCATCGTCTTGCGTGACCCTTACGCCGCATGATGAGTGAAGTGGATGTCAGCCGCCGCTTTGGCGGTATCATCCGAGTTTATGGTGAGGCGGCTTTTGCCCGCTTCACCCACGCTCATGTATGTGTGATTGGCGTAGGGGGCGTTGGCTCATGGGCGGTTGAAGCCCTTGCTCGTAGCGGTATTGGCACTCTTACGCTGATTGATTTGGATAACGTGGCTGAATCTAATATCAACCGCCAGTTACCTGCGCTTGATAGCACTATTGGGCGCGCTAAAGTCGATGTCCTTAAAGAGCGTTGTTTAGATATTAACCCGGATTGTCGGCT
>CAZCJE010000001.1:54086-73725 GCA_964498805.1 uncultured Thiothrix sp.
CTAACACCACATTGTAAAAATAAATAACCCTAATAATGTATTGGGGATGTGCTAGCTTTTTAGTAAACCAGAAGGAAATCTGTTATGCAACAGTCAGTTACAGAAACCAAGATTGTGATGTCAGACCCAACCGCCCTCGGTGTGTTTGGTTTGTCTATGGTCACATTCGTCGCCGCATCAGCCAAATTAGGTTGGACCTCAGGCGTGACCTATATCATCCCTTGGGCACTCTTTTTAGGTTCACTTGCACAAGTTTGGGCATCTACCGTCGATTTCAAAAAGAATAACTACTTTGGCGCAATCGTTCTGGGCGCTTATGGTTTGTTCTGGGCAGCGGTTGCTATGCATTGGGCAATGAGCTTAGGCTGGTTTGGTGATGTAGGTGAAAAAGCAGATCCTCATCAATTTGCCTATGCCTGCTTTGGCTATTTCTTCTTTTCCATTTTCATCATGATTGCTGCTTTTGAGGCCAACAAAGTGTTTGCCCTGATTCTGATCCTGATCAATATTTTGTTGCCTTCTTTAGGTTTTTCCATTTTGGGTATTAATCCTGAACTGTTTAGCCCATTGGCAGCTTATTCTGAACTGGGTATTTCAATGTTAGGTTTTTATGCCGCTGGTGCTGTTTTCCTAAATAGCTTCTTTGGCCGAGTTGTTTTACCACTAGGTGCGCCTTTAGGTTTAATTAAAAAAGGTGCTGCGCCAGCTAGACAAATACCTTTGGGTGCAGCCACAGCCTCTGCAGCTCATTAATCTCGAGTCGGCATACACTGGTGGTCTCATTTGATGAGGCTACCAGTCTTCAACCTCATAGTTCCCTATCCATTAAATTTTGCATATTACCGGCAATACAATAAATAAATATTTACAACGTCTAATATTGCAATTATTCATTCAAACCGTTACATCGGCTCCTAATTTATACAATAAACATCTAAATTCAGATGTTTTTGCATACTAAAAAATATCGACACCAAGTATTTACAAAATATTTACTGGCCTTTGCAGGTCTAAATACTTTTATCATCAGGAAGATGTGGGTAGCATGTATGTTTTTAAATTTTTTGTACAGTTACGCTACACTTATAACAATGGCGTTTAGCTAAACATGTTGTTTTTGTATCTAAAAATAAAATAATATGTTGAGTGAGGGCAACCAAACATGGATTTAAGTCAAATAGGAGCAGTTGACTACCTGATGATTTTTTTCAAGAAAATGTTTATTCAAGAGCACCTTCCTATCGTTACAGAAAATAATCACTCTATCTCATCTGATACCTCTCCTAAGGCGATGAACACTCAATTAGAGCATTTTAAAGCACTATTCAAAAACATGAGCGAGGGGTTTGCTGTACATGAGCTTATTTTAGATGCTCAGGACTGTGCTGTTGATTACCTTTTTCTGGATGTAAATCCAGCATTTGAACGTCTAACCAACTTTAAGCGTCAAGAGCTGGTCGGTAATCTAGCTAGTAAAGTGTTACCCTGTTTAAACGATAAACATATGCAAGTGTATCGTCAGGTCGTGCTGACAGGAGAAACGGCTTATATCGATTATTATTGCGACACCCTAAATAAATGGTATCAAGTTTTTGTTTACCGACCCGTTGCTGGACAGTTTGCGGTTATCTTTACGGATGTTTCCGAACTTAAGCAAACCGAAAAAAAACTATTAAAGCTCAACCGTACTTTACAAGCTTTCACTGCTAGCACTCATGCCTTACTAAAGGCAACGGATGAGTTGTCATTATTGCAGGAGATCTGTCAAATTATTACCCAATCGTGCGGTTATAGTATGACCTGGATCGGTTTTGCTGAATATGATGAAGTTAAAAGTGTTAGACCTGTCGCCCAGGCAGGTTTTGATTTAAATTATTTGCAAAGTGTCGTGTCTACGATTACTTGGGCTGATAATGAAAATGGTTTAGGTCCTACAGGGACGGCTCTTAGAACCGGAAAAACGGTTATTTGCCGCAATATTCTGGTCGATCCTAAATATATACCTTGGCGCGAATATGCGATTAAAGCCGGTTATGCCTCTTCCATGGCTTTACCTTTAAAAATGGCTCAGAAAGTTTTTGGTGTCATTAATATTTATTCCAGTGAAACGGATCCATTCACTGAGGATGAAATCAATTTGCTAAATAAGTTAGCAGATGATGTAGGCTATGGGATTAGTACTCTGCGCATTCGTGCCGCCCATAAACAGGTCGAAGCGCAACTATATGAAAGTATCAGCCAATATCGCACCTTATTATCCAATATTCCCGGAGCGGCTTATCGCTGTGAGTTACAACCACCTTGGCGGATTGAATTTATTTCAGCAGGAGTGGAAACGCTAACTGGTTATACTTCTGAGCAATTCCAGCAAACCTTGATTACTTGGGCTGATCTAATCATACCAGAAGATTTCACTTTGGTGGCGACAGAGGTGGCGGAAGCCATAGATCATCACACTCCCTATGAAATTGAATACCGTATCCGTCATCGGAATGGCAGTATTCGCTGGGTATCTGAGCGGGGTGGAGCGGTTTATGACCTGACCACCCCTGAACCGCTGCATTTGGATGGTGTTATTGTTGATATCAGTGCCCATAAACAGGCGGAAGAAGCACGTCGTGAAAGTGAAACGCGTTTTCAGATTATGGCGAATGCGGCTCCCGTTATGATATGGCTAGCGGACAATAAGAAGCACTTTGTTTGGTTTAATCAACAATGGCTGTCCTTTACCGGGCGCTCTTTGCAGCAAGAACTGAATTTTGGTTGGCTGGACAGCATTCATCCCGACGATAAAGATTCCTATCTGGCCATCTATACGAACCATATTAACGAGCAAACCTCTTTTGAAGCTGAGTACCGCTTGCGCCGTGCGGATGGGCAATATCGCTGGATACTCAATCGTGGGATTGCACGTTTTTGTGCAAATGGTGAATTTTTAGGACATGTGGGTTCATGTGTTGATATTACCGATCATAAACATACTCTTGATGACCTACGTGAGGCTGATCAATACAAAAATGAATTCATTGCTACCCTCGCCCATGAATTACGTAATCCTTTAGCTCCCTTGAATAGCTCATTGCATAGCCTGCGTCGTTTGCCTAGTAATCATAATGAGGCCACTAACCAGTTATATAGCATGATGGAACGTCAGATTAATCATCTGGTACATTTGGTGGATGATTTGCTTGAGGTTTCACGCATTACTCAGGGCAAAATTGAGCTGCAGAAAGAAAAAATCGATCTGGTTACCTGCATTCACAATGCGGTAGAAATGGTTAATCCGCTCATAGAAGCGGCAAATCATCAATTTACTCTCAATCTATGTTCGACGCCTTTGCCGTTAGAGGCAGACCCAGTACGCTTGGCACAAGTATTAACAAACCTGTTAAATAATGCCGCTAAGTATACCGGAAACAATGGCTATATATGCCTTAGTACACGGCGTGAAGGTAACGAAGCATTAATCTCCATCCAAGATAATGGGGTGGGTATCCCAGCGGATATGCTTCCCTACGTATTTGACATGTTTGCTCAAGTCCATCATACCCAACGTCGTTCACAAAGTGGTTTGGGCATTGGTCTGACCTTGGCACAAAAACTGATACAAATGCATGGTGGTCGGATTGAAGCCTATAGTGACGGCCTTGGTAAAGGCAGTGAATTCCGCGTGTATCTGCCTTTGCAGGTTTCGACGGTGACAGAATTACCTAGCAATATATTACAAAAACCAGCAGAAGAGGTTTCTCACCAAATGAATCAACGTATTCTAATTGTCGATGATAATCATGATGTGGCGGATAGCCTGGGTATGTTACTAGAGTTAATGGGTTATGGTATCAAGATAGTCTATAACGGTATGGCAGCGTTAGAGAGCTTGACTACCTATAAACCTTCATTAGTTTTGCTGGATGTGGGCATGCCTGGTATGGATGGTTATGAGGTGGCCCGCCAGATTCGTCAGCAGTCAGTATATCAATCCCTGCCATTAATCGCTTTGACAGGGTGGGGTCAGGAAGAAGATCGCAAGCGTACCAAGGAAGCAGGATTTGATTACCACATGGTAAAACCCGTTAACCCTGACGAGCTTGAATCTATTTTAAACTTACTCAGCCAACAAAAGACGTTACCACCAACCGCCTAAGGCTGGAGGCAACGCTATTATATTAGTGGTTATTAAGTTTTAGGCAGGGTAACGCCCGTCTGGCCTTGGTATTTACCGCCCCGATCTTTGTAAGAGGTTGTACAAACTTCATCTGACTCAAAAAACAGCATTTGTGCCACCCCTTCATTCGCATAAATTTTGGCAGGTAATGGGGTTGTATTGGAAAATTCCAAAGTTACATGACCTTCCCATTCCGGTTCCAACGGCGTTACATTGACGATAATGCCGCAGCGTGCGTAGGTGGATTTGCCTAAGCAAACCACTAAAGTGGAGCGTGGAATACGGAAATATTCTACGGTACGGGCTAGGGCAAACGAGTTAGGCGGGATAATGCAAACATCACCCTTGAAATCCACAAAGCTTTTTTCATCAAAAGCTTTAGGGTCGACAATGGTGCTATTGATATTAGTGAAAATTTTGAATTCATTGGCACAACGTACATCATACCCATAGCTAGAAGTGCCGTATGAAACGATTTTTTCACCATTAACTATGCGTATTTGCCCTGCTTCGAAAGGCTCAATCATGTTGTGTTGGGCAGCCATCCGCCGAATCCACTGATCAGACTTAATGCTCATTGTTGTACTCCTACCCCACCCTGACGTTGAAAAGGCACTTTGATAAAGGGTAAGCGTACTGCTCCGGTTAAATCATAACGTAGACTACGGGAACGCATGGCCTCAGGAGCAAGCTGTAGTAATTCAACAAAATTCAATTTGACCGGAATATTCACAGGTACTTCCTGACGGGCACCAATACTCATATTCTGAACCTGATCACCACTTGCCACCCGATGACCATTCAAGGTGAGTCCGTATTCAATCCCTTGTAAGGGAATAGGAAAAGCATTGGGGTTAGCCACCTTTAAGGTAACGACCGCGGTCCCTTGCGTTAGGGAAATATCTTGTACCGCAATATTCTGGATGGAAATTTTCGGCTGCTCGACAACACCCGGTACGCCACCGCTACAGGCTTGGAGTAACAAGGCGGTGGAAACAATGGCAATGGTTTTCTTCAGCATGATCTTTATGGGGATAAAACGGAAGGCTGCATACTAAAACAAAACGGCTTATACAGAAACCCATGCATGCCCTTCCAGAGAAGGAAGGGCTAGAAATTCAAGGCTAGGGAGGATGATTAGCCTTTCATGATTTTAATAGAAGGGAATTTAGTGCTGTAATCCTTGGCTTGACGCGCTAAACGAGCACTAGCTTTACGAGCAATATCTTTATAAATCTGCGCCACTGTGCTGTCAGGATCTGCTACTACGGTGGGGTTGCCGCTATCCGCTTGTTCCCGAATATGGATATCTAACGGCAAACCGCCTAAATAATAGACACCGTATTGGTCAGCCATACGCTGACCACCGCCTTCGCCAAAGATAGGTTCAGCATGCCCACATTGGCTACAAATATGAATACTCATATTTTCGACAACCCCGAGAATAGGCACTTCGACTTTTTCAAACATTTTCAGCCCCTTGCGTGCATCTAGCAAGGCAATATCCTGAGGGGTAGTCACAATGACGGCACCTGAAACCGGGATTTTTTGGGAAAGCGTTAACTGGATATCGCCTGTACCCGGCGGTAAATCAATGACCAGATAATCCAGATCACCCCAATTAGTGTCATTGAGTAATTGTTCAAGAGCCTGTGTCACCATCGGGCCACGCCAGATCATAGGGGTGTCTTCTTCAATCAGAAAACCAATCGACATAGCTTTAACCCCATGATTTTCCATGGGTTCGATGGTTTTACCGTCTTCAGAAAGCGGCTGACCACTAATGCCGAGCATACGCGGCAAGCTAGGACCATAAATATCCGCATCCAAAATACCCACGTTGGCCCCGTCGGCGCGTAAAGCTAACGCCAGATTGACCGCTGTTGTGGATTTACCTACACCACCCTTACCGGATGCCACCGCGATGATGTTCTTGATATTTTCTTTACGCTTGACGCTTTTTTGCACGGCATGAGCAATGATCTGGGTTTCTACTGCCGTTTGCACAGATTGGGCACCAGCCGCTAGCAAGGCCTGATTGATTTCTGTCGCCAGTTCCTGACGGTAATTGCCAGCCGGATAGCCTTGCACAATACGCACAGTCAGATTATCACCCTCAATGACCACCTCTTTAACCTGGTTCAAAGACACAATATCCTGATCTAGATAACGATCTTTGATGCCTTTCAGGACGTCATCAACCTGCTCGCGTGTCATGGCCATACCAGTCTCCTCATAAGCTTGAAAAAGTGGGCGCGATTCTACACCATCTAGCTATAGAGCAAAAATACACTCCCCAGACGAAATGGGAAGCTACCCACACTTCTATTCAGGAATCAATATGACTGCAAATAAAACTCCTAAGGTTGGCTGGATTGGCCCCGGCATTATGGGCAAACCCATGTGCAAAAACCTAATGAAAGCAGGTTTTCCGTTAGCAGTATATGCCCGTCGCCCCGAGTCTGCACAGGAATTGCTTAATCTTGGTGCAAGCTTTTATCCCACCCCTGCTGCATTAGCAGAACAAGTGGATATTGTCATTTCCATGGTTTCCGATACACCGGATGTACAGGCCGTGTTATTAGGTGAAAATGGTGTTATTGCCAGTAATAAAGCGGGATTGCTGGTGATTGATATGAGTACCATTTCGCCGGTTACGACTCGAGAAATAGCCGCAAAATTAGCTGAAAAAGGTATCCGTATGTTGGATGCTCCTGTCTCCGGCGGTGATGTTGGGGCGATTGCGGGTACTTTAACCATTATGGTCGGTGGTAAAGCGGAAGACCTCGATGAAGCCCGCCCTGTCCTTGCTGCTATAGGCAAAACTATTACTCACATTGGTGATCATGGTGCAGGCCAATTGACCAAAGCGTGCAATCAATTGGTAGCGGCACAAACTGTTATTGCCGTGACTGAAGCCTTTGAAATGGCTAAAAGCGCGGGCGTCGATCCGACAAAAGTACGCGAAGCTCTGTTAGGTGGTTTTGCTTATTCCCGCGTGCTGGAATTACACGGCCAACGTGTTCTGACTGAAAACTATCAGCCAGGATTTAAAGCCCATTTGCATAATAAAGATATGCATATTGTGGCCGATACCATTGCTGCCTTTGGCTTGAATTTGCCTGGTACTCTGCGCGCTTGTGATTACATGCAAGCTTTGGTCGATGAGGGTGATGGCGAACTGGATTCTTCCGCTTTGGCCAAGATCGTGCAGCAACGCGCTCATCAAGCCACTAAGTAGCGCTACTGTCTGGCGAGTTAGTCTGCCATAAGTTCAGGATGCGGGTGTTGTTAATCGTGTAGTTCGCTTCACCGTTATACAACACCACAGCATCCGGCACCCAGTCTTTTGAAGCTTTACGAAATTGTTCAATACCAGCCACAAACTCGGTTTGAAAGCTATCAGCCAAGCGAATCGCTACCGGCAAAATACCTTGGGGGTGTTGGATAAGTAGCTCTACTTCATGCCCTTGCGAATCACGATAAAAAGCCAAGTGGGGATTAATACCTTGATGCCAATAAGTTTTCAGCAACTCCAGAATCATTAGATTTTCATAAAATGGTTGACGCCATGAACTTTGCCATAAGGCTTCAGCGCTTTGTAACCCTAGTAAAAAAGCCGCCAAACCGGTATCACTAAAATAATATTTGGATGATTTAACCACACGTTTATGAATATTGCTGGAAAAGGCTGGTAATTCAATAAGCAAAAAAGACGCTTGCAAAGCCTTAACCCAGTGTTGAATAGTGGTCGAAGATACACCAATAGCTTTAGCAACCGTAGAATGATTAGCCACTTGCCCAATACGCTCAGCCATGAGTAACAAAAAGCGTTGAAAGCGCCGGATATCTTTTAAGTTCACCAACGCACGGATATCACGCTCTAAATAGGTTTGTAAGTAATCCGCGTAAAACCCATCTCTAGAAATACTACCATCATGCTGTTGTAGCAACGGCATGCTACCTTGCCATAACGCCTGTACAAGGTTTGGGGTAGCTTCATATTCTTCATACGCCAAAGACCACAGAAACAGCCTTTTTTCCAAAGGACTGTTACCACCATCAAACGTTGATGTGTCCTGATTCAGGGGCACAATACTACTAAGCAAAATGAACTGCCCAGGCTGAGGGTGTTGATTAGCTATTTCCTTCACCCATTCTTCCACCACAGGTAAACACTGCACTTCATCCAGAATAGCGCCTGCCTCCTGTTGTAGTTTGTGCCGAAATCCCAACGGATCACGTTCAATCTGCATGCGGGTTAACGGATCTTCCAGCGAATAATAAGGCTTATCGGTAAAACACGACCGTATCAAGCTGGTTTTACCCACTTGTCGTGCTCCCAGCACTTTGACTATCCCATACTCGCTAACACTGTCTAGCAACTCTCTTATCAAAGTACGCTTGAGCACCCTTATTCCTTAACAGCCAATAAAAACAATGACTTATTCTAGTTTTTGTAAATTTCAAGTTCAAGTTAAAATTTACAAAAATTGACAAGGGTTGAGCTTACGCCAAGGTTAAGATAACATTAGTTCCGATAACTGTCCTTATCGGAACTAACTTATGTCAGAGATCAGCATTACACCTAAACTCGCCAAACTTCCTGCCGTTAGCCATCAAGCACAACAGTATTTAGCAGAATCTACCAGTCACGCTACACGCCGAGCTTACCAAGCGGATATTCGTGCCTTTGTGCAATGGTGCCATATCAATCAATTACCAGCTTTACCTTCGACTCCCGAGGTGATTGCAAATTTTTTGGCAAGTGAAGCAGAAGTAAAAACACCTAGCACCTTAAGTCGACGTATTGCAGCTATTCGTTATGCGCATGAAGCAGCAGGCTTTGAAAGTCCGACCCAGAGCAAACTGGTATCAGCGACATTAGCGGGGATCAGACGGATTAAAGGCACTAAACCTAAGCAAAAACGAGCAGCTACCGTCGATAAGCTTTATCAGCTTTTGGCACAAATCAATACCAAGACCTTACAAGGTAAGCGTGATAAAGCTTTGTTAATACTAGGTTTTGCCGGTGCTTTTCGGCGTTCGGAGCTGGCTGATCTTAAGTTAGAAGATATTGAATTTTTGCCTGAAGGATTACGTATTACGATTACTAAGAGCAAGACTGATCAAACTGGTGAAGGTCAGGTCATTGCCATTTACAATGGTCGATTAGATGTAGTTGGAGTATTGCAGGATTATTTGCAGACAGCAGGTATTCGTTCGAGCTATATATTCCGGCCAATGACAAAAACTGATGGTGTACGTCCACAAGGGCTTACTGATAAATCCGTCGCTTTGATTATTAAGCGTTATGCGGCGGCGGCTGGTATGAATCCAGATGAATTTGCTGGGCATAGTTTACGTGCAGGTTTTATCACTAGTGCCGCCGAAGCGGGCGCAAATCTATTTAAAATTATGGACGTTTCTCGGCACAAAAATATGCAGACGGTCAAACGTTATGTTCGCCAAGCGGATTTATTCAAAAACCACGCTGGCGCTAGTTTTCTTTAATAAATAGCTAATTAGGTTAATAATTTTTCGACAAAAGCTGGAACAATTTGGCTGGCGGGACCGTTAATCGATTGATCAAATAAGCTGCTATTGGTAGTAGGATCTAGGTTAAGCTCTACGGTATCTGCCCCAACCTGTTTAGCAATCTGCACAAAGCCTGCGGCTGGATACACTTGTCCGGAAGTACCGATAGAAATAAATAGATCACAATGCACTAACGCCTCGTAGATAGTATCCATTTGTAAAGGCACCTCACCAAACCAGACTATATGGGGACGCAAGTGGTTAGGGCGTTGGCAACAACGGCAAACCGAGTTGGTATTGAGGTCATCAGTCCAGTGATACACTTTATTAGTACGTTTGCAGCGGATTTGGGTCAGTTCGCCATGCATATGAATTAGATTCTTACTGCCAGCTCGCTCATGCAAATTATCCACGTTTTGGGTAACTAATAAAACTTTGCCAGCAAAAGCCTGTTCCAACTTAGCTAAGGCTAGATGCCCCGCATTGGGTTGAACCGTTTTATCCTTTAATTGACGACGGCGTGCATTGTAGAATTCATGTACTAACGCAGGGTTAGCAGCGAAACCTTCAGGGGTAGCAACCTCTTCAATACGGTGGTTATGCCATAAACCATCACTAGCCCGAAAAGTTTGAATACCGGATTCAGCAGAAATACCCGCACCGGTTAAAATGACGATACGGGAGTAGGTCTTTTGCATTACATAATCCTGTTGTTTTACATTAAGAGTTATATCTTAATGCAAGCTTGTTAATTGACAAATTGCCTATGAACTCTATACGACGTGTTTATACTTCCCCTACCCTTTTAATGGCTGGTTTCGTGCGAACTATTCTGGAAAATGCTGGTATCACTTGTATTCTAAAGAATTACTTTCTCAGTGGTGCTAGTGGAGATTTACCGCTTAATGAAACCTGGCCAGAAGTTTGGGTAGCTGAACGGGATGTTGAATGTGCACAGAGTATCATTCAAGCAACGTTAACCGCGAACATTCAACAGCCTGACTGGGTATGTCCTTGCTGTCAGGAATCTATAGAAGGTCAATTTCAGAACTGTTGGAATTGTGGCCGACTTCATCCTTAAGCATTAAACACTTAATTTTTTGATTTATAGACTAATTTTACTATGCAATTACAAAATCCTACTGCTAATCAAGTTTGCTCTGAAATTGAACTAATCGGGCAGTATTTGCCTTTGGAAAACGCCACGGTATTGGAACTAGGGTGTGGTACTGCACGCATGACGCGTCTACTTGCGGAGCGTTTTCCGATTAAACATATTATTGCTACTGAAGTGGATGAGATTCAGCATGCAAAAAATCTTGCTAGTGACTATCCATCGACTATTGAGTTTCAAAAAGGGGGAATGCAAGCGATTGATGCACCTGACAATAGCATTGATGTTGTTTTCATGTTTAAGTCGCTTCACCATGTTCCACAGCATTTATTAGGGCAAGGTTTGCAGGAAATGACTCGTGTACTGAAACCTGGTGGAATGGCTTGGATTTCAGAACCTGTTTATGCGGGTGAATTTAATGAGATTTTACGCTTGTTCCACGACGAAAAATGGGTACGTGAACAAGCATTTGCTGCCGTAAAAGCCGCCGTAGAATCTGGAATGTTGCAGCTAGTAGAACAAATATTCTGTAATACAGAAACGCATTTCGCTAGTTTTGAAGAATTTGACCAACGTATTATTCAAGTAACGCATACTCATCACCAGTTAGATGATGCTTTATATGCTGAAGTTGAGCAGCGTTTTAGTGCTTATTTAGGTAAAGACGGAGCACATTTTGCCAATCCGGCACGCTTTGATTTGTTACGTAAGCCATTGAGTTGATGTTTTTTTGACAGAGAGAAGAGTTGCTCTTTTTTCTGTTAGTTTATATTTTTTAAGTATTGTTAATTAATTTTACATAAGATAAACGATATGAATTAAATAAAAAACTATTAATCTTCCTATTAGATAACAACAGTTAGGAAATAGAGGCTAAAAAGAATTCAGCTAATGCTAAATCAGCAGGACGAGTTATCTTAATATTACGCCCATCTCCCTCGATCAGGTTTGGGTGTAAACCGGCAAATTCTAAAGCGGATGCTTCATCCGTAATCATGGCCCCCTGCTCTAAGGCTTGTTGTAATGCTGTATATAACACTCCAAAACGAGCTATTTGCGGAGTCAACGCATGCCATAAACCATTACGGTCTTCCGTGTAAGCAATTTTTGAACAATCAGGCTGAGCACGTTTCATGGTATCCCGTACTGGAACCGCTAACATTGCCCCCTCTTCTATCCCGTGCTGGGTAGCCTCTAGCAACGCATTCAAATCCTGTTGAGATAAACATGGACGCGCTGCATCATGTACCATCACCCAAGTATCAAGTTGAACAAACGGTTGCTGGTGTAAAAAGTGCAAACCGTTTAAAACAGAATCAGCTCGCTCTTTACCCCCTTGCACAGTATGGATGAATGGGGAATGCGCAATAGCCAAGTCATACCAATAAGGGTCTTCTTGACTAACTACCACCACAATTCCGGCAATGGCAGGATGTTGCAGAAAACAGTTTAAGGTGTGTTCAATGACGGTTTTACCTACTAAGGGTAAATACTGTTTAGGGCGGTTTGCCTGCATACGCGCCCCCACCCCCGCCGCTGGTATAATCACCCAAACGGATCTATTCAACATACTGTTTTCCTTTTGACGCTGCCGGGATCACGGCATTGGCAGCATTGTCTACATCAGATTTAAGAATGACCTGATAAAACGTTTCGTTGGCCTTCACCATACCTAGTTCACTACGGGCATGATCTTCAATAGATTCATCATCTTTGGTCAAGGCTGTCACATCCGACTGTAACTTACGATTACGTTCAGCTTGTTGATCATTAGCCAGATTTTGGGTTTCAATCTGATCTTGCAAACGCCAGATATCAGGATAACTGCCCGGCCCAATCCACAGGCGCATGAATAAGCCTAAAACCATTAAGCCCAAAATCCAGAATAAGATGCGCGTTATGTTCATGAGTGCCCAATCAAAAACAATATGGCGGGAACAAGCCCGCCATAAAGCATAGCAAATTAGTCAGCGCGTGTATCAGGCAAATTGTTTGAACGCTGCTTTACCCGCATAGATGCCTTTGCTACCCAATTGCTCAGCGATACGCAACAACTGGTTGTATTTAGCGATACGGTCAGAACGAGATAGTGAACCGGTCTTGATTTGGCAAGCATTCGTCGCAACTGCCAGATCTGCAATGGTGGAATCTTCAGTTTCGCCAGAACGGTGAGACATGACAGTGGTGTAACCTGCCTTGTGCGCCATGCTGATCGCTTCCAATGTCTCGGTCAGGGTACCGATTTGGTTTACTTTGATCAGGATGGAGTTCGCAATACCTTTATCGATACCTTCTTTGAGGATTTTGGTATTGGTAACAAACAAGTCATCCCCAACCAGCTGTACACGTTTACCCAGAACGTTGGTCAAATGTGCCCAACCTGCCCAATCACCTTCCGCCATGGCATCTTCAATGCTCAGGATAGGATATTGGTTAACCCAATTTTCGAGGTAAGCCGTGAACTGTTCGGCACTGAAGCTTTTGCCTTCAGATTCCAGCACATATTTACCATCGTGATAGAATTCGGAACTGGCAACGTCTAAACCTAACCAAATGTCTTGACCGACTTTAAAGCCTGCTTTGTCGATGGCCTCCAAAATGACTTCAATCGCCTGTTCATTGGAAGACAAATCCGGAGCAAAACCGCCTTCATCACCAACCGCTGTATTCAGACCACGTTTTTTCAAAACGGATTTCAGACTGTGGAAGACTTCCGCGCCGTAACGAATCGCATCCGCCATGCTTGGTGCAGTTACAGGCAGAATCATGAATTCTTGCATATCAACGCTATTATCCGCGTGCGCACCACCGTTGATGATATTCATCATAGGTACCGGCAGTTGGTAGGAATCCGCTTGACCAAGGTATTGATACAGTGGCAAACCTTGATCTGCTGCTGCTGCGTGAGCCGTCGCCATGGAAACTGCCAATAATGCATTTGCACCCAAACGCGCTTTATTGTCAGTACCATCCAGTTCGATCATGGTGCGGTCAATACCGCCTTGATCGGCTGCATCCATACCAACGATAGCTTTGGCGATCTCACCATTAACATTGGCAACAGCGTTCAGAACACCTTTGCCCAAATAACGGGAACCACCATCACGCAATTCGATTGCTTCACGAGAACCAGTAGATGCACCAGAAGGAACTGCAGCACGGCCCATGACACCATTACTTAAAACAACATCAGCTTCTACAGTAGGATTACCACGGGAATCGACGATTTCCCGCGCGTGTACGGATTTGATTTCGGACATGGCTTTAGTTCCTAATAAATTAAAGTGAAGTTTCTACCAGTTTCCCTGCTTTAACGACATTATCAAGCGCTAGCAAGGTTTCTAATAATGCTTCCATCCGATCCAAAGGCCAAGAATTTGGCCCATCGCTCATAGCTTTTGCCGGATCAGGATGGGATTCCATAAACAAACCAGCGACTCCTGCAGCAATCGCCGCACGTGCTAATACCGGGACATGTTCACGTTGACCGCCCGAACTCGTACCCTGCCCACCCGGCAGCTGTACGGAATGAGTCGCATCAAATACCACAGGGCAATCGGTCTGACGCATAATGGCAAGGCTGCGCATATCCGAGACCAGATTGTTATAACCGAATGTTACACCACGCTCGCATACCATAATTTGATCATTGCCAGCTGCACGTGCTTTTTCCACCACATTGACCATATCCCAAGGCGCTAGGAACTGGCCTTTTTTGATATTGACCGGTTTACCCGCACGCGCCACATTCTGGATGAAGTTCGTCTGCCGACACAAAAAAGCCGGTGTTTGTAGAACATCCACAACACTAGCCACTTCATCAAAAGGAGTATCTTCGTGAACATCCGTCAAGACAGGTACCTGCAGATCCCGCTTAACCTTTTCCAGAATGCGCAAACCGGCCTCTAGCCCAATACCACGGGCACTAGCATGTGAAGACCGGTTAGCTTTATCAAACGATGACTTATAGATAAAAGGGATACCCAGACGGGTTGTGATTTCTTTCAGGCTAGCGGCTGTTTCCAGCGCCAGCTGTTCCGTCTCAATAGCACAAGGGCCGGAGATCAGAAAAAATGGCTTATCTAACCCTACGTCGAAACCACATAATTTCATGAGCGCTTGCCTTTTTGTTCATGGAACTTACGCCCTGCGCGTACAAATCCGCTAAATAACGGATGTCCCTGGCGTGGGCGCGAGGTAAATTCTGGGTGGAATTGACATGCTAGGAACCAAGGATGATCCTGCAATTCAACCATTTCTACCAAATTGCCATCAATGGAAGTACCGGACAGGGTAAGACCATGTTCAGTCAACACATTACGGTAGTGGTTATTGAACTCATAGCGGTGACGATGACGTTCAACAATTTGCTCAGCACCATATGTTTGACGGGCTAACGAACCTTCCTGCAATACGCAGGGCTGCCCACCTAAACGCATAGTTCCACCAAGATCAGAGTTGACTGAACGGCGTTCGATTGTGCCATCTTCGGTTTGCCATTCGGTAATTAAACCGATTACTGGATGCGCGGTATCGTGAGCAAACTCGGTACTATGGGCATCGGCCAAGTTTGCACAATGACGCGCAAACTCAATCACAGCCACTTGCATACCCAAACAAATACCCAAATAAGGTATCCGGTTTTCACGCGCATACTGCACCGCCCGAATCTTACCTTCTACGCCGCGACGCCCAAAGCCACCCGGAACCAGAATGGCATCGACATCACTGAGCGTACTTTCGACTTCATCTTCAGTTTCGAGCTTTTCAGAATCAATGTAGCGAATTTTGACACGAGTATGTGTCTGAATACCGGCATGAGTCAGAGCTTCATTGAGGGATTTATAAGATTCCGTTAAATCCACATATTTACCCACCATAGCCACGGTAATTTCCGCTTCTGGGAACTCCATGGAACTGACTACGTTTTTCCAGTCAGTCAAATCCGCTTCAGGTAAGGTATGTAAACCGAGTTTTTCGCTCACAATACTGTCAAGCTTTTGCGCGTGTAACCACAACGGCACCTTGTAAATATTGTCAACGTCCTTAACTGAAATAACGGCTTTCTCTTCCACATTGGTAAACAAAGCAATTTTCTTGCGCTCATTTTCTGGCAGCAGCTTTTCACTGCGGCATAACAGAATATCTGGCTGGATACCGATGGAACGCAATTCCTTGACTGAATGCTGGGTGGGTTTAGTTTTCAGTTCACCTGCTGCACTGACATACGGCAACAAAGTCAAATGAATGAACAGCGCATTGCTTCTGCCCTCTTCCACACCCATTTGACGAATCGCTTCTAGGAATGGCAGAGATTCAATATCACCGACCGTACCACCGACTTCAACCATAGCGATATCAGCATCTGCCGCACCCGCGCGAACACAACGCTTGATTTCATCTGTGATATGAGGAATTACCTGCACAGTCGCCCCGAGGTATTCTCCCCGACGTTCCTTGCGGATAACGTTTTCGTAGATACGACCTGTAGTGAAATTATTCAGGCGTGAGGCTTTAAAACCTACAAAACGCTCATAGTGACCCAAGTCCAGATCCGTTTCGGCACCGTCTTCGGTTACGAATACTTCGCCATGCTGAAAGGGACTCATGGTTCCTGGATCCACATTGATATAAGGGTCCAGTTTCATCATCGTGACCTTAAGGCCACGCGCTTCAAGAATAGCGCCTAAAGACGCCGCCGCAATGCCTTTTCCGAGTGAGGAAACCACACCGCCTGTGATAAAAATGTATCGTGCCATAAGGGAAAAATACGCACCTGTGTAAGTCACATTATGCCGGCGCATCCTATCACAGACGGGTAGCTGCTTAAAACAACTGAATGTAACCTGACTGCTACTGAACTTTGCAACAACCGGAAATTACGCGCTGATTGTTTAAAACGGCAGTCGCTGTGTAGGGATACACGGTATCGGACATACCATCACTGCAGCTATTTACTTTTTGCAGGAATACTTGGGTAGCATTCGGGCCATCCGCCCCTGCGATAACCGCAATGGTACGATTATTGGCGGAAGTCTGACGGAACGTAACCGGTACACGATATTGCGGACCATCCGCCATATTCACATTCAGACTGGCTTCAGTAATATCAATACCCCAAAAAGGCTCGGTGCCATTGCATTTCATTACCACCGAACGTGGTGTAGGTTTGGCAGGCGTACTGGTCGGTGTAGATGGTTTGGTGGTCGTGGTACTCTCAGGACGCAGGTAATATTTATTAATCCAACCGCCAGTACCTTTCCAGTAGACTTTAACCCACACCGCTTGCCCAACTTTCTTTTCTTCCCCTGTTGCCACAATCCCATCAGCGTTGGCGGGAAGCTTAATAACCACTTTGCTGGTGGTGGATGGGGCTGAGCGCATATTTAAAAGCCCGCCACTGACTACATTCGTTACCGCATAAATTTGCATTTTGCTGGTGGTCGTTGTCGCCGCTGGAACGGTTTGAACGGCTAATAATATCGCAAGTGCTGAAACTGCAACAAACAAAGATTTTCTCATACATGGTCTCCCGGTGGTTCTGACATGTTACCCTGAAAAGTAGATTCTGCACTGGAAGTTTAGTTCGTTTTTCAGTGTAATTAACCGCTTGTCATTAATATTAGCTTGTTTATCCAATTATTTTATCTATGACTCTTATTTGATGAGATGCGTTACCCGTTATGAATTATCCTGCACCTACCGCTAGTAACCATTATTTATGTGATCACTTATATCTTTTACACAGCAGTTTTCAACGTCTCTTAGGCCGTAATTTAGGCAATCTACCTTGGCAAGGTGAAATAACTGCCAAAAATCTGTTCGAGGCCCCTTTTGTACTACTCTCACACAATACTGCGGTTGACCCTATTTTTACCTATGGCAATCGGACAGCCATGCAACTATTTAATATGGACTGGCAACAGCTAACCCGCTTGCCCTCGCGTTTTTCTGCCGAATCAGTAGCCCGCGAAGAGCGTGAGCGCCTACTACAAACGGTTACACGACAAGGGTATATTGACCACTACACTGGCGTGAGAATAGCAAACGGCGGTCAACGTTTTTATATTCAGGATGCAATTGTCTGGAATTTGCTGGATGAAAAGGGTTGCTATCATGGGCAAGCTGCCTTTTTTGATCGCTGGCAAAACCTCTAAGAAAAGCGGAATGCTCCGCAACCACCGAGAGAAGGAGTTTCATTATGTCGAATGATATCGAAAAACAGATCAATGAAGCATTGGCGGAGTTTTCCCGCGATCCTAAAACCTTTATGAATCGCCAGCCACAGAAATATGACGCCCAGGGTAATCCAGTTCCCGGTCATACGGTTTTTACCCCTAGCGATATTGCCAACGAAGAATATGTTGCTGCCCACGACCAGCAACGCCTAGAAATCTTGCAACCCGGCCAAACCGAGGGCGGTGTTTCTACGCGTGCCGCTATTGCCGCCAATGACCGTCCGGAAAATCTGGTGGATAGCTTTAAATACAATAAGCTGGATACCATGGAATCCGCTGGTTTGATGAAAGCACGTCTAGCTGAATCGCCGTGGTCAGATGATTACTGGGCAATTTATAAGGGCATACTGGGTGCGCGTTACGCGGATCCCAATTTCCCCGCTTCAACCGACTGGAAAAAAAATTACGATTACATCCGTGCTAATCCAGCCGCTACCATTCTCAGCAGTGGCAGTGCCCAACGTATTAATGCTTTATCGCCTGCGGAAAAATACGATGCTTTGGTAGGCGATGCGAATGGCTCGCTGACTCGGGCTTTATGGGCAGAAGGCAAAAGCTATTATGATGCCCATGGTTCAGTGGAAGCGTGGATGGGCATTTGTCACGGATGGGCCCCGGGTGCTTATATGCTGGCACGCCCGACTAAATCCGTTACTCTCAAAACGCCGAATAACGTTACTATTAAGTTTTATCCATCCGACATTAAGGCACTAGGTTCTTTGTTATGGGCCAATGCTGCTAGTAGCACCAAATTCATTGGCGGACGCTGTAATGATAAAGACCCTGCAAGCGATGCTTCTACTGGGCGTGTTACCTCCGGCAGTTGCTTTGATACTAATCCGGGTACTTGGCATTTAGCGATGGTTAACCAGATTGGCGTGAATAAGCGCAGTCTGGTGATGGACGTGACCTATGACTACGAAGTCTGGAATCAGCCGGTCTACGGTTATGAATACCGTTATTTCAATCCGCAAACGCAGGTCTACTCGAACAGCTTAGCCGCAGCCACTATTAGTATGGCCAATTATACCAATGACAAGTTTAAGCGTTTTCGCAGTCCGCAAGCCAAATCAGCTGTTGGTATCCAAATGACCGTTTCCTATGTCGTGGAAACGCGTCCTAGCCAAAGCGAAACCGATAGTGCAAGCCGCGATGCTATTCAGCAAGTCATTTATTACTATGATCTGGAATTGGATGCATCCAATACAATTATTGGTGGCGAGTGGTATACCAATAAACATCCTGATTTTCTATGGACACCGGGCAAAGGTTCACGCGCAGTCACCCGTTATGACAGTCAGGCCACAGGTTCATGGTCAGCCAATAGTGCGGCTCCGGCTGCATGGCAGGCAGCGGCTAAATCCGCTTCTAGCAGTCAAAGTGCGCCATTGGCAGTAGTAGTGGAAAATTTGATCAAATTTGCCAATGGTACATCGACTGGTGCATCCACTTCTAGCAGTGTGGCTAGCGGTACAGGGACCACCACTACCCCGACCAATCCACAACCCACGCCAACAGGAACCACTGCTGTCAATACTGGCCCTACTAATGGTTCTGGAGCATCCACTAGTACCCCAACGACTA
>CAZCJE010000001.1:73825-75240 GCA_964498805.1 uncultured Thiothrix sp.
CTACCGGAGGTACCACAGGTACAACTACCGGTACTTCAACCTCAACCCCATGGTGGCGACGTATCCTCGGCAACTGGTTTGGTTAATTGACGACGAGCACGAAAAAACGCGCGTAACAAATCAGCGCATTGTGTTTGTAAAATACCGCCGGTGACTTGTATCCGGTGGTTATGGCGTTCATCCGTTAATAAGGTAAAAGCACTACCTGCCGCCCCCGTTTTGGGATCAAAAGCCCCAAAAACCACGCGTTCAACCCGCGCATGAATCATTGCTCCCACACACATTGGGCAAGGTTCCAAGGTCACATATAAAGTGGTACCAGGTAGTCGATAATTCCCCGCTTGCTGGCCTGCCATACGCAAGGCCAACATTTCTGCATGTGCGGACGGATCATGTAGGGTAATAGGCTGATTCCAGCCTTCACCGAGTATTTTACCTTCCCGTACTAATACTGCTCCTACGGGTACTTCGCCTTGATCCCATGCGCGTTGTGCCAAGGTTAAAGCATACGCTAACCAATCCTCATCCTTCATCATCCGCCCCCGGTTTGATCTGGATAACGCCTATAATACCAATCAAACGCTCGCCGATATAAAGCAAGGGCAAACGCTGACGTTGCCAAGGTGGAATGCCAGCTTCTTGCAATAAATGCTTCACGCTATGATGGCCACGACGATAAGGAATCCATAACGTTTCACCTCCTTGCCTAAACCGCACTGTGACGGGCTGCGGATGCTGTTGTAAATACGCTTGCCATGCAGCTAACAGGTCTGGTTGTAAGTACTGTTGCAACGATTCAATCCACAAAGGTTGGCGAATATCCTGCCACTTTAAGCATTGCATTGTGTCATGCACAGGTAATGGCGGCATAGCATAAAGGTTATCCTGATAGCGGCGTACTTCACAACCTGCCCAACTCACGCAAGGACTCGCATCAGGCCTCGCCTTTAATAGATACAGAATTTGCTGTAATTGCTTGTCTTCAGGCCGCTGCAACTCTTGCTCACTAAACCAATGCCGCAGCAAAGCCTTTTGCATGAACTGATCGTATTGCATTAGCTTTTGTACCGACAAAGTTATCGGCTGATTGCCTAAAACCTGCGGGTATTTCTCAGCCACCATTTCTGCCAATAAGGTACGATTTTCACCCTGTAAACGCGCCACACGTGCAAGCGTCTTACTCACCGCTGGCCAACGTTGTTGCAACAGCGGCATCACTTGTTGACGTAGGAAATTGCGGTCAAAGCGACAATCCGCATTGCTAGGGTCTTGGATATAAACCAGTTGATGCTGTAACGCATATTGCTGCAATTGCTCACGGCTACACGCTAACCATGGTCTGCCTAAGTGCCCTTGGGCAAAGGAGCGTATAACCGGCATAGCCGCTAGACCATCCATACCACTACCCCGCAATA
>CAZCJE010000001.1:75340-136788 GCA_964498805.1 uncultured Thiothrix sp.
CGAAACTGCCATTGCGGTTGTTGTTGACTAAGCTTAGCGCAAGCGTGAAGTAAGACGTGCGAATCCAGCCCACCACTGTATGCAATCACATAGGCAGTGGCGGGATAGGCTGTCAAAAAAGCTTGTAAAGTGTCGGTCAGGGTCTGACCCATAGCCTTGGCTTATTCCTCGAACTGACCAAAGTCCATAATACGTTCGTAACGTTGCTCAAGCAGCTCATCAACGTTTAGGCCAGTCAATTCGGTCAGTTGAGCTTGCAAGGCATTGCCAATCAGACGAGCGGCTTCTTCCATATCCCGATGCGCACCGCCTAATGGTTCCGGGATAATCTGATCAATCAGGCCGAGTGATTTGAGGCGCTCGGCAGTAATGCCCATGGCATCGGCGGCATCAGCAGCTTTTTCAGCACTTTTCCACAAAATAGACGCGCAACCTTCCGGCGAAATCACCGAATAAGTTGCATATTGCAGCATCATTACCCGGTCACCTACGCCAATGGCTAAGGCACCACCAGAACCACCTTCACCGACTACCGTACAAACAATCGGCGTGCGCAGCTTGGCCATTTCATACAAATTACGCGCAATCGCTTCACTTTGGCCACGTTCTTCAGCACCAATGCCGGGATAAGCACCGGGGGTATCAATGAAGGTAATAATCGGCAGACCGAATTTTTCTGCCATACGCATCAGACGCAAAGCCTTACGATAACCTTCTGGGCGTGGCATACCAAAATTGCGCAGGATGTTTTCCTTGGTATTACGGCCTTTTTGATGACCAATGATCACGACCGACTGACCACGAAAACGTGCTAGCCCACCGACAATGGCTTTGTCATCCGCATAAGCGCGATCCCCATGCAATTCCTTAAAGTCGGTAAACAAATAGTTAATTAAATCCAATGTGTAAGGACGCTTGGGGTGACGCGCTAATTGGGAAATCTGGCGTGGCGTCAGCTTAGCGAAAATGGCTCGCGTCAACGTATTGGCTTTTTCTTCAAGCTTGGCGATTTCTTCACTTAGATTAATTTCTGCATCGCCTACGTAACGCAGTTCTTCAATTTTCGCCTGCAATTCGGCGATAGGCTGTTCAAAATCAAGAAAATCCGGGTTCATTGCCTGTGTATTATCCATCCCCATCAGTCAAGCGGCCAATTTTACATAGCTTGCCCCCGGATTACGACCTTAAAAGTATTGCTCTGTGGTAATCTGACCGGGCCTGTGACGTAAATGCTTATTCAAACCGCGTTGCCCTAGCAAGTCTTTCATATCATTAAGCATGTTATGATTGCCGCATAACATAAAATGCGCCTGAGTAGCTGAAAAGCTTAAACCAACTTGCTGTTCTAGCTCACCAGAAGCCAGTGCAGTAGTCACACGCATGCCTAATCCAGCGGGATTTGCTTCCCGCGTTACACAAGAAATGAAACGAAATTGATCCGGATAGGTCTGTGCAAACGACTGAATCAGTTCACTATAGGCCAATTCACTTATGACCGGCACACTGTGCACCAAAATAATATGCCGGTAACGATCCCACACTTGTGCCGTTTGTAAGATAGAGAGGAAAGGTCCAAGACCCGTGCCTGTCGCTACCATCCATAGCTGTTCAGTTACTGGTACTTCATCTAGGACAAAAAAACCATTGGCAGGTTGAGAGACTTCAATACTATCACCGGATTTCAAGGCCGCTAGCGCAGTGGAAAGTTTGCCATTAGGTACAATGTTATAAAAAACTTCCAATGGCGCTTCACCGGGGGGATTGATAAGCGAATAGGATTTAGACAAGGGTTGCATAACCCCATCGATTTCCAACGGTACTTGCAAGCGCACAAATTGCCCAGCTTTAAAATCCCCAATATCCGCCTCAATCCGTAACGATAACAGGCGTTTGCTCCACTGGAAGTTTTCCAACACTTTGCCCGTGACCCAGCTTGATTTAACTACTCCTGCCATACCCTACCCTTGCCTGATTCATCACAAGGGTAATGGTAAATCAATCGTCAGCTAAGGGGCGCAATTCCTTTATTTTAACATGGCTTGCGCCACTGCTTCCGCGACCCGAATACCGTCTACACCCGCTGAAAGAATACCACCGGCATAACCGGCACCCTCACCAGCCGGATACAAACCTTTAATATTCAAACTTTGCATATCCTGCCCACGCGTAATACGCAAAGGTGATGACGTACGGGTTTCCACCCCGGTTAAAACCGCGTCATACATGGAAAAACCTTTGATCTGTTTTTCAAATGCAGGCAAAGCTTCGCGAATCGCCTCAATCGCATAGGAGGGCAAACTGGTCGCCAAATCAGTCAAATGCACCCCCGGCTGATAAGAGGGTTCTACAGTACCCAGCTGAGTCGAGGCTTGGCCTTTGATAAAATCGCCGACTAGCTGACCCGGCGCTTCATAATTACCGCCGCCTAATTCATAAGCACGCGATTCCCAGCGGCGTTGAAATTCAATACCCGCTAATGGCCCACCCGGATAATCTTGTGGGGTGATGCCGACCACAATCCCGGCATTAGCATTGCGTTCCGCCCGCGAATACTGACTCATGCCATTAGTAACCACGCGTCCCGGTTCGGAGGTTGCTGCTACCACTTGCCCCCCAGGACACATACAAAAGCTATAAACCGAACGACCGTTTTTCGCATGATGCACAATCTTGTAATCGGCCGCACCGAGCAATTCATTACCAGCAAATTTGCCAAAGCGCGCTTGATCTATCAGTTTTTGCGGATGCTCGATCCGGAAACCCACCGAAAACGGTTTGGCCTCCATAAACACACCACGTTCATACAGCATATGGAAGGTATCGCGTGCACTATGCCCTAACGCTAGAATCACATGGTCAGTACGCAACTGTTCACCATTATTAAGAATGACACCGCGTAGCTGACCTTTTTCAATTAATACATCCGTGACTTGTTGCTGGAAACGGATTTCGCCGCCGAGACTTTCAATTTCACGACGGATATTTTCGACCATTTTTACCAGTCGGAAGGTACCAATATGCGGTTTGCTGACATAGAGAATTTCTTCCGGTGCACCGGCTTTGACAAATTCAGTCAATACCTTACGGCCATAATGCTTAGGGTCTTTGATTTGGCTATACAACTTACCATCGGAAAACGTACCCGCGCCACCCTCACCAAATTGCACATTAGATTCTGGGTTAAGCTGATTCTTACGCCATAACCCCCACGTATCCTTAGTGCGTTCACGTACTTTTTTACCGCGCTCCAGAATAATGGGGCGAAAACCCATTTGCGCCAATAATAAACCGGCCATAATGCCACAAGGTCCAAAGCCCACAATCACCGGACGCTGCTGCAGATTTTCCGGTGCTTGGCCTACAAAGTGGTAATTCGTATCCGGGCTAAGCGTAATATGGGGGTCTTGGCTAAAACGCTTTAACACCACCGCTTCATTGGCGACGGTAATATCCAACGTGTAAACCAGCCTAATGGCATCGCGTTTGCGCGCATCATAACCACGTTTGAATACTTGGTAATCTAATAAATCCGTCGCCGTTACCCCTAAACGTTCCACAATGGCAGCGGGTAAAGCATCGGCAGGGTGTTCCAGCGGCAGGCGCAGTTCAGTAATGCGTATCATGGAATAAAGACAGTCAGCTTCAGCAAAAGGGGCATTCTACTAAAGAGCACACCAAACCCGAAGGTGTTTTCCAAGAAGTTAACCGCGACTATGAAAGGTCATACCACATGAACGGCAGCGAAACAGCCCGCTGTTACGAGGTGAGAATAAACGTTGCCACCAGGATTGCTGCATAATGCGGGCAACACCGCCACAACTTAAACAGCTGGTAATATTGGGAACGCCACTACGCGTTTGCGCGCTCCGACTAAAAGAGCGACTCTTGAACATCCTTGCCATTATTTAGCCCGTATTACTCGTTTGGAAAAGGTGCATGCGTTATACCATATCCTGGCCGCCTATGCGCCTGTCCGCTAGCATAGCGTGCCCCCTAAACATTACGCTTTTAAGGACACTATGAACATTACACTATCACTGGATAAACAGATCGATATGGATGAAGTCATCCACCTGTACCAAGCTAACCATTGGTCATCCGCGCAAAAGCCACAGCAATTAATGGCGGCCCTACGCAACTCGCATACACTGGTGACAGCGCGAATAGAAGGCAAATTGGTTGGTTTATGTAATGCTATTTCCGACGGCTATCTGGTGGTGTATTACCCACACATTTTGGTCTTACCGGAATATCAAGGCCAAGGTATTGGCAAACAATTGATGAACGTTATGCTCGACAAGTACACAGGCTTCCATCAACACATGTTAACGGCAGATGGCAAAGCGATTGATTTTTACCGCTCCTTAGGATTTGAACGTGCCGGACAAACCGAACCTATGTGGATTTATGCAGGTAACGATCACTAGATCACTAGGCAAAAAGCGTTTGGATAATGATACGAACCGCTAACAAGGTCAGTAACCATTTGAGAATAACCTGGAAACGTTGATCGGGAACGCGATGGCGCACACGTGTTCCCACCCATGTACCGGCAATCACCGCCATCATCATAGCCAGCATGACCAGCCAATAATCCGCAAAGCTAAAACCAATCAGCCCAAATAACAGCAGTTTGATCAGGTGGGAAATGGCGGTGAATACGGATGAAGTGGCTACAATCGCATCACGCCCCAAACCTTTGCTTAATAACGTGGATTGCCCTAACGGCCCCGTCGCCCCCGATAACATACTCATACCGGTCTGGATAAAGCCAATCGTCAGAAATTCTCCTTTAGGACTGCGGCGAAATTGGATTCCTCCACCCCACACATTGAAAAGAATGAAGCTACTGATCAACAAAGGAATATAATCCAGATTAATCCATACAGCGATTTTAGCTGCCAATAAACCACCTAGCAGCGAGCCGATCACAAATGACGTTACAAATTTCCAATGAATATCCGACCAGGCAAACAAGGCACGGCTGGTATTAGAAACCAACTGGGTAATAGCATGTAGGGGAATAATAGCCGCCGCTGGCAGTAATCCGGGCATTAGCGCAATTAGAATTAAGCCACCACCAAGCCCTAACACTGCCGTCAACACAGAAGTCAAAAAGGCAAACAGCATCAGCAATAATTCATTCAAAGCACAATTTCCGGTTAGAGACACCCAAGCAAAGCGCCGCTAGTATAACGCTGTGCAATGAGAGGACAACCCTAACCAATTTAGGGTCAAAGCTTATTTTTGGAATTTAACTAAGGAGTAACCACCAAAAGCGCATCGCGTTCATAACGGTAACGCAGGGGAGTTTTCTGCAAGGTCAATTCCCCATCTACTGCCACATATAAGCCACGTTTGCGGTAGATATTGTCTACCTCCACGCTTTCTACCATGCGGTTTTCGACTTGTTTGGCTTTCTGTAAGGGATCTATACCGCGAAACATGGCATTAAACGCCAACCACAACATTTCCATGCGCCCGCTGACAGTAATCACAATCATGTGTAGACCATGCTGACCATCGCTACGTTCTTGCCCTAAGGCAGGAAAACTCAACTCGCGTTCACGTACGCCGATAAAAGCTAGCGGTGAGCGAATTTTGACGCCATCAATAAATAGTCGTGAACTGCGCAATCGTATCAAACGGCGCAAGCCTGCTAATACACTAGCCAGGCGGTAACTCATGCGTTTTTCCAGATGCTCACGCGTTCTGACAAAACGTACATATGCCCCTACAGAGCTAGTATTGAGAAACAGCTGATCATTGACATAACCCACATCAACTGCTTGCAGATTCTGACTATTAACAGCAATCTTTACCGCCGCCGCCACATCCGTAGGAATACCTAAATTCCCGGCAAAATGATTCAGGGTACCACCCGGTAAAACGGCCATCGCGGTTTTGGTATTCACCAATTTAGAGGCAGCCAACGCTAAAGTACCATCACCACCACAAATCAGTACACGCGCAGTACCGGCTTGAACCTCTTTTTCTAAGGCATCAGGCAGGTCTTTAGGCGAAATTTCATAAACGCGCAAGCGTTCATCTGCCTGTAAATGCTTTAAGACCAGATTGGCACTGCCAGAACCCGGATTAATAAAAGCCGGTATTGGGGTAAGAGAAGCCGAAGCTGCTAGCTGCGTTTGCTGTAGTGAATTACCTTGCATCCTTTATCTTCCTGAAAAAGGGGGGGCAGTAACCTGTCAAGTCGAGACGGTTTGCCATACCCCGGTCAAACGCTGAAAACTTTGATGCCCCGCTACTTCAAAAGCAGGTGACTTCCACTCCATAAAATCTACCTCTAAGCGCTGACGATCACCGCGGATGATATTAAAGCTATTGTTATAGTTATCGAGTACGCGATTAGAAAAGGTGGTACCGGCATGTGAAATAATCATGCCATGCAATAAACGGGTATACGGTAAGTGAATATGGCCACTGAGAATAATGTCCACACCGGCTTGCTGGAAAGCTTGCATGGCTTCGTCGCGCCCTTGCACCACATCCCGATGTTCATAATCATCGGGTAACCAAAAGGGATGATGAGCCACTACCATGCGCAAGGTAGTGTCATTGACACCCTGAAATATTTGTTGCACCCGTGTAGCCTGATCTTCATTAACCCGCCCGCGTGACCAGTCAAAATACCAGCCTGCTGCCCTTGCCGTATTAATACCTACCGCAATGTACTCTGCTGTGCGTACAACCGGTTCCAGCTCAGGACTAACATATTGATGCCACTTGTCCCACGGATAGAAAAAACGTTCTGGTAAATGGGTAGCCGACAGATCATGATTGCCGGGTACAATAATATAAGGGAAAGGTAATTGGCGCAGAAACTGACTTCCTGCCTGATATTCTTCTGTTTTGGCACGCTGGGTTAGATCGCCACTGATAATGACCAATTCGGGTTTGGTTTCATAGAGGATATCGAGCAATCCATCAATGACAGCAGGAATTTCGCGTCCGAAGTGAAGGTCCGAAATATGTACAAAGGTATTCATATAGACAGCAGACCTTTAAAGGGAAACCTGTGTAAAACAAGTTTCCCAGTAAGAAAAAGGCAAAGAAGTGATTACTTCTTCATTTCCGCTTCAGCTTCCTTTTTCTCATCTTCTGCTTTCTTCGCTACGTCTTTAGCGCCCTCAGCAACAGCACCTGCAACCGCAGCTTTGGTTTCTTCTACTTTATTAGAAACAGCTTCAGCGGCTTGACCGGCGGCATCTTTAGCGTCTTTAGCAGCGTCTTTGATGTCTTGTTTAACTTCAGCTGCACCAGCAGCTGCAGAATTGGCAGCGGAATCAACTGCATTACCCGTAGCAGCAGCACCACTAGAAATCGCTGCACCTACTGCATCAGCAGCTTGACCGGCAGCCGCTTTGGCGTCTTGTGCTTGAGCTGCAGCTTGATCACTTTTGACTTCAGCTTGGGCAGCAGCCTGGTTAGCTTCAGTAGAAGCTTTTTCTGCAGATTTTTCCCCACAAGCAGTCAAAGACAAGGCAACCAACAAAGAAGCCAAAACATAAGTTGTTTTCATATTTTCTCCTTAATATACATTATGTGCTTAGTAGCCGCACAATCATACTGTTAATTAGATAAACTGAATAGATGACGACTAATTAGAGTGCACTCTATTAATAAAAATTTTGAGCATCTAAGTAGTTGGCAATCCTTACAATTTTATATATTTACCACGAATTGCATAATTTCGACTCATCGGTAAATAGTAGAGCGAAGATTAGAGAAGTTTGCCTGCATTGCCAAATTCCATTTTTTTGGTACCGTTTATGAACCAATACAAAAATCTCTACACCATCGTCCGCCTTATTCCCGCTGGATGTGTAGCTACCTACGGTGACGTTGCTGAGCTGGCTGGCCTACCAGGACGTGCCCGCATGGTGGGCTATGCGCTGCACGCTTTATCGAGTGAAACCGATATTCCTTGGCATCGTGTCATTAATGCTAAAGGCGGTAGTAGTCTCGGGCGAGCCTATCCCGGTGGTGAACTCCGTCAACGCCGTTTGCTCGAAGCCGAAGGAGTCGAATTTGATGCTAATGGCAAAGTGAATTTAAAACGCTTTCGCTGGCTACCTGATAAAATAACAATCAACAGCAAAAAACCATGATGTCATTGTGTTATATAGCTGTTTTAATTGAATAATAGACTCTTCACAACATTAATATTTGGTGTCAGAAAAAATGCTGCTTACAATGAACATCTTATCTTTTTGGAGATGTAAATTAATGTTGACCCCCATGGTGTTTATTTCGCATGGAGCACCCGATATAGTACTAAAAACTGGTTCCCCGACTCTTGAATACTGGCAAACACTAGGCCAGACGCTACCTCGCCCCCAAGCGATTGTCTTGGTATCTGCACATTGGACAACCAATGTTCCTACGTTTAGCACCGCTGAAGAACTGGAAACCTTGCATGATTTTGAACATTTTCCAGACGTTTTATATCAGATGCAGTATCCAGCGCATGGTGCGCCGGATTTATCACAAGCGCTTGCTACCTGCCTAATTAAGGCGCAAATTCCTCTGCATTGGGATCCTAATCGAGGGCTGGATCATGGCGCTTGGATTCCTTTACAGGTTATGTATCCACAGGCTGATATTCCAGTAGCACAGCTCTCTATTCAAGCGCATGAAGGGCCAGCCTGGCATTTGCATTTGGGAGCTGCCTTACGACCTTTACGTGAACAAGGTATTATGATTATTGCCACCGGTGCAGTGACACATAACGTTGATTGGCTCTCAAAAACCAAAAAACCTTTCCCTAAAGCTAAAGCCTTCAGTGAATGGCTACAAGCGACTATGAGTAACCGCGATATACCCGCCTTACTGAATTACCGTCATCTGGCTCCTTATGGTGCAGAAGCTCATCCGACGGAAGAACATTTATTACCTTTATTTGTAGCCCTCGGTGCTAGTTACGACCATGACCAATTAACCCATGCCAATCCTGAATATACCCATGGTGGATTGGCTATGGATGTGTATGTGTGGGAAGCAACAGATCATCTGCAATAGGTCGATAACGCGTCGTTGCCTGAATCAGCGATGTCGCTGTTAAACCGGGTACCCCATAAACTTCGGTTTCCACTCCAAAGCGTTCACGCACTCTTTTTAGCAACAGATCAAAATCTCCATCACCGGAAGCCAGAACAATCGTATCGGTTCTGGCTGCCGCTTCTATCACATCAAGGGTAATACCAACGTCCCAATCGCCTTTGGCAGAACCGTCACTGCGCTGGATGTAAGGTTTGAGTTTGACCTCAAAACCAATCGCGCGCAGGATATTTTGAAATTGGCGCTGTTTTTCATCATGTCGGCCTATGGCATAAGCATAAGCTTCTACTACCTGTCGATTGCGGGTAGCTTCAGCCCAAAAGCGGTTATAATTAAAACTGCGACCATAGATTTGTCGGGTGGTGTAATAAATGTTTTGTACATCAACAAATAGACTGACGCGTTTCATGCTTTAGGATACAAAATCATTTGTGTGCAACGAAACAAAGCTAAGGTTTTGCCGGTTTCACGATGAGTCACTACCGCATCCCACACTTGTGTGGTTTTGCCTAAATGCGCTGGTTGGGCTACACAATCCACAGTACCCTCACGCGCCGTTCCTAAATGATTCGATTTAAGTTCCACAGTCGTAAAACCGCTCGCTCTGGCTGGCAAATTCACAATACAACCATAGCCAGCTGTGGTATCAGCCAGTGTCACTACACTACCCGCATGCAAAAACCCGTTAGCCGCCATTAGAAAAGATTGGATAGGCATTTCGGCTTTGATCATGTCAGTACTGACATGGGTAAAACTAATGCCTAAATGATTAGGCAAATAGCCTTGATCATATGCATTCAATTGCTCAGCAGTATACAGAGGCATAAAACAGACACCTTAATAGAGGGTTAGGTCGGCCAGACACGATAAACCATTTATCCCTAGGCTGCTAGCGCTATGCAATAAGGGTTAACGTATTCGCATTAAGAGCTGCTGCTTAATCAAGTCGCTAATCTGAGATATTTCCAACTGAAATAACAAGTTCAGGAACGATTTACTACCGTTCATACGCTTCATGGTCGTGGCAATTAAAAGTTTTACTAGCTTTATTCTTAACTCCTCCACTACGCTTGTTGGTAAGATGAAACTGTATTGGTTAGGGCTGGTATTGGTTTTAACAGCCTGCAATCGTGATAAACCACTTCCGCCTGCCGCACCACTAACGCCCGCTCCTGTGCCAGCAACACCTGCAACATCACCGCCGCCTAATTTGCTTAATCCTTCTGCCTCTGTCCCTGTCCCTGTCTCCACCTTGGATCAAGCCCCTATCGCTGAATTAGTAGAATCCCCCTTAGAAAAACCCGACTTGCTAGTTCAACATCAACGCGAAGCAGCTGCTCTGCTAGAAACACCTAGCGCTAATAACTCTGTGAATTCAGCGCCAGTATTACGCGCACCTGCTAGCACCACTGTACCTAATTTCAGTAGTCAAACTACTATTCAACAGGTTACAACCGATTATGCAGGTCAATTGATTAGCTTTCAGTACAGCGACCAGACCCTTGATCTAGCCTCTGTCTGCCAACCACAGCAACAAAAAATCCTACAATATTCAGCCTGTACCAAAACCGCCAAGAGACTGTTTCAAGTCATGTGTAATCAATTGCAATCACCTCTAGGCACTTCACAGCCATACCTGGAAAATTTGCAGGGTATGTATTGTCAAGCGGCGGCTAGCTTTAAACCCGCTATTGCCGAAATCAGTATTAGCCAACCGCTAGAGGATAAGCAGCAAAATCTGCGGCAGCAGTGTAATGACATGATTATTAAAGCCATGATTACCCCAACAGATGACAATATCCGGCTACGCAACAAGCGTTGTAACGCTTATCACAAGGCCGTACAGCCAGAATAAACCACGATTACTGTAACAATAACTTAAGCGACATTAACAAGGATACGGTAACTAATACCGGGCGAATCAAGCGCGTACCGTGTTTGACTGCCATATGCGAACCTAGATAACTACCTAGCATTTGACCAATCCCCATCAGCAGACCCACTTGCCAGACAATATGCCCAGATAAGGCAAAAAATAATAAGGAGGCAATATTACTGGTGAAGTTCAGCAGCTTAGTATTACCCGTGGCTTTAGGTAAGCCAAACCCTAGTAAGGTGATAAACCCCATAGTGAAAAAAGTGCCTGTACCGGGGCCAAAAAAACCATCATAAAACCCAATACCGAGCCCTGCACTTAACGCAAACTGTAGCGGCGTTAATAATTGATGGCGATCAACATCGCCAATACGCGGTGAGAACAGAAAATAAAGCGCAAATAGCATTAGCAATACCGGAATCGCTTTAGCTAACAGGCTTGCATCTAGCTGTTGTACCAACCATGTTCCCGCAGCCGACCCTATAAACGCCATGACCACCGCCAACTTTTGCGCTTTGATATCCACCAATCCATGCCGGGTATAATTTAAAGTGGCTGTACAGGAACCAAAACTCGATTGCAATTTATTGGTTGCCAAGGTTTGTAACGGCGAAAAACCTGCCCATAACAAGGCTGGCAGGGAAATCAGGCCACCACCACCGCCAATGGAATCGACCCAACCGGCCAACGTTGCCATTGCAAACAGCGCGAGGAGTACAGCAGGATCCAAAACTATATCAACCATGAAACACTTGCTTCAGCCACAGAAAGCAGCTCATGATAACGCAGACTCCTTTAACAAGCTCATGGTTATGCCTAATCTATTCCAACATTTACCCACTGATTTACCCGCAGAGTTGTTTGAAACACTCGCCTCTTCCAGTCATATCAACATTGAACGTATTGTCTCGCGTGGTCATATTACCTCTGAACAAGACTGGTATGATCAGGAGTGGCATGAATGGGTGATTTTATTACAGGGTGAAGCGCGTTTGGCTATTGCTGCTCAAGCGGAGGAAATCAGCCTCAAGCCCGGTGATTATATTTACCTACCCGCCCACCTTAAACATCGGGTTACTTTTACGCCCCCCGACACAGACACTATTTGGTTAGCGGTACACTTTTCCCCTGAATAGAATCCGGCTTCTTTAAAGCCCTGACTGCAAAAATCAACGGGTAGTGGAAATTAGAGCGTTAGGTTTAGTCTGTGGAGGCCTGCCGGAAGAATTGCCAATTCTCACCCAGCAGGCCATCAACAAACAGTAGATCGTTGCAGGCTTTAATCGCTAAAACCTACCAAACGATTAATCGCTTGAGCCAAATCAATGTCCTTGGTGGTAAGGCCACCGGCATCGTGGGTACTAAGACTAATGGCTACTGTCTTGTACACATTGCACCATTCCGGATGATGATTCATGCGTTCTGCCACCAACGCGACTTGCGTCATGAAACCGAAGGCTTCGACAAAATTAGTGAAGTTCAAAATCCGGTGTAACTTTCCATCTTTAAGCACCCAACCCGGAACGCTTTCCAGAGCCTCACTGAGGGCGTCATCTTGCAATTTTTCTAGCATAACGTTTTCCCTAACAAAACCACGGCATGCGCCGCAATACCTTCTTTACGCCCGGTAAAGCCCAGTTTTTCGGTCGTGGTTGCTTTAACATTGACCTGATCGATTGCACATTCCAGATCAGCAGCAATGCAAGCGCGCATCGCTGGAATGTGCGGTGCCATACGTGGCGCTTGTGCCACAATGGTGCTATCCAGATTAGCCACCCCATAACCTTTGGCTTTGACCAGCCCCATGACATGCCGTAGCAGAATACGGCTATCGATATTTTCATACTGGGCAGCGGTATCCGGAAAGTGTTGACCGATATCACCCAATGCAACTGCCCCTAACAAGGCATCACAAATGGCATGTAAGAGGACATCACCATCCGAATGGGCTTTAAAAGCATGCGTATGAGGAATGCATACCCCGCCCAGTACAATTTGGTTACCTTCTGTAAAGGCATGCACATCAAAACCATGCCCGATTCGTATCATCATGTTATCTCTTTAGTTATTTGCGTTTGCTGTTTACCGAGGATTTTGGCCGTCATATACCCGCCAACATATAAACAGACACTTAGGAACAATAATACATAGCCATACCACTGTTCCGGCGGTGCCATAGCATACCAGCAGCCCATACTGGCATAGAAAAGTGAGGCCAGTAGAGCATAGACATGGGTACTCGGACGACCATGTAATACTCCGCGTACCATTAGCATGAGCGGAGTTAATAATAAGAGTAACTCAATCCAGCGCGGTACTTCCTGAACAGGCGTTAGCCAGCCATTCCAGAGAATAATCCAGAAAATCAGGCCTATCAGGCCTCCACTAGCCAAACTACGCCACAGGGTAATCAAATTCATAGTTTATGTGCCAATTGAGCCAAGCGTTTGCCAAGGGCAAAACACAGGCGAGTTTCTTCATCAGTAAAGGGATTAGCATTATCACTACCAGCAACATGGCTAGGCCCGTAAGGTGTTCCACCACTATGCGTACTCAACAAATCCGCTTCTGCGTAGGGTAGGCCGGTAATAATCATGCCATGATGAAACAAAGGCAACATCATAGATAATAATGTTGATTCCTGACCGCCATGCAAACTGGAAGTGGATGTAAAAACACCCGCCGGTTTACCATTTAATGAACCGGACAGCCACAGACCACTGGTTTTTTCCAAGAAGTATTTCAACGGTGCAGCCATATTGCCAAACCGCCCTGGACTCCCCAAAGCCAGCGCATCACAGGATTTCAAATCATCCAAAGTCGCATAAGGCGCACCTGCATCTGGTACAGCAGGTGCTACTGCTGCGCACACTTCCGAGACTTCCGGGACTGTGCGTAATACTGCCTTGCTATTGGCTACACTTTCCACCCCACGGGCAATATGCTGCGCAAGTTTAGCGACAGAACCGTGTCGGCTGTAATACAAAATCAGAATGTTTTTTGTCATAGAATATCCAGTACTTTTTGTGGCGGTCGACCAATCACCGCTTTACCATTGGTAACCACAATCGGTCGTTCGATCAGATGCGGATGTTCCACCATAGCCTGTATAAGCTGTTCACGGGTTAAGGTTGGGTCATATAGATTTAATTCCATATAAACTTCCTCCCCTTTACGCATTAAGTCGCGCGGTTCCATACCCAATAAAGTCAGTAGCTGATCCAGTGTCGCTGCATCCGGCGCGGTCTCCAGATAATGGACAATGGATGGTTTAATCCCTTCTTTGTGCAAAATCTCCAAAGTTTGCCGAGATTTTGAACATTTTGGATTATGATAAATGATTACCTTGTCACTCATGACAGCCTCCCAAGATGTTTGCCTGCAATCTAGCCGGATGATTATTCCTGCGCAAGAGGCAAGCAAATTTCCGCAGCCCTCACGGTAGCAATTGAACCCTTTCAATTAACTGATATAATATTCTTATACAAAAATAAAAATAATATGGTCAATTAATACAAACCTGCAAAATCATAATGATAACGGACCATAACATGCAGACCTATTTCCAATTGTCTTGGCCTCATTACGGCCTCTATAAGCTTTTCCCTTTGTTGATAATCCGATTGTTGAGCCTATGGGGGCAAACAGGGGTTAAACAGCAAAAAACGCTATCGCCAGATAGGCTTGAATTTACCCTGATGGGTAAACAAATCTGCTCAAAGCTGTATTACCTAAGTAAGTTATCGTTATATACCTTGCTACTCAGTATCTTTTTTACTATCAAAATAGCGGCTGCCGCTAATGATTACGGTGATGCACCTAGTTCTTATGGTAATCCGACCCACACGATTTCTGGCAATTTAAAACTAGGCATCAATGCACCTGATGCTGAAACAACCGCTGCTACGCCCTTAGATGGCAGCGGGGATGATAAAACCGCTACCGACGACGAAGACGGGGTTGCTAGTTTCCCCACGCTGAGCGCAGGTGGCCCTACGGGTAGCTATGTCATTGTTAAAACGTCTCTTTCTGCAACAGGCACAGGTACGTTACATGCGTGGATTGATTTCAATCAAGATGGGGCGTTTAGCGCAAGCGAATATGCGTCTACCACCGTCACTAGCAGCGTAATCGCCGCAAATTTAACCTGGAATAATATTACTATACCCGCAAACTTAAGAGGGACAACCTATGCACGGTTGCGCTTAACCTCCACCACGCTGACCGATAACACCAGCACGGCCAATGTTGATGAACGCGCTACTGCCGTCGCTAGTAATGGCGAAGTAGAAGATTACGCCCTAACCATTTCAGCGCGCGACTATGGCGACGCTCCTGCGACTTATGGAGATGCCAGTCATCAAATCACCCCTAATTTATATTTAGGTGATAATCTGCCAGATGCCGAAACCGCTAGTAAAGCGAGTTTTAATGCCCGCACTGACAACTATGACGATGGAGCCCCCAGTCAGCCAGTTTCCAGCTATATTCCCCTCTTTCCGGTATTACAGTTAACCGATACTCATTACAGTGCGGATTTCAAAGTCACTAATGTGACTGGTACTGCTGCTAGGTTGTATGGCTGGATTGATTTTGACAAAAGCGGCACTTTTGAAGCGGACGAAGCGACTGTCGTCAATGTGCCAACAGGTTCTGACAAAGCTTTAGTTACCCTCAGTTGGGCAACTATCCCCGCCGATATTAAGCTAGGCACCACCGCTATTCGGTTACGCCTCACCTCAGATAACACGATAACCCTTAATACGCCGACAGGAAATGCTAGCAACGGCGAAGTAGAAGATTACCCACTGGCGATTGCCATGGATATTCCACCTAATAGCCAAGCCTTGAGTATTGTCTCTGGGGCAACCCCTATGGCCTGCGAAAGCGTGGTATTTCAGGATAACTTCAATGATTTACCCGCCGGTATGTTTTGGGGCGTTTACCGGCCTAATGCGCAACCTATCCGCAATTGGCAGCGCGCTGGCGGGGGAAACGATACCTACGCCCATATCAGCGGTACCGCTCAATACGGCAATAATATCTATTTCGGCAACGGAGCTGTGCGTCAGATTACACCGGCATTAAATGATGGTTTTCAGTTTGATGCCAATGGCAAGTTATTGACTCTGATCGATGCTATTTCCTTGCGTGATGAAATGGATGATTACATGTCACCGGGTACTACTAATCTGGATGAATACGGTAGCCAGTCAGATTGGGGGCCGGAGCCAGTACAGTTATCGCGTAGTTTTGCTACCACACCGGGCAAGACATACCGTTTGTACTTCAAAGCAATACCGGAACGCCCAGATTCAGGCTATTACATGTCGGGCATCATGCGCTTGGATTTACCGGGCGGTTCGCTGCATTTCCGAGCACCAGGCAGTAATGAAGGGGAGCAAAGTTATGCAGTGGAATTTACCGCTAGCAGTACCACGTCTACGCTAACTTTTCTGAATTACGGTCATATGGAAGGGGCTCAAGACGGTTGGTGTGACCCCAATGTCGTCTTCAATGGCGGTCCATGGTGTACCGTTGGCGGCAGCACCAGCAGTCAACCAGCTAATGAGTTATTGATTGATGAAGTTATTTTGACCGAATCCGCTTGTAGTATGGGTACTATTAGTGGCACCGTTTATATTGATAAGAATCGTAATAATAGCTTTGATAGCGCCAGCGAAAACGGTATTGCTGCTATTAGTGTCAGTTTGTATGACCAAAACGGTACAACTGCCGATACCTCAGATGATCGCTTGGTTGCAACCACAAATACCTCAGCAACCGGCAGCTATAGTTTTGCTTACGTCAATGCTAGCCGCACTTACCGCCTTCAAGTTGATACCACTGACCCAGATTTGCCTACCGGTGCCATTATTGGTACTGCCATGCCATTGATGGATGTAACCGTTACTGCAGGTAGTACAACCACCAAACAGGATTTTGGTTTTGACTTACCCTCCGGTTGTACCACGACTAATACCACTATCTACAGCCAGAACTTTGATAGTTATGCTATGAATACCTGGTTAGGTCAGGCAGTGACTGGCGGGTCTGCCTATTATAATAGTACCGACCCTACCGTAGGGGGACGCAACGGGGTAACGCAAAGCACTTGGGATATGCAAAATACCAGTTTAGGCGCTAGTGGCAGCGGGCGCTTTTTAACGTTCTGGACAGATAATCGGGGGCCTGCTATTCCTGCTAATGAACATCAGTTTTACAGCTTCCAGAAAACCGTTACTCCTAACACTTCTTACATTCTCAGTTTTGATATTGGTGCGTTTAACCAATCGCCGTCCATCCAGATTTTCATTAATGGCGTATCTGTCTATGGCCCATTTGCCCCTACTAGCAGTTGGAAAACTATCACAATTGCTTGGGATTCCGGTAATGCTAGCAGTATTGATGTAGATTTCGTCAATAATGCCACTGCCTTGAATGGTAATGATTGGGCTATAGACAAGATCAGTCTGGTCAGACGTGATACCCAATGCGTTATTAGCGGCAAAGTCTTTGAAGACGTGAATTATGGTGGTGGTGTCGGTCGCAATGCTAATACTGTCGGCGTGCGCCCCATTAATGGCGCAAGAGTAGAGCTTTACAACAGCAATGGCGCTTTTGTCAGCAATACCACTACTGCTGCAGATGGCAGTTATAGCCTTAATACGGTTAGCACTGACAATTATTATGTCAGGGTAGTGAATGATACGGTGCGCTCTAATCGGACGGGGTCTAATGGTACTGAACGAGGTATTCAGACCTATCGAACTGATGGCATCACCGAGGTCATTAATGAAGTGGGGGGGCGTAAACCAACCAGTGTGGATACTGCGGCTAATACCACCAACCAGACCTTAAATACCAGCACTTTCCAATTATCGGCTGGGGGTCAAGCCCAAAGCGTGCAGCTAATTCCCGCCAATAGTAAGGATACTCTTGGAGTTAATTTCGGCTTTAACTTTAGCACTGTCACCAATACCAATGACAGCGGGCAAGGCTCTTTACGACAAGCCATTATCAATGCCAACTTGTTAGGTAACACAGGTTTAGCTCAACCCGGTAGTACTTATGGGGTCAATACTGGCCTGAGTAAGGAGGTGCTGGTATTCAATATTCCTGCTGCTAATGACCCACTTAGTCGTGCCGATATTTGTGGTGGCAGTACCTGTAAAATCACCGTTACTAGCACCTTACCCGCGATCAGCGCCCCCTTAATTATAGATGGCACTACGCAACCCGGTTATACCGCCGGTACACCGGGTATACCGCATATTCAACTGAGTCCCGTCAGTGGCTTGGATGCCATCGGTTTAAATGTGGCCTATACCGCTGCCGACAGCACGGTAAGGGGGCTTGCCATTACTGGTTTTAGAACATCGGCTATGAATCGTGCCATTAATGTGGAAGCAGAACGGGTTATTGTCGAAGCTAACTATATTGGCTTAACACCGGCAGGTATCGCGGATGCCAATGGTTACGGGATTCTGTTGGAATTCACTCAATCTGCCATTATTGGCGGTGCTACGAGCGCCAAACGCAATATTATCTCTGGTAACTTACACTTTGGTATTGGCTATGACACTGGAGCTTCAGCGGGCTTAATCCAAAATAATTTCATTGGTACCAATCCCACTGGAACCGCAGCATTGGGTAATCAAACGGGTGGCATTGACTTAGAAGGCGCGAATAACACCCAAGTGCTGGACAATGTGATCTCAGGCAATGCAGGTGATGGCATTCAGATTGGCTTTACCAACGGCACCATTATTACCTCCGGCTATACCATTCAGGGTAACCGTATTGGTGTGGGCATCAATGGCGAGGCACTCGGCAATAGCGGACCGGGCATTATGAGTTATGGTGGTTCTAAAAATCACCAAATTGGCGGTACAGAGACCGGTCAGGGCAATATTATTGCTTATAACTTGATCGGCGGTATTCGTCTTGCTGCCAATAATGACAATACCCAAAACATTATTAGCGCCAATAGTATCTATGCCAATGGTAATCTGGGTATCGATCTGAACGCCAATGGTGTGACTGTTAATGATGCCAATGATGCCGATACAGGTGCCAATAGCTTATTAAACTTCCCCCTACTCTCCCAGCTTGGCTTGAATAATGGCATGTTAACCTTAAGCGGTTGTGCCCCTGCAGGTGCTACTGTGGAATTGTTTGAAGCGGATGTCAGTAATGGCGGTAAAGCCACTGTTGGCGATAACAAACAAGGTAAAAGCAAAGACTATGGTGAAGGTCAAACCTATCTGACCAGTTTTGTCGAAGGTAGTAGCAGCGATAGCAATAGCGCCGATTGCACGTTACCAACTGATACTGATAGCAATAACCAAACGGGTATGAAGGCGTTTACAGTCACCACACCTGCACCAGCGACTTTAGCGGTAGGCGACCTATTAACCCTGACCGCCACCTTGCCCACTGTCGGTACCTCAGAATTTTCCCCTGCGTTTACTCTCAATATACCCACTGATTTTAGCGATGCCCCAGCAACTTATGGCAGCCCTTCACATACCATTGTGGCTGGTATTTATTTGGGTAACACTGTTGATAGTGAAGCTACTCCGGTCGCGCCATTAGATGGCACAGGGGACGATGTCATTGGCACAGATGATGAAGACGCTGTCACTATTCCCATATTCACCCAAGGGCAAGGCACTACCATTTCCGTTAATGTCACGCAAACTTCTGCTAACAGCGGCTATCTACAAGGCTGGATCGACTTCAATGCTGATGGAGATTTTGCCGATGCAGGCGAACAGATTGCACTCAATCTGCAATACAGTACCGGTACATCCGGCTCAATCAGTATACCGACAACCGTGCCAACGGCCGCCACTGCGGGTCGAACCTATGCGCGTTTTCGTTGGTCTACCAGCAAAAATTTAACCTCAACCGCCCCTGCTAGTGATGGTGAGGTAGAAGATTACCCTGTCACTATCACCACCTTGGTAACACCACCGACAAGTTGCTCTTTTGACGGTGTGATTTGGTATGAAACCCCAACAGAATTAAGACGTTACCATGTGTTAACTGAGCAGGATGAGTTAGTAACCCCTTTAAACACGACTTATGGGGATATTGCCTTTGGCGCTGATGGTAATCTTTATGCTATCAATTTCACCAATGGATATAGCATTCACCGCCTGAATACCAGTACTGGCGCGGCTACCAGTGTTCTGTCAGGAACACAATTTTCGGGTGGGAACTCCTTATCCAGTGATGAACTAGGCTGGCTATACTTTGGTTCAGGAGATACAGCCGATACCGTAGGAAATAACAAAATTTATCGCTTCAAACCGGGCCAGATGAGCACAGCCGTGCTGTGGCTGGATCTGAGTGATTATGGGTTCACAGGGAATCCTAGCGGTGACTTCATTTCTATGAATGGCAGTATGTATATTGCCTACACACCTACAGGTGATAACACCGTGCCCGACAAACTGCTGCGTGTTGACCACATGGCTGCAGATCATTCGATAACAGCCGCAACCACTATAACGGTAGTTGGTGATATAGGCGGGTCCGCTTGGGGACTTACCGCTAATGCCGCTGGTGATCTATTCGCTCTCAATAGTGCTAACAACACTCTCGTGCGTATTAAGCTATCTCCCTTCACTGTTACCACGGTTGGTACACTCGGTGGCCAACCCTATGGAGCCACAGCACTCGCGGAAGCCGGTGGAACGGCCTGTTCTAGCAGTGTCGACCTCTCCGATGGCCCAGCCAATAATTCACCAGCACCTGCAGGTAGCAATACCACTCGTTATGGTATCGCTTCGCACATTGTTACCTCAGGTATCAAACTAGGTAATGCTATTGATGCAGAACTCAACAGTATTGCCAGCATTAATGCTGATGGGGATGGTAATGACGATGATGGTGTTACCCTGCCAAGCCTAAGCCAAGGCCAAACTACTACTATTCCGGTGCAAGTGAATCAGCCCAGTGCCAACAGCGGTTATTTGCAGGCGTGGATAGACTTCAATGGTAATGGTGATTTTGCCGATGCAGGCGAACAGATTGCTCTCAATCTGCAATACAGTGCAGGCACATCCGGAACGATTAGTGTGCCGTTGACGGTTCCCACTACTGCAACTACCAATCAAACCTATGCGCGTTTCCGTTGGTCTACCATGCAAGATCTGAATGCAATGACTGCTGCTAAGGATGGTGAAGTGGAAGATTACGCACTAACCATTCATATTGGCAGAAAGCTAACTGGTATGGTCTTCGAAGACATCAACTATGGCGGCGGCGCTGGACGTAGCAAAACAGCCGCCTCTGGCGTGGGGGTTAATAGTGCTAGCGTAGAACTGTATACTAGTGCCGGAAAACTATTCGCCAGTACTACCACGGCAAGCGACGGTTCCTACACTTTCTCATATGTACCGGATGGCAATTACTATGTGCGGGTGGTTAATGATACCGTCAAATCGACTCGTAGTGGTTCCAATGGCAGCGAACGAGGCGTGCAGACTTACCGTAGCACTGGTGGGACAGTCGTCACAACGGAAGTAGGTGGGCGTAAACCATCCACCGTAGATGCGGGGATTAATAACACCAACCAGACCTTAAATACGACGACTTTTGTCTTATCCAATGGCGGACAAGCCCAATCAGTGCAACCAATCAGTGTGGCAGGTAGCAATCTCAGTGGAATTGATTTTGGCTTTAATTTCAGTACTGTGGTCAATACCAATGACAGTGGCACTGGGTCATTACGCCAATTTTTGCTCAATGCCAATTTACTAGGCGACGACAGCCGTTTAGCTCAGCAAGGCCGGACACTGGGTAAAGAAAATGCCATTCTAATGTTGCCGGTTTCGGATCCTAACTACCGTGCTACCGATAATTACTGGAGTATTGCCCTCCAAAGTGCTTTGCCTGCCATTACCGCCCCCTTGATTTTGGACGGTTCCTTACAAACTGGCAGCAGTAATAATCGTCCACAGCTGGAATTACAAGGCAGTAATACCGGTGCGGGTAGTCATGGTTTAACCCTAACCGCTACCAGTAGTGGCAGTAACCTAAAGCATTTAGCAATCAATCGATTTAGTGGCGCGGGAATCTATCTAAATGGCAGCAGTAACAATACCTTGCAAGCTAATGCGATTGGCACTGATCCGACCGGAAAATTGGCACTTGCCAATACCGGCTCTGGTATTAAGTTAGCAGCGGGTGCTAGCAATAACCTTATTGGCGGGGCTACCAATGGTACAGGTAACCAAATTACCAATAATGGGGGTGCAGGTATTGCTGTTACCGATAATACCTCCCTCAATAACAGTTTGTTGAGTAATAGTATTTATGCCAATGGTGGATTAGGCATTGATCTAGGTGAAGATGGGGTAACCGAAAATGACGCTGGTGATAGTGATATGGGTCCTAATCATCGTCTGAATTATCCCTTGATTAATTCACAAGGTATTGGCTCCAATGGCACACAAATCCTCACCTATGATTTATCGCTGGATGTAGCAGCCGGTAGTTATCGGTTGGAATTTTTCACCAATAGCGCTCAAGACAGTTCTGGTCATGGAGAAGGTCAAACCTACTTAGGTGCCAAAATCATTACTCATCCTGGGACTGGCGCAGTCACGCTAAAAGGCACGCTTAATACTAGTCAGTCTGTGGCAGCGGGTACTTTGGTAAGTATTACCACAACCGCTATCAATGGTAATAGTTATGGTTCCACGTCAGAATTTTCTACTTATCAATCAGGAACTAATACCACGGTATGCCAAGATTTGACCACTGGCAGCGGCGCGCAAACCATTATGTTGGATGAAAACAGTACATCGCTGGCTTTGCTTAAATCTAAGGACAGTCAAGGCAATCCGATTAACTATGTTATCAGCGGAGGTCTGGATCAAAATCTGTTTATTTTGACACCGGCGATTACAGCCACCCCGACACAGGATTGCTCGCAACTAAAATTTGTTCAATCTGGCGTAGTATCGGCACGCCAGACCTCAGTGGATGCTAGCAAACGCGCTACCAAGCTACCGCCTTTAGGCAACTTTGAACTGCCACTCGATAGCAATCGCGACAATGTCTACGATGTACAGCTCACCGCCACCACTGCTGACGGTAAGTCCTATGTACGTACTTTGGATTTTCGCATTCTAAACGTTAATGAAGCGCCTACCCTAGGCGTGACCGATGCGTTGAGTGTGGTAGAGGAAAGCAATACCAAGGTGACAACCGTCAACGGTATTGACCCAGATGCAGGCGATGTTCTGACCTACAGCATTACCGGGGGTGATGATGCCAGTCAATTTAGTATTGATGCTGTAACGGGTCAGTTGACCTTCAATGCGATACCAAACTTTGATGCGCCCACCGATACTAATCGCGACAATACCTATCAACTGGAGGTCACAGCCACTGACAGAGAGGGTTTGCGCGTTACCCGACCTTTATTGATACAAGTCACGAACAATACCGGTGATGATGGGATCGCTTTAAGTACCCGAGTATGGCTACAAGGTCCCTATAACCAGCAAACGCAATTAATGGACAATACTTTACAGCTAAAGGATTTGTTACCAGTCAAACAACCGTATGCCGCCCAACCCTTTGCCTATAACGGCAGTGAAGTCCGCAGCAGTGCGGTAGATTCAGCAACGGCAGGTGATGCTTTAGTCGATTGGGTGCTTATAGATATACGCACGAATGCTAACACTATCGTCGCGAGCAAAGCAGCCTTGTTACAACGCGATGGCGATGTAGTGGATGCACAAAGCGGTTCGAATTGGCTATCGTTTGCCAATGTACCAACGGGTAATTATTACGTCAGCCTCCGCCACCGTAACCATTTAGGGGTTATAACGGCGAGCCCGCTGAATTTGACGCAAACGGCCAAACTGGTGGACTTCACCAGCACAGATACCGTGGTAGCAGGCAAAGAGACACGCTTGACGAACGGTAAAAGCGCTTGGCTATGGGCGGGCGATGCTAATGCCAGTCAAACATTAACGGTTAGTGGCCCTGCCAATGACATCAATACCGTGGTGGCACGAGTACTCAATGACCCATCCAATACGCAAGCCAGTACCAATTTTGCTGCGGTAGGTTATGACAATGCTGACATTAACCTGGACGGCAGCAGTATGTTTACTGGCCCAAGTAATGACGCCAATGTGTTACTAGCTAATATTTTGCTTAATGGTCTTAATACAAATAGCGTGACTAACTTCATTGTTAAAGGAGCGTTAGCACCCTAACCTGATCCGTACGACCGCCAGCCTGTGGGGATCATTAAATCCCTACAGGTTGCCGGAAAACTAGACGTCTATGTTAAAGTAACGCCCTAAATGCTCTATAAACCGTCTTTTGGTCTTAACTAGCCTTCCGTTTTCTAACTTCGATAAGACAGGATAAAACAGCATGGGTTCTGTGGATGATTATGAAAGTGCAGCGGTACCAGGCAGTCGCTTGGCGCGCTTAGCCCGTTTAGGTAGCTTAGCCACGGGGGTAGCGGGTGGCATGTTAGCAGAAGGTGCCCGCCAACTCGCCCAAGGTAATCGTCCTAAAGTCACCGATTTATTATTGACCCCAGCCAATGCCAAACGAGTGGCGGATCAGTTAGCCCAATTACGTGGGGCTGCCATGAAAGTAGGACAACTCCTATCCATGGATGCCGGTGATTTATTACCGGTAGAACTGGCTGAAATTTTGGCGCGTTTACGCGCAGACGCTAAACCTATGCCCTTAAGCCAACTTGCTAAAGTACTAGATGATAACTGGGGCAAAGGCTGGAATAACCGTTTTCGCCAATTTTCATTTCAACCGGTTGCGGCTGCGTCTATTGGCCAAGTCCATTCTGCTTATAGCAAGGATGGGCGTCACCTAGCCTTAAAAATTCAGTATCCGGGGGTAAAGCAAAGCATTGATAGCGACGTGGATAATGTTGCTGCTTTATTGCGTATTTCTGGGTTGCTGCCCAAATCGCTGGATATAGGTCCCTTGTTAGAGGAAGCCAAACAGCAATTACATGCTGAAGCAGATTACCGACAAGAAGCATATTGGCTTAACCAATATCGGTATTTGTTAGCTAATCAGCCAGAATTTTTGCTACCTGAAGTCTATGAAGATTTCACCACGACTAGGGTTCTGGCTATGTCTTTTGTGCAAGGCACACCAGTAGAAGCACTGGTACACGGCTCCCAAGCGGATCGAGATCGTATTATCACCCTACTGATGCGCTTGCTCTTCCAAGAAATTTTTGCATTTCGATTGGTACAAACCGATCCTAACTTTGCCAATTACCGTTATAACAGCCAAACCCATCAATTAATTTTGCTAGATTTTGGAGCCACACGAGCCTATGACGCGAGCATAGCTGATAGTTATCGGCAATTAATGCAAGCGGCTATAGAACAAGATCGTGAATCGATGCGCCAAGCCGCTGAACACATTGGCTATTTTCAGGAACAAATCCGCCCTGAACAACAGCAAGCTGTATTGGATTTATTCCAACAGGCCTGCGAGCCCTTGTGTTACCGTGGTGTGTATGATTTTGGCAATTCCAATTTAGCCGCCCGTATGCGGGATGCTGGCATGGCCTTGAGCATGGAAAAGGATTACTGGCATACCCCACCAGCGGACGCTATTTTCTTGCACCGTAAACTAGGCGGTTTGTATTTACTAGCTGCTCGTTTGAAAGCGCGGGTTAATGTACACGAGCTGTTCATGCTTTACTGGAGACAGCATGGCGCATAAAAAGCCACATTTGCCGCAGAAAATTTGTCCCGTCTGTCAACGGGCATTTGTATGGCGCAAAAAATGGACAGAATGTTGGGAAGAAGTTAAATATTGCTCTGAGCGTTGCCGCCGTTCTCGTTCGTAAGACGGCAGCAACTGAGAAAATAACGCTATCAGCAAGCTACGATTACTAAGGCTTTTTTCTTATGCGCGCAAGAAGCTGATCAAATCAGCCGCCAGTTGGTCTTTATACGTAGCAAATACACCATGTGGTTCGCTTTTGTACTCAATGAGTTTGGCATTGGTAATACCTTCGACCGCTTTCCGCGCACTGGTAGCAATGGGTACTATTTTATCCGAAGTACCATGAATGACTAAGGTAGGTACTTTGAAAGAGGCCAAATCATCCCGGAAATCCGTGGTAGAAAACGCTTTGACACAATCCAAGGTTGCTTTCAAACTGGCTTGCATAGCAATACTGCGCGACCATTGCAGCCATTCTTCGCTGACTGGTTTGGACACCATCCCCACGCCATAGAAGTCTTTGAAGAAACCTGCAAAGAAATTGGCCCGATCTTTTTGAATACCATCCAGTATGTCATTAAAGACAGCAGCATCTACACCTTCTGGATTATCATCGGTTTTTAGCATGAAGGGTACTATTGAAGAAAGCAATACAGCCTTGGACACATTTTGTCCGCCATGACGCGACATATAACGCGCAACTTCGCCGCCCCCCATGGAAAAGCCTACCAAAGTAGCATCCGTCGCCCCCGTAGCTGCAATCACATCAGCTAAATCATCTGCCATCGTATCGTAATCATAACCAGACCAAGGCTGATCCGAACGACCAAAGCCTCGCCGATCATAAGCAATGGCGCGGAAACCGGCATTAACCACAGGCATTGCAATATCGTCCCAACTATCAGCGGATAAAGGCCAGCCGTGTATAAAAATCACCGGTTTGCCTTTACCCCAGTCCTTGACATAAAGGCCAACATTATTACGTGTATTGATATAAGTCATTATTATTTCCTCATGCTACATTATTGGGTGATGAGAGAGCCTTTATATAGCAGAAAAAAAGACTTCACTTAGAAGACTATACTAGTACTATGGTAAATAGATTCATGCCCTTGCATTCAACCTAGATGATTTTATTTTCCACAATAAAAGTAGATATCTAAAAGCAATATACCAATAAACAACTAAGTTATTTTATTTAATAAATTACCAACCAAACTTTAATGGTTAATTTTATAATAGTCTGGCATTATCAGCCAAAAGTTTGATAAAAATCAAGATTAATCAAATTAATATTAAAGATTTTTATCAAAAAACTTGACAGTCTGAGTAATTTTTCTTTGGAAGCATTATTAATAACAACTAAAAACACAGTTTTTTAAAAGTATATGGGTAAAAAATAATATAGTTACCCAAATTAAAACATAACCCTAGCTTTATAAAAGAACCGCTCACCTTATTTAAAGCCCTGTTGATACTGCCCTAACTGGGCATAGATTAGGGAATACCATATGGTGAGTTCTGGAAAATCGGTTAGCTATTCTCCAAACAAAGACTACACACTTGAGTGTGTCTGACTGTTTGAGTAAGCCATATCTTTTTTATAAGCTTAATAACTTAAGCATAAAAACATCTAATGTTTCTTAATGCTTTAGTAGATTAGTAGACTGACTAAATTGCCAAACTACCAATCGATTCTCATTTAATTTTCAAGGAGGTAGGTTTTGGGTAAGACGACTTATGTTTAAAAGGCTATTTACCCTATCAATTTGTGAACACCAAACCAATCTACCTAAAGTGGAATGGACTTTATAACCGGTTATCAGTATGGATAAAGATCAGTTCCAACCTGTTTATCGACAAGTCAAAATAAATCCGCAACGCTGCGTATTTGAAAAAGCCATTCTTAATCACTGTTGTGATTGCAAACAAAAACAATGGCTCATGCTGCCTACCCATCAGGCGGTAGGATGTCGTTGTAGTAGCAGCCTTGCCACCTGTACCACTTTTCTCAATACATTGCGTGGCAAATCACGCTTTGCCCTCCACGAAATTGTCATTAGCGGCCCTTTAACTCATCATAAAGAGATGAAGGTGCAGGTCGGCGGTACACTGGCCTTACAACTCCATCTGTTTCCAGCCTTAGCGGGTGAAAAACTGGTGCTGGATATAGATGAACTGGTTAATCTTGGCTTGGCAAAATACAGTAATATTGCTGATTTCCCGTATGGTGAACTTATCAAGGGTGTAGTGCATTACGAATGCCGTCCTTTACGGGTCAAATAACACTAAATTTAGGTATTCCATGGATCGTTTCCCCGTTTTTTTGGATTTGCAAGGCCGTGCTTGCTTGGTGGTAGGAGGTGGTAGCGTCGCTGAACGTAAAGTTACCAAACTCTTGCAAGCGGGTGCTCATCTGACACTGGTTGCACCGACTTTAACCCCTGAATTAGCGGAGGTAATTGTCGGTCAAAGTGTTATGTACCATACACGGGCGTTTGCGGATACGGATATTGAAGGCCACTTTCTGGTAGTGGCTGCGACTAATGACAAAGCGGTAAATGCCCATATTGCTACGCTAGCACATGCACGCCATATTCCGATCAATGTAGTCGATGCACCGACTCTAAGCAGCTTTATTGTCCCTTCGATTGTCGATCGTTCACCTGTAGTCATTGCCGTTTCTACTGGGGGGGCATCGCCTATTTTGGCGCGGCAGTTGCGGATGCGTTTGGAAACTGTGATTCCTTCTCAATGTGGGGTATTGGCTGGCATTACCGAAGATTACCGCGAAATAGTCAAACAACGTCTACCGGAATCCCAGCGTAAAGCATTCTGGGAACAGGCGTTGAATGGGCCTTTTGCTGAATTGGTGTATGCCGGTCAAGATCAGCAGGCGCGTCAATTACTCGATACTATGCTCACTGATTATCCGCATAGACCCGCAACAGGCGAGGTGTATTTAGTCGGTGCAGGCCCTGGTGACCCAGATTTATTGACCTTTAAAGCTCTGCGTTTAATGCAGCAAGCCGATGTAGTGATTTATGACCGCCTGGTAGCTAAATCCATTCTGGAGATGTGCAATCCGCATGCTGAACGCATTTATGTAGGCAAGGAAAAGGCCAATCATGCGCTAGCACAAGGTAAAATTAATGATTTACTGGTGACATTAGCTAAACAGGGCAAACGAGTATTACGCCTTAAAGGTGGTGATCCGTTCATTTTCGGACGCGGTGGGGAAGAAATTGAAACCTTGGCTGAAAATGGCGTACCGTTTCAGGTGGTACCGGGGATTACTGCTGCTTCCGGTTGTGCTTCTTATGCTGGTATCCCTTTAACACACCGGGATTATGCCCAGTCGTGTACCTTTGCTACTGGACATCTGAAAGACGGCACTATTGATTTGAACTGGACACAATTGGCACAAAGCAATCAGACCGTGGTGTTTTACATGGGCTTAACTGGCATTGAAGTTATTAGTGAAGAATTACAAGCACATGGGCGTTCTGGCGATACCCCGGCAGCCTTGATTGAACAGGGTACTACCCGTAATCAACGCGTGCATATTGGTACCTTGGCAACATTGCCGCAGTTGGTCAAATCCAGCGGCGCGCGTGCCCCTACCCTAACTATTATTGGTGAAGTGGTGCAATTGCATGCAAAACTGCATTGGTACGAACCGCAACGCCATGTCATGGCCAGTGAATTTAGCCGTCATACCCCCCTTACGGACTCTTGATATGTCAGAAACCCGTATTGGTTTGGATATTTTCCGTCAACAATTGCAGGGTAAGGCAGCACAACGCGCCGATGGTGGTCGTTGTGCAGAAAGTGAGCCCTTTGCCCTGCAAGTCACCGATGACAGTATGGAACCGGAATTTGCCCAAGGCTGCATTATCGTTATTGACCCAGCAGGCTTGATCAAGGAGGGTTGTTATGTACTGGCTCGTGATCACAACCATGAATACATTTTCCGTCAGTTGCACATCCATAATGATCGCTATATTCTGCGTGCACTGAACGAACATTACGCAGCCATCGACATCAGCAGCCTAGACCGTATCGAAGGCGTCATTACCCAACGGGCAGGCAAACGCCGCTCCTATCACAAACGGTATAACTAATGGTGACACTTTACGGGATTCATAATTGCGATACTGTCAAAAAGACGCGCGCTTGGCTAGAAGAACGCGGCATTGCTTATACCTTTCATGATTGGCGCAAAGATGGCTTGAATCCGGTTTGGTTACGTTCGTGGGTGGATGAATTTGGCTGGGAAACCTTGGTCAACCGCAAAAGTACTACTTGGCGTAATCTACCTGAGCAAACCCGTGACAACATGGACGAAGCCATCGCTTTGGCGGTCATGGAAGATCAACCTACCCTTATTAAGCGTCCCTTGCTAGAAATGAGCACACGCCGAGTGGTTGGTTTTTCACCGGATGCGTATCGCCAACTCTTTCAACATTAACCTATCACGACTTTTTAGGGCTTGTAGGAAGGGCTGAATATCATCAGCCTGCGTATGGCTAGGATTTAGCCTATTCCCACATTGTTATGTAAGCGTACCCAAGGAATTAACTATTATGACGCCAACCCTTGACCTTGCTATTGATCTTATCTCGCGTCCATCCATCACTCCGCACGATGAAGGTTGCCAAGCATTGCTGGTTGAACAACTAGCTCCTTTAAATTTCAAGGCTGAACCCATGCGTTTTGGCGATGTTGATAATTTGTGGCTACGTCGCGGCACCCAATCGCCAGTGTTTTGTTTTGCTGGTCACACCGATGTTGTCCCTACTGGTCCTTTGGAAGCATGGGAGAGTCATCCGTTTAAGCCAGAAATTCGTGATGGCCTGTTATATGGCCGTGGTGCTGCCGATATGAAAGGTAGCATTGCCGCTTTTACCGTCGCTTGTCAGAATTTTGTGCGTGAGTATCCGGACCATCAGGGCTCTATTGCCTTTTTAATCACTAGTGATGAAGAAGGTCCTTCCATTAATGGCACCGTCAAAGTCGTTGAAGTACTTGAACAGCGTCAGGAAAAAATTGATTGGTGTTTAGTCGGCGAACCTTCCAGCAGTTGTTGCGTAGGTGATGTGGTTAAAAATGGCCGTCGTGGTTCACTCAATGGCGTATTAACGGTTATTGGCCAACAAGGTCATGTGGCTTACCCTCAACTGGCTATTAATCCTATCCATCAAGTTGCCCCAGCATTGGCTGAATTAGTCAGTATTGAATGGGATAAGGGTAATGAGTTTTTTCCATCCACCAGTTTTCAGATTTCTAATATTAAAGGTGGAACAGGTGCAAATAATGTTATACCCGGCACGGTAACCATTGAATTTAACTTCCGTTTTTCAACTGAACAAACCGAACAAGGTTTACGCCAAAAAGTTGAAACACTATTGAACCAATATGGGTTTACTTACGACCTAATATGGACACTCTCTGGTAATCCGTTTTTAACCCCTCACGGAGAACTGGTATCAGCAGGTATTAAAGCGATTGAAGCTGTTAATGGTTTACAAACAGAATTATCGACTTCGGGTGGAACATCGGATGGGCGTTTTATTGCCCCTACAGGTGCGCAAGTGATGGAATTAGGTCCTGTGAATAAGACCATTCACAAGGTCAACGAATGTGTAGCAATCGCTGACCTTGAGGCTTTAACAGTTATTTACCAGAGAATACTGGAAAGATTGTTAATACCAGCAGAATAAACTATTTGAAGGTTTTACGAGGTCTACCCCGCTTACGCTGGGTAATTTGTCCCTCTTCAAGCTCAGCCTCTGCCCAATCAATCAGGCTCTTGTGAATGTGGTCAGCCACAATCTGCAAGCGGTCTTCAAGGGCAGCACGGAAGAAGGTTTCACGCTGTTCAGCGACTTTTAATAAGTCCTGCGCAGCCTGCATATCTTCTTTGTACTTAAGCTCAAGATCTTCTAATTGCTCACGCAATTGATTGATCTTATTTCCCAACTCTTCACGTAATTTACGTTTTTCTTCAGCAGCCTGTGCTCTAACTTCAGTCAAAGTGCTGGAAGTAGCGCCTTTAGGCCGACCGCGCCCACGCTTGATTCCAACATTTTCAGACTTAATCTCCGGCTTACTATCAATAACCTCGGTTTCTTCAATCTCACTTTTAGGACGATTAATTGCCACTCGAGGCATTCCAGTCAAATAGTCAGTTCTCATTCTTACTCCCTCATCAAGAACGATACTTACATTAAGTTACCTATTATCTGAACAAATATTGTTCAGCGCAATAGCTCGTCAGGATTTTATCAGACTAAGTATTTTTTTATAATTATCTTGGCAAGCATATTACGATGAAAACATTTACTACTCTAAAATAAAAGCCACATGGTCAAATTTTTAGTTAAAAAAGTTTCAATTCATATACAACCAGCAGCTAACAGTGTCAGTTGCCAGCCGATGTATAAAGCATAACCTTTCGGGATATTTTTCATTGAGTCCACTAAAAGAGTGTGCGATGGTTAAAGTATCTTAAATGCGGTTATTCATGCATGAGGGTTTGCTTGCAACAAAATCTGTTTCGCCATCTCTTATTTGGGGTGGCTTGTAGTCCGGCAGTCGTCATCGCGCAAACGGACTGGATGGTTTGTCCAGTACCTGAATCATCTACTAATAAGGTTGAACGACCCGCAGGACTCGAACCAAAAGCCGTGCATATTGAGGCAGATACAGCCTTGTTCCGGGAAACTGGTGTCTCAGAAATGAGCGGAGATGTACAAATTTCCCAGTTCGACAAAAAAATGCGCGCGGATAACGCCACTTACGAACAACCCGCTGGTGTTGTCACCGGCAAGGGTAACGTTACTTTTAGCAGCGATAAACTGACTATCAAAAGTCAGGCATTAAACTATAACCTACCAGCCAATACAGGGGAGATGCAGGAGGCTGAATACCGTCTCAATAAGGCTGATGGCCGCGGTTCCAGTAAACGTGTGCTTCAAACATCTCCTGATAAAACTCGTCTGGAACGCTCTACTTATACCACCTGTCCACCTGGCAAGACTGACTGGAGCATTAATGCAGCTAATATTAACCTCTATCACCAGCTCGAACGTGGTACCGCTAGCAATGTTACCCTGAAAATTCGGGATGTGCCGGTATTGTATTTGCCCTACATGTCATTTCCGCTCACGGATAAACGTAAATCCGGTTTTTTGTGGCCATCCATTGCCAGTAATGAAAAATCCGGTTTGCAGGTGAGTACGCCCTACTACTTCAATCTGGCACCTAATTATGATTTAACCGTGACGCCCGCGATTCTAGGACGCCGTGGTTTGCAAGTCGGGGCAGAATTCCGCTATCTAACACCTAAACACAATGGATCAACGAATTATGTGCTGTTACCGAATGACCGTACCAGCGACAAACGTAATCGCTATTATTTCAATACTCGTAATCGAACCCAGTTGAATGCTAATTCCAGCCTTGAGTTGAAAGCAGAAGGTGTATCCGATGACCAGTACTTTGTCGATTTAGGTAACTCATTAGAGGCAACCAGTGTCGTCAACCTAGAACGGCGTCTGGAATATCGCACCGGTGGCAATGACTGGTCATTCTCAGGTTTATTACAAAACTATCAGGTTCTGGATGGCGGGATAGCACCTCATTCGCGTTTGCCACAATTGTCTTTCCGCTATAACCCTTTGCAAAAAGGCAATGGACTTAACCTTGATGTGGAAACGGAATTTACCCAGTTCGCGGATAGCACTACCACTACCAATGGCTCACGCTTAGATATAGCCACCCATGTCAGCAAGAAATTCGCTGGCAAAGCGACTTATGTCAAACCGTCACTCACCGTTCGTCATACCCAGTATGCATTAGATGAAGGCGATAAACGCAAACTTAGTCGTTCAGTTCCTACCGCTAGTATTGATTCTGGGGTCGTATTTGAACGCAGTGTCAAAAAGGGTGGCTATGTGCAAACCCTTGAGCCGCGCTTGTTCTATACCTATACGCCTTACCGTGACCAATCCAAAATCCCTGTATTTGACTCGTCTAATCGCAGCCTCAGTTATGACCAGCTATTCTCGGAAAATCGTTTTACCGGTCGGGACCGCATAGGTGACGAAAACCGTCTGTCTGCCTCCGTCACAACTCGCATTCAATCCCCCGAAGATGGGCGCGAACGCTTCCGAGCCAGTATTGGTCAGATGTATTACTTTGATGATCGCAAGGTCACATTGCCTGATGAGCAACCTCAAGCGGGCAAGCGTTCCGAAGTGGTTCTTGAAGCAGCTGGAGAAGTGAATGCACGTACCAATCTCACTACCACTGCATATTGGGACAGCAAGAAAAGTGCCTTTAGCGCAGGCGAAGTGCGAGTACGTTATAAGGATGACAAAAAACGCATTCTCAATGTCGGTTACGCCCAGCGCAAATCCGTATTCGAATCCGTGAATGCCTCTGCTTCCGTACCTGTAAACCAAAATTGGAAAGCAGTAGGTGCAGTCGAACATGATTTGCAGAATAATCGCAACCTTGAAACGGTGGTCGGTGCTGAATATGAAAGTTGCTGCTGGAAAACACGTATTGCCAGCCGTAATTATTTATTGCCGGATAATACCACCCGCGACAATGCGGTTCTGCTAGAACTAGAGCTTAAAGGCCTGGGTAATTTTGGCAGTGGAACCCGTGACCTGTTAAAAGATCGTGTACATGGTTATGAATAAAATTCCTTATTTCTGTGGTTTTGCTTGGGTGATAGGCCTAATGCTCAGTATCGCCTTGCCAGTCAACGCTGAAGAAGCCGCCTCTTTAGACCGCATTGCAGCCGTGGTCAATAACGATGTCATTATGCTCAGTGAAGCACAACACCGTGCACAGATTCTCAAAGCTCCGTTAAAGCAAGCAATTGATGAGTTGATTATGGAACGCTTACAAACCCAAAAAGCGGTCGCTGCTGGTATCCAGATTGATGATGTTACCCTGAATAAAGCGCTGGAAAACATTGCGCGTCAGAACAACTTGGATTTGCCTGCTTTTCAGCAAGCATTGCAACAGGAAGGTATCAATTATGACGACTTCCGCGCTCAGACTAAACGTAAATTGATGGTTGATGCCTTACGTAAACGTCAGATGCAGAGCAATGTTAAAGTCAGTGAGCAAGAGGTTAATGATTTAATTACCAGCCAAACCGATAGTCTCACTAAGGGAGAACGCTTCAATCTGCAACATATTTTGATTGCGGTTCCTACCGGTACACCCGTAGCACAGGTCAGTGCAGCCCGCGAACGGGCAGAAAAATTGCGTCGCCGCTTACTGTCAGGGGCTGACTTTACCCCACTCGCGCAAATGGAATCCGACTCCTATGCGGCGAAAAACGGCGGCAATCTGGGTTGGCAAGATGCTGAAAAGTTACCGGCTAGCTTCAATCGTATCCTTGCCATTATGCAACCCGGTGAAATTTCTGAGGTAGTACGTGACTCTCAAGGTTTCCATATCCTGAAACTGTTAGAGCGCCAGGGTGGCAAACGGCAAATGGCAATGTCTACACATGTGCGGCATATTTTGGTTAGTACCGTCAACCAGCCAGATGAGCAAGCCAAACAAAAAATCGATGCTATTTACCAGCAATTGCAACAAGGGGCCGACTTTGCTGCTTTGGCTCGGCAGAATTCCGATGACCCCGGCAGCGGTGCCAAAGGGGGTGATTTGGGCTGGATTTCGCCCGGTCAAACCGTTGCACCGTTTGAACAAACCATGAACCAGACCGCTCTCAATGCCATGAGCGTGCCGTTTAAGAGCGAATTTGGCTGGCATATTTTGCAAGTATTGGAACGGAATCAGACCGACCAAACTAATACTGTGCTGCGCGATAAGGCTACTGAGTTCCTTGGTGATCGCAAAGCCGAGGAGCAATATCAGGCTTGGTTACAAAGCCTACGCAATGATGCCTATATCGACTATCGCATCCCTTTGGAAAATAATGACTTACGGTTACGCTAACCATGACATCTATTACCCCCAAACTGGCCATTACCGCAGGTGAACCAGCGGGCATTGGCCCTGATATTATTCTGACACTCGCTAACCAAGGCCAGTGGTCGGATGATTTCATTGTTTTAGCTGACCCGGAAGTGCTGGCGACCCGCGCCCAGCAATTGGGTTTGTCAGTGCCTTTACTGGAATATGATCCTAACCATATTGAAACTGGAACCGGGGTGCGGGTCTTACCCATTCGCTGTGCTGAACCGGTTAAAGCCGGGGTACTGAATCCAGCCAATGCAGATTACGTTCTACAGACTCTACGGCGGGCGGTTTTAGGCTGTGTAAGCGGTGAGTTTGCCGCCATGGTTACCGCCCCCTTGCACAAAGGCGTGATTAATGATGCCGGTGTTCCCTTTACCGGTCATACCGAATTTCTGGCTGAACTCACAGGTGCACCGCTGCCGGTTATGATGCTAGTCGCGGATACGCTGCGGGTAGCACTGGTTACCACTCACGTCCCCTTAAGTAAAGTCAGTGAGTTAATTACCCAACCCTTGTTGACACAGGTATTGACCATTCTACAGGCTGATTTGCAGCAAAAGTTTGCCATTGCTAACCCCCATATTCTGGTCTGTGGGTTAAATCCGCATGCCGGTGAAGGCGGACATTTAGGCATGGAAGAAATTGAGGTGATTAGCCCGGTACTAGCACAACTGACGCAACAAGGCATGCACTTAAGCGGCCCTATGCCTGCTGATACTCTATTTACCCCGCGCCATTTACAACATGCTGATGCTGTTTTGGCCATGTATCACGATCAAGGCTTACCGGTGCTTAAACACGTAGGCTTTGGCAAAGCGGTGAATATTACCTTAGGCTTACCGATCATTCGCACTTCGGTTGATCACGGTACGGCTTTGGATTTAGCGGGTACCGGTAAAGCCGATACCGGCAGTTTACTAGCAGCCTTACAATTGGCGCATCAACTGGCCTTGAAGAAAAACACCTAACCGATACAAAAAAGGCATCCAAAAAGCGGATGCCTTAAGTGCTAGGAGTATAGATAGCCTTTTACGTTGGCATATATTTAGACGCACCCCATAATGGAAAGTTCATTATTCAAACGGCTGGTATTTTGCCCATGAGGTGTAACCGCCTAATCCCTATAAAGCTTGAAATGATTGGGTCTCTGATAATTATCATGGGATACTCAGTTGCGCTTGGGTTATAACCTGCCACAATACCCGGTTTTCTTCCCCCTTTGTAATCGATTTTTGAACAAGCTATATGACTGAATACCTTTTGATTCTTGTCAGTACCATTTGGGTTAACAACTTCGTGTTGTCGCACTTTCTAGGTCTGTGTTCCTTTGTAGGTGTCTCCAAAAAGCTGGAAGCCTCCATCGGCATGGGTTTGGCTACTACCTTTGTTATGACCCTATCGAGTATTGCTAGTTATTTGGTCAATACTTATCTACTGAACCCATTCGACCTGCAATACTTGCGTACGATTAGTTTCATTCTGGTGATTGCTGCCATGGTGAGCTTTACCGAAATGGTCGTGCGCAAAACCAGCCCGGTTTTGTATAACGCCCTTGGTATTTACCTGCCCTTGATTACCGTCAACTGTGCGGTATTAGGGGTGGCGCTATTGAATGTACAAGAAGCGCATGATTTTATTCAATCCGCCTTGTATGGCTTAGGCGCATCCCTAGGTTTTACCCTTGTGTTGGTGTTATTTGCGGGCATTCGCGAACGCATTGCGGTGGCTGATGTACCGGAAAGTTTTCAAGGTAGCGCGATTGCTTTGGTGACAGCAGGCTTGATGGCGCTGGCCTTCATGGGTTTTTCCGGTTTGGTCAGAGAGTAAAAAGGTTATGTTCACAGCAATACTGGTCATTGGTGGCTTAGCTTTGTTTTTTGGGGCATTGCTTGGTTATTCCGCTCTGCGTTTTAAGGTGGAAGGCAATCCCTTAGCTGAAAAAGTCGATGCTTTACTACCGCAAAGTCAATGTGGTCAATGTGGCTATCCCGGCTGTAAGCCTTATGCCCAAGCCTTAGCGAAAGGGGAAGCAGCAGTTAATTTATGTGTCCCCGGTGGCGAACCCGTGGTCAAGGCGGTGGCAGAATTATTGGGGGTTGAACCTCAACCTTTGGATGTGGATGCCAGTCAGTTGATGCCCATGGTAGCGGTGATTGATGAACAAACCTGCATTGGTTGCACGCTGTGTCTGCAGGCTTGTCCGGTCGATGCGATTGTCGGTACATCAAAACGTATGCACACCATCATTGCAAGCGAATGTACTGGCTGCAAATTGTGCCTACCACCCTGCCCGGTCGATTGCATTGCTATGGTACCAGTTAAGGTAAATCCAACTTCGTGGAAATGGCCTTATCCAGTAATCCCTATTTATCCGCAGTCCGCTAATGATGACCAAAAATCATCTAAACAGGCACTGGAGGGATAAACATGTTACAGACATTACGTAAACTTTGGCGTATCCCCGGCGGCTTACATCTGGATTATCACAAGGAAGCATCCAGCCTTACTCCAGTACGCACTTTGCCATTGCCACCTGAGCTGATTATTCCCTTGCAACAGCATATGGGAGCCAAGCCAACCCTGACGGTTAAAGTAGGTGATTATGTTTATAAAGGCCAAGCATTAGCCAAAGCCAATGGTTTTATGCAAGTACCCGTACATGCCAGCACTTCAGGCACTATTACCGCGATTGCAGAACGTTCAATTGCTCACCCTTCTGGCTTGGAAGATACCTGTATCATACTTAGACCCGATGGTAAGGATAACTGGGGTAATAGTCGCTTGCCTGCCTATACGGATTACCAACAGGTCAGCCGTGAACTGCTAAATCAACGTATTGCAGAGGCAGGCATTGTCGGCTTAGGCGGCGCTGTGTTTCCTTCTGCGATTAAGCTAGCGGTTGAAGGGGCAGCTATTGAGACATTAATTATCAATGGCGCGGAATGCGAACCTTACATTACCTGTGATGATCGCCTCATGCAGGATCACGCGGCGGACATTATTGCCGGTATCCAGATCATGCTGTATTTGGTACAGGCGTCACAGTGTTTGATTGGGATTGAAGATAATAAACCCGCCGCTATTGCTAGTATGCAAATGGCCGTTGCGAATAGTGGCGATACCCGTATTCAGGTGGTAAGCGTACCGACGTTATACCCAACTGGCAGTGAAAAACAGCTGATTAAAATTCTTACCGGCAAGGAAGTGCCTAGCGGCGGACGTCCCTCCCAGATTGGGCTGGTTTGCCATAATGTCGCTACCGCGCGCGCTGTGTATAAAGCCATTGTTCAGGGCGAACCGCTACTAGAACGTTATGTTACTCTTACCGGTGAAGGTATCCATAATGCAGGCAACCTGAATGTATTGTTAGGCACACCTATTCAATATCTGCTCGAACAAACCGCCAATTCACACGTTAGCCCTAAACGCTTGGTGATGGGTGGCCCAATGATGGGTATTGACCTAGCCAGTACAGCGATTCCCGTGGTCAAAGCCACCAACTGTATTCTAATCAATCAGAAACCGACCCAGCCACCGACAGTATTACCGTGTATCCGTTGCGGACGTTGTGCCGATGCTTGTCCTACGAGCTTATTACCGCAGCAATTGTATTGGCATGCACGCGCCCGCGAATTCGATAAAGCAGAAAGCTATCACCTGTTTGATTGTATTGAATGCGGTTGCTGCTCGTATGTATGCCCTAGCCATATTCCATTGGTGAATTACTATCGCTTTGCCAAAGCCGAAATTCGCGCCCAACGCGCTAGTCAAAATAGCTCAGCGCGCGCGCGTGAACGCCATGAATTCCGCTTGGAGCGGATCGAGCGGGTTAAACGTGAAAAAGCTGAGAAATTAGCCAAACACAAGGAAATGGCACAACAACAAGCACCAACCACCCCTACGGATGATCCGAAAAAAGCCGCTATCCAAGCGGCGCTTGCGCGTGCACAGGCCAAGAAAGCTAGTATGCAGCAAGCAGCTGCCGCTGAGGCAACCGCACCCGCTACCACGGCTACGCCTTCCGAGAACATTGCCCCACAGGATCAACCGGTATGATATTCGCCCCTCGTCGTTCGTCCACTTTACCGGAGCGCCTGAATACCTCACAGGTCATGTTGCAAGTCGTGTATGCGCTGCTACCAGGCACTTTATTACTTATCATCCTGTTTGGCTGGGGTATGCTTAGCAATTTGCTGTTAGCGCTCAGCTTTGCGCTTGGATTGGAAGTCTTAATGCTGAACCTACGCCAACGCCCGGTGCGACCGTTTGTGCTGGATTTCAGCGCAGTAGTCACCGCTTGGTTATTGGCGGTTTCTTTGCCTGCTTATTCACCTTGGTGGTTAATAGCAGTAGCCATGATCTTTGCAATTGTGATTGCCAAGCATTTATACGGTGGCTTAGGTTATAACCCATTTAATCCAGCGATGATTGGTTATGCGGCAGTGTTAGTCTCCTATCCCTTGCAAATGACCAGCTGGCCTGAGCCGTTTAGCGCAAGTTTTGCACATGTCAGTTTTGCGCAAACCTTGCAACAGGTGTTCGGTGGAGGCAATCCCAAAGACATTTGGGATGCTTATACGGCGGCTACGGCTTTGGATAGCATGAAAGTGGATTTACGCTTGCACCAAACTTTACCCAGCATTTACCAACACGATGCCTTTGGCTGGTTAGCAGGGTCGGGTTGGGAATGGGTCAACCTAGCGTGGTTATTCGGCGGACTCTGGTTAATTCATAAACGCATTATTAGCTGGCATATCCCTGTCGCTATGCTTGCGGCATTGTCAGCCATAGCCAGCATTTTCTGGGTAGTGAATTCAGCGCATTATGCTTCGCCACTGTTTCATCTATTTGGCGGTGCCGCCATGCTTGGCGCTTTCTTTATTGCGACCGACCCGGTAACGGCCAGTACTACCCCACGTGGTAAGTTAATTTATGCCGCCGGGATTGGTTTATTTGTTTACATCATTCGCACCTGGGGCGGCTATCCGGATGCCGTCGCTTTTTCAGTCATTATCATGAATATGGGTGTTCCATTGATTGATTACTACACACAACCACGGGTTTATGGCACATGAAGGCAGCTGACTTGCGTAACCACCCTCTGTTTCAGCCCATTACGCAACCCGCTATGTTGCTAGCAGGTTTTGCCCTATTAGGGGCGATTACCTTATCCTCGATCTTTAGCCTGACCCAACCGCGTATCGAGGCTAATCAGAATCTAGCGACTCTTAAGCGCCTGAATGCGTTGGTACACCCGGATCAATACGATAATGACCCGGTACAGGATAGCATTGAATTGCCTGCTGAACCGTTTGGCAGTGCTGCCCCGGTTAAGGTGTACCGTGCACGCAAACAAGGCCAACCGGTAGCAGCTATTTTTGAAACCACCGCCCCCGATGGTTATAGCGGGCAAATCCGCCTACTGGTGGGGGTCAATCAAGATCAAAGTCTGGCCGGATTGCGGGTGATTGCACATAAGGAAACGCCTGGGCTTGGAGATAAAATCGAAGTGGAAAAAAGTGACTGGATTACTCAGTTCACAGGTAAATCGCTTAATTCACCTCCACAGGACAGTTGGGCTGTGAAAAAAGATGGCGGTATCTTTGATCAGTTCAGCGGTGCCACGATTACACCGCGTGCTGTAGTCAATGCCACTCGCCGAGTATTAATTTGGTCAACACAGCATTTGCCCGACGCTTTTAACGCCGCTAATACCACGACGCTGGAGAAACACCCATGATGAAACGTCTGACTAATGAATTTAAAATGGGTACGCTCAGCAAAGCGGATATTCAGCATCTCTCGCTGGAAGGTTTGTGGCGCAATAATCCCGGCTTGGTACAACTGTTGGGGCTTTGTCCATTGCTGGCGGTCACTAATAATGTGATCAATGGCCTAGGCTTAGGCATTGCGACTATTATTGCCTTGGTTGCCAGTAATGTGGCTGTCTCATTAGTACGCAATTTTGTGCGCCAGGAAATCCGCATTCCTGCATTTATTATGATAATTGCCGCTAATGTCACCATTATTGACATGTTGATGAATGCTTTTTTCCATGAGCTTTACATTATTCTTGGCATCTTCATCCCATTGATTGTCACTAACTGCGCAGTACTCGGGCGGGCCGAAGCCTACGCATCTAAAAACACGCCATTACAAGCCGGTTTTGACAGCCTTATGATGGGAGTCGGTTTTACCTTAGTATTAATGGTGCTCGGTGGTATGCGTGAACTGTTTGCTAATGGCACATTATTCTCTCAAGCGCAGTTAATGTTTGGCGATGCCGCTAAAAATATGGTTATTAGCCTTGGTAAAGACTTCCACGGCTTGTTATTAGCAGCCTTACCACCGGGTGCTTTCATTGGTTTAGGTTTACTGGTGGCTCTAAAAAATGTTATTGATCAGCGCTTAAAAGCCCGTAGCAAAACTCGCCAACCCAAAATAGTGGAAACCATTATACGTGTGGAACCATCCACATGAATGCAGCAGCCCGTGAAGAGATGTTTCGCCGCCTGCAAGCCGCTGATCCAGCGCCAACGACTGAATTAGTCTATGCTAGTCATTTTGAACTATTGGTCGCGGTGATTTTGTCTGCGCAAGCGACTGATAAAAGCGTCAATCAGGCCACCAAAAAGTTATTTGCGGTAGCCAATACGCCACAAGCTATTTTGGCTCTTGGCGAAGCGTGGCTAAAGGAATACATCAAAACTATTGGCTTAGCCAATAGCAAAGCCAAAAATATTATGGCTACTTGTCAGCTTTTGCTAGCAAAACATCAAGGTGTAGTTCCGGATGACCGTGAAAGCCTACAGGCTTTACCCGGTGTCGGGCGTAAAACCGCTAACGTGGTATTAAATACCGCTTTTGGTCAGCCCACTATGGCAGTGGATACGCATATTTTTCGCGTTTCCAACCGTACCGGCTTGGCACCGGGTAAGAATGTGCTGGAAGTGGAAAAAGCTTTACTTGCCAACATCCCACCCCAATACTTGTTACATGCGCACCATTGGCTGATTTTGCACGGGCGCTATACGTGCATAGCCCGCTCACCGAAATGTAGGCAATGCATTATTGTGGATTTGTGTGAATACAAGGACAAGACCATTTAATGTTTGGCAATGACCGCGACAGTATGCGTCGCTATTATCTACAAGCTTGGCAAAAATTCCAACAAAAGCAACCCATGGATGCCCTTGAACAACAAGTTGCCCAAGTCGTCAAAGAGCATCCGGAATATCACAAGGTGCTCGAATACGGCGAAAAAGCGGTTCAACAGGACTTTCTACCTGAAACCGGTGCACCCAATCCTTTCCTGCACATGGGGCTGCATTTGGGTATTCGTGAACAGGTTGCCACTAACCGCCCAGCCGGAATCAACGAACTTTATCGTCAGCTTGTGGTCAAATATGGCACTCACGACGCCGAACACCGCATGATGGACTGTTTAGCGGAAAGCATATGGCTTGCGCAACGCAATCAAACCATGCCGGATGAAACGGCCTATATGGAATGTCTAAAAAATAGATAGAGGTACAAATAGAATGAAATTGGGCTATTACGCATGCACCCTACTTTTACCTGCGGCTTTGTTAGCCGGTTGTACGAATGCCCCAGCTAGTAATACATATACGACTGCACAAGCTGGTAGTTTACAGGAAGTGCAATACGGCACTATTGTGAGCGTGCGCAATGTCATGATTAAAGAAGACAGCGCCGAGACCGGCAAACTAGCTGGTGGCGTAATCGGTGGGGTGGCTGGCAGTGATCTTGGTCAAGGCAAAGGCCAGATTGTCGGTGGTGTCGCGGGTGCGGTTATTGGGAGTACAGTAGGCATGGTAGTGGACAGCACCGTGCAAGCCAAACCCGGCGTTGAACTAACCATCAAACTGGAAGATGGTAAAACAGTGGCATTAGCTCAGCTTGCGGACGAGCCCTTCCGCCTGGGTGAACAGGTTAAAATACTGACAGACAAAAATGGTAAAGCACGGGTGGCGCATTAATCACCACCTTAGCTGGTTTTGATGGTTAGTCCATTGCCACCACTACTCTACTGTTGGTTTTTAAACCAACATCAAAGACGCGGGTACGACTGACATTATTGAAAGTGGCTTCTGCACGATAGCGGCCGGGTGCAAGTGGAATGCTAGCAGAATGGCGTTCAAATGACTGGACCAAAGTCGCTTGCTGGTTATTGTTAAGCCTGTAAACCGACCATTTCACCGGCCGCATCGCTGGGCCATTGTTTAAAGTCGCTACCAGATGGACATTGGATGTATTATCAGCTACAGAGGCCCCTGTAGAGTACATAGACGCACTTGAAGTCAATACAATTAAAATACCGGTCAAAAAATGCCTAAAAAACTGCCTGTTCATTTTATATCTTCCTTACCCCCCGTAAACCATGATTAAATTGATAGTCACTGACCCATTTTTTCTATTGAAAATAAACCAGTTTGACAAAAGTGCAATTCGATTATTTTTCTAAGGAAAATAAAAAATTTACTGGAACTTTTCCGGGATTTTCTAATACGGTGCAGAAACACCCAAGGCTGTGCTATCCTAGCGCCCCCAATGCCGTTCCTCTCGATCTCTAGCGGAGTTTTTTTATGCATCCCATGCTCAGAAAAGCCATTGAAGCCTCGCGTCTGGCAGGCGAAGCTGTACGCCACTATGCCCATCAAGTCCAGAAACTGGATGTAGAAAACAAGGCCCACAATGACTTTGTCACCAAAGTCGACCGGGAGTCCGAAAATCTGATCGTACGCCTATTGCAAAAGGCTTATCCCGACCATGCGTTCTTAGGTGAAGAAGCTGGTCGCCAAGGCATTAACAGCGACTACGAATGGGTAATTGACCCGCTGGATGGTACTACCAATTTCCTTTATGGAATTCCGCAGTTTTCAGTGTCTATTGCCCTTAAACACAAGGGTCGTTTGGCTGTTGGGGTCGTTTATGACCCGTTGCGTGATGAAACCTTTGCAGCCTCACGTGGTGACGGTGCTACTTTGAATGGCCGCCGCATTCGCGTCTCTGAACGCAGCAGCATGCAAAATGCTTTGCTTGGTACGGGTATCCCTTTCCGTGCTGACCAGAATCTGGATCTTTACCTGCAAACCTTGAAAGTATTGTTACCGGATACCGCCGGTGTACGCCGTCCCGGTTCTGCAGCGTTAGATCTAGCTTATGTAGCTTGTGGCCGCTTTGATGGTTTCTGGGAGTTTGGCCTGCGTGAATGGGATATGGCCGCGGGTGTCTTGTTGGTGCAAGAAGCCGGTGGTCTCATCGGTGACCCATTAGGTAATAGTACCCATATGCAATGCGGTGATATCGTGGCGGCCAATCCTAAGGTCTTCAAGGAAATGGTCAAACGTTTACACCCGATAGTGTCTAAATCCTGACCTTCAATGCTCTGAACGCTTAGGCTAAAATCAGGGGATGAAACCCATCCCCTGCACTTGGTTGCGATATTTCTTCATCATAAGTTTGCTGCTAGTTGGCATAAGTGCTTGTGGCAAACCGGAATCACCACCGCCCCCTTCTCCTGCTGCATCCACGCAAACTCAACCAGAACCCGTCGTTATTCCACAACATGATGTAGCAGAAAATCCTTTGGTTAATGTCATGCCGCTGCCTGCACCGACAGAGTCTCCCAAGGAGGTTAAACCCATGCCTGAATCCTCTAAACCAGCCGAACCTACTAAACCCACACGTCCTAAAGTTCCTGCCTTTACTCAACAAACTCAAGCCGATAACGACCTGTTCTTACGCTTTTTAGCCACGGGTGAGAGCTTTTATACTGAAATCCGTCTCGAACACGGTATTCTGACTTATACTTACTTTGAAGACTTGGAAAACCGCTGTCAGCAATGGGTAAAAAGCACACCTTGTTGGCGCGAAGCTGATTTAAAACGTATTAGTGCCGCCCTTACCACGGAAGAACTCGACAATCTATACACCCTAGCGCGCGAAAGCGGCATTCTGAAACTGGCTAAAGATCATGTCGGTGGGGCTAAACAAGGTCAGCGTTACTATGCGCAGCATCTAGAAGTACGGGTCAATGGCAAAGCCAAGCATATTATCTATGAACATTTCCCAGGTGCTGCACAAAAACCAGAAGCCTTTGCCCAGCTTGAAACAGCACTTGTCGAATACGCCCGTGACCTGCCACACTAGCCGCTTTTGATCTCCAAGGATGTAATTATGATGAGCGGGCTGGAACTCGGCTGGCTACAGTATGGGCTTGCGATAGTGGCAGCCATTGCTGCTGGCGCTATTAATGCGTTGGCAGGTGGTGGAACGTTAATTACGTTTCCTACACTGGTGGCTCTGGGTATCCCGCCTATTATGGCTAATGTCACCAGTACAGTGGCTTTGTGCCCTGGTTATTTTGGGGCAACCCTAGCGCAATTACCGGATATTCGCCCCCAACAACAACGTTTGCGTTTGGTAGTTCCTGCCGCAATTGTAGGTGGCCTTGTTGGTGGATTCCTGTTGTTAAATACCGGCGAGAAGCTCTTTCAGGCTTTAGTGCCTTTACTCATCTTGTTAGCCTCTATTTTACTGGCTTTACAAAACCCCATGCGTCAATGGTTAAACCGACGTTTGGCTAAACACAGTGCTCAAGGCATTCCGACTTTTTGGGTGATCCCCTTAATCTTTTTAGCAGCTATCTATGGTGGTTACTTTGGTGCAGGTTTAAGCGTAATTGTATTGGCTGCATTAGCCTTGATTTTGGATGATTCCCTCACTCGCTTGAATGCGCTTAAGCAAGCGGTAGCCTTTTGCGTGAATGTAGCAGCCGCCATTTTCTTTGTATTCTCTGGCAAAGTCGTTTGGAGTGTTGCAGCGGCTATGGCAGTAGGCGCATTAGCGGGCGGTGTCTTAGGCGGTAAACTGGCGGGCAAAGTTAACCCTAATACCTTGCGTTACCTTGTGGTCAGTATTGGTTTTATGATTGCTCTCATCTACTGGCTCCGTTAAAGCCTTCCTTTTAAACCCACCTAATCCCTTGCAATTAGCATTTTGTTAACGCCTATTGCAACATAGGGCTATGGATAAATGTGAGCATAAAGCCTTACACAAGCGGGTTAAACGCTATCTCAAAGCAGTAAAACGCGTTAAGCAAGATACATCGCCTAAAGCTATTCACGAGTTTCGTCTTGCTTCACGCAACTTATTGGCCGTCGAGCCCTTACTGCGTACGGCTGGTAAGCATGGTAACTGGCATAAAAAAGTCAAACGCTGGCTGAAAGTGCTTAATAAGCTGCGTGATCTACAAGTCATGCAGGAACGACTGCCCATTAAAGGTCAACTCGAGACCAAGTTACAACACCATGTTGATCAGGCCATGCATCAATGGAAACAGGTGCGTTCTACTTTGGCGAACAGACGCTTCAAAAAACAATTAAAGCGGTCTGTACAAGCTTTTTTACAGCGCAGTCAAACTTACCCAGGTTATTTTTCAGTCACTACTTTGTCTTTATGGTGGACAACCCTTGGCAAAATGCAAAACCGGCTGGACGCCGTTCAATTAGATGACCCTACCACACTGCACCATCTACGTATTGCTTACAAAAGTTTGCGTTATCTAGTCAATACGCTGCGGGATATGCAGGTCGTTGCAGAAAATGTGCAAATTGATCTCAAACAGTGGCATGAGGTATTAGGCGATATTCAAGACCGGCAGGTTGCTAGCGTATGGTTAAAGCAACAAGAAGCCACTCAACTAGCGTCTGAACAAATACAACAGGCACAACAATTAATTGAGCATTTTGGCGAGCGTCAAGCCCAGTTTCGACAGACCTTAACTCAACTGGATGCAACCGTAACGCATTGCTTGCTGGAGCAGCTATATACCTTAAGATCAGATGCCTAATGTTACCATGACCTGTAACCCACCTAACTCAGCTGAAGCAGCAAACAGCAAATGCCCTCCATATAACTTAGCAATATCCTTGCAGATGGCTAGCCCCAAACCATGACCTTCTACAGACTCATCCATCCGTATACCCCGTTGAGTTAATTGTTGTAATTCTTTTGTCGTACAACCCGGTCCGTCATCCGCTATTATCAAGCAAACCTGTCCTTGAGCATTACGCTGTAAATGACACGACACCTGACTTTTCGCCCATTTACAAGCGTTATCCAATAAATTACCCAACAATTCGAGCATATCCTCGCGATCACCAAAACGCCCCATGTCATCCGCTACCTTGATATAAATATGACAAGCTGAGGTGTGATGAATACGTTTCAGGATTTCCACCAACGTTGGTAAATCCTCGTGCGGGTCAAAGCGCGCAGCAGAATTTCCCAACCCTGCCATACGCGCCCGCTTAAGTTCACGCTCAGTCAACTGGCGCAACCGTTCAACCTGTAACTGTGCCTCTATACGTTGGCTTGGCCCTACCTGTTCCTCATCCAGCAATTGCATTAACACATTCAACGGGCCTTTAAGCGCATGAGCAAGATTACCTAAGGAATGACGTGACCGTTCCAAACGTTCCTGTAACAGACTTAATAAGCGGTTGAACTCTTGCACAACTGGGGAAATTTCCTTGGGAACGGTCTCGCTTAACTTAGCAATCTTACCTTGTTCCAATTGCTGTAATTCCTGCTGAATAGGCACAAACTGCTTAAAAATACGCCTTATTACTATACTTTGGATCACCAATATGACGACAATTCCAGCAGTTGCCAGAAAAGGAAATAGCCAGCGAAAACGTTGTGGTCGGTGGCTTAACGGTAATGTATCTGTCAGCCCAGCCCCGAGCACATCACAGGGCCAATTGTTTTGCCAAAAGGCAAATTCAGGGAAAGGTCGCGGCAATAACCACCCCGTTAGCCAGATCAGAGTCATGACACCAATTAGCGTCATGGCTAGGTGTAGTTGTAATTGTCGTTGTAGCGATTTCATGCTGAGGTCATAGAAGAATGGGGAGCTACCAATACATAACCCTGACCACGCCGCGTTACAATACGGTGTTCACCAAGCTTGCGGCGTAAATGGCGAATATACACTTCAATCACATTGCTATCGCAGTCAAAGTTTTGCTCATAAACATGTTCAGTTAAGCGAGTTTTGGTTAGAACTTTGCCAGGATGTAGCATGAAATAACGCAAGAGACGGAATTCTGTACCGGTCAAATTGTGGGTTATACCCTGTTCAGTAGTGACACATTGATGTGCCTCATCCAGTTTTAAACCGCAGCAGGACGAGATTTGATCCTGACTACTGACTTGATAATGCCGCCGTATCAAGGCTTGAATGCGCACAATCAACTCCTCAACATGAAACGGTTTACCTAAATAATCATCCGCTCCGGCCTTGAAGCCATCCACACGTTCATACCAAGCGTCGCGTGCGGTTAAAATCAGCACTGGTAGCAAGTTACCTGCTTGCCGCCAATGCCTTAAAACCTCCAAACCATTACGTTGCGGTAAGCCTAAATCCAGAATTACCGCATCATAAGGTTCCTCAAAACCCATAAATTCGGCATCCACACCATTAGCGGCTATGTCGACAGCAAAACCTTCTTGTCGCAAGCGTGTATGGAGACGAGTACTCAGTTCAGTATCATCCTCAGCTAGTAATAAGCGCATGCCTGCTTCCTTGATTGCATTCGTATGAGGTTAGCTTAGCGCATCCCCCTTTGACCTTGCCCATGTCCATGTCCATTACCACGCTCAAAAGGACTTTGAACAATCGCATCCACTTCAGCTTGTGATAAATGCTGGGACTGATACATTACCCCTTGAGTTTGCAATTGACTGACAAAAGCGCGTAAATGATTACGTGAGCCTTGTAGCAAATGAGCATATACCTGAATAATATCAGCATGTTGGGCTTCGACACTAGCCTTTTGCAAATCTGCAATATCGGTTTCTTCAATCAAAGCACCGGTTTGCAAAGCCTCTACTAATGACAAGCGCCCACGTTCCAATAATTGCGTGTATAAACCCGCTAGTTGAGCATTGTAAAAGCTGCCTAACTGCTCAGAACCTACAGGTGCTATTAATGCATAGGTAGACAACAGCGTTTTCACTTGTGTCATATGACGCTGCTCGGCTTGACCAATATTGGTGAAGATTAGTGATGGCCACAAACTATTCAGGCTTTGATAAACATCACGCGCTAATTTTTCTTCTTCAAACATATACAGCAGGGATTCCCGTTCACTGAGACTCAAAGGGGAAAATTGCTGCTCAGGAACATTGGCTTTCAGGGTATTTTCTTTGGCTATGGTTGCAAGAGGGGCAAAGCTTGCCAAAGAAATAGCCAGCGCAATAGGTAATAAAGTTTTGGTTTTCATGGTAAAAGCTCCGGAGTCAAGGTTGGTCACATTGTTCATTAGTACTGTCTACAATTAGATTTACGTTTGCTTGAGACAGTAATTGCGCGGCGTAGACCACTCCATTCATTTCAAGCTGGCGGACAAAAGCGCGTAAATGATTGCGGGAACCACACATTAGATTGGTATACGTTTGTATAACTGTGGCCGGTTGACTGCCTTGTTGGGCTTCGTTAATCGCTTCTTGCAAATCCTGAATATCGTACTCTTCAATAAAGGCTCCCACCTTCAATCCTTCTGTCAGTGACGTTGAACCCTGTTGAGTCAACTGGGTATATAAAGTACCCAAAGATGAATCGGTAAAGGCACCCACAATGTCACTCATAACTGGGTCATTTAAGCCATATAAATCCAGTTGAGTCTTGATGGCATCCATATGGGTTTGTTCTGAGGTGGTAGCAATCGTTTGAAAAACCTTTTGTCCCCAACGATTGTAAAGAGTTAGGTAAACGTCTCGAGCAAGCTTTTCTTCCTCACGCACGTATAACAAAGTGGTTGTTTCAGCTACTGTCAAAGTCTGTGTGTTTGCCACGTTAGTAACAGGCGAGGTATTAGTATCGGTTGAACTAGTTGGGTTAACACTGTCAGTCACCGTTGCAATAGCTGTAGAATTTTCAGCAGCAGTAACACTATCGGTGGAACTACTACCGCACCCCGGTAATACCAGCGCACTGGCTAACAATAACGGCATAGTTAAATGTGGTTTCATAATTTAATCATTTAGGTAGTCATTACAGCTTCACTGTAAGCTGCTGATCTGAAATGAAGCTGAAAAACTAGCAAGAATAGGACAAGAATTTGCACAAGATTGCATATAACCCTTCTGTTAGTAATTTTTGTTTAGTAAGGATAGGATTTTTGATTTTGGTAGTTTTATCGCAAATAATTTTACATAACATAAATGAAAAGCATATATAATAATGATTTGAGCCAATAGCTCGCATGAAACTCTAAGATTTTTTCTAATATTTCTTAGTCTTTATAGTTAAGCATTTGCCCGCTTTGGAGCCTGTATGCACACACTGAAGTTGTTTGATTCGCACCTGCATATTATTGACCCACGTTTTCCGCTGATTGCTAATCACGGTTACTTACCACCAACGTTTACTAGCCATGATTATCTGCACAGTATGCAAGCCTATAATTTACAAGGGGGCGCTATTGTTTCGGGTTCCTTTCAAGGCTTTGATCAAACCTATCTGCTAGATGCCTTACAAACGTTAGGCACAGGCTTTGTCGGGGTAACGCAACTGCCTGCGAATGTCAGTGATGCAGAATTGTTACATTTACATCAAGCCGGTGTACGTGCTATTCGCTTTAATCTCAAACGGGGTGGTTCAGAAGAAGTCACACAACTGGATTATTTTGCTCGCCGAGTTCATGAATTGGTTGGTTGGCATGCGGAATTATATGTTGACTCGGGTGAGCTGGATACGCTTTACCCTACCTTAGTCGCCCTACCCGCCGTTAGTATTGATCATTTAGGTCTTACCAAAGCTGGCTTTAAGACTTTACTGAAATTAGTGGAAAGCGGTGTGCATATTAAAGCTACTGGTTTTGGCCGTGTGGACTTTGATGCATTAACCACGATGCAAGCTATTATGGCAATTAATCCGGATGCATTAATGTTTGGTACTGATTTACCTTCTACCCGTGCGCCCCGCCCTTATAGCCAAGCCGATTACCAATTAATTCTGGATAATTTTGATACTGAAGCAGTTAGAAAAATTTTCCATGACAATGCTTATCGGTTTTATCTATGTGCAAACACGTCTTTACCTACGGCTCTTTAATGTTCACCCCCATCTGGTCACAATTGGTGCAAGGGCAGTATGAACAGGTTATAGCTACTTTAAATGGCTACCAACGGGTAGCCATGCGCAAGGAATCTTATCCGGCTGCGTTACCTAAGCCATTTGCCAGCATTCAAGGAGTACTTTATCGTGATGTTAAGGCAGCCGATATTGCCAAACTGGATTATTTTGAAGGAGATTACTATCTTCGTTGCAGTGAAATAGTCACCACTATTAAAGGAAGAAAAATACCTGCTGAAGTTTATGTTTTGAATAAGCAGTATCGACACTTAGCTTCGGCAACACAGTGGGATATTAACCGTTTCAGACTATGGGGGATCAAACAATGTCTGCAATGGTGTCAGGGCTTTGACTAAAGGATGCATTACCTTATCGATACACTCAATTAAGGAGTAAATTCCGGATGGAAGTCGAATCCATTTTATTGGCAGTTGTACATATCGACACTTACGCTAGTCAACAAATACTCAGCAGTGCCACTGGTTTTTATTTTCGTTACCAACAACAACTGTATTTAATCACTAATCGTCATGTTGTGCGTGATGAAAACAACTGTCATTACCCGGATAAACTGGAGATTACCCTGCATCCTAACCGTAGCAATCTGGCGGAAACCAGCTTTTACTCCATTCCCTTATATGACAGTGCTGGCAAACCCGTCTGGCGTGAAGTACATGACTGGGCGGGGATAGTCGATGTGGTGGCTTTACCCTTAATGCAAGGTATTTTTCCGGAAAACGCCTTATACACGGCCTTTACGCCTGCTAATCTCCCTCAAGAACTGATGACAGTTGAGATTGGCCAGTCAGTACGTGTAGTGGGCTATCCTTTGAACTTTCATGATACTTTGCATAATTTACCGGTTATGCGTCATGCCATTATTGCCTCATCTTTCAATTTACGCTTTCAAGGTAAAGGCTATTTTTTGACAGATTCACTACTTCATCGCGGCAGTAGTGGTTCACCCGTGATTATGCGTACTTCAGATGCCGTCTCCGGTCGTACTGATTTCCCATGGACTTTGCTAGGTATTCATTCTGCACGTTTGAGTGCTAAACGAGATATTTATGCAGATGATCGCTTAAATCTATTTGCGACTTGGTATTCCGATGTTCTTCTCAAACTGACCGGCTAAGTTAGCTTTATTTAATACCCCAGCAAACTTAGACGAGCTTGCTGGGGCATTTTATCTTTAACAACGCATTCTGACATTTAACTCATCAATAATGGGTGCCCAATCCGCATCCCTGATCCATTCTTCAATCAGAAATTTGGCCTGTGGGGGTGTCCAAAAAGAGGCTTGATGCAGTTTAATATCCTCAGTCAGGCAATGTTTTGCCATGAAAGCTTCTATTGCTTCTGGATCATTAGGTAAACCCAATTGAGCAAATAAGTTTTCTAGATTATAGACCGGTTCCATCATGGCTATTAAGCTCCTTATTAGTGGAGTGCCCGGAATACAACGATCTAGAAAGCACTAATCAACAGCGATAACATATAAACGATCATCCAGACCATCGCTACCAGCACACCGATTAAACCTAGCACTATTAATAGCACGAGTAATAGGCTGCGTCTTTTTACCTTGTTAGGACTGATGACATATTCGCGCATTAACGCCACATTGCGCTGATTGGCCTTGAAAGCAAAGTCAAAGATATCCCCTACCACAGGAATCACACCTAGCACACTTTCTAGCAGAATGTTTAAAGCCATACGGGCAACCACTAATGGCGGAACTCCTAAACGTAAGGCTTGAAATAAGATATAACTGGAAATAACCCCGGCAGAAATATCCCCAATTCCTGGTATCAAGCCTATTAAGCCATCAAGACCAATTTTCCAAGGAGTTCCCGGAATGGGAATAGAACTATCTAAAATCCACGCTAGTCGGTCCAGCTTGTCAGCCATATCTTTTTGCATAATTTTTCCTGAATTTTTTCAATTGTGGGTGTAGACGCCCTATTGTTACAGCATCATTGTGTAGGCGCAGAGTATATTCTATTCATAAGCCTTGAACATGTTACGTAATGTCCATATTACAGTCTCTCGGCTAACAGGGAGAATGCTATGACCGAATCCAACCGCTTCCAGTTGCAGACTACTTACCTACCCGCCGGTGACCAACCGGAAGCTATCCATGCTTTGGTAGAAGGACTTGAGTCTGGATTACTCAATCAAACGTTATTGGGGGTAACCGGCTCGGGTAAAACTTTTACCATGGCCAACATCATCCAGCAAACCCAACGCCCAGCCATTATTCTGGCACACAATAAAACCCTAGCGGCGCAGCTGTATGGCGAGATGAAAGAATTCTTCCCACACAATGCGGTGGAATATTTCGTTTCCTATTACGACTACTATCAGCCAGAAGCGTATGTACCCTCTAAGGATGTTTACATTGAAAAAGACGCTTCTATTAATGATCACATTGAGCAAATGCGTTTATCGGCTACCCGCAACCTGTTTGAACGTCAGGATGTGATTATTGTTGCGACTGTCTCCTCCATTTACGGTTTAGGCGACCCGGAATCCTACTTAAAAATGCTGCTGATTTTGGTGCGCGGTGACAAGATTGATCAACGCACTATCTTGCGCCGCTTAGCAGAGATGCAATACACACGCAATGATCTGGATTTGCAACGCGGTACCTTTCGCGTGCGGGGTGAAGTGATTGATATTCACCCCGCAGAATCCGACAAAGAAGCCATCCGTATTGAGCTGTTCGATAATGAAATTGAAAACCTTAGCTATTTTGATCCACTGACCGGGGAAATCCTACGGCGTGTGCCACGGCTAACGGTATACCCCAAAACGCACTATGTCACCCCACGTGAAGTACTACTTGAAGCCGTTGAGCATATTCGTGAAGAACTCAAACAGCGTCTGACAATATTACGCGCCAATGATCGGCTAGTAGAAGCCCAACGTCTGGAACAACGCACTATCTATGACATTGAAATGATCATGGAAACCGGCTATTGCTCTGGCATCGAAAACTATTCACGCTATTTATCTAAACGACCTGCGGGTGCGCCCCCGCCTTGTTTGTTTGATTATCTACCCAAAAACGCCATTGTGTTTGTGGATGAATCGCATGTCACCATTCCGCAATTCGGCGGCATGTACAAAGGTGACCGTTCACGCAAGGAAACACTGGTGGAATATGGCTTCCGCTTGCCTTCTGCTTTGGATAATCGCCCTTTGCGTTTTGATGAATTTGAGCGCCTCATTCCGCAAGCGATTCATGTTTCTGCTACCCCAGGCCCGTATGAGCTGGAACATTCAGACAATATTGCGGAGCAAGTGGTGCGTCCAACCGGTCTAGTAGATCCCGAAGTGGAAATAAGGCCTGTATTGACGCAGGTGGATGATGTCATGTCAGAAGTCAGCGAACGCGCTAAACGCAATGAGCGTGTCCTGATTACTACCCTAACTAAACGTATGGCTGAAGACCTTACAGATTATTTAATGGAACATGATATCCGGGTGCGTTACTTGCATTCAGATATTGATACGGTGGAGCGGGTGGAAATTATTCGCGATTTGCGTAAAGGTGAATTTGATGTATTAGTCGGCATTAATCTCTTGCGTGAAGGTTTGGATATCCCAGAGGTTTCATTAGTCGCTATTCTAGATGCCGATAAGGAAGGTTTCCTGCGTTCAGAACGGTCGCTGATTCAGACTATCGGACGGGCTGCGCGTAATGCTAGCGGTAAGGCCATTTTGTACGCCGACAAACTTACCGATTCTATTAAAGCTGCTATGCGGGAAACCCAACGTCGTCGCGATAAACAGGCTGCTTACAACGAGGCTCACGGCATTACACCGCAAACCATTCGCAAACGTATTGCCGATATTATGGAAGGCGCTTACGCGAATGTAGCGCGTAATAACAAGTCTAAACGAGTCGAACGTAAAGTAGCGGAGGCACAAGCAGACTATCACAGCATGACGCCTGATCAAGCTACCAAACAACTGAAGAAACTACAGGATAAGATGTTCCAGCACGCTAAGAATCTGGAATTTGAGCAAGCCGCTGCTATACGTGATCAAATGGCGCAAATTAGAGCTCAGGTGTTTGGCTTGGATTAAACCGATATTAGGATTATTGATTTTGTTCAAATTCGGTCTTAAAAGACTGATAGTGACGTAAGAATAAGGCCTCCAGCTCATCAATAATGACAGCAGCGGCTTTGCCGTGCATGACATGGGCTGTCATGAGACTGGAGGTTTCACTCAACAAGCGATCAGGATTCAACATGGGATAAGTAGCAGTTAAACGTTTTATGGCCTTTACCACACTTTCTTCAGCTGGTCGCTCAATAGACTCCGGCAGCGGCAACTCCTTAGGCGCTTTAAGCTGAACCTGAGCAGAAGCTGCTAAGAATTCGGCAAAACGCATTAGCGTTGCCTGATCCTGTGGATCTAGCTGTCGAAATAAAGCACGTAAGTGTTTTTCCGGATTCTTGGAAGAGGACTGCTGAATTGAAGGAAACATGGTGAAGTTTAACTGTTTAACCTTTAACCCGGGGTACGGCAAAAGTACCGTACCCGATGCCGGGACTTATTGCTGCTTTTTGAGGTTTTCGCAATAGGTTCTTGCAAATTCCAATAGCTCTTCCATCGCACGAACTTTGAATTTCTGACGCTGACGAACAAACGAGAAATCGCGGGTTAACGGTGGATCCAGTGGAATAGCTACCAAGGAGCCCAACTTCATTTCCTTACTGATACTAGCACTGGAAACAATGGATACACCCATACCGGCTTCCACAGCCCCTTTGACAGCTTCAGGACTACCAAGCTCCAGACAAGCATTCATACCATGCTTATCCATACCAAGCGCATACATGTAATCTACGATAACTTCACGAGTACCAGAACCCTCTTCACGACAAATGAATGGATACTCCAATACCTCTTTCAATTTGACGGTTTCTTTGCCAGCCAGAGCATGAGTTGGCGGCACGATTAAAACCAAATCATCTTGACGGCACACTTCTACCAACAGGTTTTTATTATTAACTAGCCCCTCAACAACACCTAAATCAATGACATTGTTCTCAACCATTGAGACAATACCTTCGGTATTGGAAACGCGCAATCTCAGACGAACATCTGGATTCTTGGCGTTAAACTCTCCCAAGAGCGATGGCAACATATACTCGGAAATGGTAGTACTTGCCCCAATGGTCAAAGAACCACTGATATCATCAGTCATTTCACGAATAGCGTTTTCCATTTCACTGTATTGCTCGAAAATCCTTTCTGCATATTCAAAAACGATTTTTCCAGCTTCAGTCAATGAAACGCGGTTGTGAGTACGATCAAACAAGCGGGTATCAAACTGGTCTTCCAGCTGACGAATTTGGAAGGTTACCGCTGGTTGTGTCATATGTAACACTTCCGCCGCTTTGGTAAAGCTCAACAAGCGTGCCACTGCATGAAAGACTTGCAATCTTCTATCAGCCATATACTTACCTATTCTCCTTGTTAAACGTCTTCCAGTACAAACCAACTGACAGAGAGTCTTCCTTGGTCTCTGTTCCAGTTATCCATCACTGGATATTCCGTATTAATTCATCGTATAAAAAATAATTTATGAATGTATCCATTCACTGGGATTTGTTTATAGAGAGCATAGAACAATTCAAGCATTATGGTTAGGTATAAACCAAATAAGCTTAACCTTTCGACAGGCGGTACGTTTCAACCTACTAAATGCATTACTGATTTTCTGCCTCATTTACTTTAGAAATATCAGATTTGTTTAATTTATGTTGCCCAGGAATACGGGGATCATCATCATCCATTAGAATGCGATGGGCAGGACCTTCCAAATCATCATACTGGCCACTTTTAACGGTATAAATAAAAGCAGCCACCATTACGATCATGACCCCAATAGCAATTGGAATAAGCACATATAAAGCTTCCATAAGCCCGTCCTGACCGAAACCGGTAATTATAGCAGTAATTGATTAATTTTTCAGACGCAATGCATTTAGCACCACAATTAATGAACTAGCAGACATACCAATAGCTGCCATCCATGGTGCCACAATACCACTAGCCGCCAATGGTATCGCTAATAAGTTATAACCAATGGTCCAGGCAAAGTTTTGTTTAATAATAGTTTGCATGCGTCTTGCTGTTTGTACGGCAAAGGGTAATTGATGGAGATTTTCCGATAATAGCACCATATCAGCACTCGCTTGTGCCAGATGTGAGCCACTGCCCATCGCCATTGAAACTGGTGCGCCTGCTAATACAGGCGCATCATTGACGCCATCCCCCACCATCGCAACTACTAAGCCTTTTTCCTGCAATTGCTTAAGGTAGGCCAATTTGTTAGCAGGTAGTTGGCCACCAAATGCCTGTTTAATACCTAAGGTTTGAGCGACTTTCTGCACCACTACTGGCGAGTCACCGCTTAATAATGAGACGCCTACTCCAAGCTTATCTAATTCTCTTACCATCTCGGCGGCTTCTTCACGCAACTGATCTGCTAAGCTTATACGTGCTAGCCAGCCTTGCGTTGAGCCCAAAAAGACTTCGGAATTGCCATTCACATAACAAGTTGACGCCAGTTCTGACCGTAAATCTTGACCGGTTAACTCACGCACAAAGCTTTCCGTACCAATGCGATATTCTTGCCCTTGATAGAAGCCCTTAATGCCTCTGCCCGATTCTGCACTCAATTGTCCAAAGGTAACAGGAGAAGCACTCAAATGGGCAATAGCACGCCCCACAGGGTGTTCTGAAGCACTTTCCAAACCAGCGGCTAAAAGCCTAATCTGCGCCTCTTGCAGGCTCCCTAACGGATGTATTGCGGTAACTTCAAGTTGCCCATGTGAAAGGGTACCGGTTTTATCAAAAATAATATGATTAACACGAGCAAGCGTTTCTAAGGCATGGCCACGAGTCGTCAATACACCTTTAGAGGTAAGCAAACCTGTAGCCGCCGTCAAAGCCGCCGGTGTAGCCAATGAGAAGGCACAAGGACATGTAATAACTAAAACCGATAATGCCACCCAGAAAGCACGTGCTGGTTCATAATAATGCCAACCGATAAATACACCCAAAGCGGTCAGCAGGATAAGCGGCACAAAACGGGAAGCGACTTTTTCGGCTAGACGTGCCAATTCAGGTTTTTCTGCTTGTGCGCGCTCTAACAAACGGATAATGGCAGCTAAAACTGTATTGTCCCCTACTTTCTCCACTTGCATGGTTAAGGGGCTTTCAATATTAACTGTGCCACCGACTAAATTATCGCCCATCTGTTTTTGACAGGGCAAACTTTCACCGGTTAACAACGATTCATTAATACTGCTATGCCCTTCCAGCACCACACCATCTGCCGGGATAATTTCGCCCGGTTTGATAAGAACATGATCACCACTGATCAATTGACTAACTGGGACTACTTCTTGCTCACCATTGCGAATACGTGTGGCTGTCGCTGGCATTAATCGTACCAACTCTTCTGCTACCTGACCGGCTTTGTGACGCGCAGCCATTTCCAAATAGCGTCCACTGAGCAAGAAGAAGGTAAACATGGTGACGGAGTCAAAATAGACTTCCCCGCCCCCGGTTATGGTTGCCCATACGCTGGCACTAAAGGCAATAGCAATACCAATAGAAACAGGGACATCCATACCAAAACGTTTACGACGCAAATCCCGCCACGCGGAGGTAAAGAATACCTTAGCTGAATAGAATACCACTGGCACTGTCATCACCAGACTAATCCAGCGCAGGAAATTACGCATGCCCACATCCATGTCGGAAACGGCCCCGACATACATGGCAACTGCAATCATCATAACCTGCATCATGCCCAAACCGGCTACCGCAATCCGGCGCAAAGCTGCTGATTTTTCGCGCTTTTGCATGGATTCAAGGCGCTTGGTATCAAATGGATGAGCGTGATAGCCAATCTCAGTAATAGCTTTCAGGACATCACTAAGCTGAATAATCGCATTATCCCATTGCAACGTAGCACGCCGGGTTGCGTAATTAATGCGGAATTCTACTACACCTGGCAGTTGTTTGACGTGATGTTCATTCAGCCATACACACGCCGCACAGACTATGCCTTCGAGAATCAGAGAAGCTTCCCGTCTATTGGCGTCTGTCTCACGGACAAAAGACTTTTGCAATTCTGGGGTGTCATATACCTGCAATTGCCGCAATGCTTCAGGGACTAGATCTTCCGGACGATTACCGATTTCAGTACGAAACCGGTAATAATCAGTCAGATTATTATCCACAATAGCTTGGGCAACCGCCTGACAGCCAGTGCAACACAAAGATCGTTTATTGCCATCAATCAGGACAGAGTAATGGGCATCGGCGGGAATTAGCTGACCACAATGAAAGCAATCAGCCGTTACTAACAAAGATTCTGTCATAAGTTTTTAGGGTGTCGCTTCGATCCAGGTTTCACCCTTAACTTCGTGCATATCTTCACCCCGACTTACCAGTAGCACCATATCCCAGCGTCCTGGTGCCGCTAGATTAATCGGTAAGGCATAGGTTCCAGGAGAAGTCTCTTGCAAATCCATATCCACATCCATGGCCTTGTTAGCAGGGCGCATGAAGGCAACATTCACACTTGCGCCGGTAATGGGCTGCCCGGTTTTATCTAGCACTTGAATACTGAAATCAGTCGGCTTACCCAAAAATGGCTTTGTTGACCATCCGCCTTTCACTTGCCAACCGCGATCAGATTGGGTCTGAAGTTGTTTTAGATAATTATTGTACTGCGCATACTGTTTCTGGAAATCATTGGAAACCGTCCCGGGGAAAGCAGACGCTACATTTTGCGCACTTTGCCGTTGAGGTTCTGGTAGAAATGTTTTGACAAAACTAGCACTTGCTCCCTTATTAGCTAAGGTAAGAATCACTGAATCCACCGCAGCTAAGATCAGGAAAAAGCCAATAATCGTCGCTGGTACCCAATGAATTCCCTTGCGTCCAGTTTTGGTTGGATCAGCATTAGCCTTGTTGCTAGCAATAATACCAAGACCTGCAGCCGTCATAGTAAAGAAAGCAAAGTGGATAGCAAATACATCCAAACCTGCCCAATGGGTAGCTGCTAGGGGTATATAAACGGCTTCCACTATGAGAATGGTAAGGAGCGCGGCCAGTTTACCTGACCAGCGCAATACTTTGTAAAACATGAAAAAAAGGATGAACGACGCAAGGACGCCCACCCCTAATGTCAATAATAAGCTCTGATTTTCCATTCCACCATCACGGCGTTATAAAATGCGAAGGTATGATGACAGGTTCAGTAACCTTGCCTTCCAGTGGGGTTAACCGGAACTGGAACTCATGGTTCTTCTGCGCATCGCCAGGCTGCATAGTATAACGGATTTTTGCCAGGATACGTATGCTGGAATCTGCTTTCAGTTTGATGTCACTAAACTGACCTAAATCCATTTCAGCATGTGGCAGATTTTCCAACGTCAATTGGTAACGTCCTGGTTCCATGGTTTTATTATTGATTTTGACTTCATAGCTATTCTGAATACGGCCATCTGATAACTGTACAAATAA
>CAZCJE010000001.1:136888-157741 GCA_964498805.1 uncultured Thiothrix sp.
TGATTTTGACTTCATAGCTATTCTGAATACGGCCATCTGATAACTGTACAAATAATGGGCTACGAACTTGCACCGCCGTCGCTTCCAGTAATTTGCTGCTACCAATACTCCAAATCAGATACAAAGTCGCCAATAAGGTCGCCACACCGTAGCCAATAGTGCGCAGTTTGAAAATTTGGGTTTTTTTGCCTTCTAGTTCATGTTCAGAAGTGTAGCGAATCAAGCCACGCGGCCAACCCTGCTTATCCATAATACCGTCACAGGCATCAATACACAGCGCACAGTGAATACAGGCAATCTGTAAGCCTTTACGAATATCAATCCCAGTGGGGCAGACTTGCACACACAAACCGCAATCAATGCAATCCCCATGACCTGATTGCACACGCTTTTCGCGATCGCGCATATCTTTAATCGGCTTAATACGCCCGGTTTTGCCTTCACCACGTTTGCTGTCATAAGACACAATCATGGTGTCTTGATCAAACATAACACTCTGGAAGCGGGAATAAGGGCAAATGTGCATACAGATGTGCTCTTTAATCCAACCGGCAGCCACATAAGTGGTAATCGTCAGGATTAAGGTCGTCGCATACATAGCGGCGGGCGCTTGACCGGTAAAAAATCGGCCTGTTAATTCAAATGCATCGCCCCAATACAGCGAAAATGTCAAACCTGTCCAGAATGCTAAAAACAACCATGCGGCATGGGTTAAGCCTAACTTTAACAGCTTTTCTTTATCCCAAGCTTGCTTTTCCAAACGCAAACGCGCCACGCGATCCCCTTGGATAAAACGCTCAATATAGCGGAAAGCATCCATCCACAGAGTCTGAAAACAGAAATAGCCACAGAATACCCGCCCAAACAGGGTTGTGATAAAAAATAGCAATACCGCTGCTAAGAACAATAAAGCAGTTAACCAGAAAATATCTTGGGCATGAACGACTAAGTTAAAAATGTAATAACGGCGTCCCGGTATATCGTACAAGATGGCCTGATCTGGCCCAACGACACGTTCCCAACGTATCCATGGCAACAAGAAAAACACACCATAGGCTAATGCCATAATGCCGTTTTTAAGATTGCGGAAACGCCCTTCCACAGAACGGGGCTGTATGGAAGGTTTTGATTCAACGACTTGATCTGTGCTCATTCTGTGAAGTATCCCAATCACTCAAAGTTGCAAGCTCCAACTGCTGCCAAAACTGGCACCAGTCAGACGCTTGCATCATAACGTAACCGACTTACTTTACATTGCGCAGAATCAAGTTGAAAGGCTATTTTATTCTTTTCTAATTAGTAAACCTTGCCAAGCTTACAGAAATTCTGCGCCGCCCATATACCCCTTTAACGCATCAGGTATACGGATGCGACCATCCGCCTGTTGGTAATTTTCCAGCACTGCCACCAATGTACGGCCTACTGCTAAGCCAGAACCATTCAAGGTATGCAGCAATTCCGGTTTATTTGTCTCAGGATTGCGGTAACGCGCCATCATGCGACGCGCTTGAAAATCGAGGAAATTGGAGCAAGAAGAAATCTCACGGTATTTCTGCTGACCCGGTAACCACACTTCAATATCGTAGGTTTTAGCCGATGAAAAACCGGTATCGCCTGCACACAAGACAATGACCCGATACGGCAGATTTAACTTTTGCAGTATGGCTTCAGCATTGGCAGTCAAGCTTTCCAGTTCAGCCCAAGAATCTTCTGGCCGTACCATTTTAACCATTTCGACTTTTTCAAACTGATGCTGGCGGATCAAGCCACGGGTATCTTTGCCATAAGAACCGGCTTCAGAACGGAAACAAGGTGTATGGCAAGCGTATTTAATAGGCAGTGCAGACGCTTCCACAATGGTATCGCGTACCAGATTAGTGACCGGCACTTCCGCAGTTGGAATCAGGTAATAGCCTTGTTCATTGTTTAACTTGAACAAATCGGCCTCAAATTTGGGTAACTGACCAGTACCGCGCAAGCTATCGGCATTGACCATATAAGGGGTGTAGACTTCGTTGTAACCGTGCTCTTGGGTATGCGTATCCAACATGAACTGAATCAGCGCCCGATGCAGCCGCGCCATTGCTGCACGCAATACCACAAAACGTGAACCAGTCAATTTGGCACCGGCATCAAAATCCATCCAACCATTGGGCAAGCCAAGATCAACGTGATCCTTTGGTTCAAAATCCAATGCTGTAGGCTCACCCCAACGACGAATCTCAATATTGCTGTTTTCATCAGCACCATCCGGTACAGACGCATCTAACAGATTCGGAATGCCCATGGCTAAGGCTTCTAATTCGGTTTGTAAACCAGCTAACTCTTGTTCTGCTGCTTTCAAACGATCGCCCAAATTAGCCACTTCTGCCAATAATGGCTGAATATCTTGGCCCTTGGCTTTGGCTTGGCCAATCGCTTTAGAACGGAAATTACGCTCGTTTTGCAGGTTTTGGGTTTCCATTTGCAGGGACTTGCGGCGTTCTTCGAGACTACGAACTTTGTCCACGTCTAATTTGAAACCACGCCGAGCCAGTTGAGCTGCGACTTCATCCAATTCCGTGCGTAAGCGTTTTGGGTCTAACATCTTATTATTCCATGCCGAAAAATCACAAAGGCTTAATCTTAACGTTAATTGCTGTAATCGGATACACTAGCTTCATCCCTGATGACTGAGTACGCCAATGCCCCTTGAACCCGAGTTAAAAGCCCGACTGTTGCAACAGTTGGGCGCGATTTTACCACCGGAAGCCCTTTTGACCGCAAAGGAAGATTTGCATCCCTATGAATGCGATGGATTGACCGCGTACCGACGCTTACCGGTAGCCGTGGTATTGCCCACCTGTACCGAACAGGTACAAAGCATTGCCAAGGTGTGTGCTGCTTTGCGCATCCCGGTAGTCGCACGCGGTGCCGGTACTGGCTTATCCGGGGGTGTCTTACCGCATGAGGATGGCATTATCCTCAGTTTAGCGCGTATGAATCGGATTCTGGATATTGATTTGCGCAATTTACAGGCACGGGTACAACCCGGCGTGCGTAATCTGGCTATCAGTCAGGCTGTCGATCAATACGGGTTGTTTTATGCGCCTGATCCTTCTTCACAAATTGCTTGTTCTATCGGTGGTAATGTAGCGGAAAATTCAGGCGGCGTGCATTGCCTGAAATACGGTTTGACTGTGCATAATGTGATTGAAATCAAAGTGGTCACCATTAATGGAGCATTATTGACCATTGGTACCAATACGATGGACCCAAGCGGTTACGATCTGCTTGCACTAATGACCGGCTCAGAGGGGTTATTGGGCATTGTAGTGGAAGTGGTGGTCAAACTCACGGTTAAACCTGAAAGTGTCCTGTTGCTAATGGCCGCTTTCCACGATGTCTCGGCAGCTGGCGAAGCTGTCGCCGCTATCATCAGTCAGGGCATTATCCCAGCGGGGCTAGAAATGATGGATAACCCTGCCATTCGTGCCGCCGAAGACTTCGTTAAAGTGGGCTATCCCGTCAATGCAGCCGCGGTATTATTGTGTGAATTGGATGGCACTGAGGCAGAAGTGCTAGAACAAGCCAATAAGGTCAAAGCGATTTTAACGGCAAATCAGGCCGTCAGTATTCACGAAGCGCAGACCGCACAGGAGCGAGCGAAATTATGGGCAGGCCGCAAAGCGGCTTTTCCAGCAGTAGGGCGAATTTCTCCCGATTATTACTGTATGGATGGCACCATCCCACGCAAACACTTACCGCATGTCCTGCAGCGCATTAATGAATTATCCGTGCAATATGGGCTTAGAGTTGCGAATGTGTTTCATGCTGGCGATGGCAATTTGCATCCATTAATTCTTTATGATGCCAACCACCCCGGTGAACTGGAAAAAGCCGAACGTTTTGGTGCTGATATTTTGGCATTATGTGTTAAAGTGGGTGGATCTATTACGGGTGAACATGGTGTCGGTCATGAGAAGCTGGATTCCATGTGTGAACAGTTTGGTGAAACTGAACTGGAAATTTTCCATGCACTTAAACGCGCTTTTGACCCGAATGAATTGCTAAATCCCGGCAAAGCTGTTCCAACCTTGCACCGTTGCGCAGAATTAGGCGCAATGCATGTGCATCATGGTCAGCTTTCCCACCCCGATATACCACGATTTTAAGCTGATCCTCCTATGATCGCAGATAACGATATAACCTCGACATTACAAGCACAGGTAGCGACGGGCATCGCTGACCAGCAACCACTCAAAATCATGGGTGGTAATAGCAAAGCTTTTTACGGTAATGAGACGAGCGGTACACCACTTTACACGCATCAACATACTGGCATTATTGAGTACGAACCTTCCGAACTGGTGGTTACCGTACGCTGTGGTACCCGTACCGAGCAGCTCGAAGCCGTTTTGGCTGCACAAGGGCAAATGCTGGCATTTGAACCGCCTTATCTAAAACCGGAATCGACCATTGGTGGCGCAGTGGCAGCGGGTTTATCAGGCCCCTCTCGTCCTTGGTGGGGAGCAGTGCGTGATCATGTGCTCGGTGTCAAAATGATTACCGGCCAAGGCACTGTTGCACGCTTTGGCGGCAAGGTCATGAAAAATGTGGCTGGTTATGATGTATCGCGGCTAATGGCAGGTTCGATGGGCACACTTGGCATTATGCTGGAAGTGTCCTTAAAAGTGATACCTAAACCACCGCTAGACATTACGCTTGCGCTGGAAATACCTGATCATGAAGCCTTTGAACTGGTCAATAGCATGCGCCGCTCTACCTTGCCATTAAGTGCTTCGTGCTATTTTGATGGCTGTCTTTACCTGCGTTTGAGTGGAGAAGAAAGCCATGTTAAAACCGCTCAGCTAAAACTTGGCGGTGAGATTCTGGCTAATCCGGATCAGTTCTGGCTAGCATTACGCAATCAAACGCATGAATTTTTCAGTCAGAGCGACCGCCCATTATGGCGCTTATCTTTTCCACCAGCTACTAGTGTGGTCAGTCGACTGGAAGGCAACTCTTTGATTGAGTGGGGCGGCTGCCAACGCTGGGTCTACACCAATATTCCGGTTAATTTGATTCGTAGTATTGCAGAAAAGAGCCAAGGCCATGCCACCTTGTACCGAGGCAAATTACCCGGTGTGAACCCTTTTCCGCCATTGCCAGCTGAGATGATGGCGATTCAACAACGTCTCAAACAGGCATTAGACCCTCACGGTATCTTTAACCCTGGCCGCATGTATAAGGACTGGTAATGCAGACCCAGCTACTTCAAGCGTTACGTCAAACGGCTGAAGGACAAACCGCCGAAGCTATCTTGCGCAAATGTGTGCATTGTGGTTTTTGCAATGCGACTTGTCCAACTTATCAACTGCTTGGTGATGAAAATGATGGCCCGCGTGGGCGTATTTATCTGATCAAGCAATTGATGGAAGGCACACTAGAAAATGCCCCTGACAGTGGCAAACGCACGCTTGAACATCTGGACCGCTGTTTGTTATGCCGCAATTGCGAAACCACCTGTCCTTCCGGGGTTCAGTACAGCAAATTACTGGATATTGGCCGCCATATGGCCGAACAACAAGTGGGTCGCCCGCGTAAAGAGGAACGCATCCGTGGCTATTTACGCCGCTATCTGCCGGATACACGCTTATTTGGCTTAGGTCTTAGCCTAGGACGTACATTCAAACCCTTATTACCCAAAGCCTTGGCTAGCAAAATCAGTAAACCACGGGCTGCTGGGCAATGGCCTGCGCCGCGTCATGCACGCAAAATGCTGATATTGGATGGCTGTGTGCAACCCGCCTTAGCCCCAGATATTAATGCCGCCACTGCCCGGGTATTAGATAAACTTGGTATTAGTTTAATCAAGGCGGCAGAGGCGGGCTGTTGTGGAGCTATTAGCCAACATCTTGGCGCTCCTGAAGAAGCTAAAGATTATATGAAACGCAATATTGATGCGTGGTGGCCTTATCTTAGTCAGGGCGTGGAAGCCATTATTACGACAGCAAGCGGCTGTGGTAGCACGGTTAAGGAATACAACTATCATTTGCGTGGTGACCCTGAATATGCCATCAAAGCTGAACGTATTGCCCATTTAAGCAAAGACATAGCCGAAATCATTAGTCAGGAAGACTATACCCGCCTCAAACCTACCAAACGTAGAAAAATTGCCTGGCATCCACCTTGTTCCTTACAGCATGGCCAGAAAATCAAAGGCATGGTAGAAACTATCCTAAGTAATAGTGGCTTTGAATTAGTACCGGTTATGGATGAACATCTATGTTGTGGTTCAGCAGGCACTTATTCCCTTTTACAAGCTAACTTGGCTCAACAATTACGCACTAATAAGCTAGATAACTTACTGAAACATCAGCCTGAATACATTGTTACCGCCAATATTGGCTGCCAAACGTTCCTACAGGAACCTAGTCAGGTGCCAGTCATTCATTGGATTCAACTACTCGATGAAACAATTTCATAAGACTAAACTGGAATTTACACAAATCCTGACTATACTTTACGGAAAGGATTTGATTTCGATCCCCTGAGATCAGGACGATGTCGGTGAAATGATGTCCGCTTGACGGAGCATCATTGGGAAGGGGAGCCCCGCACTTCAGCGGGGCTTTTTATTTCAGTTAGTCTTCCTAGCAAAATTCTCTTTGCCATCTTGCTCAAGTGTGTATTCTTGCCTAATCTTTCAGCCCATTTGAAAATGATAAGACTGTGATAATGGGGAGCTTAAAGCATGGAATCCAATCCTTGTATGACTTGCGGAGCTTGTTGTGCTTTCTTTCGTGTTTCTTTTTACTGGGCTGAAGCTGACCCGGCTACTGGTGGCATTACGCCCCCCGAAGTAACTGAACCCGTATCCCCTACCCTAGTTGCGATGCGCGGAACTCATTGTGCCCAACCACACTGTAGTATGCTAGAAGGTCAGGTTGGCAGCCAAGTTCATTGTCGCATTTATAATCAAAGACCTTCTACCTGCCGGGACTTCGAGGCTTCTTGGCTACATGGCAAACACCATGCCGATTGTGACCGTGCGCGTGCCCACTATGGCTTGCCGCCACTCGAACAGCCATTAACTGATAATAACTTATGCAATCCTCCTGTCTGATAGGATTGACAATGCTATAGTTACGCAGCTTCAAAACTGGATACCTCGCGTATGGTTGATCACATATCCAATCCCTCCCGCTGGGAACTATTGCAAAAATTGGTCTCTTCCACCGGTTTCAGACTCGCGCTGATAACACTGGTTGGCCTATTAATGCTATTGCCCTTATTTCTCGTCAAACAGGTCATTCAGGAGCGTAATCAGTATCACACCGCCGTTATTCATGATATGGCAACCACCTGGGGCAAACCGCAGACCTTGATTGGCCCAGTATTGGTCATCCCGTATGTCGAACATATCAAGCGTGTTGATACCATTACTGAACCCACTGGCGAGAAAAAGGTGGTCAGTAATGACACCTTTAACGACCATACCTTATTATTGCTGCCAAAAGAGCTGGAAATTCGTACCGACATCAAGACCGAACAGCAACGACAAGACATGTATGAAGCCTTGGTATATCAATCTACCATTAGCGTTACCGGCAGTTTTGATCACAGCAACGTACTAGATGACGGTGAAGGCGAACGGCGCATTCTATGGGAAAATGCCTATGTCGCTTTTGGTTTGAGTGATACCAAAGCCGTGGACGTGACTTCTGGCTTTTTCTGGGATAATGAAAAAGTCAAACTGGAACCGGGCAGTCAGCTAGCCTCTTTATTACCAACGGGTTTTCATGCGCCTTTAAAAGCCAATACCAGCACGGAAAATGCGCATCAATTTAAACTGACATTGAATGTGCGTGGCAGTGAAGGTCTATTTTTTGCACCTTTAGGCGAAACCACTAAGCTGCGCATTACTTCAGCATGGCGTCACCCTAATTTCAGCGGTCATTTATTGCCTGCCAAACACATCATTAATGATCAAGGCTTTAATGCTGAATGGCAAATCCCTTATTTGGTACGCAATTATCCTCAACAGTGGGAATTAGATGGCAAGCAATCCCCTGATCTCAACCAGTTGACAGTCGGAGTTAATCTAGAAGAGCCGGATACGCTTTACAATCAGCTATTGAATGCAGCTGCCTATGGCATGGTATTTGTCGGCTTACTATTTTTAACGCTGTTTATACTGGAAACCCAAATCCTGCAACGCCCCATAGCCATGATCCATTATGTTTTGAGTGGCCTTATGCTTGCTGCTTTTTACGTCATATTGCTAACGTTAGCCGAACATATACCGTTTTTACATGCCTATGTGAGTGCTGCCAGCCTTACTGTGCTTATTCTAACGCTCTATGCAAGCCAGTTATTAACTAGCAAAAAGCAAGTGGCCTTTGTAGCTTTATTGCTAGCTGCTCTCTATGCAACTTTATATTTTTTACTTGAGCAACCGGCTTACGTGTTACCAGTGGGTACTGGCCTATTGTTACTGACCCTACTAGGTATCATGTACTTTGCTCGACGCGCCAAGCCAGTAACCTGACGCTATTCATATTATATTTGGCTATTCTTGAGTAGTAGCTGATGTATTCGCTGCCGCATTACCAGAAGAATGGGAACGCCGCCGCCGACGTTTCCTGGCAGCCGCGGCAGGCTTAGCATTATTTTCAGCCGCTGGAGTAGAGACGGCAGCACTAACCGCGTGAGAATGAGGCATAGCACTTGTACCAGTAGCAGCGGTTTGCTCTTTAGGCGGCTTCGGGCGATGCTTAGGTTTATGGGTGTGGGCATGATGCATATGAGGGGCTACTCGATCACGCTTGATACGCTGCGGCTTGTGCAATTCGGTCGCCAGCAATTCAACCGTAATCCGCTCTACTGGAATAGTCTTGCCGGTGTAAGCTTCGATATCAGGCAAGTAAAAGGCTGTATCCTCACAAGCAAAACTATGCGCCTCACCTGAAGCCCCGGCGCGTGCAGTACGGCCGATACGATGCACATAATCTTCTGCAACTTGTGGCAAATCAAAGTTAAACACATGGGTCACATCCGGAATATGTAAACCACGGGCTGCCACATCAGTGGCAATCAACACCGGAAACTGCCCGGCTTCAAACTCCTTAAGTAAACGCTCACGTTTGTTTTGACGCACATCGCCAGAAATTAAACCGCTGCCGATGGCATTACCCCGCAAATAATCATCGATTTTTTCCGCAATATGTTTGGTATTGACAAAAACAATCGCGCGGGCGGGATTTAATTTACGTAATAAACCAATTAATAGGGGAATTTTTTCATCATTGGCAGGAAAATAAACATGCTCAGCAATATTATCCGCTTGTACAGATTCAGTTTCGACCTTAACCTGCTGCGGATTATTCATATGCTCATAGGCAAGTTCGAGCACCCGATGGGATAAGGTCGCCGAAAACAACATACTTAAACGCTTGTCTGGAGCGGGTAGCTTACGCAGCAAATAGCGCACATCCTGAATAAAACCCATGTCAAACATGCGGTCCGCTTCATCCATCACCAACGCCTGTACATGTTTAAGCGTAAAGACCTGCTGTTTCCAATAATCAATGATGCGGCCCGGTGTGCCAATCAATAGATCCACAGGCTGTTCAAATTGGCGTTTTTGCTTGTCATAACCAGACCCGCCATAAACCAAGACACTGCGTAAACCGGTATATTTACCAAGGCTTTTTGCATCATCGGCAATCTGGATAGCTAATTCTCGGGTGGGGGCTAAGATCAAGCAACGCACAACCCCTGCTTCGGTGGTAGTTGACTGGTTCTTTAGCAGATGTTGAAAAACTGCAATGAGGAAAGCACCGGTTTTACCTGTGCCAGTCTGAGCTTGCCCTGCTAGGTCTTGCCCGCAGAGAGCTAAGGGTAAAGCCTCTGCCTGAATGCGCGAACAATATTCAAACCCTGCGTCTTTAAGGGAATCTAGCAATTCAGATTGCAAAGCAAAACTATCAAATCGTGTTTGACTTAAGTAGAAATTTTCCATGGTACGAGCATATCATATTGATTGTTAAAGGCAGCATAAAATAGCAATTTTCACATTATTGCTTTATCTATCACCACATATTATTTTGATAACAAAATTTTAATTAGCACGATGAGTTGGATGCATTTCCAGATATAAAGTATTCTAAAATAGTTAAATATGTCTTATCATTCGCTGCCTTCCACCGCGCTATGCAGAATATTGTCGACACAAAACACGCTACCGGAGGCGTTACATGAGCACAACAGCCGTATTGGCCGAGCATCTTGCAAGCACACTCGGCTTGGACAAGTTGCAAAACATTTATTGGGATCAGTCCTCCCCCGTTCTCTATGAGCAAGCCCTCAACCGCAGTGAAGGCAAGATCAGTGCAGATGGCGTTTTCGTAGCCTATACCGGCACTTTTACCGGTCGCGCACCTAACGACAAATTCATTGTAGATGAACCTGGTAGCCATGACAAAGTCTGGTGGGGTAAAGTCAACAAAGCCATTAGCGAAGAAAATTTCAATCGCGTTCTGGCTGATGCTGTGCAATTCTTAGCAGGCAAAGAAGTATTTGTTCAGGATTTACTCGCTGGTGCTAGTGAGGCTGACGAACTACCCGTTCGCATCATTACCCAATACGCATGGCATGCACTTTTTGCGCGTAATATGTTCATCCGTCCGGATGATCTTGGCCGCACATTAGCCGTTGACGAACCTAAATTCACGGTTTTGCATGTTCCTGATATGCAGGCTGACCCCGAATTGCACGGTACCAACTCTGGTGCATTCGTATTGCTGAACCTGTCACGCGGTCTGGTAGTGATTGGCGGTACGCATTATGCAGGTGAAATCAAAAAATCCATTTTCTCGGTTTTGAACTACCTGTTACCACAACGCGGCATCATGTCTATGCATGCTTCTGCTAATGTAGGTGAGGCAGGCGATGTAGCCATTTTGTTCGGTTTATCCGGGACGGGTAAAACTACCTTATCTGCTGACCCGAATCGTGCTCTGATTGGCGATGACGAACACGGCTGGAGTGACAATGGCGTATTCAACCTCGAAGGTGGTTGCTACGCGAAAGTCATTAACTTGTCTGCTGAGCAAGAACCCATGATTTACCAGACGACCAAAACTTTTGGTACCGTACTGGAAAACGTGGTTATGGATGAACATACCCGTCTTTTGAATTTGGATGATAACAGCATCACGGAAAACACTCGTGCTAGCTACCCCATCACCCAGATGCCTAACGCACTGTATCCAGGCAAAGCAGGTCACCCAAAACATATCATTATGCTGACTTGTGATGCATTTGGTGTTCTGCCACCCATTTCCAAGCTGACCACTGAACAAGCCATGTATCACTTTATCTCCGGTTATACCGCTAAAGTTGCTGGTACCGAAAAAGGTGTTACTGAACCTACTGCTACTTTTAGTACCTGCTTTGGCGCACCGTTCATGGCCCTGCACCCATCAGTCTATGCAGATCTGTTGGGTAAGAAAATCAATGAACACGGTGTATCCTGCTGGTTGGTAAATACTGGCTGGACAGGGGGCGGTTATGGCGTGGGCAAACGTATGAATATCCATCATACCCGTCGCATGGTAAATGCCGCTCTCAATGGTGAGCTGGATAATGTTGAAACCCGTGTTGATTCAATCTTTGGTTTAAACATTCCGGTGAGCTGCCCAGACGTTCCGGCTAATGTGCTTGATCCATCTTCTACATGGTCTGACAAAGGCGCTTATGAAGATAAGGCTATTCAATTAGCCACCTCTTTCCATAAGAATTTTGCCGCTTATAGTGATGGTGTTTCTGCTGAAATTCTTGCTGCAGCGCCATTAGCAGGCCGTAATTAAGCCTAAAATAACTCTGTAAAATCAGCACCAGATCCTTTTATCTGGTGCTTTGACCGTCAATCCGAATGAAATTGTCTCGTTCTTAATACTCGCGTTACATATATAAAAATAAGTTTATAAAAAAACTAACGTGTTCAAAAAACTGTGCTACTTTCATAGAGTGGCTATTTATTGGCCTAATTATTTCGTTCTCCAACCAAGATGGCAATACGAGGATGATCGGCATGAAAAGCAAAGGAATTGTACTTCTGGCTGTTTCCCTTATGATTGGATCCGTCTTTTCCACTTCAGTTTTCGCTAGTGGAAATGATGATGAAAGCAAAACGGGTGTTTATTTACGAGCAACTTTAAAAAATGCTCCCGCTATGCGTCCTGTTGAATGGAAGATTTATCGTTCAGATAATACCTTAGTTAAATCTCTCACTACTCACTCCATGTTATTACCTTTACAACCAGGTAATTACAAAGCAACCGCCAGCCTGAATAATATTACCCGTGACCGTTCTTTTACGGTAATGGATAACAGCAAAGTTGATATTGTAATTGCGCTAGATTAACCGCTTCATAACCAGCACTTACTGTCAGATAGTCTGAAATCGGTTAGAATAACCGGCTTTACCCTAAGGAAAGCTGACGGTTATGGTGTGGAAACCGCGTGTCACAGTCGCTAGTGTTATAGAACAGGCAGGGCGCTTCCTGATGGTGGAAGAAAACCATCAGGGAGAAATTGTCATTAACCAACCTGCTGGTCACATGGAGCATGGCGAGAGCTTATTAGAGGCTGTCAAACGCGAAACACTCGAAGAAACTGGCTGGCGCTTTGAACCTACTGCCTTGCTAGGTATTTTTCATATGCAGCGTAATGACCCGGATCGCGTGTATTTACGCTTCACCTTTACCGGCACGATTCTCGAGCAAGTACCCGATTATCAGCTAGATCCGGATATTATTGCTGCTCATTGGTTGACAGAAGATGAAATCCGCCATAGTCAACGCTTTCAATTGCGTAGTGATTTAGTGTTACGTTCACTGGATGCTTATCGTTCTGGCTGTCGTTATTCTTTGGAATGCCTGCAATATTTCCTGTCTGAAGATACTTTATGAGTTCCAAACGCGTCATTGTTGGTCTTTCTGGCGGAGTTGACTCCTCAGTTGCTGCCCTATTGTTATTACAACAAGGTTATCAGGTCGAAGGCCTGTTCATGAAAAACTGGGAAGAAGACGATACCGAGGACTATTGTTCGGCCCATGAAGATCTAGCGGATGCAAAATCGGTGGCGGACCAACTTGGTATTAAACTGCATACCATGAACTTTGCGACCGAATACTGGGATAACGTGTTTACGTACTTTTTGCAGGAATATCAGGCAGGCCGCACCCCTAACCCGGATATCATGTGCAATAAGGAAATCAAGTTCAAAGCCTTTTTGGATTTTGCCCTTGCTATGGGGGCTGATTATATTGCTACCGGTCATTATGCACGTATTGGTCAACAGCCTGACGGCACAGTCAGTATGCTAAAAGGCGTGGACAATAATAAAGATCAGACCTATTTCTTGTACACGTTGCAACAACATCAATTACGCCATTCACTATTTCCAGTGGGCGAGCTGGAAAAAAGCCGGGTACGTGAATTGGCTTTACAAGCCGGTTTTACCACTGCGCGTAAAAAAGATAGCACCGGTATTTGTTTTATTGGCGAACGCAAATTCCGTGACTTTTTACAGCGCTTTTTACCGGCGCAACCGGGCAATATTGTCACCCCCGAAGGTAATATTATTGGCAAACATCACGGCCTTATGTATTACACCTTAGGTCAACGCCAAGGTTTGGGTATTGGTGGTTTGAAAAATGCCGATGAAGCCCCGTGGTTTGTGGTTGATAAGGATCTAACCACTAATCGCCTTATCGTAGGACAAGGCCATCAGCATCAATTATTACTCAAACGCTCTTTGCAAGCTTCCCAACTGCATTGGGTAGCAGGCCTAGCTCCGGCTAACCATTTTGCCTGCAAAGCCAAAATCCGTTATCGTCAGGTCGAAGAAAGCTGTCATGTAACGATTTTAGCCAATGGCGAATGTCGAGTGTGTTTTGATCAACCGCAACGCGCCATTACCCCGGGACAGTCGATTGTGTTTTACCAAGGTGATATTTGCCTAGGCGGTGGTATTATCGACAGTATGGCCGCCCATTGTCCGGAAACAACGGTCTGACTTGAATTCTACCAAGTCAGCCCTATATCCGAGTTATCTTCAAGCAAACCGATATAAGCCTGTGGAAGCGAATAACCGAAATCGAACTATTGCCCTCGCTGCACTCTTTCAATGTGTAGAAGGCGTTACCCAAATAGCCACGCGTGGTGCTGTGGATAGTGAAGTATTGAATAGTTGCGTCAATAGTATTCTGGTGGAAAATGCCAATTCACCCGAGGCTTTATACGGTGACGTTGGCAAGTTGAGAACGGGTTTACGCGTATTGATGCATCAACTTGGCACAGGCGGTCTCACCCCCGATGGCACTCCGAAAAATATTGAAGCCACTCGTTACGCCGTTAACTTGCTGTACTTAGAAAAAAAGCTCGCGGGTGATCAAGATATATTTCGGCAACTGCTGAGAGATATTGGCAATGCCCAGCAGCAGCTGGACTTTTTTGCTATGACCCACCCGAATATGATTGCCCGCTTAGCTGATATTTATAGCAATACCATCAGCAAACTAGGCCCACGCATCATGATCAAGGGTGATCAGACGCATTTATCCAATCCAGATAATGCCGCTAAAATCCGTACCTTGCTACTAGCAGGTATTCGCGCGGCCTTACTGTGGAGACAAGCGGGTGGCAGCCGTTGGAAACTTATCTTTGCACGCGGTTCTATGCAACGAGAAGCCCAACAGCTGCTACGGGAAGCCTAATCAGCAGAAAAATTAACAACCCATATCGGCATTGATTGCGGCTATAACCGCCAATGGGTCTGCTGCTTGGGTAATAGGTCTACCCACCACAATATAACTGACACCCGCTTGTTGCGCTTGAGCAGGTGTCATAACGCGCGATTGATCACCCTTATCGCTACCAGCAGGCCGGATACCCGGCGTTACCAATAGAAAATCTGGGCCTAACAATGTGCGTAACATTGCAGCTTCTTGCGCAGAACACACCACTCCATCCAAACCACTTGTAGCCGTCAATTGCGCTAGATGTTTCACCTGCTCAACCGGCTCAGCATTAATACCAATACCGGTTAACTGCGCTTTATCCATTGACGTCAGCACTGTCACCGCAATCAATTGGGGCGGCTTGGCAAAACCTTGCAAAGCCTCGCGTGCAGCCTTTAGCATGACTTCGCCACCACTAGCATGCACATTAATCATCCATACCCCTAAGTGTGCGGCGGCTTTACAGGCAGAAGCTACGGTATTGGGAATATCATGAAATTTTAGGTCCAGAAACACATCAAAGCCGCGCTCAACCAAACTGCGTACAAACGAGGGGCCTGCTGCTACAAACAATTCAAAGCCCACTTTAAGTTTACATTGAGCAGGTTGCAGGGGTTCCACAAAAGCCAAGGCTTGTTCTGGTGCCGCAAAATCGAGCGCAATAATTAATCGGCTGGACATAAATTCTCCTGTAAATAATCAGACATTGCCAACAGTATCCCACTGATGACAGGCAGGACAGCGCCATAAATAGTCATGCATTTTATAACCACAGTGGCTGCATTGAAATTCTGGTTGCGTTGCCGCTAACCGATGTAAAGCAGTCTGTAACAAGGGCAAATCACAAATCTGCTCCTTTTGCCACAAGGACACCAACACATCAGCTGAATGGGTAATGGTATTAAGCGTGGTTTTACCCTGTTGCAGATGCTTTTCAACCTGCTCGCGCATCTGTGGTAATTGCTTAAGTTTTTCAGCCAGTTGCAATAAATACGCAAACAAGCGCGTATCTTGGGTTTTGCTAAAGGTCTCATGCACAAACGCATACAACTGTTCGAGTTCACCGGGTTGGCGGAAATAACTAATCAAATGCTGGAATAGCATGCCTAGTAAACGGCTATCATGGGTAATAGCCTGTTGATACGCTGTTAATGCTTCCGCACGCTGATTACGCGCATAGGCCAAATCGCCACGCAATACCAATACCCGCGCTGAAGCAGGATAAGCATTCACCGCCCGCTTGATATGCTCTTCGGCCAAAAACAGATTATTCTTATGCAGTTCTAAGAGGGCCAGTTCGCAATAATAATGAGCAATCAGGCGGCTATGATCATTTTTGCCATAGCGTTGCGCACATTCGGCAATCTCAATGGCTTTTTCCCATTCGTGCAACTGCTCATAGATATTACGCAGGGCTTCACAGGCTTCAATATGTTTGGGATCTTCTTTCAAAAGCTCGGTAAAGACACTTTCAGCACGATCCAACATACCGGCTGAAAAGAAATCTTCCCCTAATGCCAACATCCCGGCCATACGCTGTGCTTTGCTTAAATCGGCTCGTGCGACCAGATTCTGATGCACCCGCAAAGCCCGATTTACCTCCCCACGATTGCGGAACAAATTGCCCAGCAATAAAAAGGTTTCAACCGTGTATTCATCAATTTCGGGATAATTTAGAAAGACATCAAGCGCCTTGTCGGGCTGCTCACTCAACAGGTAGTTAATACCTTTGACAAAACTGACAGAAATTTCCTTACGTTTTTCCTGTCGTTGTTTATAACGTTTACGGGCTGCTTGCCAACCAGAATAAAAAGCAATGGGTAATAGTAGAAACAGTATTTCTTGCATAAGTGCTCATATATAAAAAGGGAGGCTAAATTGCCTCCCTTTTTTATTATTTACTGTCGAAACCGCCTTAATCCTGAATAGGATAATGGGCTCGTGACTCATTTACCCGTTCACGCAATTCCTTACCAGGCTTGAAATGCGGGACGTGCTTAGGCGGTAATTCCACCTGATCCCCTGTTTTAGGATTGCGGCCTTTGCGGGCAGCGCGATGATGCAGTGAAAAACTTCCAAAACCGCGAACTTCAATGCGTCCGCCATCAGAAAGCGCTTCACTCATTTTATCCAATAACAGTTTCACGGATGATTCAACATCCCGGCTGCTGAGATGACTTTGCTTGCGCGACAGAATATCTATGATTTCAGATTTGGTCATCCTTTCCACTCCTGAACAAGCGACGGGGTCTTGTAATCGTTGTTGCAGTTTCCAGATTAACAAAAGTATTGCAGATTCAATGACCTGCAATACCGAAGACTATAGGCCATCCCTAGCCTGTTTGCCGTCCTGAAAGCGAAGGTTACTCGCCCATTTGTTCCTTGAAGATGTCGCCTAATGATGTGGAAGCACCACCGGAACGACCGGTGTACTCACGCATCACACGTGCTTCATCGTCATCATCCTTCGCCTTGATAGACAGGTTGATGGAACGGGTTTTGCGGTCAACGCCCATGAATTTAGCTTCAATGGTGTCGCCTTCTTTCAGGATGCTACGAGCATCTTCTACACGGTCACGAGACAGTTCAGAAGCGCGCAGGATACCTTCGATGCCATCACCGAGGTCAATTTTGGCAGATTTTGGAGTGACTTCTACAACCTTACCTTTAACTACGCTGCCTTTAGCATGAGCGGCAACAAAGTTAGAGAATGGGTCTTGCTCCAGCTGTTTGATACCCAAGGAGATACGCTCACGCTCTGGGTCAACCGCCAATACCACGGCTTCAACTTCATCGCCTTTCTTGTAGGAACGTACTGCTTCTTCGCCCGGAGTGTTCCAGGAGATGTCAGACAGGTGAACCAGACCATCAATACCACCTTCCAGACCGATGAAGATACCGAAGTCAGTGATGGATTTGATTTTGCCGGAAACGCGATCACCTTTGTTATGAGAAGTTGCAAACTCATCCCAAGGATTAGGCTGGCACTGTTTCATACCCAAGGAGATACGACGACGATCAGCGTCGATATCCAGGATCATGACTTCCACTTCGTCACCCAAAGTTACCACTTTAGCTGGGTTAACGTTTTTGTTAGTCCAATCCATTTCGGATACGTGTACCAGACCTTCAACGCCATCTTCGATTTCAACGAAGCAGCCATAGTCAGTCAGGTTGCTAACTTTACCGAAAATGCGCGTGCCAGATGGGTAACGGCGTACCAGATCTTGCCATGGATCTTCGCCCAGCTGTTTGAGGCCGAGGGATACACGGTTTTTATCGCGGTCAAACTTGAGGACTTTAACTTCGATTTCATCACCAATGCTGACCACTTCGGAAGGATGTTTAACACGCTTCCAAGCCATATCGGTAATGTGCAGCAAGCCGTCAATGCCACCGAGGTCGAGGAACGCACCGTAGTCGGTGAGGTTCTTGACGATACCACGGACAACCTGACCTTCTTGCAGATTTTCCATCAGTGCTTCACGCTCTGCGCTGTACTCTTCTTCAACCACAGCACGGCGAGAAACAACAACGTTATTGCGCTTCTGATCCAACTTGATCAGTTTGAATTCCAGTTCTTTGTTTTCCAGATAGGAAGTATCGCGAACCGGACGTACATCAACCAGTGAGCCTGGCAGGAATGCACGGATATCGCTCAGTTCAACAACAAAACCACCTTTCACTTTACCAGTGATAATACCAGTGACGATTTCATCGTTATTAAAGGCTTCTTCCAGAATTTCCCACGCACGCAGACGGCGGGCTTTCTCGCGAGACAAACGTGTCTCACCAAAACCGTCTTCAACGGTGTCTAGTGCCACTTCTACCAGATCACCAACCTTGACGGTGATTTCGCCGCGTTCATTTTTGAACTGTTCGGCAGGGATAACACCTTCGGATTTCAGGCCAGCGCTGACAATCACGAAATCAGGGCGTACTTCGAGAACTGTTGCGTTAAGCAGAGCGCCTGGCTGCATCTGGGTATAAGAAAGGCTCTCTTCAAACAGTTCGGCAAAACTTTCAGTCATGGAAAAAAATACCTGTTAAATATCTAAATTTATCGCCACTGCATCCTGCGATGACGGGTAAAACGCAAAAAGCCCGGACTTCCTGTCAGGGCTACCTGAGAATTCACTACTTCAATCAAATACTTGACTGGATAATCCGCCACACCTCGGTAAAGACTTGATCCTGGTTTAGCGGGCTGGTGTCAATTATGTGGGCATCAGCAGCAGGTTTCAAGGGCGCTACCGGACGATTCGCATCACGCTCGTCTCGAGCATTAATGTCTTGAATTAGGTCGCAAAGTTTAGCACTAAGGCCTTGCGTGCTCAACTGTTTCAAGCGGCGTTCAGCACGTATTTCTGCACTGGCCGTTAGATAGAACTTGCAGGTCGCGTTAGGGAAAACCACAGTGCCCATGTCGCGGCCATCCGCAATCAACCCCGGTGCCTGACGAAATTGACGTTGCTGTTGAAGCAATACTGCCCGCACCGCTGGCAAGGCTGCAATCTGGGAAGTGGCACCGCCGCATTGTTCATTGCGAATCTCCTGACTCACCACTTGGCCATTCAACCACGCCTCTGCTTGCTTGAATTCAATCGTCAGGCTTGGAATCAACTGGCTGATAGCGGCTTCATCCTGCAAATCCAAGCCAGCCTTGACCGCAGCCAACGCCGCGACGCGATAAATAGCGCCACTATCGAGCAAATGCCAACCGAGTTTAGTCGCCAACATACTCGCGATAGTGCCTTTGCCTGCACCGGCGGGGCCATCAAGGGTAATGACTGGAATGGTGTTGCTATCCATAAGCTATCCACAGTGGTGAATGAGAGGCGCGAGGATACTACAAAATAGCCATTGGCACATCAGCCCCCACGCCAATTTGCCGAGAAAATGCCGCCCATTTGCCGACCCAGTTGCCATTTCTAAGCCACCTATTCGGCGGTTAATACAAGGCGCACAATATGGTTAATAATGCTATCTTTCTAAGCCACCTATTCGGCGGTTAATTTTAGCTGTTAATAGTTTTACCGCCCCTAACTTTTCTAAGCCACCTATTCGGCGGTTAATATTCCCTGCCTGAGCTTTCGATGCGCCCCATGTTTCTAAGCCACCTATTCGGCGGTTAATGAGAAAAACGGATTGTCCTGATAGTTTATATTTTTCTAAGCCACCTATTCGGCGGTTAATTTACGTTCAGCGATGGATTTGCGCCCGTATTCTTTCTAAGCCACCTATTCGGCGGTTAATGCCGGTGCGGGTCATCTTTCTCAAGACGCGAATTTCTAAGCCACCTATTCGGCGGTTAATTTAGCAAGTCCACGGTGTTACTTTTAATTATTTTTCTAAGCCACCTATTCGGCGGTTAATCCTACGGGAACCCGTAGTGTTTTCACCCCTACTTTCTAAGCCACCTATTCGGCGGTTAATACCCAGTTTGCACTTTAGCAACGGAGCCGGAATTTCTAAGCCACCTATTCGGCGGTTAATCCCTGCCGGGTCTTGCGGTCTTTGCTGATGAATTTCTAAGCCACCTATTCGGCGGTTAATGAATCGATTGGTGACTTCTTAACTGTATTCAATTTCTAAGCCACCTATTCGGCGGTTAATTCAACCGATCAAGCGGTGGAGCTCGTAGCAAATTTCTAAGCCACCTATTCGGCGGTTAATAGGAGAACCAATATAAAGAGTAAGACCATCTGTTTCTAAGCCACCTATTCGGCGGTTAATAATGGGGGCGCACCCGGAACGGTGCGAGACAATTTCTAAGCCACCTATTCGGCGGTTAATAGGAGAACCAATATAAAGAGTAAGACCATCTGTTTCTAAGCCACCTATTCGGCGGTTAATACCAGGCGTTATGTTTGTTACGCCAACCTTTGTTTCTAAGCCACCTATTCGGCGGTTAATTTTCATTACCCGCCACACCGGCGCGGCTGACTTTTCTAAGCCACCTATTCGGCGGTTAATTGCATGCTTTATGCTCATCGCTGGGTGTCTATTTTCTAAGCCACCTATTCGGAGTTTAATAATGGTTATCCAGTGAGTGGGCTGG
>CAZCJE010000002.1:0-35456 GCA_964498805.1 uncultured Thiothrix sp.
TTGAAGCCTTCGCTCAGGTGTAACCATTTTTCCAGCACGTCGGCAGGCGGTTCACCCCAGCTTCCGTTGTCGCGTTTCCCCAAAGTCATACCGTGCGGCACGGCTTTTTCAATCGCTTTACGCATGAGTTCCAAGGAATCGGGTAAATCGTTGGCGGTTAAAGTGGTTTTCGCTGCCATCATGCCGCAACCCAAATCCACACCCACCGCAGCGGGAATCACCGCACCTATAGTTGGAATCACACTGCCGATAGTCGCGCCTTTACCCAGATGTACGTCGGGCATAACCGCAATCCACTTATGAATAAAAGGCAATTGGGCAGTATTCAGCAACTGCTGTTTGGCATTCTCATCAAACATCACGCCTTGCGTCCAAGCTTTGACGGGCGCATGACCAGCTTGATAAAGCACATCGTATTTGGAATTCTTAGTCATGATTACCTACCTATTAACTGTGTAAGCTAGTCATTGCAACAGCGATGCCAACCTTCCAAACAACTGAAAATAAACACTTTTAATTTAATATGAAAGTTTGAAATTCTGTAAATCTATCTATTTAAATAAATCTTCTATTTTTTTGGATATTCTTAAATAGGCACAGCTAAGCACTTCAATATCTGCATCAAGATGGAAAATTGAATACAGTAAGGCTTTTTAACATGAGGATAAAACAGACATGACCGTTGCGGTTTTAAGCATGATTGGCTGTGGCAAAGTGGGTAAAACGCTTGGCTATTTGTGGCATCAACACGGTATTTTTCGCCTCGGCGGAGTGTTGAATCGCTCTCTAGCGAGCAGTCAGGCAGCGGTTGATTTTATGCAAGCCGGAACAGTAGCGCCTTCCCTACAAGCTTTACCTGCAACGGATGTATTTTTATTGGGCTGTGCCGATAATGATTTGGCGGCGTGTTGCGAACAATTGGTTGCAAGCGGCAAAGTCAGAGCTGGCAATATCGTGCTGCATTGCAGTGGCGCTTTAAGTTCAGCCGTGCTAGCCCCGGCTAAAGCAGTCGGTGCTTTGATTGCCAGTGTGCATCCGGTAAAAAGCTTTGCTGACCCGGCTCAAGCCATTGGCGACTTTGCCGGGACATTTTGTGGTATGGAAGGCGATGTAGCAGCCTTAGACGTATTACAATCTGCTTTTACGCGGATGGGTGCCAACTTATTTCCGCTAAATGCGCAAACTAAAACCCTTTACCACACTGCTAGCGTAATGGCGTGCAATTATTTGGTGGCTTTGCAAGAAGTGAGCCTGCAAACCTTTGCTCAAGCGGGTGTCGAACGAGAATTGGCCATGCAGATTCTGCAACCGATTGTGCAAGGTACAGCCGCCAATATTTTCCGTCTTGGTACTACGCAAGCCTTAACCGGGCCGATTGCGCGTGGTGATGACAGCGTAGTAGCCAAACAGCTGCAAGCATTGGCGCAATGGCAACCGGACTATGCACAACTGTACCGTTTGTTGGGAAAAACGGCGTGTGAATTATCCGCCCAACAAGCGCATGCAAGCGAGGAAAGTCTGGCTGCTATTCGTGCTCTTTTAACCTAAATCTTAAAAGATAGGTGTTTTGGCCTTTTCACCGGCAATTTCACGCGTAAGTTTGGGCACTAAGAAACCGGGTAGCTGGTTACGCATAGCCGCTACCAATTGAATCGCTTGGGTTTCGGGTACTTCAAAGTGCGCGGAACCGGCGACACGATCCAGCACAAATAAGTAATAAGGTAAAACCCCATGCGCAAACAAGCTCTCACTCAGCTCTACCAAGGCGGGCACATTATCATTTACCCCACGCAATAATACCGCCTGATTTAATAAGGTCACGCCAGCCGCCCTTAAAGCCGTCAATGCCTGCGCTACATCCGGACTTGCCAATTCCTGCGCATGATTAGCATGCAATACCATGACTTTTTGCTGCGTCATGCTCGCTAATACCTTTATGAAACCGGCATCAATACGCGCTGGCAATACCACCGGCAAGCGACTATGGAAGCGCACTCGTTTTATATGCGCAATAGTATTCAATTGGTTAAAAAAGCTGAGCAAGCGTTCATCGGATAAGGTTAACGGGTCCCCACCACTGAGAATCACTTCGCGCACATCCGGCTGTGAGCGAATGTAATTTAAGGCAGCCTCCCATTCGCCTTTGATGGGATTGGCATCGGCATACGGAAAATGACGACGGAAACAATACCGGCAATGCACCGCACAAGCCCCGGTGGTAATCAGTAAAATACGTCCTGCGTATTTATGCAAGACCCCATTAGCGACGATGACATATTGATCACCGACCGGGTCATGGTTAAACCCTTCCACGACTTGTAATTCTTCATCCAGCGGTAATACCTGACGCAGCAGCGGGTCATCCCATGAACCTTTGCGAATGCGCTGTAAATAACTATGAGGCACCAATAACTTAAACTGCCGCGACGCTTCGACACTGATTCCGCTGCCTGATAATTCCAGCAGACGCATTAATTCCTGGGGGTCACGCACGGCTTGCGCCAATTCACGCTGCCAACGGGTAGCCACAGCAACAGGTTTGATTGTCAAAACGTTATTCATAGCAAGACCGACATACTGAAGAATGAGTGAAGTAGATTAACATTTCCGGCACTTTTACCGGTTACAGACGGCAAATTTGGCAATCAAAAGCATCAAGACAAACGAAAATACAAGCCAAACATGATTTTTACCTCTTATTCCGGTTATCATAGCGGGCTATTTTTTCTTGAGAATTTTGTGGAGATCGACCAATGGCCACTTATGGTAGCAATGATTTACGCGTGGGTGTAAAAATTATCGTAGACGGTGACCCTTATGTCGTCGTGGAAAGCGATTTTGTTAAACCCGGCAAAGGTCAGGCCTTTACCCGTGCACGTGTACGTAACCTCAAAACGGGTCGTACCGTAGAAAAAACTTGGAAATCCAACGAAAGTGCGGAAGGGGCTGACGTCGAAGACCGCGATATGGAATATTTGTATTCCGATGGTACTAGCTGGACATTCATGGACAGTTCTTCCTTTGAACAGCTTGAAGCCAATGCAGCTTCTATGGGCGATGCGGTTAAATGGCTGAAAGGCAATGAAAAATGCATCGTTACCCTGTGGAACGGTGTGCCATTGCAAGTCACTCCACCTAACTTCGCTGAATTGAAAATTACCCAGACTGACCCTGGTGTACGCGGTGATACTGCTACTGGCGGCACTAAACCAGCCACCTTGGAAACCGGTGCTGTGGTTAAAGTCCCTCTGTATATGGAAGAAGGTGAAATCCTCAAGATTGATACCCGTACTGGCGAATACGTTTCTCGCGTTAAAGCGTGAATCTGACGGCCTTGAAAGAACGCGCAGCCCTGAATCGGCAGGTGCGCGTTTTTTTTGAGCAGCGTAATGTGCTGGAGGTTGAAACACCGGCACTTTCGCAAGCCGGTAATACCGACCCGTTCATTGACAGTTTCAGCGTCAATACCTCGCAGGGCTTGCGTTGGTTGCACACGTCCCCCGAATACCCGATGAAACGCCTGCTAGTCGCCGGTTCTGGTGATATTTATCAGTTATGCAAAGTCTGGCGCAAAGATGAACGTGGCAGTCGGCATAACCCGGAATTTACCATGCTGGAATGGTATCGACTGGGCTTTTCCTGGCAACAGTTAATGCTGGAAGTGGCTGATTTACTGCATAACCTGATTCCGCATTTGCAAAAACCGCCACGTTTTTTGGCTTATCGGCAAATCTTCCAACAAACCCTAGGGTTTGATCCTCACCAAGCAAGCGTGATGGAACTGGCCACTTGTGCACAACAACAAGGTATCAATCTGGAAGGGGAATTAAACGCACAAGGCTGGCGGGATTTATTATTGACGCATTGTGTGGAACCGCGCTTTCCCTCTGACCAACTAACCTTTATTTACCATTATCCCGCTGCTCAATGTGCGCTAGCCAAAGTACAAGAACTGGATGGTTATAGGGTTGCGGAACGATTTGAAGTTTATTTAGGCGCATTGGAATTGGGTAATGGCTATCAAGAACAAACCGATGCCAGTCAAAATAGGCATATTTTACAACAGGATGCTCAAACTCGTGGGGATAGCATACCGGTTGACAAACAATTTCTTGCCGCATTAGAACAAGGCTTGCCAGAATGCGCAGGGGTAGCATTAGGCGTAGACCGTATTCTGATGTGCAGGATGCAGGTTGATGATCTGAAACAGGTTATCAGTTTTCCATGGGAGGTGGCATAATAGCCGCCGCATTACGATAGATTGATTCAAGGAGAGTGAATATGGGTTCATCAGCACCTGCCGCCGGTGGTGGCTTGGAAATGATTCTGATGATGGCAGTCTTCTTTGCCATTATGTACTTCATGATTATCCGCCCCCAACAAAAGCGTGCCAAAGAACATAAACAAATGCTGGATGCATTAAGCAAGGGTGATGAAGTCGTTACCGGTGGCGGCCTACTCGGCAAAGTAGCGAATATCGGTGAAAATTTTGTCGAACTGAGCCTGGCGGATAATGTCACTGTTAAAGTACAAAAACAGTCCATTTCCACTGTCATGCCCAAAGGCACCATGAAAAGCATCTAAAGCTTATCCCTTCTCCCTGTCTTGTCTCCTGTCGAAGGAGAGGAGAACTGTGCCTAGCCTTTTAAGGTTGGGCATGGGAATAAAGGCAACACGGGGCTAACATCAACGGAATTTTATAACAATGAATCGTTATCCAGTCTGGAAATATGTCCTGATCGGAGTGATCCTACTGATCGGGGTAATTTACGCCATACCCAACTTTTTTCCCTCTGACCCTGCTGTACAGTTAAGTCCTAAAGTCGACCAAGCAATTGACCCGGCGACTATGCAACGCTTTGAACAAGCCTTGCAGGCCAAGGGCTTGAACTATATTGCCAGTGAAAACAATACCACCGATGCCTTGTTCCGTTTTGAAAATACGGATATCCAGTTAAAGGCTTCCGAAGCGCTTAAAGAAGCGGTCGGTGATCAATTCACAGTGGCCCTGAACCTGGCCTCTTCCACCCCTCGTTTCTTGCGCGCCTTACATGCTAACCCGATGTATTTAGGTTTGGACTTGCGGGGTGGTGTGCACTTCCTGATGGAAGTGGATATGAAAGCTGCGCTGGATAAGGAACTGAGTCGCTATGAAGACGAGTTCCGCGATACCTTGCGCGAAAAGGATGTTAAATATACTGGTATTTCGCGTGAAGGTGATCTGCTAGTAGCACGTTTTAATGATGAAGCTAGCCGTAGTGCTGGTGAAGAAGCTTTGCGTAAAGCGGATGTAGACGGCGCACTGCAATTTAATGACGTTGCCGGTACTGCTGATTTGCAGGCCTCTATTACTCAAAAACAGATGATAGCGATTCAGAAAAAATCGCTCGAACAGAACATCACCACATTACGCAAGCGTGTTAATGAACTCGGGGTTGCTGAACCAGTTATCCAACAACAAGGTTTGAATCGCATTGTGGTGCAATTGCCGGGTGTACAAGATACTGCACGCGCAAAAGAAATCCTCGGTGCTACGGCAACGCTGGAATTTCGTTTGGTCGACGAGCAAAATGACCCGCTGCAAGCGCAACAAAGTGGTCGTGCACCAAGTGGTTCACAGCTTTACAAAGAACGTAATGGCAGCCCTATCCTGCTAAAACGTAAGGTAATGCTCACGGGTGATTATATTACCGATGCAAGTTCTGGCTTTGACCAGAATAACCGTCCATCGGTCAATATCACTTTAGATGGCAACGGGGCTAGCCGTTTTGCCAAAGTGACTGGCGAGAACGTACAGAAATTAATGGCAGTAGTGTTCATTGAAACCAAGATCGAAAGCAAAGAGGTCAACGGTCAGGTTCAGAAAACTACCAGTAAAACTGAAGAAGTTATTAACGTTGCACGTATTCAGGAACAGCTGAGCAAACGCTTCCAAATCACCGGTTTAGATTCACCTAAAGAATCGCTTGATTTAGCCTTATTATTGCGTGCAGGTGCCTTAGCTGCGCCTGTCTATATTGTTGAGGAACGTATCATTGGCCCAAGTATGGGGGCGGAAAACATCTCTAAAGGTTTCCACTCTAATATCTGGGGCTTTGTCGCCGTGGTAGCCTTTATGGGGTTCTATTACCGCATGTTTGGCGCTATTTCCAGTGTCGCCTTAGGTATCAACGGTTTCTTACTATTTGCCTTACTGTCTATGCTGCAAGCGACTTTGACCTTACCGGGTATGGCAGCCATTGCCTTGACACTGGGTATGGCGATTGACGCGAACGTATTGATTAATGAACGTATCCGTGAGGAATTACGTGAAGGCGCACCTCCACAAGTGGCCATCAATGCTGGTTATGAACGGGCTTGGGGTACCATTCTTGACTCCAACCTGACCAACTTCATTGCCGGTATTGCCTTGTTTATGCTCGGTTCCGGGCCAATTCGCGGCTTTGCGGTGGTATTGTGTCTGGGTATTCTCACCTCTATGTTCAGTGCAGTAACTGTTTCACGCGCTATTGTGAATTTTGTGTACGGTTACACACCGCGTCTGACCAAGATTTCTATCTAAGGGGAGCATTGACATGATTGAGTTTTTCCATTTCAAAAAAGACATCCCCTTCATGAAATATGGCCATATTACGACGGCCATTTCCTTGGGGACGTTTATTCTAGCGGTTCTGTTTTTATTATTTAGAGGCTTGAATCTAGGGGTTGATTTCACTGGCGGTACGGTGATGGAAGTGCGTTATGCACAAGCCGCTCCGGTAGAACAAATCCGTGAATCCCTCAAGGCACAAGGTTTTGAAGAGGTTTTTGCCCAAAACTTTGGGACTAGTCGGGACGTTCTGATTCGTCTGCCTGTTAAAGAAGGTGTAACCGGCGCACAAATCAGTGAACAGGTTATGAAAACCCTCAAAGCGCAATCGCCAGACGTGCAATTGAGCCGAGTGGAATTCGTTGGCCCGCAAGTCGGTCAGGAACTGTATGAAAATGGTGGGTTGGCGCTGTTATTGGTGGCTGCCGGTATCATCGGCTATTTGGCATTTCGCTTTGAATGGCGTTTTGCGGTAGCAGCAACGATTGCCAATATGCATGACGTGGTAATTATTTTGGGTGTGTTTGCGCTATTCCAGTGGCAATTCGACCTGACCGTATTGGCGGGTGTTTTGGCTATTTTGGGTTATTCCGTGAACGAATCCGTGGTGGTATTTGACCGGGTACGGGAAAATATCCGCAAAATGCGTGACGCTAGTATCCCGGATATTATCGACAATGCTATTACTACCACTATGTCGCGTACCATTATTACGCATACCTCCACCCAGATTATGGTACTGGCCATGTTGTTCTTTGGTGGTGAAGCCTTGCATAACTTTGCCCTGGCTTTGACCATTGGTATTATGTTTGGTATTTATTCCTCTGTATTGGTTGCCTCGCCACTGGTATTGCTATTTGGTCTCAAACGCGAACACCTGATTGTTAAGGAAACTAAGCTTGAAGGCATGAATCCGGATGGCTCCATTGTTTAATAATGGATGGATGAAATCAGTAGCCAGCTGTTGTAAATAATAAATACCAGCAGCAACAGGCCGCCTCCCCAACGGGGCAGATGGCCTGGGCGCTTATAACACAGACACATCATATAAAGTCCCACAGTTACCCCCAACATAAGCAACCAATCCCGATATAACACTTCCGGGGCAATCGTTATCGGTTGAATTAACCCTGCTATACCGACGACTGCTAGAGTATTAAATATATTAGCCCCCACCACATTTCCTAAGGCAAGCTCATCTTCTCCTTTACGTACCGCCGCTACTACTGTCGCCAGTTCTGGCAAAGAAGTACCAGCCGCCACAATGGTTAAACCCATAATCAGTTCACTGACATCCAGTACTTGTGCGACCTGTACTGCTCCCCAAACGAATAACTGCGAGCCAAGGATGAGCAGTAACAAACCTGTGGTTAACCAAACTCGTGCCTGATGAGAGGATAATCTTGGTTGTTTTGGTTTTTTTATGGCTTGTTCTAACTCAATCCACCAGACATTCGTGGTCTGATAGCGAGCATTTAGAATTGACCATAGCACTATGCCCACAAATACTAATAATAAAACTAACGCATCGACACGACTGAGTTGTCCATCCAGTAATTGCAGCCCCGCTAGGAAAGTGACCGCTATCAGAATAGGTAATTCTTTACGCACTATGGTGGAATGAGCCGTGATAGCGGCAAGAGCAACGCTTAGACCTACAACTAAAGTAATATTGAAAATATTGGAGCCATAGGCATTGCCTAAAGCTAAGGTGGGACTGCCTTCAAGCGCTGCTAAAGTGGAAACTATTAATTCTGGTATAGAGCTTCCAAAACTAACCACGAACATGCCAATCAGTAACGGTCGCATACCCGTATGATAGGCAGCGGCAGCGGCCCCAGTCACAAAGCGGTTAGCACTCCAGACCAGCATTATCAGCCCTAGAACAATCGCCAATACTGCTAGCAACATGGCACGCTCCTCTGCTAACAATGTTATACAGATAGAAAACTTTCAAACGAAAGGCTGGGTTCTGTTGCCAAAGTCCCAGCCTTAGAGACAACCGCCGCTAAGCGTAGCCACGGTTAATATGGATTATGAGTTAAGCACCGTTACCGACTTCAACGGGTTTAACCATTTCGCGGTAGGCATGCCAGCTAGCATGTGCCACCAAAGGCATGGCAATAATCAAACCTAAATTCAGGGTAACTAAGCCCAAACCAACAATAGCAGTAATAACAATTGCCCACAGCGCCATGGTCAGAGGATTTTTCTTCACCACTTTCATACTAGTAGTAATACCAGTGACAATATCAACTTTACGATCCAACATTACTTGACCGGTTACAACCCCAGTGGCAAAGGCTAAAGCAGCAAACAAGAAACCGACTGCAATAAAAGTCAGTGCAAATAGCCAACCATCATTCATGCTCAAAAGGCCACGCCACATACCGATGAAGCTCTCTTCACGCAAAGAAACATTATTAAAGAAGATGGCGGTAACCACCGCTGCCAAGCGTACCCAAGACACCATAAGCAAACCTAGGAACATCGCATAGACACCAAAACTAATGGCATTGGTATTCAAAGAACGAGCTGAATGCAAGAAATTGGGATGTTGATTGGTTTCATGCTGACGACTTAAATCATATAGCCCTAGGGCTAAAAATGGTCCGACCAAAAAGAAACCCGTGGTCGTAGCAACACTAAAGACCGGGTCTTCAGCAGCAATCAGCCCTAAAATAATACCGACAGCCGCAAAGATGATCCCATAGGTTAGGCTAGCAACCGGATTCACCATCATGTCTTGCCAACCCTTCTTTAGCCAGCCGCTAATAGCTGCCGGGGATACCGATTTGACTTCAAATCCCCGGAACAATTGGTCAGCCTTGCGGGGCGCATTCGCTGTGGCAGGTTTGGCTACAAACGTTTCCATCTAAACCTCCTTTTTTGTACAGACAGTTATGCAATGTCTGAACGCATCCGCCTCACATTCAGTAATGCACCCCGTTTTCAAAGCTTATAACCCGGAAAAGCAGTTACACACTGATAAAATAGATGATGTCAGACATTAATTCAGAGTTTATTAGTCAACTTTTTCTGACTATAGCCCGGAGGAGAAAATCTTCAACAAACCTTGCAATTTACGGGGTAGTTATTTGAAAAACCACATAAAAATAAACATTTTATTTTATAAGTCTTTTCGACTAACTGGCATACTAGAGTTTGGCTGAGTGATAACGTCAGAGCCTTGAATAGCCTGCATGCGTAGATGTCGGGCAGTTTTAGCAAGCAAATAAGCACTAATAGGCGCGGTAAAGAATAAAAATAAAGTAATAAGTATTTCATGCAGGCTTGCTTGACCATACACGAAAAAATAGATACTCGAAGCTATTAAAATAGAACCGCTGCCTAACGTAGTGGCTTTGGTCGGTCCGTGCAAGCGCATATAAAAATCAGGCATTCTTAATAAACTATAAGAACCCAATAATACAAATATTGCCCCTATTAACAGCAGCATGGATAACAAAATTTCCACTAACCAGTGCATAGCTTTACTCCATAATATTGCCGCGTAACAGGTATTTGCTCAGCGCCATTGTGCTAATAAACCCCATCACCGCAATCAGTAAGGCACCTTCAAAATACACCTGACTGTGCTGTTGTATGCCAAACAAAATCAGCAAGGCAATGGCATTCACATACAAGGTATCAAGAGCAAGAATGCGGTCAGGTGCACTAGGCCCGCGCAATAAACGTATCAGGCTCAATAAACAGGCCAGACTTACCAAACCAAACGCTATCATGATGACCATCGCTAACATGGCTTTAAAATCTCCATCAACAAATATTCATAGCGCTGCTTAATAGTTTGTATCAGCTTTGCGGAATCCCGAAGATGCAAAACATGAATCAGCAAATAACGCTGATCTGCTGACAAATCACACGAAACCGTTCCTGGCGTAATGGAAATAAGGCTAGCGAGTATGGCAATACCAAACGGCGACTGTATTTCCAATTCCAACGCCACAAAGGCCGGTTGTAAGCGATTCACCCTAGTCAGTACCCAACGCGCTACCTGCACATTAGCACTGACAATATCCACCAGTAAGCGTCCGAGCAGGGTTAATAGCAATAGCGGTTTAGACACATACAAACGATCAGGCCAGAAACCTTGAGTGAAAAATGGGATTAACCCAGCCAACACAGCCCCTAGTACTACGTGCCCCATTGCCAAGGTATTATTCAGTAATAACCAAATAGCCCATAGCAACAAACTCAAGAATGGATGCGGCAACCATTGACGAGTGACTTTCATGGCAAGCCTCCTACCGGGACATTACCCAAGACAGCTTGTATATAAGCCGGAATGTCCAGTATTTGCACACTGATTTGCGCCGTTAAATGACTCAATGGCGCTGCCAACCATACCAATACTGGACTCATTACCAACAACACCCCAGTAGCAATACCCGCCATACGATTAAGCGGGGCTCGGACTTCAGGCACATGCCGCTCTGCCGCTGCGGGAATACTGAAAAATAGTACCGACCCACTACGCACCAGTGCAGCTAGCAATAATAGGCTTGCCAATAGCATCACCAATACGATTAGCCACCACCAAGTATGGGTTAACGCCGCCTGCATAATCATTAATTTACCCAGAAAACCGGATAACGGCGGCAAGCCAATCACAGCAATAGCAGCCAGAAAAAAGCCGGTTCCCAACCAAGCTTTGTACGGCAGGATGGCAGGTTTTAACCAATCATCAGCAGAACCCCGACTATGAGCAATTTGCCCTGCCAATAAGAAAAAACCTCCGGTCAATAAAGTGGAATGCAGCCAGTAGTACAAACCAGCAGCTAAACTTTGCGCCTGATTTAAGCCAATGGCAATCAACAAGGTAGCAACCGATGTCAGCACCAAATAGGATACTTGTTCGCGCAAACGGTTAGCTGCTATTACGCCTAGACTTGCCACCAATAAGGTCAGTAAACCGCCACCTAATACCCAAGGCACATGCAAATAAGCCAATGCCCCAGCCTGTACCCCAAATAAGGTGCCATGCACACGCACAATCGCGTATACCCCAACCTTAGTCATAATCGCAAATAGTGCAGCAACCGGAGCAGACGTATTAGCATAAGTAGCCGGTAGCCATAAATACAATGGAAACATAGCTGCTTTAAGGGCAAACACGACCAACAACAATAACCCGGCAGCCGCAATCAATCCTTGACGTTCTGCGGGGGCTTGTGCCACTTTCAAAGCCATATCCGCCAGATTCAAGCTACCTAATGCGCTATATAACGCCCCAACTGCGAATAGAAATAAAACCGACCCCAACAGATTAACCACCACATAGTGAAAACCGGCCACTAACCGCTCCCGCCCTCCTCCATGCAACATCAATCCATAGGAAGCCAATAACAGGACTTCAAAAAACACAAACAGATTAAAAACATCACCGGTCAGGAATGCGCCATTCAACCCCACTAACTGCCATTGGAATAGAACATGAAAATACGCCCCCTGCTTATCCACTTTTGTAGCTACGGCATACCACCAAGTAGGCAAGGCCAAGACTGCAGTCAATAGCAACATTAAGGCTGCTAACCGATCCAGCACCAACACAATACCAAATGGCGCTAACCAGTTGCCTAGGTTGTAAACATCATAACCACCTTCACTACTTATGGAAAAAGCATGGAGAGCAATCCCCAGTTGAACAACCAATGCCACCAAAGCCAGCATACGCTGCCCATCCAGCGGATAACGTCGCCCCCACACCAACAACAATCCGGCAAATAAGGGCCATAAAATCGGCAAAATGACGGTAGGCGTCATGCAGATGGCTCCTTGAGTTTAAATTCCTGTGGATTTTTAGCGGGCAAAAGGTGTTGGTTTATAGAATTAACATAATCGCTGTCTTGTACATCGCGTAATTTCAACGCCAAGACAATCACAAACGCTGTCATAGCAAAGGCAATCACAATGGCCGTCAGGACTAAAGCTTGCGGTAAAGGATCAGCATAATCGCTAATACCGGGTTTCAAAATCACCGCCTTACCGACTTTTAAACCACCCGTGGCTAATAAAAAGGTATTTACTGCGTAAGATAAAAAGGTTAAGCCTACTACCACAGGAAAAGTACTTGGGCGCAATAGCAAATACACGCCACAGCTGACCAGCACGCCCACACACAAAGCTACCAGTAATTCCATGTCAAACCTCCTGCGCTTGTAACGGATGCAGCGGTGGCAACTTAATGTATTCAAGTTTGCCTAATTGCACCAGAATCATCACGGTAGCTCCGACTACTACCAAAAAGACCCCTAAATCAAACGCTATAGCACTTGCCAATTCAAACTCACCTACCACCGGCCAATGCAAATGGGCAAAGGTCGATGTCAAAAATGGATACCCCCAAAACCATGAAGCTATCCCAGTCAGTAAGGCAAAGCTCAACCCAGCAGCAATGACTTGATGGGCATCCAAGCGCAAACGTTGGGCTGTCCAGACAATGCCATTCGCAAGGTTTTGCAGCACAATAGCTAAGGCAGCAATTAAACCTGCAATAAAGCCACCCCCTGGTAAATTATGGCCGCGTAAAAAAATAAATATGGCAATCATCAACATAAAGGGGAAAATCAGACGCGCCTGTACTTGTAAAATTAATGGATAGGCATCCTTGCTCCAAGCCCGTCCAAATGCATCCGTTTGTGGCGCATACAGGTGAATGTTCTGCAACAGGGCGAAAATACTTAAACCCGCCAAGGCCAATACCAGAATTTCTCCCCAAGTATCAAAACCTCGGAAATCCACCAAAATGACATTAACCACATTTGCGCCCCCGCCTTCCGACAAACTGTGTTGCAGGAAATAATCCGATATAGGCATAGGCTCACGGGTCAAAACCGCCAAGGTTAAAATAGCAGCGCCCAGACCTGCTGCCACTGCCCACCCCACATCACGCAAATGACGCCAACGGGAATCCAGTGAAGGGGTGTAATCCGGCAAAAAATACAAAGCCAGCATTAACAACACCATGGTGACAATTTCCACAGCAATTTGGGTCAAAGCCAGATCAGGCGCGGAAAATTTGGCAAATCCGAGGGCTATGACCAAACCCACTACCCCGAGCATGATCAAAGCCAATAAGCGATAGCGATGCATCACCACGGTCATGAGGCTAGCCAAAGTTAATCCCGTGACTGGTACTAAGGCTAATGGGTCATATGGCATTAAAGGCTGATTCCCCAGCAACGGAGCCTGCATCGTAAGAAAACCTGCAACGCCTGCTAATAAAGCAGCCGCCAATACCCACAGCAACAAGGTTTGCAACGTATTCTGATCGAGTAAACGAGTCAGGCGACTAGCCCACTGCTGCACTTGGCGGATAAAACTGACATACACTTGTCGTCCATCGAGTGAGGCAAGCGTCCGGTTATACCAAGCAAACACAAAATAGTATTGGCGGTAAATGAAGATACCGCCCGCTAATGCCACCAAACTCATAACAAACGCGCCGGTAAATCCATGCCAGATCGCCAAACTATAAACGGGTGCGGGCACTTGCAAGGTACTGCTAACCGCTTTTGCCAATAAAGGTGTGATGGTGTAATTGGGTGCAATACCCACGGCTACACAAGCTATCACCAGAATCAGCACTGGCAATTTCATATAACGCGGCGGCTCATGCGGCTTTTTAGGTAAATGAGTAGCCGCCTCTTTGAAAAATACATCGTGAATAAAGCGTACTGAATACGCTACCGAAAATATTCCTGCCAAAGTGGCTAGCAAGGGTAATAACCATGCCCAGCGTGAATGGCTGGCTAATACCACAGTCTGATCAAAGAACATTTCTTTACTCAGAAAACCATTAAGCAAGGGTACACCCGCCATAGCCGCCGCTGCTATGATCGCTAATACCGCCACTTGTGGCATATATTGGCGCAAGCCACTGAGTTTACGAATATCGCGTGTGCCAGTTTCATGATCAATAATCCCGGCCACCATAAATAATGAGGCTTTGAAAATGGCGTGGTTAATCACATGGAAAATCGCTGCCACTGCTGCTAGTTGCGTACCCAAGCCAAATAACAGCGTAATCAGCCCAAGATGACTAATGGTGGAATAAGCCAATAATCCTTTCAGATCCTGTTTGAACAAAGCGGTAAAAGCCCCTAGTAACAAGGTAGCCATACCCGCTGAACCCACTAACCAGAACCACTCCGGCGTACCTGACAATACGGGAAATAGGCGGGCTAACAAAAAAATACCGGCTTTGACCATCGTAGCGGAATGCAGATAAGCGGATACGGGTGTTGGTGCTGCCATGGCATGGGGCAACCAGAAATGAAACGGAAATTGCGCGGATTTAGTAAACACACCAAGCAATATCAGCAACAATAGGGGCGTATACCACGCGCTGGCTCTTACTTGTTCACCGGCCTGTAAAATATCGCTGAGTTGGTAACTGCCAACTAATTGCCCGAGCAATAGCACTCCCGCGAGTAAAGCCAACCCACCCATACCCGTAATAATCAGCGCCATACGCGCCCCACGACGCGCCATGCGTCGGTAAGACCAATAACTAATCAGCAAAAACGAACTGAGTGAGGTTAACTCCCAGAATACTACCAGTTGCAAGAGGTTTTCCGCCAAGACCACCCCGAGCATAGAACCCATAAACAACAATAGATAGGCAAAAAATCGCCCCATAGCATCTTTAGCTGATAGGTAATAACGCGCATACAGGATTACCAGTAAACCAATCAACAAAATCAGCAAGCTAAATAATAAACTTAGTCCATCAAGGCGAAAGGCTATATTGAACCCTATATTCGGCAACCACGACCATGCTTGCACTACCGTTTGCCCCACCCATACCGCAGGAATGGAAGGCCATAACAGCAATAAAGCTAATAAGGTAATGAGGGCTGCACTGAAAGCAGATGCCAGTCGATTAAAACGCGCCACTGTAAAGGCGAGCAAAGCCCCCAGAAAAGGCAATAGCACCACAAGCGGTAAGTTAAAGCTGGATACATGCATAGGCTTGGCTACCTGATCAAACATAGCATGCCAAGCAGTATAGTCACTCTGGCAAACGATGCCGCAAGCCTACAAGAATATAGGGAAATACCTTTAGGCAAAAAAATAGCGACTGGGTGTTCAGGCCAGTCGCTTACCGGTTTCTCACTATGTATGTGAGAGGAAAAACAGATTGTCAGTCACACCTGTTAAAAATTTATTTTTTAGGCGTGTAAATATCCGTACAAGTCCCTTCTGCGACTTCTGCAGCAAAATTAAAGGTTTCGGATAAGGTCGGATGTGGATGAATCGTCAAAGCAATATCCGTAGCATCCGCACCTAATTCCAGTGCTAAGACTGCTTCTGCAATCAATTCACCGGCTTTAGGCCCCACCATACCTGCACCAATTAATTGATGCGTTTCTTTATCAAACAAGACTTTAGTCAAACCTTCAGAGCGACCAATAGACAAAGAGCGACCACTAGCAGCCCACGGGAAAGCACCTTTTTCATAGGCAATGCCTTCGGCTTTGCACTGCTCTTCGGTTTTACCCATCCACGCCACTTCCGGGTCGGTATAAGCCACTGAGGGGATCGTTTTGGCATCGAAATACGCTTTGTGACCCGCAATCACTTCAGCAGCGACTTTGCCTTCATGAGTAGCTTTATGCGCAAGCATCGGCTGGCCGACAATATCGCCTATGGCAAAAATATGCGGCACATTGGTGCGCATTTGCTTATCTACTGGAATAAAACCGCGGGTATCCACAAATACCCCTGCTTTACCTGCTTCGATCAGCTTGCCATTAGGGCTACGGCCAATCGCCACCAATACACGATCAAATGTATCCTGTGCAGGTGCACCTTGACCTTCAAAGCGACAGACTAATCCTTCCGGCGTGGGTGTTATCGCCGTGACTTTGGTATTCAAATAAATAACTTCATACAAACCTTTGATTCGGTTGTATAAAGGCTTAACCAAATCACGATCAGCACCGGGCATTAATCCTGGAGATAGTTCAACAACGCTAACACTGGCACCTAGGGCGTGATAAACGGTAGCCATTTCCAGACCAATAATACCGCCGCCGATGACCAGTAGACGTTTGGGTATTTCTGGCAGTTCCAGCGCATCGGTCGAATCCATTACGCGCGCATCATCCCAAGGGACAAAGGGCAACTTAGTGACACTAGAACCGGCAGCAATAATACAGTTAGCAAACTTAATGCTCTGTTTGCTGCCATCCGCCGCTTCCACTTCTAACGTATACGCTGACGTAAAACGTCCATAGCCTTGCACAATCTGTACTTTGCGCTGCTTAGCCAAACCCTTTAAACCGGTCGTGAGTTTACCTACCACGCCATTTTTGTAATCGCGTAAGGTATCCAGATCAATTTCAGGCTCCCCAAACCTCACTCCGTGCTGAGCAAAGGTTTTAGCTTCGGTAATGATTTCGGCGGTATGTAACAACGCTTTGGAAGGAATACACCCGACATTCAAACACACGCCACCAATATTGGCGTACCGTTCCACCAATACCACTTTCTTACCTAAGTCAGCGGCACGAAACGCAGCGGTATAACCACCGGGGCCGGAACCGAGTACCACCACTTCGGTTTCAATTGTTGGGATTTCAACCCTCCCTTCTTTGCCAATAGCGGAAGGGAATGCAGAAGGCATGCTTGAGGAATTTCCGGCTCCGCCCCCTGCAGCAGGAGAAAGCTGGAAAGATGGCGCAGTTTTCTCTCTCACTTCCAACTGTAACAGGGGCGAACCTTCCGAAACGCGATCACCGACTTTGACCAGCATCTGCTTGACCGTACCGGCTAATGGACTAGGAATTTCCATAGAAGCTTTATCAGATTCAATCGTAATCAACGATTCTTCTGGCTCAATCTGAAAACCCACATCGACCAATACTTCAATAATTTCGACATCCTTGAAGCTGCCAATATCCGGCACTTTGACTTCAATGATCTTGCTCATATCAGCAACCTCCGAATGTCGCCCAACATTTTGGCAAGATAAGTGGTGAAACGTGCACCATCGGCCCCATCAATCACGCGATGATCATAGGACAGCGATAATGGCAGCATTAAACGCGGTGCAAATTCCTTGCCATTCCACACGGGCTGCATCTCGGATTTGGACACACCCAAAATAGCCACCTCCGGCGCATTCACAATCGGGGTGAATTTAGTTCCACCAATACCCCCGAGGCTGGAAATAGAGAAACAGCCGCCTTGCATATCGGCAGGTTTAAGCTTTTTCTCACGGGCTTTAATGGAGACTTCTTTGAGTTCTACCGACAATTCCAGAATAGATTTTTTATCAACATCGCGAATAACGGGTACGACTAACCCCTCAGGCGTATCGACCGCCACCCCAATATGGTAATAGTGCTTGCGGATGAGGTTTTCACCTTTGGTATCCAGCGAGGAATTAAAGCGCGGATAAGCTTTCAAACCTGCGACCACTGCTTTCATAATGAATACCAGTGGGGTAATTTTGACCCCCTCCTTGCCCTGCTCTGCATTCAACTGCTGTCGGAAGGCTTCAAGGTCAGTGATATCAGCCTGATCAAACTGGGTCACATGCGGAATATGCACCCAGTTACGGTGCAAAAATTCCCCTGTTAGTTTATTAATACGTGACAGTGCAACGCTTTCAATCTCACCCCACTGGCTAAAATCAATGTCAGGCATGGGGGCAACACCAAGACCATTGGTGGTGCTTTTAGCCGGTACACCCCCAAAGCTCAGCACATCTTTAACGAAAACCTTGACGTCTTCTTGCAGAATACGTCCCTTGCGTCCTGTGCCTTTAACCCGATTAAGATCAACGCCTAGTTCACGGGCAAATTTACGCACCGACGGTGTAGCATACACCTTGCTGAAATCCACTTTATTCATCTCCACCGGCAACTCAACAGTAGGCGACGAATCGCGTTGCGAACGTGGGGCAGGGGTCGGCGCAGGTGTCGCTACACTTGGTGCGGGTTTGGCAGGTGGTGGAGAGGGTTCTGTCGCTGGAGCAGAATTCGTCGGGACAGGTGACGGCGCTGGCGCTTCAGCCGCTGCCTCTAGTAACAGAATTAAGCTGCCTTCTGAAACGCGCTCACCCACTTTAACTTTTAGCTCTTTAACTGTCCCCGCAGCGGGCGATGGAATTTCCATCGTCGCCTTGTCGGATTCAATGGTAATCAGCGACGTTTCTGGCTGGATGCTGTCCCCAACATTTACTAAGACTTCAATGATTTCTACATCTTTGAAGCTGCCAATATCGGGCACATGGATTTCTTGGATAGCCATACCCATACTCCTTATGCCAGACGTGGATTAGGTTTGTCAGGATTCAGACCATATTTTTCTATGGCCTCCACCACTTTGACAGCAGGTAGGGAATTTTCATCTACCAAGGCTTTTAAAGCAGCTACCACAATATGGCAACGACTTACCTCAAAATGTTTACGCAATTGGGCGCGGGTATCACTGCGACCAAACCCATCAGTACCCAAGACGGTATAAGACATCGGCAACCAAGCCCGAATCTGCTCAGCATACTGATGAATATAATCGGTAGCGCCAATGGCAGGACCACGCTGCCCTTTCATCACTTGGGTGATATAGGGGACTTTGCTATCGTCTAGCGGATGTAAGCGATTCCAGCGCTCAATGTCGCGGGCTTCACGCGCCAATTCATTAAAGCTGGTCACACTCCACACATTAGCATCCACACCCCAATCCTTATCGAGCATTTCCGCTGCTGCCATCACTTCGCGCAAGATGGTACCAGAACCGAGTAATTGCACTTTTTTACGCTTTTTGCCGCCACCACTTAATAGGTAGATACCTTTAATAATGCCTTCTTCAACACCCGCTGGCATAGCAGGGTGGAAGTAGTTTTCATTCATGGCAGTGATGTAGTAATACACATCTTCTTGATCCTGATACATACGTTTCAGGCCATGTTGAATAATCACCGCCATTTCATATGAGAAAGTGGGGTCATAAGAGATGCAGTTAGGAATCAGGCCAGCCTGAATCATGCCATGACCATCCTGATGTTGCAGACCTTCACCAGCGAGCGTAGTACGCCCGGCAGTCGCACCAATCAGGAAACCACGGGTGCGGCAATCACCTGCTGCCCATGCCAAATCACCAATACGCTGGAAACCAAACATGGAGTAATAAATATAAAACGGCACCATATTAACGCCGTGGGTGCTATAGGCAGTACCGGCAGCAATCCAGGATGACATTGCCCCCGCTTCGGTAATGCCTTCTTCCAGAATTTGCCCAGACTTGTCCTCTTTGTAGAACATGACTTGGTCTTTATCCTGCGGCTCATATAATTGCCCGACCGAGGAATAAATACCCAACTGACGGAACATGCCTTCCATACCAAAAGTACGCGCTTCATCGGGCACAATCGGGACCACATGCCGCCCCATATTCTTATCACGCGTCAATAGCGTCAACAGGCGTACAAACACCATCGTGGTTGACATTTCGCGATCGCCTGAACTCTCCAACAAGGGCTGGAAGTAAGCCAGATCAGGGACTTTTAGCGGTGCCGCATGGGTTTGCCGTTGTGGTAAGAAACCACCCAATGCTTTACGTCTTTCCAGTAAATACTTGATTTCTTCACTATTAGGGTCAGGGCGGAAATATTTTGCTGCAGCGGCATCCGCATCACTTAACGGAATATTGAAACGATTTTTGTAAGCAATCATTTCTTCAGGAGTCATTTTCTTCTGCGAATGGGTACGATTTTGCCCCTCCCCCGCAGCGCCCATACCATAACCTTTTACCGTATGCGCGAGAATAACCGTCGGTTGGCCTTCATGATTGACTGCCGCGTAATAAGCAGCATAAACCTTGTGTGGATCATGACCACCGCGATTCAAACGCCAGATATCCGCATCACTCATAGTGGCAACGCGTTCTTTCAACTCGGGGTATTTACCAAAGAAATGATCACGAACAAACGCACCGTCTTTGGCTTTATAGTTCTGATATTCGCCATCAACCGCTTCCATCATGCGCTTTTTCAACAAACCATCTTTATCAGTAGCCAGTAGCGGGTCCCAATAAGAACCCCATAACACCTTGATAACATTCCAACCGGCACCACGGAATACCGCTTCTAGTTCTTGCACGATTTTGCCATTACCACGTACCGGGCCATCTAGCCGTTGCAGGTTACAATTCACCACCCACACGAGATTATCGAGCTTTTCACGTCCAGCCAGTGCAATGGCCCCAAGGGTTTCCGGTTCATCGGTTTCCCCATCACCGACAAATGCCCACACCTTACGATTAGCCGTTTCTGCCAGCTTACGGTGTTGCAGGTACTTCATGAACCGGGCTTGGTAAATGGATTTAATCGGCCCTAAACCCATGGAAACGGTTGGGAACTGCCAATAATCTGGCATTAACCACGGGTGCGGGTAAGAAGATAAACCACCGCCATCCACTTCCTGACGGAAGCTATCGAGATCTTCTTCAGTTAAACGTCCTTCCATAAATGAACGTGCATAAATGCCCGGCGCTGCATGTCCTTGTATATACAGCAAATCGCCGCCGTGTTGAGGTGAAGGCGCATGCCAGAAATGGTTCATACCAATGTCATATAAAGTGGCCGCTGAAGCAAAGGTCGCAATATGTCCTCCCAATTCAGCGCTTTCCCGATTAGCGCGCACCACCATCGCGGCCGCATTCCAGCGGATATAGGAACGCAGGCGGGATTCAATGGTGCGATTGCCAGGGGTATGTTGTTCGAGATGGGCAGGGATGGTATTGATATAAGCCGTGTTAGCGGAATAAGGCAGATTGGCACCGTTTTGACGGGCAGTTTCAATCAACTTTTCTAATAGAAAGTGTGCTCGTTCTACGCCCTCAAGTTTCATAATGGCATCAAGCGAATCGATCCATTCTTGAGTTTCTTGAGAATCAATATCTTGTAAAGGCTTATTCATTGACCAACCTCTCTCTAACCGGGGTGTTACCCTTTTTTTCTGGCATGCTATAGGTGTGAATGAACCAAACCTAACACAATTAATCAACAAATAAAAGTTAATAAACAATTCTATAAATAATTGCTTAATTATCAATTATTTAAATCAATTAAATGTTTTTTAAAACTTTTCTATCCATTTTTGATAACTTCCGTTAAGCTTCTCTAATGACAGATGAGCTTGAAATAATTCCTATCGCAGGACGCTTCCGGGGTTTCTTACCGGTAGTCGTTGATGTAGAAACTGGTGGCTTTGATTGCCGGAAAGATGCGTTGCTGGAACTAGCAGCCGTCATCTTGCGCATTGATGAAAAAGGTGAGCTATCACGCTATCGCACCTTTAACTGGCATATAGAACCCTTTCCTAATGCCAATCTTGATCCTAAATCGCTGGAAGTAAATGGTATTAAACCGTTTAGCCCCTTGCGCATGGCTCACCCTGAAGAAAAAGCCATGGAAGAGTTTTTCAAGATTGTGCGCCGCGAAGTCAAACTGAATCGCTGCAACCGCGCGATTCTAGTGGGGCATAATGCACCGTTTGATTTGAACTTTGTGCATGCAGCCGCTAATCGTATTGATGCCAAACGCAACCCATTCCATCCCTTTAGCACCTTAGATACGGTGACGCTTGGGGCTGTTATGTATGGGCAAACGGTATTAGCGCGTTTAGCACAAGTGGCAGGCATGGGTTGGGATAGCGAGTCAGCGCATTCAGCCGTTTATGATGCCGAAAAGACAGCTGATTTATTCTGTCATTTCGTTAATACTTGGCAAACCATGGATGCGGCTTTAAAAGCTGTAGAAAACTAATCTATTGATCAATAGGTTGGGAAGGTTTAATAGTTAACTTTACATAATCGGGCACTGATACGAGTACCCGATCAGGTGCTTGTAAAGCCTAACTGTTAACGGGCTTAATCTCCCGTCAGGGAGATACGAAAAGTGCGCACGTTTTCATTCTGACGCAAAGCCACCGCGAGTTTTGCCAGATTTTCACGCTTTAAAGTGCGGATCACCATCCGATACTCAAAATCAGTACCATGCTCCGAGACACTATAACTAATATTAGCCACCGTAAAACCATGATTTTTAAGAAAATCCTTTAAGACACTTTCATCCATTACGTTACTACGATCAAAACAAATCACATGATGGGCGTAGTAATGGGAAGGCAATTTATTCTCGATCCAGCGGAACATGGATAAAGTCCCTAACGTCAGCACCGTCGCCAATGTCGCCGGAATATAAAAACCAATCCCCACCAAAATGCCAATGGCAGACGTAATCCAGATAGAGGCTGCGGTGGTTAATCCCCTAACCGAAAAGCCTTCCTTAAAAATTACCCCTGCCCCCAAAAAACCGATACCAGTCATAATGCCTTGAGCCATACGGGTAGGATCAGTACGTACGGTTTCAATAGGAATATTGCCTAACCATTTTTCCTGATAAACCGTTACTAGCATTAACAGACTTGAGGTCAGACACACCAACATATGGGTACGAAACCCGGCCGGTCTGCCATGGAAACTGCGTTCAAAACCGATGACGCCCCCGGCTACCAATGCCACTAGTAAATGGGTGGCGATTAGGTAAATATCTTTGTCTATAGCCATCATGGCTTAATATACTCCGACTTGTTGTTATTGATCAGCAAGCCGGAGCTTGTCTGACGGTTATTTACCGGTTTTTAATTTTTCCCAGTAACTATCATAAATTTTGACGGCATCACCAATATCCTGTTGGAACTCGGCCTTGGCCATAGCATCAGCAGGCGGGAAAATAATAGTGTTATTACGCGTTGCTTCATCCAGCAAATCTTTGGCAGCTTTATTGGGCGTACTATACCCCAAATCTTCCACCACTTTTTGCCCCACTTCTGCTTTCAACATGTAGTCAATAAATTTATGGGCATTTTCTACATTCTCTGCCCCAGATGGAATAGTAAAACTATCAACCCAGAAGCCTGCACCTTCTTTTGGATAGATATACTTGATGTTTTCATCTTCTTTTTGCGCCATATTGGCTTCACCACTCCAGATCATACCGAGATTAACATCACCCGCTAAAAACGGTTCACGGGGAGCATCAGCATTAAACACGCGCACATTAGGCATAAGCTTTTGCAAATCTTCATAAGCCTTTTTCAGCTCATCCGGATTAGTGCTATTGGCAGAAAAGCCGTTTTTCTTCAATGCCATAGCAAACACTTCGCGCACATCATCCACTAGCATGAGTTTGCCTTTCCACTTTGCATCCCACAAATCAGCCCAGCCAGTAATAGTCGCTGGGTCAATTTCTGCGCTATTGACACCAATCCCGGTTGTGCCCCACAAATACGGAATACTGTACTGATTACCAGGGTCATAGGGTTTATCCAGCAATTCCGGCATCAAGTTTTTAAAGTTGGTCAGCTTGGCATGATCAATTTTCTGTAACAGACCTTCATCGCGCATTTTCGAGGCTAGATAGGTAGAAGGTACTACTACATCGTACCCCTTGCCTTTTTGGATCTTCAGCTTGGAATACATGACCTCATTATTCTCGTAGGTAGAATAATCAACCTTAATACCCGTTTCCTTGGTGAAATCGTCGAGAATACCTTCGGGGATATATTCAGCCCAGTTATAAACCACCACTTTTTCTTCAGCGTGGACTATCCCTGCTACACCGAATAACAGTGCAGCGACAAGAGCACGAATTTTCATTCTGGTTAATCTCCTTGAACTATTTTCAGGAACAAAAGTGGATGATAAGTCTGGCGACAAGCTTCGTCATAACAATCCCTATCGGAAGGAATCATTTTTTCCACCGCCTGCAGTATGCCATTATGAAACCTCTAATGATTATGTGTGAGGCCTAGCTCTATGCAATATCGCCAACTTGGCAATACTACCACCCAGGTCAGTCTTATCTGCCTTGGCACTATGACCTACGGCGAACAGAACACCGAAACCGAGGCTCATGAACAACTGGATTATGCATTAGCTCAGGGTATCAATTTCATTGACACTGCTGAACTGTATCCGGTTCCCCCCCGTGGCCAAACCCAAGGTCGTACCGAAACCTATATTGGCAGTTGGCTACACAAACGCCGCCAACGTGACCAAATTATTCTAGCCACCAAAGTCGCAGGGCCCGGCCCCAAAGATTGGATTGGGCACATTCGCGGTGGGCCTAAACTTAATGCTCAGCATATCCAACAAGCCTTGGATAATAGTCTCAAACGCTTGCAGACCGATTACGTCGACCTGTACCAAGTCCATTGGCCCAGTCGCAATACCAACTATTTCGGCAAATTGGGTTACACCTACGGCAAAGATAATCACAACGAAAGCATTGCAGAAACGCTCAAAGCCCTTAGCAGTCTGGTACAAAGCGGCAAGGTACGCTATATCGGCTTGTCCAATGAAACGCCGTGGGGCACCATGACTTATCTCAGTTTAGCCAAGGAACTGGGGCTGGAAAAAATCGTTTCTGTACAGAATCCTTATAGTTTACTTAACCGCAGCTATGAAATCGGCATGGCTGAGATTGCTCACCGCGCTCAAGTGGGTTTGCTAGCGTATTCACCGTTAGGGTTTGGCGTACTCAGTGGCAAGTATTTGCATGGACAACAGCCTGAAGGTGCACGTTTAACGCTGTGGGGGCATTATTTCACCCGCTACACCAAGGAACTGGCTCGCCACGTTACAGGCTTGTATGTAGAACTAGCGCGTTCTCATGGGCTGGACCCAGCCCAAATGGCACTGGCGTATGTCAATTCACGTCCATTTGTGACCGCTAATATTATTGGCGCTACTACCATGGCACAATTGAAAAGCAATATTGCCAGTGCCGATTTAGTCTTATCGGCAGAAGTCCTCAAAGGGATTGAGGCAATTCACGAGGCTCACCCCAACCCTTGTCCTTAAGGATTAAGTCAGCGGTTTACGCTTGCGCATCAACACAGTAGAAATAGCCACCAATAACAGCGAAATAACCAATAACAAGGTGGCTAATACATTCACTTCTGGCGAAACGCCGACTTTAACCATGGAAAATACCCGGATCGGCAGGATTTCAAACCCCGGTCCGGTGACAAAGGAACTGATAATCACATCATCCAGTGATAGGGTAAAACTTAATAGCCAGCCTGATATAATGGCCGGAAATACTAGCGGCAGGATAATACTGCGGAAAATGCGACTTTCACTCGCCCCCAAATCCTGCGCGGCTTCGAGCAGAAATTTGTCAAAACCTTTCAATTGTGCATACACCGTAATCACCACAAACGGCAGGCAAAAAGTCACGTGCGCAATCAGAAGCGACCAAAAACCCAGCTGAATACCAAGAGCAATAAAAATCACCAAAAAGGTAATAGCTAAAACAATATCCGGCGACATCATCACCACAAACAATAAACCACTAGCCGTACCTTTAAGGGGGAAACGGTAGCGGTAAATTGCCAACGCCATTAAGGTACCAATGACCGTCGCTGTAGTAGCAGCCAAGCTAGCAATCAGCAATGAATTCACAAAGGCTTGCATGAGAGCTTCATCCTCAAGCAGCTTGCTATACCATTTCAGGGTAAAACCTTTCCACTCATAACCATATTTGGAATCATTGAACGAATTAATAATCAGGACAACGATAGGAATATATAAATACGCATAGATGGCACTGACAAAACTCCATTTAAAGACTTTCATCATCCAGCCCTCCCTGTCGGTTGATACGTTTATTAGCCAAATAATATAGCCATAACAACAACGCCATAATCACAATCAAAGCCATACTAAAAGCTGAGCCAAAAGGCCAATCACGCACCACTAAAAACTGATTGCGGATAATATTACCTACTAATAAATTTTTAGCTCCACCCAATAAATCGGAGACATAAAACATACCCATCGCAGGCAAAAACACGATTAAAGAACCCGCTACAATCCCCGGCATAGTTAACGGCAAAATCACATACCACAAACGCTGTTTGAAGGTCGCCCCCAGATCGCGTGCTGCTTCCAGCAAATGTTTATCCAGCTTGTCAAAACTGGAGACTAATGGCAGCACCATAAACGGTAATAATACGTACACCAAACCAAAAATCACTGAAAACTCGGTATAGAGCAATTCCACCGGTTCATTGACAATTCCCAGTCCCACTAACACGCTATTAACCAATCCCTTATTGCCTAAAATAAGCTTAAGGGCATAAGTCCGAATCAGACTGTTAGTCCAGAAAGGCACAATCATTAAAAACAGTAAAATTCCCCGCCACAAGCTTGGTAATCTCGCTAGAATATAGGCAAATGGATAGCCTAATAGTAAGCACACCACAGTAGTCATGGCTGATAACCAGAGGCTGTGGAAAAATACCTCAAGGTATAGTGGCTCCCACAGACGTTGATAAGCATTCAACGTCAACGGCCACACAACCAGATGTTGCGGATCAGGTGAGAGGAGGCTGGTCAGGACAACCAGAATATAGGGTATCAAGACAAACAGACCTAACCAGAACAACGTCAGTAAGATAGTGCTGCGTCGAAAGGTGAATAGTGTTTTTATCAAGACTTTTGGCTCGGTGGGATACAAATAGCCCTCATTATATTTCCCATGCACAGACATTCAATGGATAATACCGGGCTGATGAAAAAAGGATTTGCAGGAAGAACCTAAAAACAATGAAGATTAACGCCTACTTACGCTGGATTATCTCCGGGGGCATTTTGGTCTTGACCTTAATGTTCCTGTTTTTCCTGTTTTTTGCGACCAAAAATTTCCTCGAGCTGTGGGATCGGTTAGACCAATTACCTGAATGGTTGTTTTATACCTACTCGGCCTTGGTTTTTGTGGTTTTGCTGTTTAGTGGCTGGCTTATTTATAAGCTATTCACCACCGGCAGACCGCCAAAAGTTCCACCCTTGGTACGCACAGAACCGGTTACCCAAGAATCACTGGCTAAAGAAATCCAGCAAATTGAAAGCATCGGTATGGATACTACCGAGCTACATGAAGAGCTGGGAAAACTGGAGGAACGCCGTGAAGCGGGTCAAGTACATATTGCCTTTTTTGGCGATGTTAGTACTGGCAAGTCTTCTATTATCAAAGCGTTATTACCAGAAGCTGGCGTAGAAATTAGCCTGCGTGGTGGGTCGACTCGTGAAGTGCATGAATATACCTGGCAAACCAGTGCAGGTGACCGCTTATTGCTAACGGATTTACCGGGACGTAATGAAGTCGAAGGCACACTGGATGAAGCCGCCCGCGATGAAGCTATTCGCGCGCAGATTGTCGTGTATGTGACCGATTCTGATTTAAGCCGCAGTCAGTATCAGGATATTCAGGAACTAGCATCATTTGCTAAACCGATGGTGATAGCCATCAACAAAGCTGACCAATACACGCTTGATGAACGCCGCCAGATTGAAGAGCGCATTCTGTCCCGTTTTAACGCAGAAAAACCGCCGACGGTAGTATTCATTCAGGCCGGTGGTATTGAAGAAATCCTACGTGTATACCCGGATGGGCGTGAAGAAACCATTCAGCGCCCGCGTAAGCCGAATATCAAGGCATTAGCTGATTATTTACAAACTGAGATTGATCATCATCTGGAATCGTTGACCAAACTACGCGATGCCAGTGTGTACCATTTGGTACAGGAAAAACTCGATGAGACTCGTACTGAATTTCGCCAGAAAGAAGCTGAAAAAATCGTACGCGCTTCCACTGGCAAAGCCATACTAGGGGCTTTAGCCTCGGTAAGTCCGGGAACGGATTTAGTGATTCAAGGGGTAATTGGCACACGCATGGTACAAGATTTGTGCAAGCTGTACGATGTCCCTGTACGCCAGTTAGATATTGATCAGTTCCTGAATTTCAGTCAGGGGCAACTGAAAAAAAGCGTCCCGCTAGTACTAGCCGTGGCTGGCAATGGCCTGAAAGCTTTCCCCGGTATCGGTACAGTAGCCGGTGGTTTAGTACATGCAGTGGCTTATGGACTGATATTCGATGCACTTGGTCATGCGGTAGCACGTACCCTTGAACAAAAAGGAACCCTCAAGGCAGCCACGGCTGCTGCAACTTTTCAGGAGATGCTAAGTGGAAATCTGGAAGAACGTACAAAAACATTTGCCAGATTGGTTGTTGAACAGTATCGGAGTAAGCAAGACGGATAGTGCTGCCGAACAACCACAGGAACCTGCCGCACCGCCTGTTCCTGCAGGCGAGACCCACTTGCAACTTGCGACCGAAAGTTTGCGCCAATTACTGGATGACGAACGGATTCCTGATAGTGTGAGGGAAAATCTGCGCGAGGATTATGCGCAAGTGCGGCGTATGCTCGACAAGCTTGAACACGGCTATTTGCATATTGTCGTGTTTGGGCGTGTCAGCGTCGGTAAATCCTCATTGCTGAATGCCTTGTTAGGCAAACAGGCTTTTAGTGTCAGCGTGTTACATGGTGAAACTAAAAGTGTGGATATGCAGCAGTGGAATGAGTATTCCGATGGTGGGATTTATCTGCTTGATACGCCCGGTATCAATGAGATTGACGGTGAAGCCCGTGAACAAATGGCGCACGAAGTTGCCAGTCGTGCAGATTTGGTTTTATTTGTGGTGGATAGCGACTTAACAGACGTCGAATTCCAGGCGTTGAAAACCGTGACTGCCTCCCATCGCCCTACGCTATTGGTAGTCAACAAAGCCGACCGCTATACCGAGGATGAACAACGCGAGTTGCGTAGTGTGCTGCGGACCCGCACTCAAGGCATTATTGCGCCAGAAAACATTATTTTCACGACCGCACAAGCCAAACGTCAAAGCGTTATCTTTGTGGATGACAACGGAGAAGAACGCGAAGGTATCCGTGAACGGCCGATTAATGTGGGCGCGCTTAAAGCCCGTTTGTGGGATATTGTGGAAGCTGAAGGCAAAACTCTCGCTGCTATTAATGCTTCTTTATTTGCGGGCAATCTCAGTAATGCCGTAGCGCAGCGCATTCTGGCCATTAAACGGGATTTAGGTACCGAAACCATCCATATGTATTGCCTTGCAAAAGGCATTGCTGTGGCTTTCAACCCGATTCCGATCGCTGACTTATTGGCCGCTGCTGTAATTGATGCTGGTATGATTATCCATTTGTCCAAGTTGTATGGCTTGCCTATCTCCAAAAGTGAAGCAGGGGAATTGGTACGAACCATCTTGGCACAGATGGTGGTGTTAATGGGTACCGTTTGGGCAGTGCATTTGGTTTCCACCGCATTGAAACTGGGTACTGCAGGTATTTCCACTTTATTGACTGGCGCTACCCAAGGTGCAGTCGCTTGGTACAGCACGTTAGTGGTTGGACGTGTGACTGAACGCTGGTTGGTTAATGGTAAATCTTGGGGTGAAATGGGGCCAAAGCTTACTGTACAGCAAATTCTGGATACGCTCGATCGTGATTCCGTGCTAACTGAGGCGCGTGAAGAAATCCTCACTTATATGCGCAAGACCATTAAGAACTAATTCCTCAATACAAACCGATACCAATAAAAAAGGCAGCTACCTAGCTGCCTTTTTTTTACGCCATTAAATAGTTTTGTTTAGAACAGAGTGAAAGGAGCAATAATGCCACGCATGTTATCAATGGTTTCTTTAGTACCGGAAGTCGGCACATAGATTTTATCACCTGCTGATACCATAGGATCAGGTTGCAAACCCTTGCTAACCGACTCTAGCTCTACCGTAAAGGGTTGACCATTACGGAATACGGTTACATTATTTTTAACCGCCAGTTTGTTCAAACCTTCCGCCATGGCAATCGCTTGAGTTACTGTCGTATCACCGGCTAATGGAAACACACCGGGTTTATTAACCGCCCCACCTACAGTAATTTTATTATGGGTAGCTTCCTTAACCAGTACATTTACCTGCGGGTTATGCATGTAGTCCTTTTCCAGACGCCCAGCAATTTGCTGTTCTAATTGACTAGCGGACAGACCTGCTGCATGCACTGAACCAATCAAAGCCAGACTGATATTACCACTGTCATCGACCCGCACTTCTTTAGAAAGATCAGGTACCTTAAATACATTAATTTCTAGTAAATCTTGTGGGGCAATCAGGTCACTACCGGATTTACCTTCTGGTAAGGCTGCTGCCATCGCTGCAGCATTCATACTTGGGGCTGAGCTACTTGGTAAAGCTGTGTAACGTGGCGCATTGTTGGACGAACAAGCACTTAAAGCCAAGGCTGCCAACATCAGTAGACAAAGCTTCCAGATTAATTTCATTGGGGATCTCCCTGATAATATTTTTTAACGAATAAGTCGGGATATGGGATTTAAGCCGGCTATAAACAGGAATAATAATATTCCTTAACACTCATCACGAACCAACTACGCGCAAACGCTATTAATTCGCAGACAACAGGACTATAGATGAAATCTGCTGCAATTACTAAAAATTTATATCAGCCCAATTTTAGTCATAGCCTTTAGGATTACTGCTTTGCCAACGCCAAGTATCACTACACATATCTTCTAAAGACTTTTCAGCTTGCCAACGCAATAACTGTTTTGCCAAAGCTGGGTCAGCAAAACAACAAGCCACATCACCGGGCCGACGCGCTACCAATTTATAAGGCACAGCCTGTCCACTGGCTTTACTGAAGGCTTTGACCATATCTAATACCGAATAGCCCTGACCTGTTCCCAGATTCACTACCAGTTTATTCGGCACATCACCCCGCAAGAAAGCCTCTAATGCTTTAACATGCCCTTTGGCTAAATCCACTACATGAATGTAATCTCGCACCCCTGTGCCATCAGGGGTTGGATAATCGCTCCCAAACACCGACAAATGCTCATACATACCAACAGCCACACGGGCAACATACGGCATAAGATTATTCGGCGTACCGCGTGGGTCTTCACCCATTCGCCCGGAAATATGCGCGCCTACTGGATTAAAATAACGCAATAAAGCAATTTTCCAAGTGGGATCAGATTCGTATAAATCGCCCAAAATTTCTTCGATCATTAATTTGGAACGACCGTACGGATTGGTCGCGGATAAAGGGAAATGTTCTTGAATGGGAGTAGTGTGCGGGTCGCCATAGACGGTCGCTGAAGAACTGAAAACAATATTCTTTACATGATGGCGTTGCATGACTTGCAATAGATTCACGGTACCTGCGACATTATTATCATAATAGGTGAGTGGCTTCTCAACGGACTCACCGACAGCTTTCAAGCCCGCAAAGTGAATAACGCTGTAAAAATCGTATTGCTGGAACAACTGATCAAGTTGAGCAGCATCGCGGATATCACCTTGATAAAACGGAATATTATCCTTGCCGGTGATTTCACTAACCCGCCGAATAGATTCCACCGAGCTATTACAAAGATTATCCAATACCACAATCTGGAAACCTGCTTCCAACAGCTCAATGCAAGTATGGGAGCCAATATAACCAGCCCCACCGGTGACTAAAACAGTTTTGTTTATGTTCATAATTGCCCTCTAACTATAGACAAACTTAATAAAAATTAAGCTTGTCCATAGAGTAGCAAAAATGTCTCAGGATTTATCAGCTTTTACATTAGAAGGTATTGAATTCTTCTCTAACGGAGTAGAGGTCGTGTTTTGTACAGAGTTAGAAGTATTACTCTTATCACCTTCTGGCGCTTTTACTTCTGCAGCAGCTGGTACTTTAGCGTCTGCAGCGGCAGCAGTCACTGCGGCATCCGCTTTCACTTCAGGTTTAGGCGCTTCAGCTGCTTTAGCAGCATCCGTTGGGGCTGGTGCACTTGTTGCTGGTACAGAAGCTGTGGTTTCTGTTGAAGGTTTAGCAACGGTATCGGTGCTATCTGTCAAGGTAACATTGGTTTTTAGTTTTTCAAATAACTTCTCACCAATACCCGGAACCTGCTTTAAATCCTCTACAGATTTGAATTCACCATGCTGAGTACGCCAAGCAATAATCGCTTCAGCCTTTTTCGCCCCAATCCCATCCAGAGCATCCAGTGCAGCTACATCCGCCTTGTTAATATTGACTGTTCCTGCCCATACTAAAGGCGTAGCCAATAAGGAAATCAATAAAGGTGCTGCCGCCAGCCATTTTTTCATAGTTTTATTCCTTATGATTACAAATAAATATCAAGTATCATTGGCATAAATTATTAGATAAAAACTAATGGGAACGCACCTTTTCCAGATAATTGGTGAAAATGCAGGAAACATCACGCTGACAGGGTTAAGTGGATTTTTTCCCAAACATTGTTAATCTAGAAACTGGACATTCTAGAGGGGAGTTACTCATGTCTAAGCCGTATATTAAACAAATTCTTTCTTATTCCATGGTAGGTAGTCTAGGGGTGACTATTCTTGCCAGTCTACAAGGCTGTGGTGGAGACCAACCTCCTACCCCTCCGCCTCCCCAACCACAAACGCAAGGCAGTATTGCGGATGCCACCAAAAGCGAAGGTGTTTTCATGGTCATCCAGCAAACCGGTACTAACCCGGATCGCTATGAACTGCGCGAAAAATACCCTTCCAATGAAGGTACACGCGCCATTCTTAAGGACATGAGTGGCAATGAACGTATACTAAGTGAAGCGGAATTAAAGAAAATCGCTGAAGCTGAAGCGCAAAAAGTTGAGGCAGGCACTTCGCAACTGACTCAACCGGTGGCACAAAATCAAGGTTTAAGCCTAGGCGAAACCATTTTGGCTTCTGCTGCGGGCGCTCTGATTGGCGGAGTCATTGCCAATAAACTGATGGGCAATGCTAACTACCAACAACATCAGCAATATCAACAACAACGCGCACAAACTACGATTAGTCGTCCGGTTAATGGCGGGGTTAATACCCGTGCTGTTAATCCAAATGCTGGCCAAGCTCAACCTAAATCTGGCTTTTTTGGCAGCAATAGCGCGGCTAACCCAAGCAACCGACCTTCTGGTTCTTCGTCCGGTAGTAGTTCATTCAGCCGTTCTTTTGGGGGTTAAACCATATGATTCAACTGGAAAAAGTCAAACCTATCAGCCCTGTACTCATGGAAGAAGTGGGTATGAGCTGGCATACCGACCCGGATGGTCAGCCTTATGTAGCCGATGAAATTGTCCAGGTAACAGAAGCGCAAGCAGAAGCTTATTATCAAGCGGCTAACGAGCTGTATGATATGTATGTACAAGCTGCCCAGTATGTTATTGATCATGACCTTTATCTGGATTTGGATATCCCTTTTAATCTGGTAGATCAGATTAACCAAAGCTGGGAGATGGATCATCGTCACTTGTATGGGCGTTTTGACTTTGCCGGTGGAGTCGATGGTTTACCCATTAAACTCATTGAATTCAATGCCGATACCCCAACCAGTTTATTCGAAACAGCAATAGTGCAATGGGCTTTACTAAAAGCCAATGGTATGAATGAAGCCGCCCAATTTAATACCGTCTATACCAGTATACGTGACAATTTCCGCCGCTTGATAACGGGTACCGAACCGCCCGATACATTTAACCACGATTACCGTTTTCAGAATATTCTGTTTTCAAGTATGCGTAATTTGCCTGAAGATGAACGCACCGTGCGCTTTTTGCAGCAAATAGCAAATGATGCCGGATTTCAGACAGATTTCTGCTATATGGATGAAATCGGTTTTCTAGAAGAGGAAGGCATTTTTAATCCGCAACGCATGCGCTTTGATTACTGGTTTAAGTTATACCCGTGGGAAGACATTGCTCTACAAACCGATGGCATTAATGGTATTCTTGAAGATATTACCCGTAATACCGATACTGTAATTCTGAATCCAGCTTACACGTTGTTATTCCAGAGCAAAGGTATTATGAAGATTTTATATGATCTATTCCCGCACTCACCTTATTTACTGGAAACACGCTTTGAACCCTTACACGGTAAAAAGCACGTAGCCAAAAAAATGTTTGGGCGCGAAGGGGCCAATACTGTTATTTATGATGCCACTGGTAAAATTCTACAGGCGGCTCCCGGCGAATACGATCGTTACCGCACAATCTATCAGGCGTTTGCTCAATACCCACAAGATGCGCAAGGCCGCAGTTATCAGGCCGGAGTATTTTTTGCTTGGGAAGGTTGCGGCTTAGGTTTTCGCCGTGGTGGCGATGTGCTGGATAATCTCAGTAAGTTTGTTGCTCACCGTATCATCTAATAATGATGTTATATCCGTTAGGTACAGCTACCTAACGGGTGTAGCTCAGGGCGTTTATTTTGCAATGGATTGTGTTAATTCCATATTTCCATTTAACGCTTTATAAACCGTCACATTATAGGTGGAACCATTAGTAAGTGTGATATCCATACGATAATTCATACCCGCAACTACCTGTGATTCTGCATGGGTAATAGCCTGCACTTTAGCTTGTCCTTTACTTAAGGCATTAGCTGCAAAGTCAGCAGCTGCCTGAATCTCGGTATCAATCGTAGGGCGTGGCGCATAACCACCGGCAATAACGGGGGCGTGTTTTACCTGATTATCTGTTTTACCCATGGTATTGCCTTCTTTAGACTCACTAGGATTGTGACAAGCTATTAAAGCCATACTAAATCCACTCACCATCAAAGATAACGTTATGGTTTTAATCAAGACTATTTCCCCTTTGCAGCTTTTACTATAAGCCCATCATATCGGCATTTATTATCCTATGCACTATATCGATTATGTTGCTTGATGTTCTTATCTTTGCTCGCGAAAATAGTCTCTAGCAGCATTCAATGCGTCTTCTGCTGCTTTATCTCTAGGCGGAGTCTGACCCTCCTCTTTATCCTGTTTCTGCTCCTGAGGAGTAAGCTGATTTTGCTTCTGATCTAAATCTTTTTTTAGTTCCTCAAAATTTTTAGGTGGTGGGGATTTGTGTTTATGCTCCTCTTTAT
>CAZCJE010000002.1:35556-47765 GCA_964498805.1 uncultured Thiothrix sp.
GCACAAGCACTAATCAAGATAGCGACACTCGACATTAAAATGCAAAAAACAGTGGCTTTCATAGTGATGACTATTATTATTTAAAGCTTAATGCTATCAGTGACATTAATAGAAAACAACAACTTATTAAATAAAATAAATAATCGATTAATATTAATTAAATTGATAAAATCATATAAAATTAAACTAATCATTATTAATGCTCTCGCGTAATAGCTGCTAGTCTAGCATTGCATAATCTAAGCAAATCTTGCGGTGTCAGCTCTAAGTCTAATCCACGTTTGCCCCCACTAACGTAAATAGTGGTAAATTGCAATGCTGATTCATCCAACACCGTAGGTAAACATTTTTTCTGTCCCAAAGGACTAATACCGCCGACAATATAACCGGTACTACGCTCAGCATCCTTAGGGTCAGCCATATCCGCTGTTTTGGCCTGTAACGCTTTAGCTACGTGTTTAAGGTTGAGGAATAAGGCAACTGGCACAATCGCTACCGCCAACTTCTTTTTGTCACTATCAAGTTTGACCAATAAGGTTTTAAAGACGCGTGCAGGCTCCAAACCCAAGGCTTCAGCGGCTTCCATACCATAAGCTTGTGTACGTGGATCATGCGTATACTCGTGAATCTGGAAAGAAATTTTCGCTTTTTTGGCCTGTTCAATAGCGGGTGTCATAGGTGTGTACCTGTATGTATTAAGGGCTAATAATGGCGCTATAGCCTATCAATATTATGATTATTATCAATCTAACTACAGGTGTAGAGCTTATTATTCATACACTGACAGGCTAATCCTTATGGAATCTAGCGTTTATTTATTTCAAGGGAACGGTAGAATGTAATCACGAACATTCATAACGAGGACTATTAAATGAGTGCATTAGCGCGTATCGATGAGGCTGTCAAAAACAATCCGGTGATCATTTTTATGAAGGGCACGCCTAATTTGCCCCAATGCGGTTTTTCCAGCCGTGCGTCACAAGCTCTGATGGCTTGTGGTGAAGAATTTGCTTATGTCAATGTATTGCAAGACCCAGAAATTTTCCATGAGTTACCACAATACGCTAACTGGCCAACATTCCCACAAATTTATATCAATGGAGAATTGATTGGCGGCTGCGATATCACTCTGGAAATGTACCAAACCGGTGAATTACAGCAATTGGTTAAAGAAGCGGTTGAGGCTAAGAAATCTGCCGACAAAGCAGCCTAATACAAGTGAGGGATTCCTGTCCGCAGGTCAGGAATCCATGGTCTTTTTGGCGTGGTTAATGGCCATGCGCTAAGAGACTTGTCCACTCACCACTACGGTCGCGTAAAACCCGTAATTCAGTCAACGCTGCATATTCCACATTCAAGGACAACAAAGCCTCATCGGGTATATGCAAAATAGCCGCTAAAATTACCCGAATTACCCCAGCATGGGTTACGACCAAAACGCGTTGTCCGCGATTAGAACGTAGTATGTCATCCCAAGCATCCAGCACCCGGTTACGGAATTCATCAAAGGATTCACCTTTATCTGGAACATACTGCGCCGGATTACACCACCAATCGGATAATTCAGCAGGCTGGGTATGCAGGATTTGCTGCGGTGAACAGCCTTCCCAGACACCAAAATCAATTTCCCGCAAGCGCTCATCACACACCAACGGCAAATCGTTTTTCTGTGCAAACCATTCAGCGAATGCCGTACATTGGGCCTTTGTGGAGGTTACAACAGCATCCCAGCCGCCATGATTGCGACTGAATTTCTGTTTAAGCTGTTTCCAGCCTTGTTTACTCAGGGACGTTTCCAGACTACCGCAGAAAACGTCCCCTGCCTCTACTGCCCCATGCTTCAGCAAGCTGATATGGGTAAGGTGACCAGACACTATTGGTAACTAATATCAATGATTTCGTATTCGCGCACGCCACCTGGGGCCTGCACGACTGCAATATCACCTTCTTCCTTACCAATCATGGCGCGCGCAATAGGAGATGAAATGGCCACCCTGTTTTGTTTGATGTCCGCTTCAATATCGCCCACGATTTGATAGGTAATAGTTTCACCGGTTTTAACTTCTTCCAGCTCCACTGTTGCACCAAATACTACCTTGCCGGAATTAGTCTTACCGACTGCTGCAATGTCAATCACTTGTGCTAGCGACAAAATGCTTTCAAGTTCCTTGATACGGCCTTCACAGAAGCTTTGTTGTTCACGCGCCGCATGGTATTCAGCGTTTTCCTTCAAATCGCCATGCTCACGCGCCTCAGCAATCGCCTGAATAATACGGGGCCGTTCTTCCGTCTTCAGACGTTGCAATTCGGTTTTTAAACGTTCTGCGCCTTTTAAGGTAATAGGTGGTCTGGTCATGCTCCATTCCTCATTATTGTGTTATGTCCTGATGTAAATCTTGCAAGCAATATACCTGTTCACTATCGGTATAGGCCATGGCCTGACAAAGTGCACGCGCACCTTCGATAGTGGTGGTGTAAGTAATTTTATGCTGTAGGGCTTCACGGCGGATTTCAAAGGAATCGCGGGTAGATTGTTCACCTTCAGTAGTGTTAACAATCAGGTCAATTTCATCGTTTTTGATCATGTCGACAATATTCGGGCGACCTTCACGCATTTTATTGACCACTTCACACACCAACCCCGCATTTTGCAACTCGCGCGCTGTACCACGGGTCGCACACAATTTAAAGCCCTGCTTGATCAACATGGAACCTAAATCCGGCAGATATTTGCGGTCCGCTTCACGCACACTCAAGAAGGCCACCCCAGAAGTTGGGTAATTTTCACCGGCAGCGTGTTGGGCTTTACCAAACGCTTCAGCAAAGCTTTTACCCACACCCATAACCTCACCGGTTGATTTCATCTCAGGGCTGAGAATCGGGTCAACACCGGGGAATTTGATGAAGGGGAATACCGCTTCTTTAACCGCGTAATAGGACGGAATAATCTCATTGAGCGCATTTTGCGCCACCAAAGTCTGACCAGCCATGCAACGCGCTGCCACTTTAGCCAGCGGCCGACCAATCGCCTTAGAGACGAAGGGTACCGTACGGGAAGCCCGTGGATTCACTTCCAGCACGTAAACATCTTTGCCTTTAATCGCAAACTGGGTATTCATTAAACCAATTACATTCAAGCCTTTAGCCATTAAGACCACTTGAGCGCGCAGTTCATCCTGAATTTCAGGCGACAGGGAATAAGGTGGCAAAGAACAAGCAGAGTCACCAGAGTGAATACCAGCCTGTTCAATATGCTGCATAATGCCGCCAATCAAGACATTTTCACCGTCACAAATAGCATCAACGTCTATCTCAATAGCATCGTCCAGATAACGGTCTAGCAATACTGGCGATTCATTCGAGACTTCTACCGCCGTGGTCATGTAACGACGCAATTCGTTTTCATGGTAAACGATTTCCATCGCCCGTCCACCCAATACATAGGAAGGACGTACTACCAATGGATAACCGATTTCATCTGCCAGACGTACGGCTTCTTCAATACTTTTTGCAGTACGGTTAGGGGGTTGTTTCAAACCTAACTTATTGATCAACTGCTGGAAGCGTTCACGGTCTTCTGCCAAGTCAATAGAATCTGGGGATGTACCAATAATAGGCGCACCCAAAGCTTCCAAATCACGGGCTAATTTCAGCGGGGTTTGACCACCATACTGCACAATAACACCCAGTGGTTTTTCCAGATCGACGATTTCCATGACATCTTCAAGCGTCAATGGCTCGAAATACAGACGGTCGGAAGTGTCGTAGTCGGTGGAAACAGTTTCCGGATTGCAGTTGACCATAATGGTTTCATAGCCGTCTTCGCGCATAGCCAAAGCCGCGTGTACACAGCAATAGTCAAACTCAATACCTTGACCGATACGGTTAGGGCCACCGCCGAGCACCATGATTTTCTTACGATCAGACGGATTGGATTCGCACTCTTCTTCATAAGTGGAATACATGTAAGCGGTATTGGTAGAAAACTCAGCAGCGCAAGTATCCACACGTTTATAAACCGGACGTATATTTAGCTTATGACGTGCCGCGCGTACTGTGCGCTCGGTTTCATGCAGCAATTTAGACAGACGACGGTCAGAGAAACCCTTGCGTTTGAGAGTGCGCATTTCATCAACACTAATGCTATTGAGCAAACGCTCTTTCAAGCCATTCTCAATTTCCACCAGTTCTTTCAACTGCACCAGGAACCACGGGTCAATGCTGGTCAGAGCAAAGACATCTTCAATACTCATGCCCAAACGGAAAGCATCCGCGACATACAAAATGCGTTCAGAACTGGCTTCGGTCAGCTGACGACGAATAATATCTTTGGCTTCCGGGTCTTGCGGATTAACACGCTCATTCAGGCCATCAATACCGGTTTCCAGCCCCCGTAGCGCTTTTTGGAAGGATTCTTGGAAGGTACGCCCCATAGCCATCACTTCACCGACGGATTTCATTTGCGTGGTCAGACGTGAATCGGCTTGAGGAAATTTTTCAAAGGTAAAGCGTGGAATCTTGGTAACCACGTAGTCAATGGATGGCTCAAAGGAAGCCGGAGTAGCGCCGCCAGTGATTTCATTGCGCAGTTCATCCAAGGTGTAACCGACGGCCAATTTAGCTGCCACTTTAGCAATCGGGAAACCGGTTGCTTTGGATGCTAAGGCAGAAGAACGCGACACGCGCGGATTCATTTCAATAACAATAATACGGCCATTGCGTGGATTAACCGAGAATTGCACATTGGAACCACCGGTATCGACACCGATTTTGCGCAATACCGCAACCGATGCATTACGCAGCAACTGGTATTCTTTATCCGTCAGGGTCTGGGCTGGTGCTACCGTAATGGAGTCACCGGTGTGGATACCCATAGGGTCCAGGTTTTCAATCGAGCAGATAATGATACAGTTGTCATTACGATCCCGTACCACTTCCATTTCATACTCTTTCCAACCTAGCAAAGATTCTTCCAGCAGAACCTCGCTAGTCGGCGACATATCCAAACCGCGTGCGACGATGGTTTCAAATTCTTCGCGATTATAGGCAATACCGCCACCGGAACCACCGAGGGTGAAAGAAGGACGAATAACGACCGGGAAGCCTAAACCTGCTTGTACGGCACGGGCTTCTTCCATGGTATGAGCGACACCGGAACGGGCAGATTCCAAGCCGATATCATCCATGGCTTCACGGAATTTCTGGCGGTCTTCAGCCATTTCGATAGCGACTTCATTCGCACCAATCATTTCAACGCCAAACTTTTCCAGCACACCATGACGGGACAGATCCAATGCGCAGTTCAGCGCGGTTTGTCCACCCATGGTAGGCAATAAAGCATCCGGGCGTTCTTTTTCAATAATCTTGGCAACCGTTTCCCAACGGATCGGCTCAATGTAAATCGCATCAGCCGTTTCCGGGTCTGTCATGATGGTCGCTGGGTTTGAGTTGACCAGAATGACGCGGTAACCTTCCTCACGCAGGGCTTTACAGGCCTGTGCACCGGAATAGTCGAATTCGCACGCCTGACCGATAATGATCGGGCCTGCACCAATAATCAGGATACTTTTGAGGTCTGTCCGTTTAGGCATATATCAATCGTCCACATTCACTTGACTTCCCTCTTGAATAAAAGGGAATTGAGGGGATGGCTCGGCGGCCTCCTATCCCCTTAACCCCCCTTTTTGCAAAGAGGGGGACATATATCTATTACCGCGCTGCCCGCATCATTTCGATAAAACGGTCAAATACTGGCGCTACATCATGCGGGCCGGGGCTGGCTTCAGGGTGTCCTTGGAAGCTCAAAGCCGGGCAGTCGGTGCGTTCAAGCCCTTGCAAGGTTCCATCAAACAAGGAACGATGGGTAGCGCGCACATTGGCAGGCAATGTATCTTCATCGACGGCAAAACCATGATTCTGGCTACTGATCATGACATGCTTATTATCAAGATCCTGTACCGGATGGTTGGCCCCATGATGACCAAATTTCATTTTGACGGTACGTGCGCCACTGGCAAGGCCGAGCAACTGATGCCCTAAACAAATGCCAAACACGGGTACTTTTCTTTCCAACACTTGCTGGATAGCCGCAATAGCATAGTCACAAGGCTCTGGGTCACCTGGGCCATTGGATAGGAATACACCATCCGGATTCAGTGCCAACACATCAGAAGCTGGTGTGGTAGCAGGGACTACCGTTACCCGACAGCCGCGATCCACCAACATACGCAGAATATTGGTTTTAACCCCAAAGTCATACGCTACCACATTGAATTCTGCCGTATCCGCAGTATTAGCGCGTGGTGTGGCTGGATTCAATTGCCAGCTGCCTTCTGTCCAGACGTAACGGCTGCTGACAGTTACCTCCTTGGCCAGATCCATACCTTTGAGGCCAGGAAAGGAACGCGCCGCATCCAAAGCACGAGCCTGATCAATCTGATCACCCGCCATGATACAACCGCGCTGTGCACCTTTTTCACGCAGAATACGGGTCAGACGGCGGGTATCGATATCGGCAATTGCCACGACTTTGTTACGTGCCAAATAATCAGGCAGTGATTCAGTTCCACGCCAGTTACTATAAATAGCAGGAACATCGCGCACGACCAAACCAGCCGCATACACACGGTTAGCTTCTGTGTCTTCCTGATTGACACCAACGTTACCAATATGGGGGTAAGTCAGGGTAACGATTTGGCGGGCATAGGACGGGTCGGTCAGAATTTCCTGATACCCAGTCAATGCGGTATTGAATACGACTTCGCCAACAGTTTGGCCCTCGCAGCCAATGGAACGCCCGTGGAAGACACTCCCGTCTTCCAGCACCAAGAGTGCTTGCTTGTTCAAAAGAACCTCCGCAGTCTACATACGAAACGGGATGAGTCGCGCTCATCCCGTGAAATCATCAGTAGAAGGGCATTTTACCCGCTGACTGCAGGAGTGTCCATGCAAGGATTCACCACAATGTAGCTTCTAAATCATTGAATCGCTCTTGCTGCTCTGAAGAAAGCATTTTTAGCTCCAGCAAACTCAGCTAGCCGCTCATGAACACATTTTTTAACAATGCCTGAAAAAATTATCTTGCTTCTACCGGCCATGAATCATAGGCACTTATTTGCCTAAATCAACTCCTAAATCAACTAGCAAACTCCTACAGAAGCTCATTTTAACCGCATGAAAAGTGTGTTTATTCTCAAGACATAAAGGTTTCTAGCCACCAGCGTTGGGGAAAATTGCATGCTCTTAGTGAGCAAGCCATGCTTAAGAAATTACTTGAATTTCAGTAATAAGCATGAGTGAACAGGAAGTAAGAAAAAACAGTAAGCCCTAGTTTGGCTTTCAGGAGGCGTGTGTATGTCGACAGAAAATGATGTATTCAACAATCAAGCCATTATGTCCATTGGTTTGGCTGTTTTTGTTGTAGGGATTGCGGCCACTTTAGATTATTGGGCAACCTCCAGTGATGAACCGTTACCTAAACCGATTGCCGCACCCAAAAAACCCGCAGCGCCTACCACAACTGCAGCTCCAACCCTACCCTCACCTAACCAATCTAACGCAAGCCAACCTACTACTGCTCCCCTAACACCTAATGTTTCTGCTTCAACTTCAATAACGGCTGTTAGCCCCGTAACAAAATCTATCCCTACTCCTTCACCCTCTACTGCCAACCTACCACTACCTTCGCCACCCTCGAAAGTATTAGTACCCCCTACCACTTTGCCCCCACCTTCACCTCCTGTGGATGTTTTGACTCTCACGAATATTCCACCGCCACCGCCGTATCTTTTGACACTACCGACCGTAGCGCCGCCCCCTCCGCCACCAATACAAGCTTTCAACCAACCCACTACGCCAGCGAATGGCGAAAAGGTTTATCGTAACGGGTGTTTTGTTTGCCATGATGTCGGCATTGCCAATAGCCCTAAACCTGGCGATAAGGCCGCGTGGGAAAGTCGTCTAAGGGCTGGCAAACAGGCTTTATATGCCAATGTCTGGAATGGTAAAGGGCAAATGCCAGCAAAAGGTGGTAATCCTGCTTTATCTGCAGCAGACATCCAAGCGGCGGTTGACTGGATGCTCGCGCAATGAACCCATGCTTATTGCGCTTAACCAATATGGGAAAGGCGCAGCAATTTTTGTAAATCCTGCAGCATTTGTTTAGGAGGCAGCGCAGGCGAGAACTGCATAATGAGATTACCAAGAGGATCAAGCAGGTAAACCGCATCGTCTGATTGAGGTTGCAGTGGCGTATGAGCACGAATTTGTTGTTCCAGTCCTTGAGTAGCCGCTTGTAATACCACTAAATCAGCATGGGAGGTCAATAAGGCTTGATCCGGGCTAGCCATATTGTCTTGATTAACAATGATAAGGCGTTGTACTCGTTGTTGATCTTTACCCAAAGCAGTACGAATCTGGCGAGTGTTATACAACACCTTATTACAAGCGTCATCACAAGGGCGATTCAGCCTATACACTAACGTCCAATGTTGGCGCAGATTTTGTTCAGTAAAGGTTCTACCTTGCAAAGTAGGCTGGGAAAAAGGCTGTAAGGTATAGATAGGCTCTAGCAACTGACCATGATTAACCATACTGTTTGGCTTGTAATCAACAGGCAATAATTTATACCACAGCGTAGCACTGACTAATGGCAATAAAAACAAGCCAAAAATCAATAACAGTTTCAGCCGCCCTGTGTAAGTAGGCGTCACCGACATATCCATTAAAATCTCCCTTGTTTGCGCCAGATAAAACCAAAAACCAATAGTACAATAGCTAAACCAAACCATTGCAGCGCATAGGCATAATGACGGGCGGGTGTAACCACAACCGGTTGCCAAATACGGGTAAAACTATCTGGCTGATTTGCTTCCAACACCAATACCAAAGGCAATAAGGGTTTGCCTAAAGCTTGGGAAAAAGCAGGTAAATCCATATACAAACTCACCTTAGGCCAACCCGTATTAGTTTCCAGTGATTCGCCAATGCTATAGCCCTTAATGGGCCGATATAAAATCCCGGTAGGCGTATTATTAATAACCGAACGTAATGCTAAGGATGGCCTTTTGCTAACCCAGCCACGATTCACCAATAATAATTGCCCACTCATTAACCTAAATACGTTTAAAACTTCATAGCCGGGTTGTTGGCGGTAAATACGGTTATCCAACAAAAATACTTCATCCTTTAACCAAGTACCTTGTAACTGCACAGAACGATACTCAAGGCGATTAAAATCAGTAGGAATCTGGGCAAGCAGCTGATAATCTTGAGATTCCGCAGCCACTTGGTGCAGGATGGCAGCTTTATCCCAACCGCGCTTTAGTTGCCATACGCTCAAGGACAACAATAATAAGACAGCAAATATAAATAACAGCCTAACAGCGGTTTTCTTTACCCTTACCACAGGAATGAACCCATGCTTTTGTTTAAACTGATTATTGTGCTGTTATTACTGTTCGTCATAGTAACCTTATTCACTGCCTTATATCACCTCAATAAAAACCAAGGTGACTCTTCACGCGTAGTACGCACTTTGGCAATTCGTATTGGTATGTCAGTAGTGATTTTTTTGCTGTTATGGGTTGGCATGTATTTTGGCCTTATTACCCCTCATGGTATTTATAGCCAGTAGACAAAAATAAATAAGCCCAACCACACCACGTCCACAAAATGCCAATACCAAGCGGCTGCTTCAAAGCCAAAATGATGCTCTGGAGTAAAATGCCCCCGTATCGAACGCATCAGAATAACCGTGAGCATAATCGCTCCCAACGTCACATGCAGACCATGAAAACCCGTGAGCATAAAAAAGGTTGAACCATAAATCCCTGAACCCAGTGTTAGATTCATTTCCTTATAGGCATGGATATATTCAGTAGCTTGCAGAATCACAAACAGGAAACCCAACACCACCGTAGCTAATAAGCCGCGAATCAAATTCCGCCGATTATTTTGTTTTAAGGCAAAATGTGCCCAAGTTACGGTAGCGCCAGAACTCAGCAGAATCAGCGTATTTAATGCCGGTAAACCCCACGCAGGCATAGGCTCAAATGTACCGCCGATATTTTTAGGCCCATTGGTTGGCCAAATAGCCTGAAAGGATTGCCATAACCAGTTATGCGTTTCTACCCCCGAACCTTGTCCGCCCAACCAAGGAACCGCGATCATGCGTGCGTAAAACAGCGCACCAAAAAATGCTGCAAAAAACATAACTTCTGAAAAAATAAACCAGCTCATGCCAATACGGAAAGATTTATCCTCCCACGGACTATAGGTACGGCTTTCACTTTCCCGAATAACCTCACCAAACCAGCCAAACAACATGGCTACCAAAATCGCCGCACCGGTCATCATCAGCAATTGGCCGCTTCCGCCATTGAGTATGCTGATAAATCCCACCACTAAAGTCGTCAGACCTATTGAACCCAAAAAAGGCCAATAGGTGCCGGTGGGAACGTAATAATGGCGATGTTCTACAGTAGCCTTAGCCATAATGGTGTACCTCTTGGAACAATCCGGGTTCGCTAGGAATTTTTACTGAACAGGGTATACGACAATACAATAGTATCCACATCCTGCGGAAGCGCAGGGTTAATCACAAAAGTCACCGGCATTTCCCGCGCCTCAAGCGGCTTGAATTGCTGTTCGACAAAACAGAAACATTCGGTTTTCTTGAAATATTGGGTGGCTTGAATCGGTACTACACTCGGAATCGATTGGCTAACCGCTACTTTATCCAAGCGATTATGGGCGTAATAGCGGGTGGTATAAGGCTTACCCGGATGCACCATCATACTGGTTTGATCCGGGTGAAATTCCCACGGCCCATTCTGATTAACGCTCGCCACAAACTGCACCTTAACCAAACGCGAAGTATCCGTTTGTAAGGTATCCGCTTCAGTCGCTGACATACGCCCGGTTTTGCCATTTAGCCCGGTGATTTCACAAAACACGTTATAAAACGGCACCAGCAGATAACCAAACCCAAACATGAGAATAGGAATAGCAAATAATTTAAGTACTTGCCGCCTAGGTAATGCCTGTGCCATATCAGCCTCCCCCTTGCTTGCTAACCGCATAAATAAACGCCAGCAAAATAAACAAGGCTAACAGTGCGTGAATAATCACGGTTCGATAGATAGCGCGTTTTTGTGCACTTGACCCTTTCACGAATGTACATCCGCCGGTGCAATCACCGGTTGAACACTAAAGGTGTGATAAGGCGGTGGTGAACTCAGCGTCCATTCCAGACCGTGCGCGCCTTCCCATACCCGAGCAGGTGCTTTAACCCCACCGCGAATGGTTTGAATAACAATATAGGCAAATAACAATTGGCTAAAACCAAAGCCAAACGCGCCAATAGTGGAAATCATATTGAAGTCGGCAAACTGTACCGCGTAATCGGGGATACGCCGTGGCATCCCAGCCAAACCTAGGAAATGCTGTGGGAAAAACAAAATATTCACGAAAATTGCCGACAGCCAAAAATGCATACGGCCGAGCTTTTCGTTATACATATGCCCAGTCCATTTCGGTAGCCAATAGTAAACTGAGGCAATAATGGCAAATACCGCCCCCGGTACTAATACATAATGGAAATGCGCCACCACAAAGTAGGAATCCTGATACTGGAAGTCGGCGGGCACAATCGCCAGCATCAAGCCGGAAAAGCCGCCAATAGTGAACATAATGACAAAGCCAATCGCAAACAGCATCGGCGTTTCAAATGTCATTGCTCCACGCCACATAGTCGATACCCAGTTAAACACTTTTACCCCAGTAGGCACAGCAATCAGCATGGTGGAAAACATGAAAAACAATTCTGCGGCAACCGGCAAACCCACGGTAAACATGTGATGCGCCCACACAATAAAGGATAAAAACGCAATCGCTGAGGTCGCGTACACCATGGAGCTATAACCAAACAGCGGTTTACGCGCAAAGGTAGGAATAATCTGCGAAATAATGCCAAACGCAGGTAAAATCAGGATATACACTTCCGGATGACCAAAAAACCAGAATACATGCTGGAACATCACCGGGTCACCGCCACCGGCGGCACTAAAGAAACTGGTGCCAAAATATTTATCAGTCAATAGCATGGTCACCGCCCCCGCTAATACCGGCATAGTTGCAATCAACAAATAGGCGGTAATGAACCATGTCCACACAAACAGCGGCATTTTCATATAGGTCATGCCGGGGGC
>CAZCJE010000002.1:47865-52259 GCA_964498805.1 uncultured Thiothrix sp.
AGAAAAATCATCACTAGCGCGTGCATAGTGGTCATTTGATTAAAAAACTCTGGGTTTACCAATTGCAGACCCGGCTGGAACAGTTCAGCCCGTATCACTAAGGCCATGGAACCGCCAACAAAAAACATCAGCAAGGAAAATAATAGGTAAAGGGTGCCGATGTCCTTATGATTGGTGGTCGTGATCCAACGCATTAAACCGGTAGGCGGCCCATGCTCGGCGTCATGTTCAGTGTCGTGTTCGTGTACCTGATCGGTTTGCACATTCATGACTTTCATCCTCTCCATTGAACGACCGGGCTAAAACCTAGTCGTTACTTCCTTGATTAGCGGGCAGCTTTAACCGTAGCCGGTTGCACGATATCACCCGTGTTATTGTCAAAGGCATTACGTTCATAAGTAATGACAGCGGCAATATCAGCATCATTCAGCTGGGTAGCAAATGCCTGCATAGCTGTGCCAGATTTACCATGCAGGACAATATTTAAGTGGGCTTTGAGATCACTAGTAGCAATCTTGCTACCTTTCAATGCGGGGAAAACACCGGGAATACCTAAGCCTGTGACTTGATGGCAAGCAGCACAAGCGGATTTGTATATTTTCTCACCCTGCACCATCAGTTCATCCTTGCTCCATTCTTTGCCAGTAGAAGCAGCGGCAGCAGCCACTTTCTGCTTTTCAGTGCTCAACCATTTACCGTAATCAGCCGCTTCCATAGCCACGACTTTAATAGGCATAAAACCGTGACCTGTGCCGCATAGCTCGGCACATTGGCCACGATATATCCCTGGCTTTTCAATGAGGGTCCACATATCATTCACAAAACCGGGAATGGCGTCCTTTTTAATCGCCAATTCCGGCACCCACCAAGAATGATTGACATCATTAGCGGTAAATAAAAAGCGCACTTTCTTGCCTACGGGTACTACAACAGCGTTATCCACTTCACGCAGATAATGATCCACACTAGCCGGGTCAATGCCTGAGCCTTTAGCACTGGCTTGGCGACTTTTCTCATCCAGATTACTAAAGAAGCGAATGCCTTCTTCGGGGTATTCGTATTCCCATTTCCACTGATAGCCCGTTACCTTGATGGTCATATCGGACTTACTAGAATCTTCAATCTTGATGAGGGTTTTTGCGGCAGGAATCGCCAATGATATGAGAATAATGATAGGAACCACCGTCCAGATCAGTTCAATCATGGTGTTTTCATGAAAGTTAAGAGCAATTGCTCCTACCGATTTGCGGTGTTTGATAATCGAATAAATCATGACGCTGAACACGCCAATACCAATCACTACACAGACCCAGAAAGTCAGCATGTGGATATTGTGGATACTGCGGCTCATGTCAGTCGGGCCAATCGGCATATTGACCTGCCAATCCGCCTGCGTCACCAGTGGCACCCACCATGACGCCAATCCTCCTCCAATCTTGTAACGCTGCTTCATTCTTTGGTGCCTCTGTCTTGGTCCAACAAAAACCTACACACCTTGCACATACAGATAACGCCTTAACACCGACGTTTCAGACCGGTTTATTCTCCTGCGACTGGTCTGTTTGCAGCTGTGCCAACTGCTCAATCAAGGTGGCGTACTCCCGCCCTAGGCGCATCAGTTCATCAATCTCATGCAGGAAAGCGGGTTGTTCGCTGCCACTTATGCGCGCCTGAATCTTCTTCATCTGGTGAATGACCGTTTTGAGCTCAGCGGATACCTGTTGGTAGGTGGACTCCATCTCATGCTCCTGTTAGCTACTAGGTGTGTTATGTAATAACCAAGCCACTACCAGCCATACCATACCCATAAACAATAAAGTCACCAGCGCACCCGCAATAAAGAAGTGCCAAAATTTACCGCTCGCAAAATCACGTTCATGGTTTTTGCGGCTTTGAATACCCAGCAAACCCGCTAAGGCACTCATTAACACCGACCAATGCGTGACCTCTTTAGGTTCCTTATCCATGCTTACTCCGCAAAAACATGGTGAATAAGCATTCCCACGTAATGATCAGAGAGGAAAAAGGCAAATAAGGCGGTGAGGTAAAAAATCGAATAACTGAAAGTTTTCATCGCATATTGCTCGCCTTCAGCCCGATACAAAGCCCATGCCTGCTGGATAAAGCCAATACCCAGAATCAGCGCGCCGATTAAATACACCGGGCCACTCATATAAATGAGAAAAGGCAATACACTGACTACTAACAATAAAATGCTATACAACAAGATATGCAGCTTGGTTAAGGCAATACCATGCGTTACCGGTAAAACCGGGATATTAGCTTTGGCATATTCGTGTCGACGTTTGATTGCCAATGCCCAAAAATGCGGGGGCGTCCAAACAAAAATAATCAAAAACAGTAATAAGGCTTCTGCGCTGACATGACCCGTGATGGCTGCCCAGCCCAATACAGGCGGAGCGGCTCCCGCTGCCCCGCCAATCACGACATTTTGAGGTGTCATGCGCTTGAGAAAAACGGTATAGATAATCGCATATCCAACCATGGATAATAGAGTGAGGATCGCGGTCAGTAGATTGACAAATCCAATCAGAATCAAGCTAGAGAGTACGGCTAACGTAGTGGCAAACCACAATACCTGGGAAGATTTAAGCGTGCCTTGAGCCACCGGACGCCGCCAAGTGCGTTCCATACGCCGGTCAATTTCTTCATCAATTGCATGATTGAAAGCCGCACCAGCCGCTGCTGCCAAGCCAATACCTAATAGCCCCCAGAACATTTTATCCAGTGGCACCATTTGATCAGTAGCCAATAACATACCTACCAATGCCGTGAACACGATCAGATAGACCACTTTTGGCTTGCAACACTCGTAGTAGGAAGCCCAAATGGGTTGAATCAGATTGGCGGCTATCTGCATGCTACATCCTCCTAGCGGGTTGTCGTTCAGTTAGGATGGCCAGCTTAAGAGCCTGAGCTAGAGTGTCTTTTTCTGGATTAGTGAGAAAAGACGCCAATTCAACCCAGCGACCATACGCACCAATGAACAATTGCGACCGATACCACGGATGGAAGTGATGTCTAAGATCGACCCTGACCCAACCCAATGGAAACGACCAAGTAGCCGTTTGCCGAGCCTCTCTATGGTAGATGGTGAGTTGCTCTTCTTGAATCACCACCCGTTCAACAATGCGGCATTGCTTAGCCACTGTGTTGAATACATAAACCAGCACACCAAATTCTGCGCCCATAAACGGGGCAATTAACCAGAAACCCAAAACAATCATGTAAGCACTGATGGCTAGCATGATTAATCCCATAACACACAAAAAACATTTACGTCCTTGATGGCTAAGGGAACAATTGGGCTGAATCACAAATTCCCGGCGCATGGTAGCTAGTTATTTCCTGCTCCACCCGAATAGTTGTTAGTCTAGGCGGTTTTTTTTGAATGACTTAATAACACTGCTTTTTCTACTTTTATAATCATTTCAGAATGTAGTCATATACTAATTAATGTATTTTTTATCGTCAGTTGTAATTAAAGACGTTTTTGACTATAAACCTTGCATAATCCAGCAGTTTTAGTCGCAAACCCTGTTCAAACCTAGCCGTTATGACGATGGACATGGCTAAACTCAGTTCGTTTCTATAAATCAATTTTTTGAAAGGAAACGCATGCAAAAACATTTCTCGTATTTACTCTCAATGACACTGGTATTAGCCCTAGGGGTAGTGGTACTAGGTGCTTATACCCGTTTATCTGATGCAGGTTTAGGTTGCCCGGACTGGCCGGGTTGCTATGGTCATTTAAGCGTTCCTGAGACAGTAAATCCTGATCATTACCAGCGCCCCCTAGAGGCAAATAAAGCTTGGAAGGAAATGATTCACCGTTATGCAGCGGGTACTTTAGGATTGCTGATTGTGCTTATCTTTGGCTTTGTGGTGCTGCGGGGTAAACAATTGCATCAAAGCTTATTCATACCGTTGTTACTGTTAGGAACGGTGATTTTTCAGGCCATGTTAGGCATGTGGACCGTTACCCATTTACTAAGCCCTGTGATTGTAACAGCGCATTTGCTAGGGGGTATGACCACACTTTCACTATTGTGGTGGCTGTGGCTAGATCGGCATGTTACCCAACTACCGGCTTTTTCCTCACAATCGCTAGGCGGTATACGTTTCGCTAGTGTGCTAGCACTGCTTATCGTGGTTTTGCAGATATTTTTAGGCGGTTGGACAAGTTCACATTACGCTGCCATTGCCTGTGGTATTGATTTTCCGACCTGTCAGGATCAATGGTGGCCACCCACTGACTTTGCCAATGCATTCAGTTTTAGCTGGAACCCCGGGGTTAACTATGAATTTGGCACGCTGGAAAATCCGGCTCGCACGGCTATCCATCTAACTCACCGAATAGGAGCCTTAGTAGT
>CAZCJE010000002.1:52359-69106 GCA_964498805.1 uncultured Thiothrix sp.
TGTTTAACGCAAAAAGCGCGAACCAATAATCCGGTAGGTATCCAGACTAAATAAAGTATCCCAGAAATTAGCGGATTTAGGCGTCAAGGCCCAAGCTAGAATTGTTACCACCACTAACGCGGTAGATTTATCTAATCTACGCCAATCCAAAATCTTTAAAGCCGTGCCAAAAGATTTTTTGACCCGATTATTCATGAAATCAACGCTATAGAGCTCATCCAGACCTAAATGCAGGATAAAGCCTAAAAAGACAAATAAACCCATTAGCCAAGAAGTAAAAGGGTCTTTTGCCATGACGCGATAACCAAAAGCAGCAGTGGCAAACATAAAAAACAAACCCGCTACAATAGTATGAATTGAACCGCGATGATGGGTATATTCATGGAATAACATCCAAACAGGAAAACGAATAATAGCGAACGTTACTAAACCCACCCCCCATAATTCCAAGATGGAAAGATTATTTTCGGTGGCAAATACCACCAAAAACGCCCCCATAATGGCAAATAGGGCAAACATAATGCGGCTAGGATAAGCGTGTTCCAGATCGATATCGGGCAGAATACCACCAATCGTCCCCAATAAAGCCAGAATCAAGGCTTCGGTATGATCAACCATACCAACTTGCAAGCATAAAACAGACAGCAGGCCGGAGCCTGCTGCTGCGATGGTTACATGTGTATTGAAATTCGCCATAAAAACGCGAACTTACGCAGTTTTTTCAACAAGAAATTGCTTAATCGCTTGCGCGTCTGCTTCCATCACGTCAAAGCGTTGCGGCAAGCTTTCCAAGTTTTCCAAACCCGCCGGGCGTAATGGGTCACAACCTAAAGCTTCGCGAATGGAATCTTCAAATTTCGCAGGTAAAGCGGTTTCTAGTACCAACATTGGCACACCGGCTTCACGGTATTCCAATGCCACTTTTAAACCATCTGCGGTATGCGTATCAATCATAACCCCATAGGTTTCCCAAGTATTGCGGATAGTTTGCATACGGTTAGCATGTGAACTAGCCCCAGATTGGAAGCCGAACGCTGACACTTTAGCAAACAGGTTTTGCGTATTCAGATCAAACGCATTGCCTTGATCCACTTCACTCCACAATGAGCGCACCGCATCGCCATCACGTCCGGCTAAATCAAAGATAAAGCGTTCAAAGTTAGACGCCTTAGAAATATCCATAGACGGGCTACTGGTGTGGTAAGTATTAGCTGAACCACGCGGACGATAAACGCCTGTGCGGAAGAATTCATCCAGCACATCATTTTCATTGGTAGCCACCACCAAATGCTTAATCGGCAAACCCATCATGCGCGCAATATGCCCAGCACACACATTACCAAAGTTACCGGATGGCACGGTGAAACTGACTTGCTGGTCATTGCTGCTAGTAGCAGCAAAGTAACCTTTGAAGTAGTAAACAATCTGCGCTGCTACCCGCGCCCAGTTAATCGAGTTAACCGCACCAATGTAATTCGCCTGTTTAAAGGCATGATCATTGGAAACCGCTTTGACAATATCCTGACAGTCATCGAATACGCCTTTAACCGCAATATTAAAAATATTCGGGTCTTGCAGGCTGAACATCTGCGCTGTCTGGAAACGGCTCATCTTGCCGTAGGGGGATAGCATGAAAACATTCACCCCTTTTTTGCCACGCATAGCATATTCAGCGGACGACCCAGTATCTCCGGAAGTCGCCCCTAGAATATTAATGCCTTGCCCGGCTTTAGCCAGTACGTATTCGAACAAATTGCCCAGTAACTGCATAGCCATATCCTTGAAAGCCAAGGTAGGGCCATTAGATAGGCACAATAAATGCAAATCCGGCTCTAGGGTATGCAAAGGAGTAATGTCAGCGGCATCTTCACCGGGACGCACATTGCAATACACCTCAGCGGTATAAGTCTTATCAACAATGGCTTTTAGATCGTCCGTTGGGATATCCGTAATAAAACGTGACAGCAGATCAAAGGCCAGTTCGCGGTAATTCATAGCGCGCATGGCGGTCAGATCAGCATCCGTCAATTGCGGATAACTTTCTGGCAGGTACAAGCCACCATCCGGGGCCAAACCGCCCAACAGGATTTCGCTAAAAGACTGTGCAGGCGATTGCCCACGGGTAGAAATGTACTTCATGATTAATTCTTAGCCCAACGCCTCAACACGAATACGTGTTACTTGGCTACAAATACTTTCCAACGCTTCTAAAGCAGCAATGGCTTCATTCATATTGCCCTCGCGCACGCGCTGGGTCAGCATGATGATATCCACCTTGTTTTCACCACTTTTCGGTTCTTTCTGGATGAATGCTTCAATACTAATCTGGCGATCACCCAAAATACGGGTAACATCCGCAAGCACACCCGGACGGTCTAATGCACACATGCGCAGATAGAAAGCGGTTTCCACTTCAGCAATCGGCAAAATAGCAGTATCGGCCAATTGGCTGGCTTGGAAAGCCAGATGGGGAACGCGGTTTTCCGGGTCAGAAGTCAGTGCACGGGTTACATCCACCAAATCCGCAATCACCGCAGAAGCGGTTGGCTCAGCACCGGCACCCGCACCATAATAAAGGGTAGGGCCTACGGCATCGCCTTTCACCAAAACCGCATTCATAACCCCATCGACATTAGCAATCAGACGACGATGTGGAATCAAGGCCGGGTGTACACGCTGTTCAATACCTTGGGCAGTACGGCGTGCAATACCCAACAACTTAATACGGTAACCCAATTCCGCAGCATAACTAACATCTTCAGCAGTAATGCGGGAAATACCTTCGGTATAGGTTTGGCGGAATTGCAGCGGAATACCGAAGGCAATGGATGACAAAATAGTCAGCTTATGCGCAGCATCCACCCCTTCAATATCAAAGGTTGGGTCGGCTTCAGCATAACCAAGCGCCTGTGCTTCTGCCAACACTTCAGCAAAATTACGCCCTTTATCGCGCATTTCGGTCAGGATGAAGTTGCTTGTACCATTGATAATACCAGCAACCCATTCAATATGATTGGCCGACAACCCTTCACGCACCGCTTTAATCACCGGAATACCTCCGGCTACCGCTGCTTCAAAGGCCACCATCACGCCCTGTTCTTGCGCAGCAGCAAAGATTTCATTGCCGTGCAGGGCAATCAATGCCTTGTTAGCCGTGACAACATGCTTACCATTGCGAATCGCCTGCATGACTAAGTCACGGGCAACGGTATAACCACCAATCAATTCAATGACAATTTGAATATCAGGGTCATTAACAACGTCAAATGCATCCTGGGTTAAACGTACATCGCTTAAACCGAGAGCGGATGCTCTACTCAGATCAAGATTGGCAGCATAATCAATGACAATGCCACGCCCTGCCCGACGGGCAATTTCTTCTGCATTACGTTTCAAAACAGTGGCAGTACCGCCACCAACAGTACCCAAACCTAACAGGCCAACCTTGACAGGTTCCATTCTTTACTCCTTCAGACCCTGATCTTTGCGGAACATATGCTTGATATTGCGAATTGCCTGACGGGTACGATGCTCGTTTTCAATCAGACTAAAACGGACGTGATCATCCCCATACTCACCGAAACCAATGCCAGGCGAAACCGCAACTTGCGCATCTTTCAACAGTTTTTTGGCAAATTCCAGTGAGCCTAAGGATAAATATTGATCTGGTATCTTGGCCCAGACAAACATACTGGCTTTTGGACGTTCAACTTTCCAACCAGCAGCATTTAAACCATCACACAAAACATTGCGACGGCTTTCATACATTTTACGGATTTCTTCGACACAATCCTGTGGGCCATCTAATGCAGCAATAGCAGCTACCTGAATGGGGGTAAAAGTACCGTAATCCAAGTAAGATTTGATACGCTCTAGTGCTTTAACCAAAGTCGGGTTACCACACATAAAGCCGACACGCCAGCCCGGCATATTGTAGGTCTTAGATAATGAATAGAATTCGACAGCTATATCTTTAGCCCCCGGGACTTGCAGGATGGAAGGGGCTTTGTAGCCATCAAAACAAATCTCCCCGTAGGCGATATCATGAATCACCCAGATATGGTGTTCCTTGGCGATTTTGATGACGCGCTCAAAGAACTCTAGATCCACACACTGCCCGGTTGGATTACCAGGGAAGTTGAGAATCAACATTTTAGGCACAGGCCATGAGTTTTTGATCGCGCTTTCTAATTCAGCAAAGAAATCTTTGCCTTCCACCATGGGAACATGGCGAATATCGGCATCGGCAATAATGCTGCCATAAGGATGAATCGGATAAGCCGGATTAGGCACTAGTACAGTATCACCACGACTTAAGGTCGCTAACGCCAAATGGGCTAGACCTTCTTTAGAACCGATAGTGGCAATCGCTTCGGTTTCAGGGTCAATATCCACATCAAACCTACGCTTATACCAGTTACTAATAGCTTTGCGCAGACGGGGAATACCGCGAGACATGGAGTAACGATGCGTATCCTGACGCTGGGCTGTTTCCACCAATTTGTCTACAATATGTTTAGGTGTTGGCTGGTCAGGGTTACCCATGCCAAAATCAATAATGTCTTCACCCTTGGCACGCGCTTCCCGCTTGAGAGCATCCGTTATTTTGAAAACGTAAGTAGGGAGCCGGTTTATTCTTTGAAAATCGTCCTGCACGGTTCTAATCCATCGAAGAAAACAACCCATCGCTGTGGGGCCATTGGTAAGCCAGCCACATTACAATTCACCATGCAGACTGTCAATTGCAGAAACCAATAAGGGAAACGAAATGAAATTTAGTGAAGAGATAGATAATGCCCGGTATCGCATTACCGGTTATGGTCAAGGTTGGGTGCGCGTTAACGAAAACCGGATTGAACAAAGTTTTATTGTGGCACCGCAAACACTTATTTTGGATTGGCCTGCTCTATCGTTCAAAGACTTGCAACCAGAACATCTTGAGCAAGTATTAACCATTCCGGCTGAAGTGATTATTATAGGCAGTGGTCAACGTCAGCAACTTCCCTCCCCTGCCATCTGGAAAAAACTGGTGCAGCACGGTGTCGGCTTTGAAATTATGACTACTGATGCAGCGTGCCGTACCTATAATGTTTTACTTTCTGAAGCTCGTCCTGTGGTTGGAGCTTTTTTCTTGTAAAGGGGTGGCTTTTAGCCAATCCCCAGCAAGCTTTCCCCGGATAATCCCTTGTTTTCCAAAATGCGGCGCAACCGTTTCAGGGCGTCCATCTGGATTTGGCGGACACGTTCACGTGTCAAACCTAAAGCTTCACCGACTTGTTCAAGGGTGGCTCTTTCGTGACCATGCAAACCAAAACGGCGAATGATGACTTCTTTTTGCTTAAACTCTAGCTGATTCAACCAACCATCTACCGACTGGGTGATATCTTCATCTTCCAGTTTGCTATCAGGTTCATCACTGGTTTCGGTACTGACAAAATCAACTAAAGGACTATCGCCTTCCTTGCCTACCGGAATATCCAGTGAGGTAATACGCTCATTGAAATCCAGCAATTTGCGTAAAGACTCCATTGGTTTGTCCATGGCCTCAGCGACTTCTTGCAAAGATGGCTCGTAACCCAGTTTCTGAGTCATTTCGCGCATCTTACGCATATAGGAGTTTAGTTCCTTATTGACGTGAATCGGCAGACGAATAGTACGGGTCTGATTCATCAGCGCCCGTTCAATATTCTGACGAATCCACCAAGTTGCATAGGTAGAGAAACGGAAACCGCGTTCAGGATCAAATTTTTCTACAGCATGAATCAGACCAAGATTACCTTCTTCAATCAGGTCTGGCAGGGGTAAACCGCGTCCCATATAACGGCGAGCAATTTTGACCACTAAACGCAGATTACAGGTAATCATTTTCTTACGTCCGAGTGCGTCACCTTCACGGGCAAGACGCCCATACAGGACCTCTTCTTCAGGAGTCAAAAGCGGGGAAAATTCGATTTCCCGCAAATACATTTGGGTGGCATCCAGTTCATGCAGAGATAGCGTGGGCAGAAGCTCATTAAATCCTAACTCCTCGTCCTCTGATTCAGGAACTTCACTTTCACTATCATCAAGCTCTACCGCTACTAGATCATCTTCAGTAGCATCAAGCGTAACAAAAGCCTCCTCTTTCTCGCAATGCATGCGGGTCTGTGGCCTTGACATTGTTAGACTCCTTTGTTGTTAAAGGTATTCCCACCTTAAGGCAATACTAAAATTTAGCCAGTCAACACCTTCTATTGGGGCTAAAAGGGTGACCTTGTTTCTTCGAATGAACACTCTCGATTATTTCTAGGGCAAGTTAGCACAAATTCCTGTCCTGTAGAAGAGCTTAATACAAACTTAACAAGATCCATATATGATTGATTTTTATGAATAAAATTTTTCACGCCAGGCATTTGGGCAAATTTTAATCTTAACCCAAGCTGAATATAACCTACCGTTCGTCGGAAATTTTTATAATCAAGAATTTATTTATTGCCATACTTCTTTTGTAAATCATTTATGTACGTTCTACGTTCGGTATCACTCATAGAAGGCCATAAATGATATATTTTCTCTCTTTCCGCACCGGGCAGCTTCTTTAACCATTGATGCCAAGCTTTCAGACGCGCTCTTTGTTCCACTGACATCTGCCGATAACGGTTTAATTGCCTAATCACTGTCTGCTGCTTAGCAGGTGATAATTGTGCCCAATCCTGATAGCGCTGTTTAATGCGCCCCCGGTCAGCCGGAGATTTAGCCGCCCAACGTTGCAAGGTTTTCTGCTGGACTTCGCTGAGATCCTTCCATTGACCCTGAAAATTTTTCAGCACCGTCTGCTCATTGCTATTGAGGTTATTCCAGTCAATAGGCCCTGCCCACGCCACCGAACTTATTAATAGGCACCACCATCCAAAACCCACACAAACCAGAAAAAAGTAGCTATTGTGTTTCATGCTCACGCTCCGGAGTGTTGTCTGCCAAAGCATAGACAGGTTCCGGCGGCAGTTCATCTCCTGCCAGTTCAATGACGTCGCGCGCCTCTTCCCACGTACTACCGACATCTTCCCACCAATTCATCATGGTGGTTATCTCTTCAACGGTTTCCCCGGCGACTACTGGCGTGATCCAGCCTAAAATCGCCACTAACAGACTACAAAACAGGATTCCTTTCCTTGACATGAGCAAACTATCTCCTTGTTGCTGACTGATTAGCCATATTCGGCTTCCAGCCATTCATAAATATCCATATTTTCTAAAAAATCAAGATCTTCTGTGGACATAATGACGTCCATTGCCTTTATGTCACCCACTGAAGAAGTTGTGGAAGGTGCTATGGGATTATCTATTAAAAAACTGTTAAACACCGAGTCATAAGGCACTGGTGTTAGCCATAGTACGATTACCAGTGTGATACCTAATGCTAAGGCAAATCCGTAAGAAAAAGATACAAGACGGCGAGGAGCCGATAACTGGAGATTTGCCGCAAGCGCCTGTTGGCGTGCCTGTAATAGCCTATGTTGAACGGGCTGACTTACCTGCTGGACTGATTGGTCCAACCCCCGTTTAATTAATGCCGTCAGCTCTGGGTCTAATAATCTCGATGTCACCAATAATCTCCCAGCTTTTCGCGTAAACTGTGGATAGCCCGTGAATAATGCGTTTTAACACTACCTTGTGAACAATTCATAATCTTAGCGGTCTGAGCAATGTCATAGCCTTCCCAAGCACGCAACAACAAGGCCTGTTGTTGGCGCAACGGTAAGGTAGCCACTGCTGCTTGAATCACCACGTTCAGCTCATCCTGTAATAGCTGACTTTCCGGTTCTAGAAACAGTGTTTGAGCAACTTGTTCCTCTAGGGGACTCTCTGCTTCTTTTTCATCATCCGCAAACAGAAAGAATACGCGCCAGCGATTGCGTACTTTTTGCCGCCGGTGCCAGTCATTGATCCTGCTATGCAAGATGGTATGGAACAAGGCTCCCCATTGCTCTTCAGGATAACCGGAGTACTTTTGTACCAGCTTGTACATGGCATCCTGCACAATATCGAGTGCTTCATCCTCATGCTGCGTTGCCAAACGTGCCGTTACAAATGCCCGTTGCTCTACTCCCTGCAGGAAGTGGTTTATGCGTGCCGTTGTTGTCAGAACAGTTTCCTTTTGCGTCCCTTGGATCACCTGACCAGACTGGTCCTGTTAGCAATGCCGCAGTTTTCATCATATTCCTTGTCTGGGCACCCCTCCCCTGACCAGGAACTCTGGATAGTTAACGGTTTAAATATTTATAAGTTGACAGAGACAGTACATTTAGCTTTAGTTCAGTAATAGACGACATATCTGTAATGAATATTTTTATGGAGGCAAAAATGCGCTGGAGATCCAGTAGGCAGAGCAGCAATATAGAAGATCGCCGCAGCTCTGGCGGCTTTGGTGGCTCCGGCGGTGGCGGCATGAAAATTGGCTTTTTAGGCACGGCTGCCATTGTTATCGTCGGCTGGTTTCTGGGTATCAACCCTTTACAAATGCTCGGTTTGATTGGGGGCGCTAACACCATCTTAGGCGGCTTAGAAAGTAATAGCCCGCAAACGCAGGTCGCCCCCCCACGCAATGATGAAACCACTCAATTTGTTCGCTCGATACTCGGTGAAACGGAAGATGTATGGGGTAGCGTGTTTCAACAAATGGGACGCCGTTACCGTGATCCTACCCTGGTATTGTTCACCAATGAAACCGATTCAGTGTGTGGTTATTCCAGTGCCGCCACCGGGCCATTTTACTGTCCTGGCGACCAAAAAGTTTACATTGATCTGGGCTTTTTCAATGAACTGAACTCACTAGGCGCTTCCGGTGATTTTTCTCAAGCCTATGTGATTGCGCATGAAATTGGCCATCATGTGCAGAACCAACTAGGTATTACCGATAAAGTCAGTGCTATGCAGGAACGAGTTAGCCAAACCGAAGCCAATGCCTTATCAGTAGCGGTGGAATTGCAAGCGGATTGTTATGCCGGTATTTGGGCCAATAAAGCTCAACAACACAACAATATTCTGGAAAGTGGTGATATTGAGGAGGCTATTAATGCTGCGGCTTCCATTGGGGATGACCGTTTGCAACGCATGTCGGGACGCCACGTCAACCCGGATAACTTCACACATGGCTCTTCACGCCAACGCGCTGAATGGTTCCAGCGCGGTTTGCAAAGTGGGGATTTACGCAAATGTGATACTTTCAACAGCCCATGAGGGCTTAACGTAACGCTTGGTAAAGCCGTTCCATGGCTTCTGCCAAGCGTTCCACCCCAGTGGTATAGGCAAAACGTACATGGGTATTAGCCTGATGGCTACCAAAATCGATACCCGGTGTAAACGCCACACCCGTTTTGGCCAGCATATCAAGGCTTAGACGATAAGCATCTTGGCTAAAATGCTCGCAGCCTGCATAAATGTAAAAGGCTCCTTGCGGTTCAGTACGCACACTGAAACCTAACTCTTGTAAAGCAGGTACGAGAAAATCACGCCGCCGCTGCAATTCCTGACGTTGTTCTTCCATAATCGCCAGTGCTTCTGGAGTAAAAGCAGCCAAAGCAGCGTATTGCGCAGGTGTAGGGGCAGCCAGAAAGATATTCTGCGCCAGCCTATCCAGTGTTTCGACCGCATATTCCGGAGCAACTACCCAGCCTAAACGCCAGCCTGTCATCCCAAAGTACTTTGAAAAGCTATTGATAACCCAGATGTTTTCCATATTAACCGTTAATGCGGTCATATCCGGCACACCATAACTAAGCCCTTGATAGATTTCATCTACGATTAATTGGCCGCCACGCTGACTAATCGCCTGATACAAAGCCACAATATCGGCTGAGGTTAGTAATGTTCCAGTCGGATTAGCTGGTGAGGCCAATAACACTGCTTTACTGGCCTTACTCCAGTGCTGTTGAATATGTTCAACGGTCAATTGGTAGCGGCTACTAGCATCAACCGGAATAGTGGTGGCTTTACCTTCAAACAGACGGACAAAATGGCGATTACAAGGATACCCAGGGTCAGTCATTAACACTTCATCACCCGGATTCAACATGGCACCCAATACTAATTGCAATGCACCCGAAGCGCCCGGTGTCACTATAATACGTTCAGGACTGAGTGTGACCCCAAATCGCTGGGCATAATACTGGGCAATGGCTTCACGTAATGCTGGCAAGCCGCGGGCTGCTGTGTATTTGGTATGGCCTGCCTGTAACGCCCGAATGCCAGCCTCAACAATAGGAGCCGGTGTCGGAAAATCTGGCTCACCGACTTCCATATGAATAATATCCTGACCCAAAGCTTCCAGACGGCGGGCTTCCGCTAGTAACGCCATCACATGAAAAGGCTGGATTGCCTGCATTCGGTCAGTGGTTTTAAGATGCTGGTTCATCAATATTCACACAATAATTTACGATTATTTAAGCAGGAACATCTTATGCAAAAACGCTGGCTTCTACTAAGCATTCTAGGCCTATCTACCCAATTAGCTGCCTTCCCGCGAATTAGCCCTGTCCCCGGCGGTATCGCGGAAGTACCTATTGGTCCTGTCACCAATCCAATGCCTATTGCCTATTATGAAGGGCAACGGGTGTTAGTGGTAGAAGACGGTCAACAATGGTTTGCCCTAATAGGTATTTCCTTGAATGCAGCAACAGGCTCTCATGAATTACAACTGGCAAACGGTGAAAAATTACCGTTTGAAGTCGACCCTAAGCAATATAAAACCCAACGCCTGACGATCAAGGATTCAAATAAAGTCAATCCAGATGAAGAATCCAGTGAACGAATTGTGCAGGAAATGGCCATGCAAAAACGTCTCAAACACCAATTTTCTCCACAAGTACCTAATCTGGACTTCATTCAACCCGTACCGGGACGTGACTCAGGTCGGTTTGGTCTTAAGCGGATTCTCAATGGTCAAGCCCGTAATCCTCACAGCGGTATGGATATAGCCGCCGCCGCTGGAACGCCAGTCAAAGCTACTGCTGCCGGTACCGTCTTACATACAGATGATTTCTTTTTCAGTGGCAATGTCGTCTACGTTGATCATGGCTCTGGTGTTATTACGCTATATGCACACTTAAGCAAGATTTTGGTTAAGCCAGGTGATGTCGTGAATGCTGGCGATATTATTGGGGAAGTCGGCAGTACTGGGCGGGCAACGGGCCCACATTTACACTGGTCAGTGTATTTAAATGGCGAAGCAATTGATCCTGCCCTTTTTCTATAGGCTAAAAATCAAGCGAAATATTCAGGTTTTATTCAGGGCTTCAGCCTTAAGATGATCTCAACTTCAGCAGGAGTCGTGAACTTGGGGTTTGTGGTAGCGATTTCGTCGTCAGAAGCATCTGTAATATGAAAAATAATTTGTTCCGCCGTTCTGACACTCAATGGCTTAGAGGATTCGGAATGACGGCATGCTGAAGTTAATGCTCGATATAGCCCTTTAAACCGGCCGTTCATTGGGGAGCTGGTTTGCGGGCTAAAATCGAGTTTAGTATCTTGTTTTACCAATCAAACACTGGGAGTTTGTTAGGGAAACGTAGGTACTACCAGAACGTATAGCTGCAAACAGGGGGTTTGCTTACGTTCTACCGAAACGTATAGCGTTTCGGTGCTTTCAAGTCACCTTCACAAATCGCGGGCCTTAGAGCCCGCTTTTTTTGCGATTATGTCTATTATACACACCTCTTTCATAAATAAAATCTTTTTCTGTCGACAAAGCTTGATTAGAATAGGCGGTTCCCCCATATAGCATGTAAACTTACAGGCAAAACAACAAGGGATATCCACATGGCCGCATTAAAAAAGATTGTTGGTTTTATCTTGCTATTGATAACTGTAGGCGGCGTAAGCGTGCTTTCAGTCCTTCATCTTATCCCTCGCGCCCTGTCTTAACGGAGTAATAATGACCACAGTAAAGCGTTATGAGCCTGCTCTTCATCAGGTCAATTATGGTTTAAAAGGTATTTTACTGTATTTATTACCCTTACCGGTGTTGGTTACTGCTTTAATCTCGCTGATGCGTGGTGCAGTAATGGATACACTAGTAACCGGGGCTGCCTTTGCCGCGTATATCGTAGGAGCTGCCATTGCCCGCCAAGGTTTCCGCCTACAAGGGGAATACGAACGTCGCAAAATAGCGCGGGCCCCGTCTACGCCTTACAAAACAATCGCTGCTTTATTCATTAGTATTACCTCAGGGGTACTGAATTGGTGGATGTCTGATTACGAAATAGCATCCATTCCAGAAGATGTTTTAATTGCAGCAGCAACCTTTCTAGGCTTTGCACTGTATTATGGGCTCGACCCACGCAAGGATAAGGCTGGTAAATTATCTATTGGGGTAACCATTGAAGAAGTACTGGATGCCCTAGACGCTGCTAATGGCAAGATCGATGCGATTGAACAGGCACGCCGTCATATCAATAATCCTGAATTCAATGCCCGCTTACAACGCATTACCAATAAAGCTCGTGAAGTACTTGATAGTATTGAAGAAGACCCAACCCGCCTCAGCCGCGCCCGCAAATTCCTTAAAGTTTACCTTGATGGTACTCAACGGGTAACTGAGGGTTATGCACGCACGCATCAAGGCCAGCCCCCCGCTGCTTTGGAAACCAATTTTAGCCGTGTGCTGGATTCGCTTGAACAAACTTTCACAGAACAACAGACAAAGCTTCTGGAAGATGAGCACTTTGATCTCGATGTACAGATTGAAGTCCTCGAAACCCAGTTGAAACGCGAAGGCGTCCTTTGAACCACAATTAGCAGGAGTTCCCCCCATGAGTGAAAACACCCAGACTATCACCGCCACACAAGTCACGCCCACTGTTATCCCCGGTACTGAGTTAGCCACTTTACCTGAAGTTAAAACCGCCTTAGTAGCTTATGAACAGGCCAGCGACCCGCAAAAACAACAGTTAGAAAATCTGATTGCGGAACTCGATATGAATAACACTAGCAGCATTATGTTTTTTGGTACCAAAACTCAAGAACAGATGACAGTCATTTCCGATAAGATGCTCAATGGCGTTAAAAACAAAGATGTAGGGGTAGCCGGTAAATCTTTAACCAATATGATTACCGCGATCAAAGGCTTTGACATTGATGCTCTGAACCCAAACGAAGAGCTAAGCTGGTGGGAAAAACTGCTGGGCAAAACCAAACCCGTGATGGAATTTCTCAGTAAATATGAAGACGTGCGCAAGCAGATTGAAACCATTACGGACGAAATGGAAGGCCACAAAACCCAGCTGCTAACCGATATTGTTACCCTCGATAAACTTTACGAAGCCAATCTGGATTTCTTCCATAAACTGGAAAATTACATTGCAGCTGGCGAAGAAAAGCTGCGTCGTCTGGATACCAATGACATTCCAGCGTTAGCCGCCAAAGCTGAATTGAATACCCAAGATATGGTGATGGCACAAAGTCTGCGTGATTTGCGTAGTGCTCGCGATGAATTAGAGCGTCGCGTACACGATTTACGCTTGACCCGTCAGGTTGCCATGCAGAGTCTGCCTAGTATTCGTCTAGTGCAGGAAAATGATAAAACCTTGATTAATAAAATCAATTCCACTTTGATTAATACGGTTCCATTGTGGAAAAATCAGCTCGCTCAAGCTGTGACTATTTTCCGCATGAGTGATGCTGCTAAAGTCGTCAAGGAAGCTAATGACCTGACTAATGATTTACTGGAAAAGAATGCAGAAACTTTGCGTCTAGGCAATGCAGAAGTACGCAAACAAATGGAACGCGGCGTTTTTGATATTGAATCCGTTAAAAAAGCTAACTCGGCTTTGATTGAAACTATTAATGATTCTTTGCGTATTGCCGATGAAGGCAAAGCTATGCGTGCTAAGGCTGAAGAAGACCTGAAAACCATGGAAGGCGAATTGCGTCAGACGCTGACCGCTGCAAAAGCACGTTATAACAATCCTTCACCAAGATCAGGAGTCTAACCATGGGCTTATGGGATCGCTTAATGGGTGAATTCGTGGATGTCATCGAGTGGACCGATGACAGTAACGACACCATGGTCTACCGTTTTGAACGCCACGGTAATGAAATCAAATACGGAGCCAAACTCACGGTTCGCGAGTCACAAGTAGCCATTTTCGTTAATGAAGGCCAAGTCGCGGATGTGTTAGGCCCAGGCTTGTATGTGCTGGAAACGCGCAACTTACCGTTGCTTTCCACCTTGCAACATTGGGATCACGGCTTTCAAAGCCCGTTCAAGGCGGAAGTGTATTTCTTCAATATGCGCCAATTCACCAATCTAAAATGGGGAACACGCAATCCGGTCATGATTCGTGACAAGGAATTCGGCGGCGTGCGCTTACGGGCTTTTGGTACTTATGCTATCCGTATTGAAGACCCGCGCAAGTTCATGCAAGAAATCATGGGTACTGATGGTCACTTTATCGTGGAAGAAATCAGTGATCAGTTACGTAACCTAATTGTCACGCGCTTTAGCAGTGTTATCGGTAGCTCTAACATTCCGGTGTTGGATATGGCCGCCAATAACGAACAGCTTGGGCAATATGTCACACAAAAAATTGCCCCGGAATTTCAAGCCTATGGTCTTAAGTTAACCAGTATTCTGGTAGAAAATATTTCCTTGCCAGATGAAGTAGAAAAGGCACTGGATAAACGTACCAGCATGGGCATGATTGGCAATCTTGACCAATACCTGCAATATCAAGCTGCCGAAAGCCTTGGCAAAGGTAGCGGTAATAGCGGATTGGATATGGGCATGGGCTTTGCCATGGGCAATAAAATGGCAGAAGCCTTTAATCGCACTTCTACGGCCCCTGCTGTTGCCCCAGCGCCTAATGCGCCCACACCGCCACTTTTACCTGAAAGTAATTGGTTTGTAGCGGTAGGACAAGAAGCCAAAGGCCCTCATTCATTAGCTCAACTTCAGCAAATGATTCAAGAAAGAAGCCTGACAGCCAGTACATTAGTATGGCAGGCAGGTATGGCTACTTGGCAACCAGCCAGTGAAATTCCAGCCCTGCAGAATTGGTTAACTGCATTGCCGCCACCTATTCCACCATCCTTACCACCACAAGGCACTTAATAACACGACAGGATGGGTGAAGGGTTAAATGGCAGACACTACAACTACACAACAGCACTTTCCTTGTGAACAGTGCGGTGCTGACTTGTTATATAAACCGGGCACAGAAACTTTGGTATGTAGCTTCTGTGGACATACCAACCTAATTCAGCCTAAAACAACCACTATTCAGGAGTATAGTTTTGCGCAAGCCTTGCGGGCGATGGAACAGTCTCGCTTGCGCCCACTGGATAATGATCAGGTTATCAAGTGCCCTAATTGTGCTGCCATTTTTGAACTGACTACTAACCGCAATGCAGGGGATTGCCCCTTTTGCGGCACTCCAGTCGTTACTGGTTCGGAACAGGTGCGCCTGTTCCAACCTAAATCCCTATTACCATTTGTTATCACCGAAAAAGACGCACGCACAGCTTTTGATCGCTGGATTAGCGGGTTATGGTTTGCCCCTTCTGCCTTAAAAAATAAAGCTAAACGTGATGAAAAGCTATTAGGTATCTATGTGCCTTACTGGACCTACGATAGTCGCACGGATAGCGTGTATCAGGGTGAACGCGGTACGGTTTATTATGAACGCCAAGTCGTAACGGTCATGGTCAATGGTCGCCCGCAGGAACAAATTCAAAATATTCCTAAGGTGCGTTGGACACCGGCTAGTGGTCGTATCAACCTCTTCTTTGATGATGTCCTAGTTGGGGCTACCCATACCCTGCCACGAGCTATTTTGGATCGACTTGAACCGTGGGATCTGGAGCAACTGGTCCCTTATAATGAAAACTATTTAAGCGGTTTCCAAAGCGAAATCTACCAAGTTGATTTGGATGAAGGCTTTGAACAAGCCCGTGGCATTATGGATGAGCGCATTTATTCAGCTGTCATTGCGGATATTGGTGGGGACCAACAACGCGTCCATAATATCCAGACTCAACATTCAGCCACTACTTTCAAACATCTATTACTACCCGTGTGGTCTGCAGCTTTCCGCTATAAGGACAAAAGTTATCGCTTTGTCATTAATGGCCGCAATGGCAAGACTCAAGGCGAACGCCCTTATAGTGTCTTTAAGATCGTGTTTGCCGTCTTGCTTGGCCTAAGCTTATTAGGTGGCATGTTGTATTACATGGAAAAAGCTGGCTTGCTTGAACAAACGAGTGCGCAAGGGAATGCTTACTACCACCAGTCCCCACCACGACCTAGAACTTATCCTACTTATCCCAATGAGCGTTACCGCTCTGATCCATACCGCTCAAATCCTCACTACTCCCGCTAGATAAAACAGCTCATCTTTCTGAAATACGGCAGTATCTGGCTAGACTCTAGCCAGATCGCTGTTTTTTATCGGATTTTGTAGCAGCATTCAGTTAACCCGCATTAAACTGCTCTTTCAAGCCTAACCAATAATAATAATCAGGGTTTTGACTATGGGCAGTGTGCGTCTATTAAAGTATGCCGGATTATGGATGACTGTATCTGCAGGAACAACGGGATGTGCACCCGCTCCGGTTACGAATCCCTACTATCAGACAGCTTCCACCCTGACTTATAGGCCTAATGCTTCTAATACAGCGCCTAAACCACAGTTTTACCATGCCAGTTACCAACCGCAAAACACGCCCGGTTATCGCCCTTATTTAGTTCCCTCCTCTATCCGCTTTAACCCGC
>CAZCJE010000002.1:69206-83842 GCA_964498805.1 uncultured Thiothrix sp.
TTTTGCGCAAATGCGTCCTGGTGATCTGATTTTCTTTCGTACTAGCGGCAGCAGTGTGAATCACGTTGGTATTTATGTAGGCCGAGGCAACTTTATTCACGCCGCCTCTGGTGGTGGTAAAGTATCACTGGATAATCTGGACAAACCCTACTGGCAACAGCGCCTGATAAAATTTGGTACCTTCCTAGCTTAACAATCCTTAATGTTTATTCCTGAACTTTTTCGGGTGTTATTTCGACCTACAGTCAGATTCCTGTTTCTTTGAACCAAAACGTCTATACTATGCGTGGAGACTAATCCACCTAACTGAATAGGAGATAATAAGATGGGATTGTTTGATTTTGCCCGTAATATCGGTAAAAAAATCTTTCACACCGAGGAAGAAGCCCCTTCAGCACTGCAACAACATATTAATGAAGACAATCCAGGTGTAAACAACCTGCAAGTGGATGTCAAAGACGGTGTTGCCACCCTCAAAGGCGAAGCCCAATCTGCTGAAGCTCTGGAAAAAGCCGTTTTGATGGCAGGTAATGCTATGGGCATCCAGGAAGTCAAAGCTGATCAGATGAGTATTGCCGATGGTAGTCAAATTGGCAAAGACGATGAATTCTACGTAATCGAAAAAGGTGATACTCTTTGGAGAATTGCGGAAAAAGCTTACGGCGACGGTACTAAATACACCCGCATTCTGGATGTAAACCGTGAAGTTATTCGTGACCCGAACAAAATCTTCCCGGGCCAGAAAATCCGCATTCCGAAAAACATTTAACTGGAGAGAGATTGAATGGATGTTGGAAACCTTATGCAAATTGGCGCTCAGTTATTCCAAAGCCAACTGGACAAAGACCACGATGGCCAATTGGAAATAACTGAAATCGCTTCTGCCTTGATGAGCTTATTATCTAGTAATCAGGGCGGGCAGTCGCAGGCCGGTGTTTTGGGGGGTCTGGCTTCCATGATTTCCGGTCTGCAAGGCAGTGGCAATTCAGATTTGTTGTCCATGGTAAATTCCTGGATCAGTACAGGTCCTAATGCTCCTGTTTCAGGCAACCAGTTAAACCAAATGTTTGGTCAAGACAAAATTACAGCTTTCGCGCAACAACTGGGTATTACACCAGAACAGGCCTTGAATGGCTTGAAGGCTGCTGTACCGGGTGTAGTTGATAAAGCCACACCTAATGGTAGTTTAGATCTGAACTCCTTACTGAATGCAGTAGGAGGCATTTCTGGCGCTATTGGTTTGGCAAGCAAGCTATTTGGCCGTTCTTGATCATATAGCACTTAAAGAAAAGCCACCCTACGCGGTGGCTTTTTTTATGTCTGTGCAACGACGTCATTATTAACTATACGCTTCATCGGGGTATACCTATACAGACTTTTGTATAGTCCGAAGCAAAGCTATAATATCGATGCCTAGAAAAGCGAAAAGGCAGCTTAAAAAGCTGCCTTTCTGAATTAGATGGCGCATCCGGAAGGATTCGAACCTCCGACCACCTGGTTCGTAGCCAGGTACTCTATCCAACTGAGCTACGGATGCGCTGTGTAAGAGCCGCGTATTATACGCTTTTTACTGATTAGGTCAAGCAATTTTTTTAAATTTCTTAACCGACTTTGTGAAATGGCGGAGAGGGCGGGATTCGAACCCGCGATGGGCTTTTGGCCCATACTCCCTTAGCAGGGGAGCGCCTTCGGCCTCTCGGCCACCTCTCCGGTGCTCAGTAAAGGCGGCAATAATACCTACTAAGCTTACTTATGTAAAGAGTTAATTTACATTTTCTTCAATGACGATGACATCAGTGTGTTCATGTCGAATGCGCTCGTAGATTTCTTCCCGATGCACAGCAACATCCTTTGGAGCATTGATGCCCAAGCGCACTTGGTTACCCTTAACCCCCAGTACTGTAACGCTTACATTGTCCCCAATCATGAGGGTTTCTCCCACCCTCCGCGTTAGAATTAACATACCGCAAACTCTCCATATTGCTGCACTTTATGTCCACAAAGCCCTGTAATAACTCTCACAAGCGTAGCTATTACTAGACAACTCTGGTATGCCCAACAATCCCACATAAGCACTTAACTTAAGCTTAACTATTACGCCCTATGTTGCATTTTTACCATTGTATTGTTTTTACAACAAAAATTAAATATGCATTATTTGATATACATTTAACTAATAATAGCAAACCCATTGTTGTCATCTACTACAACAATGGGTTTTTAAAGTAAAAATTCCAGTCTTATGCTGAAGATTTATCCAAATTAAAAGCCTTGTGCAAGATACGCACCGCTAATTCCAGATATTTTTCATCAATAACGACCGCAACTTTGATTTCCGAGGTGGAAATCATACGGATATTGATACCCTCATCAGCTAAGGCCTTGAACATTTTACTTGCAACACCTGCATGTGAACGCATACCAGCTCCTACAATGGAGACTTTGGCAATGCTTTCATCGCTAGAGCATTCTTTAGCACCCATGGCAGCAGCCGTTTTACGCAAAATCTGCTCGGCCTTGGTAAAATCATTTTTATGCACGGTAAAAGTAAAGTCGGTAGTACCGTCTGAACCAATATTCTGTACGATCATATCGACTTCAATATTGGCATCAGAAATTGGGCCTAGAATTTGATAAGCCACACCCGGACGATCCGGTACACCTAACACAGTCAGTTGTGCTTCATCGCGGTTAAAGGCAATACCACGGACGGATACTTGTTCCATTACTTCTTCCTCACGAGTGACCAGTGTGCTTTTACCTTCATCAAATTCATCAAAACTAGAAAGCACACGAATAGGCATATCATATTTATAGGCAAATTCGACTGAACGGATTTGCAGAACCTTGGAGCCTTGGCTAGCCATTTCCAACATTTCTTCCAGTGTTAAAGCAGGAATATGGCGCGCTCTGGGTTCAACGCGTGGGTCTGTGGTATAGACACCATCCACGTCTGTATAGATTTGGCACTCATCCGCTTTTAACGCTACTGCTAGAGCCACGCCGGTTGTATCCGAACCGCCGCGCCCTAAGGTAGTGATACTGCCATCTTCGGTAACCCCTTGGAAACCAGCCACGACCACAACTCTGCCTTCAGCCAAGTCGGTACGGATCGGTTCAGCATCGATTTCCATAATACGGGCTTTGGTATGAGCAGCATCGGTGAGAATGCGCACTTGCGCTCCGGTATAGGAACGAGCCGGTTGCCCTTTCTTTTCCAGCGCCAATGCCAGCAGACCAATCGTGACCTGTTCCCCTGTAGCCAAAATGGTATCTTTTTCGCGCTCAGAACCATGCGGGTTAATGGCGTTGATTAAAGAGACCAGCTTATTAGTCTCGCCTGACATCGCCGAGACCACGACGATGACATCATTGCCCTTTTGTTTCCAGCGAATAACACGATCAGCCACCGCCGCGATACGTTCGGGCGAGCCAACCGAGGTACCGCCGTATTTCTGTACGATCAGTGCCATGGTTTACCTTCAAAACACACAATTATTTAATTCCCCCCCAAGAATCAGGGGGGATTGAGGGGAAGTAGTTTATACTCGTTGGGCGATCCAGTCTTTAACTGAATCAAGCGCGGCTGGCAGGGCTGCAACATCAGTGCCACCACCTTGCGCCATATCCGGGCGACCACCACCTTTGCCACCAATTTGGGTAGCAACAAAGTTCAGCAAATCACCGGCTTTGACTTTAGCTGTTTCTGCTTTGGTGACACCGGCAACCAAGCTGACTTTGCCATCGGCTACAGCTGCCAAAATCACTACCGCATTACCGAGCTTATTTTTTAATTGGTCAACCGTATCACGCAAGGATTTCGGATCAGCACCTTCAAGATTGGCCGCCAACACACGGATACCACCCACATCGACAGCCTGATCTGCCAGGCTAGAACCGGCTTGGGAAGCCATTTTGCTTTTGATCAGTTCCAGCTCTTTTTCCAGTGCGCGGTTTTTCTGTAATAACGCATCAACTTTATCGGTCACTTCAACCGGATTGGACTTAAGCAGACGCGCTACTGTATCCAAACGACCAGACACTTCATTTAGCCAGTTCAAGGCATTAGCACCGGTGACCGCTTCAATACGGCGAACACCCGCAGCTACCCCACCTTCACTGACAATTTTGAACAGACCAATATCGCCCGTGCGGTTGACATGGCAACCACCGCACAATTCAGTGGAAAAGCCGATCTTCATGACCCGTACTTCATCACCGTATTTTTCACCGAACAGCGCCATAGCCCCCGCTTTAAGGGCCTCATCCATAGACATGACGTTGGCAGCGGTATCAGCATTTTGACGGACTTCGCGGTTAACAATTGCTTCAACCGCCGCAATCTGTTCAGCAGTTACCGGTTCTGCGTGCGAGAAGTCAAAACGTAAGCGTTCTGGCGTTACCAACGAGCCTTTTTGCTGGACATGTTCACCAAGAACTTCACGCAAAGCAGCATGCATCAGATGAGTCGCCGAGTGGTTGAGAATAATGGCCTGACGACGTTCAGCATCCACTTCTGCAGAAATTTCATTGCCAACCTGCAATTCACCCTGCTCTACCTTACCGGTATGAATAAAGGTGGCACCTTGTTTACGTGTATCCGTAACGCGGAAAGTGGCACTGCTATTGTACAGCACACCCGTATCACCAACCTGACCGCCGGACTCAGCATAGAAAGGTGTATGATCCAAAACAATCTGACCTTCCTCACCAGCTTCTAAAACACTGACTGGTTGGCCTTTACTGAACAAGGAAACCACTTTAGAAGTTTCAGCCAGCAACTCATAGCCGTGGAACTCCGTTGTATCACTAACTTCCAGCTTATTACCGTAATCCACACCAAATTTGCCCGCTGCACGCGCACGTTCGCGCTGTGCTTCCATGGCTACTCCAAAACCGGCTTCATCCAGTTTCAAATTACGCTCGCGAGCAATATCTGCGGTCAAATCAACCGGGAAACCATAGGTGTCATACAGTTTGAAGACGGTTTCACCATCAATGGTATCGCCCGATAAATTGCCAATTGCTTCTTCAAGAATTTTCATACCCTGTTCAAGGGTTTCGGCAAAACGGCGCTCTTCTTTTTCCAAAGCCTGTTCTACCGCTGTTTGCGCTTTGGCTAATTCTGGGTAAGCAGCACCCATCTCATTCACCAGTGGTTGCACCAGCTTATAGAAGAACGGTGCTTCCATACCTAGTTTGTAACCATGACGAATAGCGCGGCGAATAATACGACGCAATACATAGCCGCGTCCTTCGTTAGAAGGCAATACACCATCCGTAATCAAGAAAGAACACGAACGAATGTGGTCAGCAATGACTTTCAGGGAAGGATTATCCAGATCCGCTGACTTAGCCAAAGCCGCTGCACTTTTCAGCAAGGTCTGAAACAAGTCGATTTCATAATTGCTGTGAACATGCTGCATAACCGCAGCCAAACGTTCCAAGCCCATACCCGTATCGACAGACGGCTTGGGCAATAAATTCATGGTACCGTCTTTGGTACGCTCATATTGCATGAACACCAAATTCCAGATTTCGATATAGCGGTCGCCATCTTCTTCCGGTGTACCAGGAGGGCCACCCCAAATCTCAGGGCCATGGTCATAGAAAATTTCTGTACAAGGGCCACAAGGGCCGGTATCACCCATTTGCCAGAAGTTATCGGAAGCATAACGAGCGCCTTTGTTATCACCAATACGGGTAATACGATTCAAAGGAATGCCGATTTTCTGCGTCCAGATAGCGTAAGCCTCATCGTCTTCAGCATACACGGTAACCCACAGTTTGGCGGGCGGCAATTTCAATACGCCGGTCAGAAATTCCCAAGCGTATTCAATCGCGTCGGTTTTAAAATAGTCACCAAAGCTGAAATTGCCAAGCATTTCAAAGAAGGTATGGTGACGGGCCGTATAACCAACATTTTCCAGATCGTTATGTTTACCACCGGCACGTACACAACGCTGCGAAGTGGTCGCACGTACATAAGGGCGATGCTCAAGACCGAGGAATGCATCCTTGAATTGCACCATCCCTGCATTGGTAAATAACAAGGTAGGGTCATTGCCCGGTACCAGTGAACTGGAAGGGACTATTTCATGCCCTTTACTTGCAAAAAAATCTAGAAATTTTTGTCTTAATTCAGCACTTTTCATGGCTCTACCCAAACCGGTTATTCTGCCGGGAAACGTTGGAAAACAGCTTTAATTGTATCCATGGAAAAACCACGCCCTGCCAGAAAACGAGATTGACGAGCGCGTTCTTGATAATTTGCTGGCAATGCTTGCCCAAACTTCCTGATGCGTTGCTCACGAGCTAATTCACACCAGTCTATGTCAGCTTCTGCCAATGCTTGTGTGATGAGGGAATTGTCGACACCACGTTCATGTAAATCGTGTACAACCCGCTGTGATCCTCTGCCTCGAGCTACCGAAGAGCGGATAAATGCCTGTGCATAGCGCAGATCGTCCAGATAACCAATTGCCTCTAATCTATCCAGCAATAAATCGAGGCTTTCAGTATCATAATCAAAGCGCTGGCGCAACTTTTGCGCCAGCTCTCGACGGGAATGATCGCGCTGAGCCAGTAAACGCACGGCAGCAGCTTCCCATTCCCTTAGCATGTCATTAATCAAATATCGCCAGCTTCCAGATCAACTGGCTCAACGTCTTCCTCATCGACCTCAGCGGCTGTAGCTTCAAAACCACTTATCGCCATGGAAGAGGCGCGAATAGCACGCTCGACTTCGGCAGCTGCTTCAGGGTGTTCCTTTAGATACAAGCGTGCATTATCCTTGCCTTGACCAATTTTTTCACCCTTATAACTGTACCAAGCACCGGCTTTGCCAATCAGACCTTGTTTGACACCGAGGTCAACCAATTCGCCTTCACGAGAAATACCTTCCCCGTAAAGAATTTCGAACTCAGCCTGTTTGAAAGGAGGTGCCACCTTGTTCTTAACCACTTTGACGCGAGTTTCAGAACCGGTAATGTCTTCACCTTTTTTGATGGAACCAATGCGACGAATATCCAAGCGTACAGAAGAGTAGAATTTAAGCGCATTACCACCGGTCGTGGTTTCCGGGTTGCCAAACATCACACCAATTTTCATACGAATTTGGTTGATGAAAATAACCAAGGTATTGGAACGCTTGATATTACCGGTCAACTTACGCAAAGCTTGTGACATCAAGCGTGCTTGCAGACCCACATGGGAATCGCCCATATCGCCTTCGATTTCGGCTTTTGGCGTTAGGGCTGCAACGGAGTCGACGACGACGACATCAACTGCATTAGAACGCACCAGCATGTCGGCAATTTCTAATGCTTGTTCACCATTATCCGGTTGCGAAACCAGCAGTTCATCCACATTCACACCCAGTTTCTGTGCATAAACTGGATCAAGGGCATGTTCAGCATCCACAAATGCCGCTGTACCCCCCTGTTTCTGGCATTGAGCAATCACTTGCAGGGTCAAGGTGGTTTTACCAGACGATTCTGGCCCATAAATTTCTACCACACGGCCTTTAGGCAACCCCCCAATACCCAAAGCGATATCCAAGCCTAAAGAGCCTGTGGAAATCACTTCCACATCCTTAGCTGCATTGGTATCACCCATGCGCATGACCGCGCCTTTACCAAACTGACGCTCAATCTGACCCAAAGCCGCAGCAAGGGCTTTCTTTTTGTTTTCATCCATAGGGACAACACTCCTTTAGTGGATAGCGATTTTGCGACTGCGAAAGCCGCGATTATTTCACAAGATATGGGGGCGAGAAAGGCAAAAACAAGCAATCAGACGACTGAAAACCAACTATTTATAATAAATCTGACAAGCCGTCAAATGCATATCTAACTGATTGAATTCTAATGGATTCTCGATCGCCTGAAAAGTGCTCTGTACGGGTCTTGACACGCCCATTAGCACATGCCCAACCAAAGCAAACCGTGCCCACTGGTTTGCTTAAAGTTCCACCACCCGGACCGGCAATTCCGCTGACTGAAAGCGCTACTTGAGCCAGCGAATGCTGCAAAGCGCCAACCGCCATTTCACATACGACTGGCTCACTAACAGCACCAAATTGTTCCAAGGTAGCGGCTTTGACACCCAGCATAGATTGCTTAGCTTCATTGCTATAAGTGACAAAACCGCGTTCAAACCACACTGAACTACCGGCCAAATCTGTGCAACTTTTTGCAATCCAACCGCCTGTACAGGATTCGGCAGTCGCCAACATCCAGCCTTTGCGTTTAAGACTATCGGCAAGAGATACTAGTAATTGATCAATCTCTGACATAGTTACCGCAGCAAGGTCCGGGGTGAATCTTCTGTAGCCAAAAACGAGTGAATTGAGGTTTCAACCTTTTCACTGAGGCTACGCAAAAAATCTTTTTTAGAAGTGAAATTCACCATGTCTTCGGCTTGAATCAGTTCGCGTGCGACATAATTGTCATTAGCCAAACCATCAATCAAACCTAACTTGACTGCTTCTTCACCTGTCCAGAATAAGCCGGAAAACATATCTGGTGTTTCCTTCAGACGGTTACCACGACCTTGTTTGACCACATTAATGAATTGCTGATGGGTGATATCGAGCATTTTTTGCACATGCTCCACCTGTTCAGGTTTTTCGGGCAAGAATGGGTCTAGCATGCCTTTATTTGCTCCTGCCGTGTATAAACGACGTTGCACGCCCAGTTTTTCCATTAGTCCCACCAGACCAAAGTTATCCATACGCACGCCAATGGAACCGACGATACTGGCTTTATCGGCATAAATTTTATCTGCCGCAACCGCAATGTAATAACCACCAGAGGCGCATAAATCGGATACTACTGCATAAACAGGAATATCCTTGTGTTCGGCTTTTAGACGGCGGATTTCATCATTGATAATACCTGCCTGTACCGGGCTTCCACCGGGACTATTGAGGCGAATCATCACAGCTTTAGTCTTAGCATTTTCAAAGGCCTCCTTAAGACTTGGCACTACCAGTTCAGCACTAGCTTCCGCACCATCCATAATGACACCATTGATATCAACAACCGCTGTAATCTTATCAGCAGTCGCTAACTTGCTTTCCTTGCCAGTATTATCAAACAGGGCAAACAGCACCAATAATAAGTAGGCAATGAAAAACAGCTTAAAGAAAATACCCCAACGCCGGGCACGGCGCTGTTCTTTAATGCCTTCCATTGCGACTTCTTTGAGGGCTTGTATTGCCTGCGTTTCTTCGGAAATCATGCTCTACCCTTTTGTTTAGCCAACCACTGCGGGATGGCGGTCACTGTTTCCACATAGCCACGCGGCCCATGCTGTAACAAACGTTGCAACTCATGCACCCCGTAACTGACGGCCAGTGAATCCATACCGATATTCTGAGCCATGAGCAAATCATATTCACTGTCACCAATCATGAGTGCATCATGCGGTGAGGCCGCATAGTCTGTCAAAATCTCTTCCAGCATTTGAGGATGTGGCTTAGAGCGAGTCTCATCAGCACAGCGAGTAATGGGAAACAGTTCTGTCAAACCTGTTTCTGCTAAGACCTTATCGAGACCCCGCCGCGACTTGCCAGTGGCTATCGCCAAGTAATAACCTTGCTCCACCAAGCTTTGCAAAGTATCACGCGTTCCACTAAACAACTCACTGCCGTGCGACGAACGCACTAGAAACTCCAGGCGATATTCTTCAATAATCCGCTGTACCAAAGTATTAGTAGCATCCGGGTACAATTGACGTATCGCCTCTTCCAAGCCTAAGCCTATGATATTGCGAATCTCAGTATCGGTACGCGCTTCGGCTTGCACACAAGCAATAGCATTGCGCATGCAATGGGTAATATGCGCCGCCGAATCCATGAGCGTGCCATCCCAGTCAAAAATCAGGATTGAATAAGGTTTCATCGTGCATTCGCCAATACGGTTTGCAAATCAGCGGGTAATGGTGCTTCCACCACATAACGCCGTCCGGTCAGATGCAGGACAAGATTGACCGTAGCCGAATGCAAAAATAGACGTTTAAGACCTTTTTCACGCCATTGCCGATTGAGGGCAAAATCACCGTAACGATCATCGCCGAGAATAGGATGTTCAAGGTTTTGCAACTGTACCCGAATCTGATGCATACGCCCGGTGAGAATTTGCGCTTCAATCAGCGAAGCACCCCGTAAGTTTTTAACCGGAGCAAAAATGGTTTCAGATTCTTTGCCATCCTCTTTGACTTGAATTTTGTGGTTTTTCCCTTCTTCTTTGCCCAGATTCATAGTGATGTGTTGGCGACCATGTGTCCACTTGCCAGCTACTAATGCCAAATAGCGTTTATCAATGCCGCCGTGGCGAAATAGTTCATGCAGTTCCATTAAGGCAGGACGTGATTTGGCCAAAATCACCACGCCACTAGTATCGCGGTCAATACGGTGGGCCAGTTCGACATAAGGAAGATTCGGGCGTAGCTGCCGGAATGCTTCGATTAAACCCAATTTGTAACCACTTCCACTATGCACGGGCAAACCAGAAGGCTTGTTAATAAAGATGAGCTGTTCATCTTCGCGCAACACGGCATTTTCAAGAGTAGCGAGCAAGTCAGCGGAAGCGATCACTGGTTTATCAGCCAGTTGCGATTCATCGCCACCTTCCAGACGTACCGGCGGAATCCGTATCACTTCACCGATAACCAGCTTCTTTTCCGGTTTGACGCGTTTTTTATCCACGCGAACTTCACCCTTGCGCACAATACGGTAAATGACGCTCTTAGGAACCTGCTTGAAATGGCGAATCAAAAAGTTATCAATTCGTTGACCCGCCTCGTGTTCTGTAACGGTGTAATACTCAACTGTCATAAGTAAAAAACATACCAAGTCTATCTGAAATCTAAATTGAATATGATTAACCGAATTGATATATTCGCTAAAGGCAGAAAGCAGGTGGTAAGACCACCTGACAACACGGGTTTAATCAAAAACGAGATGATAGGACCCGCGCCTTAGTGATTCAATCACAAATTCCTGTGGCAATAAGCCTAACTGTGAATTTGTGCCAGGGCGTCAGAAATATATAGCAAGTCCGACACCCTAAAAATGACGCCTGTAGGGCTGATGGTTTCAGCGCACAGGTATGACATTAACAGCAGGTACTTGTTGCTGATGTCTGTTGCAAGAATGCGCAAGCGGTATATAACGCACATGCACCCGCCCTCTTTTGCGGCACTTTCATGACCCGTGACAACCGAACGATTCTTCAGGAAGGTGGATAGATTACTAGTTAGTCTACAAATAGACAGACTAACTCACGGATATTCCTAAAACGACACTAATCTGATCCAACCTGAAAACAAACAGGTAACAGGTACTGCATGATAAGGTTTATGTAGTACATGAAACGTATTCTAATTAACGCAACGCAGCCGGAAGAAATCCGCGTTGCGATGGTCGATGGCCAACGTCTATACGATCTTGATATTGAACATTCCCTGCGAGCACAGAAAAAGGCCAATATCTACAAGGGCATTATTACCCGTATCGAACCTAGCCTTGAAGCCGCTTTCGTCAACTATGGCGCGCAACGTCATGGCTTTTTGTCGTTTCGCGAAGTAGCACCTGAGTATTATCACCCTGATGCCAAGGCTTCCAATCGCCCTAATGTCAAAGACATGTTGCGTGAAGGCCAGGAAATCCTCGTTCAGGTTGATAAAGAAGAACGTGGTAATAAAGGCGCAGCCCTGACAACTTATCTGAGTTTGGCCGGGCGTTATCTGGTTTTGATGCCTAATAATCCTAAAGCCGGGGGCGTTTCGCGGCGCATTGAAGGTGAAGATCGCCAGCAGATTAAGCAAACCCTCAATGAGCTGGATGTGCCCGATAATATGGGTGTGATCGTGCGGACTGCGGGTATTGACCGTGAAGCCGACGAACTTAGCTGGGACTTGGATTACCTGAAAACCTTGTGGGCTGCTATCCAACAAGCCTATGCCAAACACAAGGGCCCCATCCTGCTGTATCAGGAAAGCAATGTCATTATTCGCGCTTTGCGTGACTATTTCCGTCGGGATATCGGTGAAATCATCATTGATAACGAAAAGGTCTACAAACAAGCGCGTGATTTCATGCAGGCAGTGATGCCGCATAATCTGCGCAAACTGAAACATTACACCGATAACACTCCGCTATTCAGCCGTTTCCAAGTCGAAAACCAGATTGAAACCGCTTACCAGCGCACCGTGGCCTTACCATCCGGTGGTGCTATTGTCATTGACCATACTGAGGCCTTGGTATCGATTGATATTAACTCAGCACGGGCGACTAAAGGTCAGGACATTGAAGAAACCGCGCTGAATACCAATCTGGAAGCCGCTGATGAAATCGCGCGTCAGTTGCGTTTGCGCGACCTTGGCGGCCTGATTGTGATTGACTTTATCGACATGCTACCAAGCAAACATCAGCGCGATGTGGAAAAACGTCTGCGCGATGCTATGAAACTTGACCGTGCACGCGTACAAGTCGGGCGTATTTCCCGCTTTGGTTTACTGGAAATGTCACGCCAGCGGCTACGCCCATCCTTAGGTGAATCCAGCCAAATTGTGTGCCCGCGTTGTACTGGTCATGGTCATATCCGCAGCACCGATTCCTTAGCACTGTCCATCCTGCGTTTGTTGGAAGAAGAAGCTATGAAGGAAATGACTGGCAAAGTTCTGGCTCAAGTACCGGTAACTGTTGCTAGCTTCCTATTGAATGAAAAACGTCAAGCGCTGACAGACATTCAGATCCGTCGCAATATTGAACTGGCTGTTATTCCCAATCCTTATCTGGATACCCCACACTACGAAATCAGCCGTATTCGCAGTGATGGCACAGAAGCACTGGAAGTCATTAGTTACAAACATATTCCAGAACCGCCACCGCTGGAAGAAACTCACGAACAAGAAGCCCCCGTTAAGCCGACTGCTATTGAAGCGGCGGTTACCAATGTGCTACCAAGCAAACCAGCACCCCAAAATCCTCGGCAGACTACTGCCAGTGCAGTCGCAGCTGCTAGCTTGCCACTAAAAGGTATTGGCTTGATCCGCCGTATCTTTAATAGCTTGTTTGGTAGCAGCACTCAGGTAGAGCGTGCGGTTGAAGCGGCTGAAAAGGCTGAAGTTACTCAAACTAGCCGTGCGTCACAAGGTATGTCGCGTCAAGAGCGTAAACAACAGGCTCAGGAAGCGAATGCGAATAAACAACGCAGTAATGACAATCAGGAACGTCGCGAAGATCGCCGTGAACGCAATAAGGCTGCCAACCAAAATCAAGGTGGTCAAACCAATCAGCGTTCTCAAGAGAAAACCGAACAAGCCAATGGTCAACAACGGCGTGAACGTGATAACCGCGATAATCGTGACAACCGTGATAACGACGAAAATCGCCAAAATCGTCGTCAGGCCAATGCAGAACGTCAAGAGCAACGCCAAAACCGTGAACGCGAGCAGCGCAATCAGGATAACGCCACTAATGCTCAAACACGTCACGACCAACAAGCAGCTAATCGTTCCAAACAGGAACGTGCTTATCAGGCTGTCGCAACCGAGACTGATACCAGTTCTGATGAAGACCTCATGACACTGGAGCATTCAGCGCTAAATAGTGCTGACCCCAATGAGGACAATAGCGCAGAAGAAAGACAGCATGGTCAAAGCCGCCGTGATCGTTCACGCCGTGACCGCCGGAACCGCGATGAAAATCGTCAACGGTATCAGCAGCAGAGTTCTGAAGCAGACAATCAACCAGCGGTAGCTACAGAACAGGAAGAAGGCGAAGCGATTATTAACCAACCTGTGGTGACTGCTGCTGCGCCCACTAACAGCCTTGTTGAAAAAGCTGAACGCGTTGAAACCGCTAAAGTGGCACCACAACCTGCCAAGGAAACTGCCGAAACAGCTACTGAAATAGACGGTGAGTTTAGTGATGATGGCGAAGCCTTGACTGTTGATGAGGGCGAAACGACTAACCACTTCAATGGTAACCGTCCACCACGCGAGTACCGCGACCGTCGCGGCCGTACCCGCCGTCCACGCGGAGCACAAGATCGTGATCGTCCACGTCCACCGCGCGTTCCTAATCTGGAACAATCGCAGGATGCTGAAGCACTTGAGCCAATTGTTATTGACTTAACGCCAGAAAGACCTACTAAGAGCGAACGGGCGAATCGTTTTAACGAGCACACGTCTAAGCCGGTACTGATGGAAGCAGTAGCGACAGCACCAGAAGCCGTCACAACAACGGAATCTGTCGTGGTTAATGAGGTAGAAAGTGCAGTTATTGAGCCAGTAACAGCCTTAGAACCAGTATCACCTGGAGTAGAATCTGAAATTCTGCCGGCTAGCAATGCCGTTAGTCCTGAGGTAACGCTGGAAAATACCGCTGTAGCCACCGCTAGCGAAGAGCCAGTGGTTGTGCCAATCGTGGTTGAAGAACCGGCTATCTTATCCAGCAATATGGAAAAGACAACCATTGATGCGGCGATAATTCCTGAAATGGTTTTAGCCGATGAACCAGTTACAGCTGTTGAATCACCGGTTGAAACCAACGTAATTGAACCAGCAGCCATTGCAACTTCGGTTAATGAGGCTGAAGAACCTGTTGTTACAGATAAGGCTGCGAA
>CAZCJE010000002.1:83942-95595 GCA_964498805.1 uncultured Thiothrix sp.
TTGCAACTTCGGTTAATGAGGCTGAAGAACCTGTTGTTACAGATAAGGCTGCGAATCCAGAAGTAGTGATGGCGGCTGAAGTTGAATCCACTCAGGTGAACGAAGTAGAACCTGTGGTAACGGTAACGGTTGCTGACGCTGTTGAACCGGTTGTTATTGAATCGGTCGCCACAGAAGTAGTGGCGTCTTCAGTAGTTAATCCAGTCGTGGATATAGACGCCGCAACGCCTATTGAGACTGTTAAATCTACTGAGTCTAAGGTAACAGAAGAACCTGTACCCGCCATTATGACCCTAGTTGAAGCACCCGTTGAGAGTGCGCCTGCTACTACGGTAGAAACGGTTGTTGAGTCTACTGACGATGTAACCCCACCGACGACGGAAATGGTAGCGGTACCTGTAGCAGAGCCTGCAAGCAGTCCTGTCGCTGCACAAGCAGAAGTAGTGGCTATGACTGCCTCTACCGAGGTCACACCGGCAGAGCCTGCGGTACTTGTGGAAAACACGGCTACAGAAACAGCAACCGAAGTAGCAGTAGCTGCTACAGCTTCTACCGAAGCAGAAGCACCTGTCGCTGTTCAAGCGCCTGCGGCTAAGCCAGCCAAAAAACGGCCTGTGTGGATGCATGCAGAACCGGAATAATCCGGTTGATGCAGCTTAAAACCTAGCCATGTTCGCGGCGGATGTGTTCCAGCAAACCTTCCGCCGCGTCTTCCGCCATATCCAACACCCGTTCAAAGCCATGACTGCCGCCATAATAAGGGTCCGGAACTTCATCCGTATTCCAGCGCGATGCAAAGCGCATAAATAGGTGAATACGCTCATGGGCTAGCGGTTTGGCCTGCCGCAACAAATCGCGCAGATTAGCCTGATCCATTGCCAGAATATAATCAAAGCTTTCAAAATCCATTGCTTCAATGCGCCGAGCGCGTTGTACAGACAAATCTATACCTCGTGCTAAGGCTGCTGCCTGTGAGCGGCTATCGGGAGGTTCACCAATATGATAAGCATGGGTACCGGCTGAATCCACCTGAATACGCTGTGTCAACTGCTGACGTTGTATCAACTGCTCAAATACACCTTGGGCAGTCGGTGAGCGGCAAATATTGCCCATGCAAACAAATAACACACTTACTTTTTTCATAAATTTTGCGGGTATTCATTTATAAGGTTACAAGACCATTTCTACCGGCTTTGAGGAGGCTTATTGGCATAAGCGTGATTAGCGGGTAGAGTGTTTATCTATCAACGGGTTAATTATTCTTAACTTTACCTTAGCTTTCAGCTAGCTAGAATCTGTGGATATATATCATCTGTTAACGATAACTCTACCTTACTACCAGATACTAGCGAGCACAAAATGCCATCTCTGTACAAGGAGTTCAGCATGAAACACAACTATAGCCTATTGCTTACTCTTTTAAGCCTGACCTTAGCTATGCCTGTTTGGGCAGACACAGCGACACGCCAACCTTTTTGGCAACAACCTAATGCTGCGACCTTGCCGCCACCCTCCAAACCTGCCATTAGCGTTGCTCAGTCGGAAGCCATTCAGATCTATACCCTACCTGATGGCCGTTATCATGCCGAAGTCAGTTATCAAGACCAGCAAAATGATACGCGTACCTTCAGTTTTGAAGGTACTCCAGCCGAAATCCGTGAACAGGTACAAAAGCATCCTGCCCTCAGCCCTGAGCGTAAAAAAGCTTTGGAACAAGCCTTGAATCTAGACCCAAGTCGAATGCTTCAGGAACCTATGCCAGAAGGTAATCCCTTTGATCAGCCCTTCTTTAAGGATAACTTGATGGAAGATCCTTTTTTCAAAGAAGGCCATGTGGACATGGATCACCTGAAAAAATTGTTTGAAGGTTTATCAACCATGTCACCCTCTCCTGAGTTCAAACAATTTTTCCAAGAACCGGTGACTCCATCAACAACCGAACCAGAAACGGATCGTTATCTACCATCCGCACCTAAATCGTCTAACGAAGAGGGCAGCATTGTTTTATAAGCATTAATGCACCTGATTGTCCGGCAAGATGGTGATATGGCCATGCACATGCTGGACAATCAGAGCATGGGCGCAACACGGACAATGGACATACCGACGCAAACATACTTCCTGTTTGGCGTCTTCAAATACAAGTCGAGCTTCCGTGCGGCTGACACCAATCTTGCTACGTAGCTTTTCCAGATAACGTAAATCGCTGAAATCGAGTTGACCATCTTCTAAAGCACGTAACATTTCAGTGCGGAAAATTTCACGTCGACGTTTTAACTCATTAATAATGCCAGAAGCCAGAATACCCGCTGGCAAAGCCGCTACCGTAATCCCCGTCAAAATAATCAAGCCACTAAAAAACTTGCCCAAATGCGTGATAGGCACTACATCCCCATAACCTACGGTAGCAACCGTTACGGTTGACCACCATAATGCCCGTGGAATACTGCCAAATTTATCCGGCTGGATATGCCCTTCTACCAAGTAAATACCGGTTGCAGACAAAATAATCAGAAAACACAGAATAAACATGGCAGAAATCAGTGTTTCCGCCTCTTGCCGCAAGACCGCAAGCAATAATTCCAGAGAATGGGAATAGCGGGTCAGCTTTAGCACCCGCAATAGACGCAAACTACGTAGAATGCGTAAATCTGCTACCCCAAAAAAGAAGCTGAGGTAAAACGGTAAAATAGCTAGAAAATCAATAATAGCTAAAGGCGAAAACAAGTAACGCCAACGCCCAAACAAGGGATGATGATAACGGCTATTCTCCGATTCAACACAAGTCCACAAACGTAAGCCATATTCGATAGTAAAAATCAGTACCGAAAAAATCTCGAACCCCCAAAACAGGGGTTCGTAGATCACATAGATACTGTGCTCAGATTCAATAATAACGGCAATAACGTTAACGGAAACCAATATAGACAAAAAATGGTTGATGAAACTTGTCCATTTCTTGTTTTTACTTTTTTGACCTTCCAACGCCTGATACAGCCAGCGTCGACTGTTATGCATACCTATCCCCGAATTATTTTTATCCGCTTAGCAGAGCAGCGAAGGTATACAAGAATCGGTGTTATTTAAAGCGTTGACGGAGTTTTTCGTAAAAGCTGGCGATTTCTTCACCCAGCTCATGCAATTCTTCAACCACTTCCTGGCGAATATCTTCTACAGTATCGCTAATTTTATGCTGCAACCTATCAACGCCTTCGCCCATATCATGGATTTCATCATGGGATTTGAAATTCAACTTCCAGGCTTTTTCAGTCGCCTCTTCTTTCAATTCACGCAGCTCATCCTCGACCTCTTCAATTAGGTCACCGGCTTTATCAGCCAAGGCTAAGCCCGCATCACGCAAGCGCAATTGCAGATTTTCCCAGCGTGTTTCCGCTTTATCCCATTCTTCCCGCGTTTCCATACCACCTAAATGCATTTTTAAGCGGAATTCATCACGTTCGGCAGCCAGTTTATCAATTAATTGCTGTAATTTTTCGTTCATAAGTTAAACCTCTGTTCCTTGTGAGCTTTTACTATACCAGTTTCAGCTTCTATCCCGACATGCCATTCGTCATAAGATTGAATTTTTGGCACAAATAACGTTCAATGGCAGGTTTTTCATGCATTAGTTTATCAAACCCGTCTGCTCAACCGACAATTAAGGGCTTCTATGCTTAACAAGATGCATTGGTGGTGGGTAGCGTCAAGCTGCTTACTAATGGCGGCGTGTGCGCCTATGAGTCAGCAGCAACAAACGTCTCTAGGGGCGGTACAAAATAACTTGCCTTTACCAACCCTCCCACACGCAACTAACACTGCTGTTGCTCCTTCTGAGTTGCAATGGATTGCTGAAAAGGTATACATCAATGAAACCGGTGGTAATCCCGAAAAATTGGTTAGCTGGAATGCACAGGAAGAATTTGCCTCGCTGGGTATTGGTCATTTTATTTGGTATCCAGTAGGACGCACGGGCCCTTTTACTGAAACCTTTCCCGCTCTGTTGAGCTATATGCAAACTCAAGGGGTAAAGATGCCCACTTGGCTATACACTTGTGCAGCAGCTGGAGCGCCATGGCCTAATAAAGCCGCTTTTGAACAAGCCGCTATGGATCCGGAAGTGAAAGAATTGCGCCGTTTTTTGGATCAGACTCGCACGCTACAGGCTAATTTCATGGCTATGCGCTTGCAGCAAACCTTACCATCCTTATTGGCACAACTGCCCGCCCCTTTGCAACCGCAATTACTGGCGCGTTATCAGGCAGTAGAGCGTTCTCCCGGTGGTTTATATGCGCTCTTGGATTACGTCAATTTTAAAGGTGAAGGGACTAATCCGCGTGAACGTTATCAAGGACAAGGCTGGGGACTTTTACAGGTCTTGCTGGCCATGACACCGGTAGAACCCGGCCCCATGGCCTTACAGGAATTTGCGCGGGCAGCTGAGCAGGTTTTGACACAGCGGGTGGCCAATTCTCCAGTCGAACGCCATGAAGCCAACTGGTTAGCGGGCTGGCGTAAGCGTATCGCCAGTTATCAGCCTAATTTATTGGCTGCTAATTATTGAAAAGGTGGCGTTTCCAAATCCTGCCAGCGAATAGAACGTTTTTGCCAAAATTTCCAGCGTCCGGGCATTTGGCAATGAAAGATGCGCCCGTCACAAGGATGTAAACTGACGTCAAGTAAACCGGCTTTCAAATCCGTCCATGCTGGCATCAACCACTGATCTTCCAAACGATCCAGTAGTTGTTGCCAACCATAAGTTTCATCTTTCAAGGCGGCTGACATCAGATCTTCCAATACCACAATCGTGGTAGCCGCAGCCCGCACTTCACGCAAATGCGCAGCAGCCTGACAAGCCACACCCGCGGCACCAGCAACCGTTTGCGCATTAACGGTTTGCCCTGCTACCGCCATATCGGTACTGGTTTGAGTGATTTCAGCAGGTGGCAATTTATTCACACCACCCCATAACCACACCCCATTAACTGCATCCACACCACTATCATGCAATAACATTTGCATTTCATTGATCAGCCGATGCCAGTAACGATTTTCACCTTGTGGCAGTAACGGATAAATGTCCTGTCCCCACGCTTGAGTTAAAGGCACCGTATGTTCTGGCAATTGAATACGGGCATTATTTTTCAATAAATACCAACGCTGCGGATGCTTGGCTACCAGTTCTAAGCCATCTTGGGCCAAATGTTGATTCAGTTTACCCAGCAATAGTTGCAGATCCAAAGAGGTAATGCGCGGCACACGTGCTTCCAGCAATACTTGGCTAATACCACTTTGCAAACACACCGGATCAGCACATAACAGCGGTACCGATGGCGGCACACCAAAATCGAGTTGATAGCGATACCATGCAAATGGAATACCCTGTTCTGTCTGATAGCCTAATTGCTGAAACAGGCTATTTTCCAGACCGGTTACTGTCGATTGTTCGACCTGAGCATCTGCGCATAGCTGTAATAAACCAGGTGCCTGCGGTTCAAAACCAAAATCCTTGCGCCATAGCATAAGAGGTTGAAATAAACCGGGAATGAAAAAATGAATATGAGGCTTCAAGCGTTAACCTTTTTCTGTTATTGGGTCTATAAAGCCAGCATCATCTTTTAAGTTCACGGCTATTAACCGCGACCAAGCAAAACAGCTCAGGCTTGATGCTTGGACTAGGTACTAGCAGCCTGAGTGAAATGCTGATGCCGGGTAGATGCAGACACTGTCAGTTTGGTGTGGCTTATTGTAAAGGATTCAGAATACGAAAAAAAATAAACCCAGAGTAACGGAACAACGTTTATTTTCTAATTATTCATAGTATCCGATGATAACAGGTTAGAATCCAATGCTCGTAAGTCAGGTAAATTGGGTAATTCATCCAGTGATTTCAAACCGAAATAATCCAGAAATTGTCGCGTAGTACCTAACATTTCCGGCTTACCGGGCACTTCTTTATGACCAATGACTTTAACCCACTCACGCTCAATGAGGGTTTTAATAATAGTGGCATTCACGCCAACACCACGAATTTCTTCAATTTCTGCCCGTGTAATGGGTTGCCGCCAAGCAATTAAGGCTAGCGTTTCCAAAAATGCACGCGAGTATTTAGGCGGTCTTTCCTCATGATGACGTTGTACCCAAGGCTGAAACAGAGCACGAGTTTGCAAGCGATAGCCACTCGCCGTTTCTGTGAGCTCAAAACTTTGCTGTTCACATGCCTCTAGCAAGCGTTGTAATGCCTGCCGAATATCCGCTTTTGTCACCGCTTCATTAGCATCAAAGAACCCTTCGAGTTGTTCAAGCGATAATGGCTTGTCAGCAGTGAGCAAAATTGCCTGTAAAATCAGTTCCAATGTCATTAGGCAATGGTCTCCCCATCTGCTAACCCATCCTGACTTATACCAAGTGCTTTGATATATAATGGCGCATACGCTTCATTGCCTTGTACCACATCAATCAAACGCGCTTTGAGCAACTCCAAGATGGCCATTAACGCCACCACCACGCCACGTCTGCCTTCCGTTACTGTAAACAGCTGTTCAAACGGCACAATCTGACGGGTTTGCAAGAGGGTTAATACTTGGGTCATACGTTCACGAATCGATAACTGTTCACGGCGAATTTCATGATGGCTAAACATATCCGCCCGCTTAAGCACCTCTTGGAAGGCTAGCAATAACTCGCGCAAGCTAACCGTTGGCAAGGGGCGCGGCGGCAATGGAAAATCGTAACTGGTTTGCACAACAGCATAATCGCGCTGTAAACGCGGCAATTTATCCAGCTCTTCTGCCGCTTGCTTGCATTGCTCGTATTCCTGTAACTGCCGAATCAATTGCGCACGCGGGTCATCTTCCGCTTCAATTTCAGTAGGTCGTGGCAATAATAAGCGCGATTTGATTTCTGCCAACATAGCCGCCATCAGCAAATAATCAGCTGCTAAGTCGAGCTTGAAATCTTTCATTAGCTCGACATACACCATGTATTGCTCGGTAATACGGGCAATCGGAATATCACGAATATCAAAGTTTTGCCGCCGGATTAGGTATAACAACAAATCCAGCGGGCCTTCAAAGGCTTCCAAAAACACTTCCAGCGCATCAGGCGGGATATACAGGTCTTCCGGTAACGTGGCAAGTTGCTCACCACGTACAATGGCCAATGGTACCGCTGGCGCTGTCATGCTCATGACTGATAATGGGTAAAACGCACAGCAGCCATGACTTCTTTCATGGTCTCACGGGCTACCTCGCCCGCTTTTTCTGCCCCTTGGCGTAGAATTTGTTGTACCTGACCACGATCCGCTTCCAGTTCTGCTGCCCGTTGCTGCATGGGGGCGAGTTCAGCTTGCACCGCCGCAATTACCGGTTGTTTGCATTCAATACAACCAATCCCTGCACTACGACAACCCGCTTGTACCCACTGCTTAGTGGATTCATCCGAATAGATTTCATGGAATTGCCATACCGGACATTTAGCCGGATCACCGGGGTCGGTGCGACGTACCCGCGCCGGGTCGGTCGGCATGGTACGGATTTTCTTGTCTACATTGGCAGGGGTTTCACGCAAAGAAATCGTGTTGTGGTAAGATTTGGACATTTTCTGCCCATCTAACCCTGGCATTTTTGAGGCTTTAGTCAATGCCGCTTGGGGTTCGGGCAGAATGATTTTGCCTGAGCCTTCCAAATAACCAAACAGACGCTCTTTATCAGCTTGGGAAATATTTTGCTGCGCATCCAGCAATTCACGCCCAGTTATCAGCGCTTCAGCATTGCCCTGTTCCTGATACTGGCGACGCAATTCTTGGTAAAGCTTCGCTTGCTTTTTACCCATTTTCGCTGCTGCTTGTTCAGCTTTAGCCGCAAAATCCACTTCGCGACCGTATAAATGGTTAAAGCGACGAGCTACTTCACGGGTTAACTCAATATGCGCTACCTGATCTTCGCCAACCGGCACGCGATCAGCCTTATACAATAAGATATCGGCAGATTGCAGCAAAGGATAACCAAGAAAGCCATAAGTGGCTAAATCCCGCTCTTTAAGCTTTTCTTGCTGGTCTTTATACGTAGGAACACGCTCCAACCAACCCAATGGCGTAATCATCGATAACAGCAAATGCAATTCTGCATGCTGCGACACATGCGACTGTACAAACAGGGTCGCCAATTCAGGGTCAATACCCGCTGCTAGCCAATCAATCGCTAGATCTTCAACATGCTGGTGAATATTGTCAGGTGTTTCATAATGGGTAGTCAGCGCATGCCAATCAGCGACGAAAAAGAAGCAGTCATGTTGATGCTGCATCTCAACCCAGTTTTTCAATACACCATGGTAATGGCCCAAATGCAGCAAACCTGTTGGCCGCATACCGGATAAGATACGCTGCTTGTGCGAAGTCGTAGTACTCACGCAAATACCTTGTACGTTATTAAATCAGGAGTGAAGGTTATAGGAAAATATGCCCTAACAGAGAGGCAAGCCCAGCTACTAACGGCATGACAATCGCATTCAATACCCCAAAGTACAGCAAAACAATCACAATCAGCATGCCATAAGGTTCAATACGGTCGAGCATACCTGCTAACGATGCGGGTAATAGTCCGGATAATACCCGACCACCATCTAAAGGCGGAATAGGTAACAGATTAAAGACCAACAACACCAGATTGATGACCACGCCGTTTTGACTCATTTGCACAAAACCCTGCGCTACATTTTCATCCGGAATAATATTGGCAAATACAATCATCAGCAGCATCCACATAATGGCCATAAGCAAATTCGCTCCCGGCCCGGCTGCTGCTACTAGGATCATATCCTTACGGTAGTTTTTGAGATTACGGAAATTGACCGGCACGGGTTTAGCCCAACCAAACATAATAGGTGATTTTATCAGCAGTAAAATCACAGGTATGGCTATAGTACCTACCGGGTCAATATGCTTGATCGGGTTCAGGGTTAAACGCCCTAACATGCGGGCTGTGCTATCACCGAGTTTATTAGCAACCCAACCATGCGCCACTTCATGTACCGTAATCGCGAACAGGACAGGAATTGCCCACGTCGCCACACTATACAAAAAGGCACTAATATCAAAATCCATACTTAATGCTCCACCAACCAGTCAATATTACCCTTGCCTTGACGCAGGATAACGGGCCGTTCAGCCATTAGATCCACAACGGTTGTCGGTTCATTACCACAGAAGCCACCGTCGATAATCAGATCAACCTGATGTTCCAAATACAAACGAATCTGGTAAGGATCCGTCATAGGAAACTCCTCTCCCGGCAAAATCAGGGTACTGGACATCAAAGGTTCGTTCAGTTCCTGTAAGAGTGCCTGAGTAACAATATGGTCAGGCAAGCGGATTCCAATCGTCTTACGCTTAGGATGTTGCAAACGGCGCGGTACTTCGCGGGTAGCTTTAAGAATAAACGTATAAGGCCCCGGCGTTAGCGATTTGATCAGCCGGTAATTAATATTATCTACCTGTGCATACAACGCGATTTCGGATAAATCACGGCAGACAAGGGTAAAATTGTGTTTAGAATCCAGACGTCGTAAGTGCTGAATCCGCTCCATGGCTGCCTTGTCCCCTAATTGACAACCAATGGCATAACTAGAATCGGTCGGAAATACGACTACACCGCCTTCCCGAATAAGTTGTACTGCTTGGCGGATAAGCCTAACCTGAGGATTCTCAGGGTGAATTTGAAAATACTGACTCATTGTTCGTTTATCGTTTAGAATGGGCGATTTTAACTGATTATACCAATACGCATGAAGTTCCTGTTTGACTTTTTCCCGGTCGGGCTATTCTTTCTGGTATACAAGTTTTTCGGTGACTTGCCTGCCTCGTGGATCACACTTGCCAACCATTTCCCGTTGATGTCGCTGGATCAGGCTAATCCCAAAGACGCCATTTTGATGGCAACACTGGTGATTATTCTAGCTACCCTGTTGCAAAATATCCTGTACTTCATCCGCCATAAACGCTTTGAAAAAATGCATCTTATTACCCTAGGAATCTTACTGGTATTTGGTGTGCTTACCCTATTCCTCAAAGACCCTTTATTCATTAAGTGGAAAGTCAGCATTATCAACTGGGCGTTTGCCTTAGCCTTTATTGGCAGTCTGTTTATGGGGGCACGCAAACCCCTAGCAGAACGTCTGATGGGTCATACTATCAATGTACCGGCATCGATCTGGCGGCAAGTTAACCTTTTATGGGCAAGCTTTTTTGCCTTTATCGGCGTTCTCAACCTGATCATCGCCTATTCGTTTAGTGAGGATATCTGGGTTGATTTTAAAATGTTCGGTGTGCTGGGGTTAACCTTTGTATTCATCATTTTGCAAGCGTTGTACCTGCAAAAACATATGATTGATACTCCACAGGCCAGTAAATAGTTACCAATATTTAAGGATATTGTGAAAATGTTGTATGTCATTATTGGCGAAGATGCTGAAAACAGTTTGCAAACCCGTTTGGCTGTACGCCCTGAACACGTTGCTCGCCTTGAAGCCTTACGGGCAGAAGGGCGGCTATTGGTAGCAGGCCCTAACCCAGCCATTGATGCAAATGATCCTGGCCCAGCTGGGTTTACAGGTAGCATCATTATTGCTGAATTTGACTCACTGGAAAGCGCACAACGCTGGGCAGATGCCGATCCTTATCTGGCAGCGGGTGTTTATCAACGAGTTACCGTCAAACCATTCAAAAAAGTATTACCTTAAACATGAGGCCAATTAAAACAATGAAACTAACAACCAAAAAAATGATCGCCACTGGGCTGGTGGGGCTAACATTAATGGCGACCACACTACATGCAGAAGAAAACAAAGACGTGAAAGCGGTTGCTACCGTCAATGGTCAGCCTATTCCCCAACAGACTCTGGATATGGTACTGGGCATGATTCGTAGCTCCAGTCCTAATGCCAAAGTCGATGCCAAAGGCATTCTGGATGATCTGATTCTGACTGAACTAGCTCGTCAGGAAGCCAACAAATCCGGCTTGGCCGAGCGTGAAGATATCAAAGCCAAAGTCAAAGATTTTTCTGACAAGTTGGTACTGAATATCTGGACTCAGGAAAAAGCCGCTTCTTTCAAAATTTCCGATGACGAACTGAAAAAAGCGTATGACAAACAAGTCGCTGAAGGTGACAAGTTTGAATATAAAGCTCGTCATATCTTGATGAAAACCAAGGAAGAAGCTGAAGGTGTTATCAAAGATCTGGAAAAAGGTACTGATTTTGCTGATCTGGCCAAGAAATCCTCTGATGGCCCGTCAGCCAGCATGGGTGGCGACCTTGGTTGGTTCCGCTTGAATACCATGGTTAAACCCTTTGGCGATGCAGTCGCGAAGATGGAACCTGGTACATACACCAAAGAACCTGTACAGACTGAATTCGGCTGGCATGTCATTAAGCTCGAAGAGCGCCGTGATGTTAAACCACCTGAATTTGAAGCTATGAAACCACAGCTACAACGTCAGCTTGAACAGGAAAAAATGTTGGCTTATATGCAGGAAGTTCGTACCAAGGCTGATGTAAAAGTAAACCTGCCTGCTGAAACTGCTCAACCTGCAGCGGCAGCTCCTGCCCCAGCGGCGGCTCCTGCTCCAGCGGCGGCTCCTGCTCCAGCGGCGGCTCCTGC
>CAZCJE010000002.1:95695-120871 GCA_964498805.1 uncultured Thiothrix sp.
CAGCTCCTGCTCCAGCGGCGGCTCCTGCTCCAGCAGCGGCTCCTGCTCCAGCGAAATAAACTCGCACCTTGATTTATCCCCGTTCCCGTCGTAGGAACGGGGGTAACTCGACATTAATTATAACAACCGCTATTTTTAAATCCTCAGTCATTAGCTATTACGTCACCGGGAGGAAGCTCGCATGAAACCAGACTGGAAGACTTTTCTCATTGACCACGGTGCTGAGTTTGAAGGTGATTCGCTGGTTTCGTTTGGGAATCCTGAACGCGAACGCCGCATTCCACCACAAGGTGCAATTTTGTGTGATTTATCGCACTTTGGCTTGATTAGTGTTAGTGGGGAAGATGCCAGTACCTTTTTACAAGGTCAGTTAACCAATGATATCACCAAGGTTACGAATACCCACTCCCAGTTAAGCGCCTACTGCACCCCCAAAGGTCGGGTATTAGCGACGTTTTTCATTACCAAGCGTCAAGATAAATACTACTTAAGTGTGGCACATGATCTGCTCGAACCAACCCTCAAACGCCTACGTATGTATGTATTGCGCTCCAAAGTATCGCTGGAAGATGCCAGTACCAGTTTAGTGCACTTTGGTTATGCCGCCCCCGATGGCGATAAACAATTACACGCCATCCTCGGTGCCGCGCCTGCAGAGCCTTATGATACGCTGCAAATCAAGGATCTGACCATTATGCGTCAGCCTGCGCCGATTCCACGCTTCAAGATTCTTGGTGAACTGGATGTAGCACGCAAACTGTGGGAACAACTCAATGTTAATGCCGCCTGTGTCGGACGTAATGGTTGGGATTACTTCAATGTCCGCTCCGGCGTACCCATGGTAACCAAAGCTAGCAGTGAAGCTTGGGTACCACAGATGATGAATTTGCACCTAATTGATGGGGTTAGCTTTACCAAAGGTTGTTACCCTGGGCAAGAAATTGTGGCTCGCCTGAAGTATCTTGGCCAAAGTAAGCGCCAAATGTACCGCATTAGTATTCCACATTGCGTCAAACGCCCTCTTGTCGGCACAAATATTACCAGCGCAAACGACCCAGAAGCGGGTACTATCCTCAATGCTACGATTAATCCGGATGGTTATGTTGAAGCCTTAGCAGTGATGAAAATTGCGCAAACTACTGAGCCTTTGCTGTTAGGGGAATATCCTGTGAAGATCATGGAGCTGCCCTACGCTTTGGAAAATGAAACTTCAGTAGCCTGAGTTTAACCAGTGATAGTTACCAAAAAGGGCGTCTTAGACGCCCTTTTTTATGCAGTTTTATGCGCTTATTTCGGCATATGGTCTTTCATACGATCAATCACCACCTGAGTAAACTCATCGGTATTGAGTTTGCCTTTAAGGTCACGCGTACATTCACCTGCTTCAATCGCACCTAGCAAACCTAAACGCAATGCATGGCCAAGGTCATAACGATCGATATGGTCAAGCAACATACCAAAAGCCAGCAATACAGCGGATGGGTTAGCAACATTCATACCCGCGATATCCGGGGCGGTACCACCTGCCGGGTCAAACATGGCGATGTCTACTTTATTATCATCGGTAAAGGAATAGTTACCACTTGCCCCTGTACCTAAACTACCCACCAAACCGGACGCCATATCGGAGAGGAAATCACCGTATTCATTTAGGGTAACCACCACTTCAAAGTCTTGTGGTTTCATAATGACTTTAGCCAACAACGCGTCGAATAATTCAACGTTGTGTTGTACGTCAGGAAAGTTTACCGCAACTTTCTTTACCACGGATTCAAATAAGCCATCAGTGACTTTTTGAATCGTGTGTTTGGAAGAAGAGGTTACGCGATAGTTGCGTCCACCATAGGTCTGACCCTTTTTGCGCGCCAGATCAAAGGCAAACTGAGCAGCTTGCATACAAGGACGGGTTTCAACCATACGCACGGAAACCGCACTATCCAGACCGATTTTCTGACCTGGGTCATCGTAAGTACCGCCGGTAGCAACACGCACGATGTGCAGATTAACGTTTTCCTTGAAGTTGGAATTAATGCCTTTAATGGAAATAGCTGGGCGGTAAATAACACTAAAATCTAGACGACGACGAATCAGGGCATTTGGGCTACGGGTACGGGTTTCAGTAGGGTATTTCAGGGCTAGTTTAGTTGCGCGCATCGATGCCTCCGCCTCATCAATACAAGCAACGCCTTTAGCCTCACGATTTTCGACTGACCAATCTACCGGTATAAATTCAATATCTGCTGGCAATGAGTCAGCAATCATATGCACTGAATTAGCTAATTCTGGACCAATACCATCCCCTAATAATTCAGTAATGACGATTTTACTCATGCATTTTCCTCCTCATGTTAATTCATACTATTTTGGTCTATCATTTTTATGCTGGCAGAATCATATAGTTTTCTAAGCAAAGTGTCGACAATAATTCTATGCCCTATATTTTTTACGGTTTTTATATAAAAAACTCGCTTTATAAGTCAGCATCAACCTATTCAACGTCTGTATTGCCGCGTCTAATTAGTATCCTGTAACATGCCTCGTTCTTTCCGCATTATTCAGGGTATAGCTGCTTATGTCTCAATTATCCGTGCACACCGATGACATTGCTCTTGGCATTGCCACTATCATTTTGCAGGGCTTCAATCGTCACTTTGCGATTTTCCAGAAAATTACGTCAGGTGCCCGTGAACGCTTTGAGAAAGCCGATTGGCACGCCGTTCATGAAGCTTCCAGCCAGCGTATTGCGTTTTATGACCAGCGTGTCAGAGAAGCCCTTGCGCTCGTGCGTGAGCAATACGGAGCGCAAGCGCTAGACCCGGAACTGTGGAAAGAAATCAAGCATCGTTTCCGTCGTATGCTGGTGGATCATCAACAACCAGAACTCGCTGAGACTTTTTATACATCGCTATTTTGTCGACAATTCCCACGCAAATATTACACCAACGACTACATTTTCCTGCGCAGTGCTATTTCCACGGAATACATTGATTCGGATGAAGTCAGTTATGTGAGCTATTACCCGGCCCGTACAGGTCTAAAGAAAACTATTGAACAGATTCTGCAAAATGCTGGCTTTACCCTACCGTTTGAAAATCTGGAACGTGATATCCGCAATATTTTCAAAGCTATTGTTAAAAATTATCCAAAAAAGCGCTGCCGTAAGGCTTATTTGAATTTCCAGTTATCCGTCATTCGCCACGGCTTCTTCCGGAACAAAGGAGCGTATATCGTTGGTAAAATGATCAATGGTCGTGAAGAATTACCGTTTGCCCTACCTATTCTCAATAATGAAAAAGGTGGGTTGTATATTGATGCTCTTATTCTCGGTGAAAAGCAGCTATCGGTGGTATTCAGTTACTCCCAAGCGTATTTCATGATTGAGCACGAAGTACCGTCTGCGATTACGTCGTTTTTGCAAAAGCTGATGCCACGGCGGGATAAATCCGAACTGTATTCCTCCGTTGGTTTCCACAAACAAGGTAAGGCCGCGTTTTACCGCGACTTTTTACATCACTTGAAACATTCCAGCGATGATTTTGTAATCGCACCGGGTATCCGTGGGATGGTTATGATGGTATTTACCCTGCCGTCCTACCCGTATGTATTCAAAATCATCAAAGACAGATTCGCCCCACAAAAAGAATTCACCCGCCAACAGGTTGCAGATAAATATCAGTTGGTTAAACGCCATGACCGTGTAGGCCGTATGGCGGATATGCTGGAATATTCACGCGTTGCCTTGCCGATTAGCCGTTTTTGTCCAGCCTTGTTACAGGAATTGAAAGATACCTGTGCTAGCAGCTTGTCATTAGAAGGCGATGAAGTGGTGTTCAAACACATTTACCTTGAACGCCGCATGATTCCGCTGAATATCTTTATTGAAAATGCGACCGATGCTCAGCTCGAACACGTGATTAATGATTACGGGTTAGCGATCAAACAACTGGCTGGTGCCAATATCTTCCCAGGCGATTTCTTGTACAAAAACTTCGGTGTTACCCAGCAAGGGCGGGTGGTCTTCTATGACTATGACGAAATTAGCTATATGACCGAATGTAACTTCCGCAAGATTCCACCTCCGCGTTTCCCCGAGGATGAATTCCGTTCTGAACCGTGGTATTCCGTTGAACCGAATGATGTTTTCCCGGAAGAATTTGGCACCTTCCTGCTGGCCACACCTAAAATCCGTAAAATTTTCCTTAAGTATCACAAAGACTTACTAACAGCCAAATATTGGCAGGAAAAGAAAGACCGGATTTTACAAGGCAAATACGAAGATGTGTTCCCTTATAAAAAGGAATATCGTTTCAAGCGCACATAAAACTTTTCAGGGCACAAAAGCGTTGACAGTGGACTACCGTCAAGGGAGTGTTCAACTCCACTGGGACTGAAATGTCTATGAAACTGTATCCTTTTGTCATCGTGGCCACATTAGCGCTTAGTGCCTGCTCAACCCAATCCCGTATGGAAGCCGAGGAGAAACCCTCTACCTCGACTTCCACTTCTACTATGACGACTGCCACTAGTAGCTTGCAGGAAGTCATGCTGGACACTTCGCTAACGTCCCTACCTGAGGAGGGAATTACTGACTGGATACAGGCCTTTACCACAGAAAATGTCGGCGTAACTCGCCCGCGTGTGGTTAGTTTCAATTCCGCAGAAGGTTTACGGGCTGACACCCTTGCTCGCCTAGCCTTTATTCCCAATGTCACCAACCCGCAAAAAATTGCCGATACCATGGCTGTACGCGCTGAAAAAGCTGTCAATTTTGCGCAGAGTGATCTGATAGTGGTGTATTTAACCGCTGGCGGCCCACCGTTTGGCAACTACCGTATTACCCAGACAGCGCCGGATTCTCTAGAATTCTGTATTGATAAAGTACCCAATCCCGCTGGTATTTCAGGCATGGCTCTGAAAACAGAACAACATTTTTATTCCGTGCCTAAAGGCATGAAAGTATTCCGTTGTTTGGCTGGCGAAGCCCGCTAATACTGCACTTTTAATCGATTACATACCCGCTTCCGCCCAAAGTTCCTTTGGACGGAACCTTGCTAACCTATAGACTAACTGCCTGTATTTAAACCGTTTTGCGTACAGGAGTTAGTTCATGTCTGGCGAATCAACTGCCAATACCGATCGTATCAAACCCCGTATTCCCTTGTTTGCCTTCATCATGTCCATGGTATTGCCGGGCTATGGCCAGTTGTATAACGGTCAGGTCAATAAAGCTATTTGGCTATTTCTGGGCTTTGTTTGGCTGACCGTGCCAATGGTGACGATTGCCGCTTTGTATTTACCAGCAGATTTGATGGTGCCTGCGCTATTGTTGGGGGCGCTGAGTGTAATGTTATTGTGGTTGTATGCGGTAGTGGATGCATTTGCGCAAGCGCGCCGCCAGCATGCGTATGTGCTTAAGCCTTGGCAAAACAGCAGCTTATATGTCTTGGTATTAATGCTCTGTGCAGGGGTCGTGCTACCTTTTTTAACTTATTATGTACGTGGCAATCTGGTGGAATCGTTTCGTGTCCCCTCTGGCAGTATGGAACCAACCGTGATGACCGGCGATATGCTATTTGCTGATAAACGCTATAACCGTCCCGGCTTCCAGCAAGCCGTCGAACGCGGCGATATTGCCATTTTTATTTACCCTAATGACAGAACCACTTACTTTATTAAACGGGTAATTGGCTTGCCGGGGGATCATCTACAAATTCGCGGTACCGATATCTTCATTAATGGCAAAACCACTAAAGCTATGCAAACACCCGTTAATGGTAAAAGTGTACAAGTGACAGAAACCGATGGTCATCATCTATGGCAAGTCTGGTGGGCAGAGCCGCGTAAAGCCTTACCACAGACCGATATTATGATTCCACCAGGTTATATTTTCACCATGGGCGACAACCGCACTGCCAGTAATGACTCGCGTTTTTTTGGGGTTGTTCCCTTGCAGGATGTAGTTGGCAAAGCCCGTCAGGTATGGTTTTCCTTACGTGGCAATGACATACGTTGGGAGCGAATGGGTCAGATCCTTAAATAGTGTTATACTAACCAGTCACTTTCAGAAAAACCCCCGGCGCACCTGACTCAGGCAGGCGCGTTCATTGGAGGTCTCAGATGAATGATGACAATAAACCTTATCTCGTTTTAATCAGCATTCACGGGCTAATACGCGGGTATGACCTTGAACTTGGACGGGATGCAGATACCGGTGGCCAGACCAAATATGTGGTAGAACTGGCTCGTGCCTTAGGCACTCATCCGGCAGTAGGACGTGTTGATCTGCTCACCCGTTTGGTAGCTGACCCGGCTGTTAGCCCTGATTACGCTAAACCTGTCGAAGCACTTGCCGCTAATGTGCAGATTATCCGTATTCCGTGTGGCGATGACGGTTATCTTCCTAAAGAACAGCTATGGGATTTTCTGGATAGCTTTGCTGATTCTGCGTTGGCTTATCTCAAACAACAGCCGCATTTACCTGCCATTATCCATAGTCATTATGCCGATGCCGGGTATGTGGGTACTCGCCTCTCCCATCAACTCGGCATTCCGTTGGTATTTACCGGCCATTCTTTAGGTCGTAGTAAACGCCGCCGTTTGCTAGCAGCTGGTAATGACCGCAATGTCATTGAAGCGCGCTACCATATGACCCGCCGCATTGAAGCCGAAGAAACCACTTTAGCTGTAGCCGAATGCATTATTACCAGTACTCGACAGGAAATTGATGAACAATACGGTTTGTATGATCACTATGAACCTGCCTATATGCGGGTTATTCCACCCGGTACAGACTTACAGCAATTCCAGCCACCGATGGATGATGAACTGGATACACCCATTGCAGCAGAACTAGCGCGATTTTTACACCATCCGGCTAAGCCCATGATTTTGGCGCTATCACGCCCTGATCCACGCAAAAATATTGTCGAACTGATTAGTGCTTATGGTGACTCAACAGAGTTACAGGATTTGGCTAATCTGGTCATTGTGGCGGGTAATCGGGAAGACATACGCGAGATGGATAGCGGTGCACAGGAAGTGCTAAATGATATTTTACTCACCATTGATCAATATGACCTGTATGGCAAGGTCGCTTATCCCAAACATCATCAACCTGCCGAAGTGGCATTGCTCTATCGGTTGGCCTCGTTAAGCAAAGGGGTATTCATTAACCCGGCTTTGACCGAACCATTTGGCCTGACTTTAATTGAAGCCGCTGCGAGTGGTGTGCCAATTATTGCCACCGAAGATGGTGGCCCTATGGATATTATTAACAATTGCCAAAATGGTTATCTGATTAATCCACTTGATCGTGCTGACATCACCAGCAAATTGCTACAAATCCTCAAAAATAACCCGCAATGGGATACTTTTACAGCCAATGGGTTACAAGGAGTTCGCTGTCATTATTCCTGGCAGGCGCATACTGATACCTATATGCAGGTTATCCAGCCTTTAATTACTCCTAATCGCCCGCCGCATACTTTGCATACACGCCGACGCAAACAATTGCATCAAGACCGCGCCCTATTTTCCGACTTGGATCAAAACCTATTAGGCAAGCCTGAAGCTATTCCCCCTTTTGTACAAGCTTTGCAAAATCATCGCCAATGCGTGCTGTTTGGTATTGCGACCGGGCGGCGTTTGGAATCTGCTATGCAGGCTTTGCGGCAATGCCGTATTCCCCTACCTGATGTATTAATCACCAGCCTAGGCACAGAAATTCATTACGCTCCTGATCTAGTACCAGATGAAGCCTGGCAACAACATATTGACTATCAATGGAGTCCGCGTTCTATTCGGCGTCTGTTGAATAAGCTACCTGGGTTAACCCCGCAAACCAAGACTCACCAAGGTTATTTCAAGATAGGCTATTTTATTGATCAGGCTATAGCACCAAGCGTGCAAGACATTACCAAATTACTGCATCAGGAAGGTTTGACTGTGAATATCACCCAATCATTCGGCCAGTATCTGGATATTATTCCGGTTAGAGCTTCCAAAGGCTTGGCATTACGTTGGTTTGCCCATAAACAGGATATTCCACTGGAGCATATTCTGGTCGCGGGTGGTTCGGGAGCGGATGAAGACATGATGCGTGGCAATACCCTCGCCGTCGTAGTAGCCAATCGGCATAACGAGGAATTGTCGGATTTAACCCAAGCAAACAATCTCTTTTTTGCCAGTCAACCTTATGCCGAAGGTATTCTGCAAGCTATTGAGCATTACCAGTTTTTCCAAAGCTGCGAATGGAGTAGCACCTCATGAGTCCCCAAGCCTTGCTACTCTGTAGCGATTTAGATCGCACCCTCCTTCCCAATGGTACTGATGAGGAATCGCCTGCTGCTCGTGACTGGTTCCAACGTTTGGCGGCTTTACCAGAAGTCATGCTGGTGTATGCTACCGGGCGCGACCAACTTCTAACCCGCAAAGCTATACACGACTATGAATTGCCAATGCCGCAATTTGTCCTTGGGGATGTAGGTTCAACTATTTACGCCTGTGCGCCTAAACGCTGGCAGCCTTGGCCTGATTGGGAACAACATATAGCCCCTGATTGGGCCGGTTATACGCAGGCTCAACTCGCTGCCTTACTGGAAAACATTCCTGCTTTGCGCCTACAGGAACCGAGCAAACAGAATACCCACAAACTCAGTTATTACGTTAACCTTGATGTTAATCATGTTCAATTACAGACAACTATTCACCAACGACTGCGACTACAAGGCATAAAAGCTAACCTGATCTGGAGCGAAGATAACCTAACCGATGAGGGCTTGTTGGATATTTTGCCAGCACGCGCTAACAAGTATCGCGCCCTGCAATTTCTGCTCACACAATTGAACTTTGCGCTTGATCAGGCCGTATTTGCCGGAGATAGCGGCAATGATTTACCTATTTTTGCCAGCGCCATTCCCTCAATTGTGGTTGGCAATGCCAGTGCCAGCATTAAGGTAGAAGCCATGCAACTAGCCTCTCTTAATCAGACAGAAGCCGCTTTATACATAGCTGAGGGTGGCTTCAAAGGCATGAATGGCCATTATGCCGCCGGTATTCTGGAAGGTGTGATGCATTATCACCCATCCTTATTGGCCAAACTGGAGGATGCTTAAATGCAAACGTCTGTTTTTAACCAAACTCGCCCTTTAATATTTGGTGAAGTGCTATTTGATGAATTCCCCGATGGCAGCCGTGTTCTCGGTGGCGCACCTTTTAATGTTGCTTGGCATTTGCAAGCGTTTGGCTTGCAACCGCTATTTATTTCTGCCCTTGGTGAGGATGAAGCCGGGCAGCAAATTATCGCAGCTATGCGGGCGTGGGGTATGGATTTGTCCGGCGTACAACAAGTGGTGGATTATCCGACCGGTATAGTAGAAGTCGGTTTTGAGAACGGCGAACCACACTATAACATTGTGCCAGACAGTGCCTGGGACTTTATCCGCCCAACTGATCTACCACCGCAGTTGCCGCCCCTCAGTGTGTTTTACCACGGCAGTCTGGCCTTACGTCAGGTCGTTTCCCATACCACTTGGCAATGGTTGCGTCAGCAAACGGAAGCGCCGCGTTTTATGGATATAAATTTGCGTTCGCCATGGTGGAATGCCGAAGGTATCCCGCATATGTTGGAAGGTATACGCTGGCTCAAACTCAATGAACATGAATTGCAGGAAATTGTGCCAGAACACAATACCACGACCAGCCGCCTGCCCTTTCTATTTCAACAACAGCCGCTAGAGTGGGTTATCGTCACCCAAGGTCAAACTGGCGCTATCGCCGTATCGCGCGAACAGCAAGTTTTACAGGTCAAACCCCAAACGCAAACTTCAGCACTGGTCGATACGGTCGGCGCGGGGGATGCCTTTAGCAGTGTGGTGGTACTCGGTTTAAGCCACGGTTGGCCTATGCAACAAATATTGGAACGCGCCCAAGCCTTTGCCAGTGCCATTATTGGTATCCGTGGTGCGATGAGTCATGAACGCAGTTTCTACCAGCCATTCCTGCAAGACTGGCAATTAACCTAAGAGCATGACGTACGCGGTTTTAAGGATAAAACATGTACGAACAAATCTCCCACGCTTTGTTAAATGACATTCTAAGTGAGCTAGACCCAACCATTCAGGGTAAAGGTTTACGCTACTTTTATACCCGCCTTGGCGCAAATTTTTATTCTATCCATAGCTTGTTTTCGCTGTTGTATGGCAAGCGTGAGGATTTTCGCCCGCAAATACAACGCCTGATCGAAACTATGGCACGTCAGTATCTACAACGCACAGAATCTGACTATTTGCGCGAACAAGATCTGGTACGTGAACAAGATCATAACTGGTTTCTAAGCCAAGAATGGGTAGGCATGGCGCTGTATACCGATGGGTTTGCCAAAAATCTGCCGGATTTGATCCAGCGGGTCGGGTATTTTCAGGAGCTAGGTGTGAACATGGTGCACCTGATGCCGATGATGCAATGCCCTAAAGGCGCACGGGATGGCGGTTATGCCGTCAGTGATTTTCGCCAAATCGACCCGCGTTATGGCAGTTTGCACGATTTACAGGAATTAGTCAGCGAACTGCGTAAACGCAATATCTTATTAACGCTGGATGTAGTGGTTAACCATACCTCGGATGAGCATGTATGGGCACAACAAGCCCGTCACGGGGATACGCTTCATCAGGACTACTATTACATTTTTCCAGATCGCGAAATCCCGGATAGGTTTGAAGCGACCATGCCGGAAATCTTCCCAGAAACATCTCCCGGTAATTTCACCTGGGATGAGGAAATGGGTAAATGGGTCATGACGGTGTTCAATTCCTATCAGTGGGATTTGAATTACAGCAATCCGGCAGTCCTGATTGAAATGCTCGACATTATTCTGTATTGGGCCAATCAGGGGGCGGATATTATTCGTTTGGATGCAGTAGCCTTTTTATGGAAAAAAATGGGCAGCATTTGCCAGAATGAACGCGAAGCGCATCTGATTCTGCAATTACTCAAGGATTGCTGTCAGGTAAGTGCCCCCGGGGTGTTATTTATTGCGGAAGCCATTGTCGCACCCGTAGAAATTGCCAAGTATTTTGGTGAAGACGCCATTAATGCCAAGGAATGCGAAATTGCCTATAACGCCACGTTCATGGCGCTATTGTGGGATGCAGTGGCGACTAAAAATGCCAAACTGCTTACACAAGGGATTAAAAGTTTACCGGCTAAACTGGAACGTGCTACTTGGCTGAATTATGTGCGCTGCCACGATGATATTGGTTTGGGGTTTGATGACAATGATATACGCACCGCTGGCTATGACCCTTATGCCCATCGCCAATTTTTGATTGATTATTATACCGGACGTTATGACGCGTCCCCCGCGCGCGGCTTACCGTTTGGTTATAACAACAAAACCGGCGATACCCGCATTTCCGGTTCTCTAGCGTCCTTGGTTGGGTTAGAAACGGCTTTGCTGGCGAAAGACCCTATAGGAATGGATACTGCTATTCAGCTGATTGTGTTGTTGCATGGCTTAATTTTATCCTTCGGCGGCATCCCCTTACTGTATTACGGTGACGAAATTGGCACTCTCAATGATATTACCTATCTAGAAGACCCTGCTAAAGCCAATGACAGCCGCTGGGCACACCGGCCACGCATTAATTGGCAACAGGCGGAGTTACGCAATACCCCCGGTACAGTCGCATATCGCTTGTTTAATGCCTTAAAAAAAATGATTGCGGTACGCAAGGAAATCACGGCTTTTGCGGATTTTAATAATCGGGAACTGCTGGATGTGGGCAATCCACACTTGTTTGTGTTTGCACGTTTTGAATACAACCAGCCGAGCCAACGTGTCTTGGTAGTCGCCAATTTTAATGACCAAGCGCAAACCCTCAATCTGACCGATTTTGGCAGCAAAGCTTATTTTCGTTTTGACCCAGTACGTGATTTGTACACAGGGGAACGCCTCGACTTAGTCGATGGTGATCTTACCATTCCAGCCCAGCGTTTTTATTGGTTAACAAATCATTAAAAATTATTTAGATAGTAGGTGTGAGAGATAACTATCAGCTACTATCTGCATATATTGACCGTCTCAAGAGCGGGTAAGTCATAAAGATGACAGGGATTTAGGCGTGCCTCTTGTGGCGGTGTTAACAATATTGATGGATAGTGTTTCAGTCGTGGGCGAGAATAAGATTTTATGGTTATAATAAACCCTAATTGTGTACACCCCTAATTTGAACCCGACACAGGTGTGTAGAGGAAATGTTCAGATATGTGGTTACTCCACAATACCATAATAAGAACACGTTCAGCAGTAAAGGTATGTTTCTGTCAAGCCTTATCTTGTCGCAACCCGATAGGTTGGCTAGACTCTCCAAACCCAAAGACCCCACTTACTGCCAAGGCGGCTAACATAAAACAGGTTGTCAATGAAATCATCACGTAACAGCTATAAGTCTCTGCTGTCAACCAGCATGTTGGCCTGCTCACTGTGGCTTTTAACGGCTTCTTCCGGTGTATACGCAGCCGATAAGAACAACGATGGCCCGGTGCTAGACTTTCGAGGCGGTGACATAAGGGCACTTATTCAATTAGTAGCCGAACAAACCGGCAAGAATTTCATCGTTGACCCGCAAATACGCGGTGAAGCAACCCTAGTCGCGGGGCGAAAACTACGCGATGACGAATTGTATGACGCCTTGCTTTCCATCTTGCAGGTGCATAACTACGAAGCGGTCGAAACCGGTAATCTCATTAAGATTGTTCCGATCAATAAAGCGCGGGCAAGCGTAGCGCCTCTTGTAGCAAATGCTAAGGAAAGTACTCCCGATGAAACCATTACCCAAGTCGTCAAGCTGAATTACATTCAAGTTCAAACCGCGATTCAAACGCTAATGCCACTAAGTGGGCAAGGCGAAACCAGTATTCTGCCCAATCAAAGCAGTAACTCACTGGTTTTAAAGGGTAAGGCACAAAACCTTGAGCGCTTGATGGATGTTATCCAGAGCATCGATAAACCCAATAATGAAGATTTTGAACTGGTACCACTGGATTACGCCGTCGCCTCACAGGTAGCAACTACTTTGCAAAGTTTGATGTCTACTGGCGCGGCAGGCCAACCCGATGCTGCGTTAGGCGGTACTGGCGGCAAAGTCTCTGCTGATGAACGTACCAACAGTGTCTTGATTTCTGGTGATAAGTCGGCACGCGAACGTATGAAGCGCGCTATCGCCAAGCTGGATGTACCGCGTGCTATTGAAGGCGATACCAAAGTTATCCAACTGCGCTATGCCAAAGCAGAAGACGTAGTAGCGGTACTGAATGGCGTCGCCCCCGCTATTCAACAGCAATCCAATCTGCCAGTCAGTGCCGGTGGTGCTCCCGGTGGCGGAGCCATCGCTACCGCAGCGGCGGCCCCTGCTGTAACCAGTGCTAATGCTGGTGGCGTGAAAGTATTAGCGGATAAAAGCAGTAACTCCATTATTCTTAGTGGCCCGCCTACCCTGCAGAAAAACATGATGCAGGTGATTAATCAGCTTGACCGCCGTCGTGCGCAGGTATTGGTGGAAGCCGTTATTGCGGAAGTCTCCACTGATCTTTCCAACCAGATTGGTGCCGCCTTAGTTTCCAATGGTGCTAATAATGGCGGCTCTGGTGTAGTCGGTTATAGCAACTTCGGCGGCTTGGGAACATTGGCAGGTTTATATAGCAGCATAAAGGCTAGCACTATTCCAAGCGTACCAAATGGCTTGCTGATTGGCGGTGGCAATGACAACTTCGGTGCTATCGTCGAAGCCCTTAAAGGCGATGCTGCGACTAATATCCTCTCCACGCCTACCTTGGTGACTATGGATAACGAGGAAGCGGAAATTACGGTGGGTCAGGAAGTACCCTTCATCACTGGCAAAAGTACCAGCGGTTCTAGCGATACCACTAATCCCTTTACCACCATCGAACGTAAAGATGTGGGCCTGAAATTCAAGATTACCCCGCAAATCAATCGTGGCGAAACGGTTAATCTCAAGATTGATCAGGAAACCTCCAATGTGGCTTCCAGTAGCGCCGGTGCATCTGACTTGATTACCAATAAACGCCGTATTACCACCAATGTAATGGTCGAAGATGGGCAAATTCTGGTACTTGGCGGCTTAATTGAGGACAATTACCGCGATTCGGAAAGCAAAGTTCCTTTCCTAGGTGACTTGCCGGTTATTGGTGGCGCTTTCCGTAATAACAGCACTAGCAAAACCAAAAATAATTTGATGGTGTTTATTCACCCGATTATTTTGCCAGACGGGCAATCAGCTGATGCTTATACCCGCATGAAGTACCACACGCTGCAACAACAACAAGAGCGCAGCAAGGTCACGCAACGGAATCGCTTGACCGAAGGGGCATCTGTATTACCTGCTGATATGAATCGGGTCAGCGCGGGTACGGCTGATGATCTGCATAACCAGCCAGTGATTAAACCATTGCCACCTATACAACCCTTACCAGTAGGGCCAGCCAAGTGCAACAAATCTGACCCATTGTGTAATGGTGCGCTATGAGTATGCCAGAAACGATCACACCCTTAGCGGATAGTGTCGATAGTTGGCGAGAACTCCCTTACAGCTTTGCCAAGCGTCATGGGGTGTTATTACAAAATAACGGCTCTCATCCCCATGTGCTGTGTCGCAATGGCATTACCCCATTAGCCTTGGCGGAAGTACAACGCTTTATCGCTGGTGATTTGCGCTTTCAGGTGGTCGATGCCGAAAATTTTGACCGCCTGCTCGCAGCCCATTATGACCGCAATCAGGTTGGCGCATCTATGATGCAGGATATAGGCGACGATGCTGATTTGCAGGATATAGCCGGTTCTTTGCCCGAACCGGAAGACTTGCTGGAATCCGAAGATGACGCCCCCATTATCCGCCTAATCAATGCTTTGTTGACCCAAGCGGTCAAGGAAGGCGCTTCCGATATCCATATTGAAACCTTTGAAACACGCATGTCGGTGCGGATGCGTGTTGACGGTATCCTACGCGAAATCATTGAACCGCCGCGCAAACTCGCCCCCATTATTATCTCGCGTATTAAAGTTATGGCGCGCTTGGATATTGCCGAAAAACGCTTGCCGCAAGACGGTCGTATTTCCTTGCGTATTGCCGGACGTGGCGTGGATGTACGTGTCTCCACCCTACCCTCTGGCCATACCGAACGCGTGGTATTGCGTTTGCTGGATAAGCAAGCCGGGCGTTTAAATCTGTCCCATCTGGGTATGGAAGCAGGTATTTATGCACGCTTGCAAGGCCTGATTGAGAAACCTCACGGCATTATTCTGGTTACTGGCCCGACGGGTTCGGGTAAAACCACTACGCTTTATGCCGCTCTTACCCATCTGAATGACCGGCGGCGCAATATCCTCACGGTTGAAGACCCTATCGAATATTATCTGGATGGTATTGGCCAAACGCAGGTAAATGCCAAGGTTGATATGACCTTTGCGCGTGGCTTGCGTGCCATTTTGCGTCAAGACCCGGATGTGGTGATGGTAGGGGAAATCCGCGACCTTGAAACCGCCGAAATTGCCGTACAAGCCAGTTTGACCGGCCACTTGGTATTCTCCACCTTGCATACCAATACCGCTGTGGGTGCGGTCACACGTTTGCAGGATATGGGGGTTGAACCGTATCTACTGGCATCCAGTTTGCTTGGGGTGATTGCTCAACGTTTGGTGCGCTTGTTATGCCCAGAATGCAAACAGCCTATGGCTGCCGATGATGGTGAAATGCAAATTCTGCGTATTGCCCAGCGTCCTTTGGCTTCACGCCCCCTGTTGTACAAGCCGGTAGGTTGCCCTGCGTGCAATCACAGCGGTTTTGTAGGCCGTGTGGGTATTTACGAACTGGTTGAACTGAATGACACCCTGCGCCAAATGATTCATGACAAGCGCAGTGAAATGCAGCTTGAAGCCCAAGCGCGCCAAACCAGCCCAAGTATTCGTGAAGACGGTATCCGTCTTGTTCTTGAAGGCCTAACCTCATTGGATGAAGTGTTGCGGGTAACCCGTGAGGACAGTCACTAATGCCAGCGTTTGAATATCTAGCGCTCAATGGTGCGGGTAAAGAAGAACGCGGCATTATGGAGGCGGATACCCCGCGTCAGGTTCGCCAGCTATTGCGTAATGGGGATTTGATTCCACTGGAAGTCAACGAAGTCGCGCAAAAGCAGAAAAAAGCCGAAAGTCGCTCATTTCTACGGGGCGGGCGTTTGAATCCGGCTGATCTGGCTTTAATGACTCGCCAATTGGCCACGTTGGTACGCGCAGGTTCACCAGTGGAAGAGGCATTAAGCGCGGTCGTGCGTCAAACTGAACGCCCGTCTGCGCGCCGTATGTTTTCTGCCATTCGCGCGCGCGTGATGGAAGGCCATCCGCTTGCAGGCTCTTTAGGCTTATTTCCCAGTGCTTTTCCTCCTCTCTATCGGGCTACTGTTGGGGCAGGTGAACAATCCGGCCATTTACCAGAAGTATTGGAACGACTCGCCGATTACACCGAAAACCGTCAACACAGTCAGCAAAAAGTCACCGCAGCGCTGGCTTATCCAATGGTGCTATTACTGGTTGCGATTGGGGTGGTATCGGCTTTATTACGTTTTGTAGTACCCAAGGTGGTAGAAGCATTTGCCACACTGGATATTAAATTACCGTTATTGACGCGCATGTTAATTGCCGCGAGTGATTTCTTGCGTGACTACGGTTTACTGTTACTAATCAGCATCATTAGCTTAATCGCTGGTATTGTCTGGCTATTGCGCAAACCACGCTGGAAATACCGTTACCACCGCCTGCTTTTGCGCTTGCCGGTGCTAGGTCGAATTGTACGTGGCGTAAATACCGAACACTTTGCCCGCACTTTCAGCATCCTTACCAGTAGTGGCGTGACTGCATTGGATGCCATGAAAATTTCCGCTGAAGTTGTCATGAATATGCCTATGCGTGAATCCGTGCTTGATGCTGCTGAACGGGTGCGTGAAGGTATGCCTATCCACAAAGCGCTCGAACGTTCCGGTTATTTCCCACCGATGATGGTATATCTGATCGCCAGCGGTGAAGGCAGTGGTAAGCTCGATGAAATGCTTGAACGTGCTGCTACCCAACAGGAACGTGAAATCCAAGCCCGTATGGCTACTTTGCTCAGCTTACTCGAACCCGGCCTTATTCTGCTGATGGGTGGTATTGTTACCTTAATTGTACTTTCCATTATGCTGCCGGTTATGGGTGGCATGTCACAGATTATGCATTAATCCTTTTTGCTTATTATTCTCTGAAAGTTTGCCCTTCGTCAGGTAAACCTTAACGGTTATAGCGTCCCGAATTGGCCTCTTTAGGCCATAAGTGCATAGTTGCCCTAATCAAACGTGAATATTTCTTATTAATACAAAAATTATAAGTGATCCCAGTGTTGATTAGAGGTTAATGAGATTTGGGAGCAATGCCATGTACAATAACAGCTTGGTCTATCACCTAAATGCTGCTGCTTTTTATCAGGAAAAAATTACAGGCCTGAATTTAACTCGGGATAATAGCACTTATGCCGAGGAAATTTATGTCTATGTACCTCTACAGGATGTAGAAAGCGTTGGTGAACTCCTACATCAGCAGGGTATTAAACACCATATCAACCACTATGAGTTTAAAGAATTGACCGGTAAAACCGTGTGTTTTTTTAAACGGTCTGAATTAGATACTCAGCAGCTGGAATTTCTAGTCAGTGCGGTTAGTAAAGGCGCACGTATTGAATCACTATTAGATTATTTGGATCGCCGTTTGCATTATTCACCTGTTGAATTGCTGCACAGTGATTACTTACTGGATAAGAAAGTATTTCGTGCCCGTGCCAGTATTTTTCGACGCTGGCAAAAAAGCTTAATGGACATGTTAATTACCATTGCCTTATTACTATTTACCTTACCTATTTGGGTATTAACAGCATTGGCTATCAAGTTGGAATCACCTGGGCCAATTTTTTTTCATCAACGTCGGACAGGTTTATACAATCAGGAATTTGACATCATTAAATTTCGCTCTATGCGTGAAGATGCTGAAAAAGACGGAGCTCGCTGGGCCTGTAAAAATGATAGTCGTGTGACCAAAGTAGGTAATTTCATCCGTAAAACCCGTATAGATGAATTGCCACAATTGCTCAATGTGCTTAAAGGCGATATGTCATTGATTGGCCCACGCCCAGAAAGGGAAGTGTTCATTCATGATTTAGAAAAACATGTGCCCTATTACCGTTTTCGCCATGTGGTTAAACCGGGCATTACTGGCTTAGCGCAGGTGAAATACACCTATGGCGCCTCGATTGCAGATGCTATGCATAAACATAGACATGACATTTATTATATTAAACATCAAAGCTTATGGATGGATATCAAGATCCTTGCTTATACCGTCTGGATTGTAATTACTGGTCGTGGTTTGTAACTTGGCAAGTCACGAGGCGTTGAGTCTATCAAAAGGTTTCCCGTATGATGATGTCCTTGGTATTCCACAGGACACATCTGAATGAGTGCTATCCGCCTTACTGAATATAGTCACGGTGCTGGTTGTGGCTGCAAAATCGCACCAGCAGTATTGGATGTTATTTTGCATAGTCAATTGCCAGCCGATATCTGTGATGCTCTGCTAGTTGGTAATAGTTCACGCGATGATGCTGCTGTCTACGATTTAGGCAATGGTAAAGCGGTTATTAGTACCACTGACTTTTTCATGCCTATCGTGGATGATCCTTTTACCTTTGGACGTATTGCTGCTACTAATGCCATTAGTGATATTTACGCTATGGGCGGTAAACCCTTGATGGCTATTGCGATTTTTGGTTGGCCGCTAGACAAATTACCACCTGAAGTTGGACGCGAAGTCGTCGAAGGTGGGCGCAAAGCCTGTCAAGATGCGGGTATACCTTTGGCGGGTGGTCACAGTATTGATGCCCCTGAACCCATTTTTGGTTTGGCGGTTACTGGTTTGGTGGAGACCCGTCATCTTAAGCAAAACAGCACTGCTAAAGCAGGTAATCAACTCTATCTAACCAAGCCTTTAGGTATTGGCATCTTAACCACAGCCCAGAAACACAAAGTGTTACAGTCTGAACATCAACAATTGGTGATTGATGTCATGTGCCGTTTGAATACTTTAGGCACTGAGCTAGGTAAACTACCGGCCATCACCGCTTTAACCGACGTCACGGGCTTTGGCTTAGGTGGTCATTTACGGGAGATGTGTGAAGGTAGCAGGTTACAAGCCGTACTGCATTTTGATCAGATCCCCGTATTGCCCCCAGTTGAACAATACTTGCAACAAGGTTGTACACCGGGCGGTACCCAACGCAATTTTGATAGTTATGGTTATGCGTTAGGGCCTATGACTACCCATCAACAGCAAATTATCTGCGACCCACAAACCAGTGGTGGTTTATTGATTGCGGTAAATCCAGCAGGTGAAGCCGAATTTACGGCCATTTGTGAAGCGGCTGGCATGACGTTGCAACCGATTGGTTATTTGCGTCATCCTGTTGAAGGTGTAGCCCTGATTACCTTAGCCTGATGCTTACCTATGCTAAAGCTGAATCCCGATTTACCTGTCATAGATAATTGGCAGGCATTATTTTTACAAAAAACACCGTTGCTAGATGTACGTGCACCAATTGAATTTCACGCAGGTGCTTTCCCATTAGCCACTAATTTGCCGTTAATGGATGATGCTGACCGAGATGCTATTGGCAAACGCTATAAGCAGGTAGGGCAAGATGCAGCCATTGAATTAGGTTTACAGCGCATTAGTGGCGACATTAAAAAACAACGGGTACAAGCATGGGCTGAGTTTGTCCGCCAGCACCCTGAAGGTGTCCTGTATTGTTTCCGTGGTGGGTTACGTTCGAAAATTTCCCAGCAATGGTTATATGAATACAGCGGTATTCGCTATCCACGCGTCTATGGTGGCTATAAAGCCATGCGCCGTTATTTGCTGGAACAACTGGAACAGCTTCCTAATCAATTCAAATGGCTAGTTTTAACGGGTCGTACCGGCACAGGTAAAACTCGCTTTTTGCCTTCTGTACAACAGCATATTGATCTGGAAAAACTAGCACATCATCGTGGTTCAGCTTTTGGCGCTTATCCAAGCGCACAGCCTGCACAAATCAGTTTTGAAAATGCTGTAGCTATTGAGTTAATACGTCATGCTCACGCAGGACATCAGGTTTTATTGGTAGAAGACGAAAGTCGTCGGATTGGCTCTTTACATTTGCCCGAAACTCTGTTTAATCAGCTGTGTCAGGCACCAGTCATTGCTATGCAGGTGGATACAGACACCCGTTTGGAACTTACCTATCAAGAATACATTATTGATGCTCTGCAAGCCTTTACTCAAGCTTATGCAGGGAATGAAACAGCGGGATTGCAGGCGTTTGCCCATTATTTGCAAACCAGTCTAGGTAAAATTGAACGACGTTTAGGCGGGATGCGTTATCAAAAAGCTATACACCTGTTACAGCAAGCCCTAGTTTTGCACCAGCAAACCGGTAATCTTGACGCCCATCAAGGCTGGATCAAATATTTATTACTGAATTATTATGATCCTATGTATGATTTTCAGATTAGTCGGAAACAGCAGCGGCTGGTATTTCAAGGAACACCAGCCGAAATTAGCGCTTATCTGCAAAGCGTAGGTATTAGGTGATTACATCGGCCTCATTGCGGCCAGTGAATTCGCGAATTTTGGCAATTTGTTGAGCAATATTGATCAAATCTGCCAGTGCTACCTGTTCATCCAGACTGTGCTGCTTAGTATCAGGCTCATAACGTTCCAGATACACACGCAAAGTCGCACCTTGTGTACCAGTACCTGAAAGACGGAACACAATACGCGCCCCATTTTCAAACAGAATGCGCACCCCTTGATTTTGGCTCACAGAACCATCAATAGGATCAGTATAGGTAAAATTGTCCGCTTGTTTGACGGTATAAGCCCCAAATGACTGTCCAGCTAACTGTGGCAATTGCGCCTGTAACGCCTGCATGAGTTCATTAGCATCTTTCAAATCAATGGCTTCATAGTCATGACGTGAATAATAGTTACGCCCGTATTCAGCCCAATGCTGACGCACAATATTTTCAACCGAATCCTGTTTTTCCGCTAACAGATTTAGCCAGAATAATACTGCCCAAACTCCATCTTTCTCACGGACATGGTTAGAACTGGTACCAAAACTTTCTTCACCGCACAGGGTAATACGGCCTGCATCCAACAAGTTACCGAAAAATTTCCAGCCAGTAGGGGTTTCAAAGCATTCAACACCTAACTTTTCTGCCACCCGATCAGCTGCCTGACTGGTCGGCATAGAACGCGCTACTCCGGTAATACCAGCCCGATAGGCCGGAATCAAACGGGCATTGGCAGCCATAATGGCCAGACTATCACTAGGGGTCACAAAGAAATGTTTACCCAAAATCATGTTACGGTCACCATCGCCATCAGAAGCTGCCCCAAAATCCACTTGGCTATTGCGAGCATAAACCAGATCCATCAATTCTTTAGCATGGACCTGATTCGGGTCAGGATGACCACCACCGAAATCTGCTAATGGCTGCCCATTAATCACCGTGCCTTCAGGTGCGCCCAAGCGCTCCTGCAAAATACGACGTGCATAAGGGCCAGTAACAGCATGCATAGCGTCGAAATGCATTTTGAATTTGTCTGACTGCAACAAAGCTGCTAGCTTGTCAAAATCAAAAATGCTTTCCATCAATTCCAGATAATCACTTACCGCATCAATAACATCGACTTGCATACCAAACAGGTCATAACGGCCTAACTTGTCAATTGGGATGGGGCTCAAACCGGTAATGTGATACTCCTGAATGGTTTTGGAAGCAGCAAAAATGGCTTCTGTAATACTTTCAGGTGCGGGCCCACCATTACTAACATTAAATTTGACGCCAAAATCGCCTTCCGGACCACCCGCATTATGACTAGCGGATAAAATAATACCCCCTAAAGCCTTGTATTTACGGATAAGATTAGAAGCCGCAGGAGTGGACAGAATGCCACTTTGACCAATAATAATACGACTAGCACCTGCCGCTGCCGCCATGCGCAGAATAATCTGTATCGCTTCCCGATTGAAATAACGACCATCTCCCCCCAAAATGAGGGTGCTACCTTTAATATCCTCTAGGGTATTAAAAATAGCCTGAATAAAATTCTGTAAATAATCTGGTTTCTTGAATTGTTTAACACTTTTACGTAGCCCGGATGTACCAGGTCTTTGATCAGTGTAAGGCGTCGTTTTGATGGTTTGAATAGTCATGGAGCTGTACGCTTATTGGCTGGTTTTTGTTAGGATTCAAGATCTTTTTGTGCGGTATTTTACCGACCCGCAACACAAACCCATTATGAATTTATGTTAGTCAAAGAACAACCCATTGTGATTTCGCCAAAGCCAAAATCTTTCGCCGCTTTGATGGAGATGTACGAAATCAACTACATACAGCTCAGATTATTATGTGGCGACTTGCGTCATTTACCTACTGAGCAGATTTCACAGGTAGCTGAAGGGGTACCAGTGTTGTTGCGTGTTGAAGATCAGTCCGCACATACGTCTACTGTCTTCCTGACCTATCTGTTTGGCCCACCAGACTGCAACTACGATCATAAGCCCGATATGTTAGTAAGGGTCTATCACGACTCACGCCAAGCTGAGGTTATCAGTCATCGCTGTCGTTTATCCGAAGATACTGTCAAGTACTGGGGTAAAGAGTTAGATACCATGTTAACGTGCCGATGGCGCATGAATCGCTTCTTGTACAAATGGACAAATTACTTGCGTAGACAAGGTCATTCTTTTACTAAATAAGACTTTTTGTCCAACTATTGCTAATATCTTGTATACAAATCTAATAATAATTTAGACTTGGTAAACCTTTTTAGGTGAGAAATTACCAAAATTTCATGAAGCAATTCTTGACTGTTTCAGTAGGTTTAAATACTATACCGACTAAATTAGTAAGGAATTCACTAATAGATACCCCAACCGTTTGAGGAGTTTTCTCATGAAGTTATCAACAAAGGGGCGTTACGCAGTAACTGCTATGCTGGATTTGGCTATTCATGATCATCAGGGACCAGTGACGCTTGCAGATATATCCCACTGTCAAAACATTTCTCTGTCTTATTTAGAACAACTATTCGCTAAATTGCGTAAAGAGGGTTTGGTAGAAGGTGTACGTGGCCCAGGTGGTGGTTATCGTTTAGGCAAACCAGCCAGTCAAATCAGTATTGCCGATATTATTAATGCCGTAGATGAAAATATGGATGTGACCCGTTGCTTAGGTAACAAGGACTGCCACGGTGGTGAGCGTTGTCTTACCCACCAATTGTGGGAAGACTTAAGTCACCGTTTGTATGAATTTTTGGATAATTTGACTTTGGCTAACTTTGTCAATCGTCCAGAAGTACGCGAAGTTTCTCGTCGGCAGGATACTATCGCTAGTCGTATCGCGACCATGTTTCCGCCACGTGCTGTAATTAGCGCCAACCTATAACTTAAACTTAGCAGTTTTAAACTGACAACTAACCATGAGCAATAAAATTTTATAATAATGCCGGAGTACTTTTACGTTCTCCGGTTTTCTCATAGAAAGTTGTCCAACGTTTACTACGTTCTAATTCTCGTACGTTAAATTGATAGATTTGCCGATTAGGATGGATTTGCATTAACGTTAAAATACCTTTGCTTTTATCATTTAATAGCGCAGCCCCAGTATCAATATAATAAAAATTGGCAACCTGTAGGGGTTGATTCACCGGTGTGTGTCCAAAAATAACCCAATCTACACCTTCAACCGGGTTAGTACGTCCTAATAGCTTGTAATATTGATAACGATTGCGCGACCACAATGCATATTCAGCAATATCAACGTCAGTACCAAGGTTTTGTATAAATTTCTTCCAACTAAGCCCGGTTGGAATATCAGCATGCACGACACCGAATTGCCCATTATCAGTACCAATCTCGAATGCCATTGGTAAACTAGCGACCATATTACGAATACGCAGCTGTAATTTAGCCGGTATTTCTCGCCACCACGCCCCACCGTTATAACGCACCCATGTATCATAAGTATTCGTATCGTGAGCTGCGTCTAATAACATTTGCTCATGATTGCCCATAACAGCATGGAACCAAGGATAATCAAGGAATTCCACCACACGATGGGATTCTGGCCCTCTGTCGATCAAATCACCTACCGAAAAAAGCCGATCACAGACAGGATTAAAGTTAATTTGCAGCAAGAGTTGTTCAAGCGCTGTAAATGAACCATGAATATCCCCGACGACGAAATCTCGGCCATATGCATTCTTACCAAAGTATTTAAAAGGAGTGTATGACATGGTTAGATTCCAACTGCAAATTAATTAAACAGTTACTGATAAGAGAAGGGGTTGAGTAAACGTCTACTTGCCCACTTAATTTTCTTTACCAGCATCCAAGCTGAATGACAGATTAACTGAAATTTTTCTGCCATGAAATAATTTTAGTGATATTTCTCATAAAATGGGTGAATTTCCCGAAGAAAAGTCTTTTATAAAAAAATTCTATTTAAAAATAGATAAGAAAAATGATCAATTTACCCTATTTACGTAGCAGTTTAGCTATAACAAACTAGTTTTGTTATAATCTAATTTTATTAATTAAATTAATTTAGTAAATAAATATTTTATGCAGCCAACCGAGAAGCGCCAACTATATAGAGTAATTTTAAAAGTCATGACTTGGATAGCCATATGGGGAATGATGGGGGTATTGTTACGCAGTTGTTTTTGGTAAATAGACATCGTAGCGGATGCTGGTTTTGCCACCAATGACAAACGCTGGTCGACACCCACCTAATTCTGGAGCATGTACCGGCCGTTTGACTACCACACGGTGTTTAGCACACACGCGCGCAACCTCTAGCAATTCGCTACTATCAGTGTCTTCACCCACGATTTCATGAAAGAAGCGCATTTCTTTTTGCACTAAGGCAGATTTGCGCCTTTCTGGGAACATAGGATCAAGATACACTACATCAGGATATTGCTCAAACGTAAGCGATTTCAGCCAAACGGCAGCATCTGTTTGATATAAGGTCATA
>CAZCJE010000002.1:120971-126096 GCA_964498805.1 uncultured Thiothrix sp.
TCCACAAATACTGGCCCCGTTTTCGGATCATGCAAATCACGCAGTTCCAAGCGTTGGGGGGTTTGTACCAGTTGATAGCGTTCAGACATTAATAATGTGGCGGCGGTGTTTCTTCCGCTTGGGTGGCAATCAAAGAAGTTGCCATGGTTTTCATGCGTTCGTTGAGCAATTCCAGTTGCAACGCCATTTGGCGCATTTCCTGCTGTTGCAGATACAACTGACGGCTTAACGCTTCTAGTGTCTGCTCCTGTTGCATGAACAGGAGCTCCAGTTTTTCCAAACGTGATTCCATGCGGGAATTAACGACCTTTTACGGCAGCAATACGCATACGCAGCGCATTCAATTTAATGAATCCCTCTGCATCTTTTTGGTTATAAGCGCCGCCATCATCATCAAAAGTGGCAATTTTGGCATCAAATAAGCTGTCATCGGACTTACGGCCCGCCACAGTTGCACTACCTTTGTACAATTTCATGCGCACAGTACCGTTTACAAATACCTGTGATGCATCAATCATTTGCTGCATCATCTTGCGCTCAGGGCTCCACCAATAACCGTTGTAGACCAGTTCGGCATACTTAGGCATCAGGCTGTCTTTTAAATGCGCGACTTCACGATCTAATGTTAGGGATTCAATTGCACGGTGTGCAGGTAGCAAAATAGTGCCTCCCGGTGTTTCATAGCAACCACGGGATTTCATACCAACGTAACGATTTTCCACTAAATCTAGACGGCCGATACCATTCGCGCCACCCAATTTGTTTAGGGTTTCCAAAATAGCAGCGGGCGACATTTCCTGACCATCTAATGCAACCGGGTCACCGCCTTTGAAGGTGATTTCAACATAAGTAGGCTTATCAGGGGCAGTTTCCGGGGAGACACTCCAACGCCACATGTCTTCTTCAGCTTCAAACCAAGGATCTTCCAACGGGCCGCCTTCGTAGGAGATGTGCAGCAGGTTAGCATCCATGGAATACGGAGATTTTTTACCAGCCTTTTTAAAATCGACTGGAATATTGTGCTTTTCGGCATAGGCCATCAGGGCTTCACGGGAATTCATATCCCATTCACGCCAAGGTGCAATCACTTTCACACCCGGTTTGAGCGCATAAGCACCCAGCTCAAAGCGCACTTGGTCATTACCCTTGCCGGTGGCACCATGAGAAATCGCATCTGCGCCAGTTTCATTAGCGATTTCAATCAAGCGTTTGGCAATCAGTGGACGTGCAATGGAAGTACCGAGCAGATATTCGCCTTCATAAATAGTATTAGCGCGGAACATAGGGAACACATAGTCACGCACAAATTCTTCACGCAAATCTTCAATGTAGATTTCTTCCGGCTTGACGCCCATAGCTAATGCCTTAGCGCGTGCAGGTTCGACCTCTTCACCCTGACCAATGTCTGCTGTGAAGGTGACGATTTCACATCCGTAATTTTCTTGCAGCCACCGAACGATAATGGAAGTATCCAAGCCGCCGGAATAGGCCAGCACCACTTTCTTGACTGACTGTGCCATGTCTGTGTTCCCGTAGGTAAATCGAAACGGGGGATTATATGCCTGATGAGCGGCTAAATAAATGGAAGCAAAGCGCTTGTTCAGCAGAACAGTGGAGTGTTATGCCCCCACTGTCTGGCTTGCTAAGTCAGATTAGTTACCAGTTACGGCAGAACCGTTGATGTTAGCCGCGAGCAACTCCGTTGTACTCGTACCGGCAACAGTTTTAATCTCCAAACCAGAACCGAAAGCGACCCAATGGGTACTGATGTCGGTAGTGGTTTTACCTAAAGTAGTCGCTTGCACCGTTTCTTCAAAACGACAGGATTTGAAAGTACCGGCTGGTACAGTAACCGTTTCCATGCCTGCAAATTTCTTGGTTTTTGTCTGATCGGTGGTGGTGGAATAAGGGAATCCCATTACACTCCCCTCAGTACGAGTCTGGTAGCTTTGGGTTGATGATTGTCCCTTGCTAAGGGAAAAACGATCTTCCATAGCCGGTGTCAGGGTCAAGGTTTGCTTGCCTGCCACCATTGCCGGTTCCGTAACATTAATAATAGAGCCGTGGTAGTACTCAATCAGATTAGCATTATCCACTGTGAAATAATTGTTCTGTGTGGACTTAGAGGGAGACACACCGGTAGCGGTAACATTGGACAGGATTTCAATAACAGATTTGCCATTGAAACTAGCGGTGCCCTTGACAGTATTAACCGATGTAGCGGTGAGTTGGCCTTCGGGTGAAGTGGTTTTATGCGTCATTTCCACCTTGGTACCGGTAGAATACAGCGTTATATTAAAGCAGTTATCGGCAGTTTCCGTACCTGTAGAATTGCCAGAACCGGACGAATCCCCCGAATTATCGGTATTATTGGATGAAGTGGAACCAGAAGAACCACTCGTACTACCGGAGCTACCAGAGTTAGTCGATCCTGAACTATTTGAGCTATTGGTATTAGAACCTGAATCCGTAGAACCTGAGCTATTAGTAGTGGTCGAATTGCTGCCAGTATTAGTGCTTGATCCACTGGAGTTACTATTAGTGTTGGTGGCATTACTATTCGTAGATTCAGTTGAACTAGAATCTGAGCTACTGCCTCCACAAGCTGCCAACATACTACTGAACACTACTACACTGCATAACAGGATAATCTGCTTATATTTCATGACTGTAGCCTCTTTGCGGCATTGATAATTAATTTTTATCAATACTGTATAGAATATTATGAAAAGTCAAATTCAAGCTCAGTCAAGGTAGTTTTTAAGGCAGCATTTCAGATAGAGGGTCATGTTAGTTTAACAGCACCGTTTCACCCCCTCCCATTTACGTTCTTGCTCCTGTTTAAAAAACGCTTTGCGATTCAAAGGTATTTGCTCAGGGTGGTAAATTTCGCAGTGCAGTAGGTAACGCTCATAAGCATCATCGCCGGAAGCATGGCGGATGTACCGCCATACCCGTTTAAACACATAAACCCATTGGGCTTTGCTGAGCATTAGTCGCGTACCCAATCTTCCACTAAACGACTAGGTTCATGAGGAGATTCGGATAGGGGCAAAGTCGAAAGGCCCTGAATATAACGCCAAGCCATGCGCAACATATCGCCAATCACCACCCACAATACCACCACAAAAAACATCGTCAGGAATGCATCTAATTGCTGGTTGAAGATTAATTGCGGGGCCACCGCCGCTTTTTCTGGCGGTAAAGCGCCTGCTGCTAGTTTGGTAGCCATATCATTAGCTGCGGACAAGAAACCAATGCGTACATCCGAGCTGAAAATCTTCTCATAAGCAGCCGCAGTAGTCACAATAGCCAACCAAGCCAATGGCCCACCAGTAACCCAAGCATATTTGAGTTTGCCAGATTTGATCAGAATGCCAGTCGCCACTGACAAAGCAATCGCCGCCAACATCTGATTGGAAATGCCGAATAAAGGCCAAAGGATATTTACGCCCCCATTCGGGTCAATCACGCCGATATACAAGAAATAGCCCCAAGCGGCGACAATAATAGCGGATGACAATACGATGGAAGGATACCAAGAAGTTTGGCCAAACCTAGGTGAGAAATTGCCAATGAAATCCTGCAACATAAAACGGCCTACACGGGTACCGGCATCCAAAGTGGTCAAAATAAACACCGCTTCAAACATAATGGCAAAGTGATACCACATCGCTAATAAGCTTTGACCAAAGGCACTACCAAAAATACTTGCCATCCCTACAGCTAAAGAAGGTGCGCCACCTGTACGGGCAAACAGAGTTTTTTCCCCCATTTCCTGCGCTAAGAATGTCATTTGTTCAACGGTAACCGGGAATCCCCAAGAAGAAATTTTCGCTACGGCTTCAGCGGCTTCTTTGCCTACAATGCCTGCAGGACTGTTAATAGCAAAAAATACCCCAGGGTCCAGAATAGTCGCGGCGATCATGGCCATGAGTGCCACAAATGATTCCAACAACATGCCGCCATAACCAATCATGCGGATATCCCCTTCATTGGATAGCAATTTAGGCGTTGTCCCTGAAGCAATCAATGAATGGAAACCGGAAATAGCACCACAGGCAATGGTAATAAATACAAACGGGAATAAAGTGCCACCAAAAATAGGGCCAGTGCCATCAATGAACTGGGTAAATGCAGGCATTTTGACCGGGGGCGATAGAATAATAATGGCAATAGCTAACAGGAAAATGGTGCCCAACTTCATAAAAGTGGATAGATAATCCCGTGGTGCCAACAGTAACCATACCGGCAACACGGCAGCAATAAAGCCATAGATAATCACAAACCATGCCAAACCAAGACCTTCATGGTCAAACAGCTTGCTTAAGGTAGGGCTATGATCCACCCAGCCACCACCGACTACCGACAACAGCAATAAACCTAAGCCCAACAAGGAACCTTCCAGCACCCGCCCCGGACGGATATTGCGCATATAAACACCAACCAGAATAGCAACCGGAATGGTCATTGCTACGGTGAAAGTAGCCCACGGACTATGTTTCATGGCATTGACCACGACCAAACCCAATACCGCAATCAGAATGACCATAATAATCAACGTACCCAATAAAGCCGCCATGCCGCCAATTGGGCCTAATTCATCGCGCGCCATTTGTCCTAAACTGCGTCCATCCCGCCGCATAGAGAAAAATAGCGTGACCATGTCTTGAACAGCACCCCCTAAGACCGCTCCAAACAGAATCCATAAGGTTCCGGGCAAATAACCAAACTGGGCAGCGAGTGTAGGGCCAATTAAAGGGCCAGGGCCCGCAATAGCTGCAAAATGATGCCCAAATACCACCCATTTATTAGTAGGAACAAAATCACGCCCATTGTTAAAGCGTTCAGCAGGGGTCGCGCGTGTGTTATCCACTACCAGTACCTTGGCAGCAATCCAAGCCGCATAAAAGCGATAACCGAGCGTATAGATACATACAGCAGCGACAATAAACCAAAGGGTATTAATGGTTTCCCCTCGATTCAGTGCAATTCCACCCACGGCAGCTGCGCCTAATAGGGCTAAAGCTAATCCGATCAGGTTGCGGACCAGTGTTTTTGACATAGCGGGTATCCTGTTTAATTTTAGGAGCTTAGTTGTTAGATAATAGCCCAGATGCCTAAA
>CAZCJE010000003.1:0-4523 GCA_964498805.1 uncultured Thiothrix sp.
ACTTTATCGCTAACAGCGTCACTCACCTCGTGCGCTTTGGCAGAGACTTGTTCACCTAAGTCCTGGGCTTTGTCACTGACGGTAGCCGCTGTGGCTTTGGTTACATCCCAAGCCTCACTCGCGGTTTCCTGAGCAGATTCCTTCCAATCCGTGACGGTATCGCTGACGGCTTCAGCCGCTTCTTGCGCTTTGGCAGAGACTTGTTCACCCAAGTCCTGGGCTTTGTCACTGACAGTAGCCACTGTTGCGGTGGTTGCATCCCAAGCCTCACTCGCGGTTTCCTGAGCAGATTCCTTCCAATCCGTGACGGTATCGCTGACGGCTTCAGCCGCTTCTTGCGCTTTGGCTTTGAGATTATCCCACCAACCTTCCGTAGCAGTGGTATCGGTGTCATCCTCAATCGAACGATGCGGATCAACATCTGCAAAAGCTGTGCTGACCACTGCAACGGGTTGCTCGTCATCCACAATCAAGCGATGTGGGTCAACCATCGCAAACGCGGGTACAGCGAGAGTGGCGGCAAGCGGCATTACCTCAACAGGCGCTTCCTGAGTAGTCGTTTCAACTTTATCAGTAACGGTATCAGCCATGTCCTGAAGTTTGTCGGCAGTTTGTTCACCTACCTCCTGCGCGGCAGCTTGCCAGTCATTGACTTTATCGCTCACGGTTTCAGCCAGCTCATGGGCTTTGGCTTGCAAACTATTCCAAAGAGGGGAGGCAGATGAGGGGGCCTCGTCATTTTCGATAGAGCGGTGTGGGTCAACACCTTGCCAGTCAGTTGCAGCAGCAGTAGGCGCTTCAACTTCCATCAAGGCGCGGTGTGTGTCCACAACCGCTAAGGCGGAGGTGGACGTAATGACGCTGCTTGGTTGAATATCGGTTACCAGTTCATCGGCTTTGTCGTGAACCACTGTTTGCCAGTTTTCGACTTTATCGCTAACGGTTTCTGTGGTGTCCTGAACCTGCTCTTTGATCTCAGCAGCTTTATCTTGAGCAGTGTCTTTCCACTCCTCGACTTTATCGCTAGCGGCTTCCACGACATCGTGAGCTTTCGCTTTCAGCGTATCCCACCAGCCTTCAGTAGCAACAGTATCGGTATCATCGTCAATGGGGCGATGGGGATCAACCCCTTCGGACATTGAGGCAACAGGAGCAGTAGTGCCATCTACATCAACAATCGGACGATGCGGGTCTACATTAACAAAGGCAGGCACCGCTAATGCTATTGCCGTAGGTGTTAATTCAGTTGCTTTATTCTCAGCGGCTTCCTTCCAGTCGGCTATTTGTTCACTAGCAGCATCAGCAACGGCTTCTGTTTTAGCAGCGACTGATTCATCCGATGTTTGAATAGATTCGCTCACTACTACATCAGCTGTAGCTTCAGTGGTGTCCCAAACGTCACTGGCAGTTTCTCGGGCAGATTCGGCCCAATGCTCGACTTTTTCCTCTGCTTTTTCAGTTAGATCATATACTTTATGCTTGAGGTTATCCCAAAAATGATATTCACCAGTGGCGGTCTCATCATCCAAAATAGGACGGTGAGGATCAATTTCAGTAAAGCTCGCTTGAACTAATGGTGTATCAGTGACAGTGTGTTCAACAGTGTGATTAGGATCAACATCACTCCAATTCACAGGTGTTGTAGGGGTAGTATCCTCTTGGCCAAGAATAGGGCGATGTGGATCTACGCCCCAGTCAGGCACAATCTCAGTAGAGAGCAGACCAGTGGGGATGGTCAGGTTATCGGCGTTATCTTCAGCTGTGCTTACGCTGTCTTGAGTATCGGCTTTGATTTCCTCTGCTTTATCTTGAGCAGTGTCTTTCCACTCTTCAACTTTATCACTGACGCTAGCAGTGACCGCATCAGCTTTCGCAGCAATGTTATCACCAACTTCCTCAGCCTTATCTGTCATAGTAGCAGCAGTGGCTTGAGTACTATTCCATGCATCACTGGCAGTATCTTTGGCTGCATCAGACCATTGTTCTACCTTATCTTCGACTTTGTCAGCTAAATCCTGAGCTTTAGCTTTGACATTTTCCCACCAATTACCTGCTTCTGGTGCATTGTCATCGTCACCTAGAATGGGGCGATGCGGATCAATGTCCGCTTCAAGGGTATCTTTTGCCGCAACTGTAGTACCTTCATCCAAAATAGGGCGATGCGGATCAAAACCGTCCCAAGCATAAGTAGGCGTAACAACTGCAATTTGCTCTTCTTCATCCACAATAGGGCGATGTGGATCGGCATTCGCAAAAGCAGTGCTAGCAAGCGCCATAGCCCCGACTGCACCGGGTAAAACGCCACTGATAACGGGTTTATCTTCGTCGGTTGTTTCCACCGTTTTATCTTTGAGTTCAGTAATGGTTTCCTGAACTTCTTCAGCCACTGTTTCTGCGGCTTCAGTGGTTTTATCCTTTAGCTCAGCTGCAGCATCCTTAGCTTGATCAGTCCAGTCACTTACGGTTTCTTTGGCGGAGTCAGCCCATTCAGCCAGTTTGTCACCAACTGTAGTAGGTGTAGAAACATCAGCAGATTCAGTCGTTGGAGTAACCTCTGTATGTTTATCTTCAGGGGATAAGGACTGAATATGAGTGGCTAATAAGGAGTCTACAAAGGGATTGTTATCTGTGTCTGCTTTGTGTCCCGATAATTCATCAATAGGACGATGCGGATCAACATCAGACCAGTCATAAGTAACATTCAGTGCAGTAACGGCCGGAGGGGCTGGAGGGGTAAAAGCAGCTAGTTTATCACTGGCAGGGATAGCTGTTTCATCTTTAGACGGTTCTACATAGGTAGGGGTATCCGGCCAGTTAAGACTAACCTCAGGCATTTGGCGTTTCGGCTGGGTTGCTTCTTCAGCTGCAAGGGCAGCACCCACAGCAGGTACAGTCATTTCTACTAATCTAGTTGCTGGGCTTTCTTGACTGGTAGGCGCAACTTCAAGATCTTTTACAGAAGCTGCAGAGCTAGTAGAGGCATTTAAATCAAAAGCTGTAGTGGCAGGGGTACGAGGCACATTAGTACTACCAGGATATAAAGGGGCAGCAGGTGCATTTGTATCATCAAGCTCACGTCGAGTGGGATTACAGCAAATTCCCATTTTGCGTAAAAACCAACATAAAAGCATACCAGCAAGAAAGGCTAACAACAGAAGAATAAGAATTTCTCCTGTTGCCATGCCGAAGGTGTATACAGTATTGGCACTAGTTTCCATAGTGTTAATCCTTTAATCCTGAATTACTATTATTTTTACAGAAAAAAAACCGGCACAGTAATGCCGGTTTTTCTTATAGGGTAGATTAAATCTCTTTGCCACTTATCAGGAGGCTTTGATACTCTTTTAACCTTTCCCATTCACCTTTAGCAGCCAGCTCTGCCTGATAAGGCCAGCTTTTTGGGTCGTGCATACTGAACTGCGTACCAGCTGCCTCGAGTATAGGCTTGATTGCATCCGGCGTCATAGCCGCCAACTGAGCATAGTTTTGCAGGCCAACATTATTTAGCAATTGCTCAATACGCGGGCCAATTCCTTCCAGTTTTTTCAGGTCATCCTTGCGACCACCCCCTAGGCTCAAGACTGTTGGCGAGATAGTCACAGGTGTTGTTGTCATCATTTCCCGACTGTTATCAACATACATCGTTTGCCGGGAAGGCACAGGTCGTGAAGATGCACTGGAATCACGCAACAGGCTATTGATATCTGCCGTATAGCCACCGCTAGAGGGTCTGCCGGGAAACTCACGTGGAGTACGGGGAGTTTCCTGAACAGGTGGTATATAAGGTGCAACAGGTGGAGGTTCAGTTGTATCAATCTGTTCCACTCTTGAACCACAACACAGACCCATTTTGCGCAGGACCTGACATAACAACATGCCAAGCAAAAAGGTTGCTATTAGTAGCAAGAAAATTTCAGTACTTGCTATCCCAAAGGTGTAATCAGGTGCAGTCTGATTCATGGTTTATTCCTCATCGCTATCGGTCATGCGGCTGCGGAAATAACAGAACAGAAAACCCAGTAAAAAGGAAATAGCCAGTATGATGAATACTTCCAGCCCGGCGTTGGTCATGTCATAGCGGCTTGTAATGTCATTAAACATGGTCACAACTCCAATAATTATTTAATAGGTTTGATGTCAACGCGACGATTCTTCTTACGACCGGCTTCGGTCTTATTGTCAGCGATAGGTTTGGCTTCACCTTCGGAAGAGGCTTCAATCTGTTCTTTAGGTGCACCCATATCAACCAACATCTGCAGCAACATTTCGGCGCGTTTCAGGCCTAATTCCTTATTTTTGGTGGCATCGCCTTGACTATCAGTATGTCCTACAACGGTGACTTTTGAACCACTATTAGCTTTCAGGAAGTCAGCGACTTTGGTGAAATAAGCCTTAGTACTGTCAGCCAATTGTGGGTTAGCAGAGCCAGTAGGGAAATTCAATGTTGCAGGACCAATATCAGTGCCTTGAACAGGAGCGGCTTCCTCTAGAGTGATTTTGTTAGCGTCTTCCTTAGCTTTAGC
>CAZCJE010000003.1:4623-23331 GCA_964498805.1 uncultured Thiothrix sp.
GAACAGGAGCGGCTTCCTCTAGAGTGATTTTGTTAGCGTCTTCCTTAGCTTTAGCGTCGGCAGCTGCTTTATCGGCTTCAGCTTTAGCATCAGCGTCCGCTTTGGCTTGTTCAGCCGCTTTATCGGCTTCGGCTTTAGCATCAGCGGCAGCTTTATCAGCATCAGCCTTGGCAGCGTCTTCCTTAGCTTTAGCATCAGCGGCTGCTTTATCGGCATCAGCCTTGGCTTGTTCAGCGGCTTTGTCAGCTTCGGCTTTGGCTTGATCAGCTTCCGTTTTAGCTGCATCAGATCCTTTATCCGCTTCAGCTTTGACTTGTGCTGCAGTATCTGTATCGGTTGTGGTAGTGACAGTGGTTGTAGTGGTTTCAATGACTTCTTTGGCCGCTGGGTCTAAGTAATCAGCGATCTGATTATTGTTTTTATCAGCAGCATCATCGACGTTACCATCACCGTTAGGATCTGGGTTTTCCTGCTTGGTCAATACACCATCACCGTCGTCATCATCATCTAACGCATCAATTTTGCCGTCACCATCAGTGTCCTGAGTCAGACTTTGTGCCATTTCAATACCATCGGAAATACCATCACCATCGGTATCTTCATTAGTCGGATCAAGACCTAACTGGGCTTCCTTGGTATCGGAAAGACCATCACCATCCTCGTCAGCTTCACCTTCAGTTTTAGCTGCATTGCCATCCATACCAGCTACAGAAGCAGCACCTGCAGCTGTACCAGCAGCTACTTGAGCGGGCGTGCGTTCTGCCCCACAAAATCCCTTGATTTTACAGGTATACCACCACCAGCTACCAATACCCCAAATACCTGCTAAAAGCAGTACGAGCAATGATTTCAGTTTCATAACAGGGGGAAACTCCTTGAATGATGTAAATCTGATATGTAAGAAAGCATATACTTTTATAGTATGTAATAGTCTTTATTACAATTGAATGATTTTTCAGATAAAAAAACACCGTCGATAGTACAGACGGTTAATGGTTCCAAGTTATCCCGGTAATAGTATTTATTTATTAAAACCGGGATTTATATTGCCTTTTAAGCAATTAAATCAGCATTGCTCCCAAGGCAGACCATGAAAGCGCCAACCACCAAGCGTACCACGATGATGATTTTCATCCCGTTCGCCTTCAAATCCTTCATCAACATGTAACACCTGCTTAAAGCCTTTAGCAAGCAAGGCTGCACCGGCTTCAAGCGAACGCTTGCCACTGCGACAAATCAGGATAATAGAAGCTTCTTTGTACAGGTCGATATCCTTAAAGCGTCCTTCAAGCAAGCGTTGAACTTGCACCACAAATTCTGGATTGACTTCCCATTCTGGTTCATCAATCCAAGGAATATGTACGGAACCAACCGGGTGACCGACAAACAGATATTCCATAGAGGAGCGAATATCAACCAAAATGCTATACGGGTTTTCTTGCAAATAGGCATAAGCAGCTTTTGGATGCAGGTCAACCAATTCAACCATCAGGATTTTCTCCACTTAAAGTAGCATGGTGTAAGCGAATTTTTTCAATAATAACGCATATACCGGCATCATTGGATTGCCGGTTACCAATCAGCCAGTCCAGTATATCCTGATCACGCGAATTCAGGACACGTTCAAAGGCAAATTGTTCTGCCATGGGTAACTGACGGTAACAATCCTGTAGAAAGTTACCCAAGGGACGATCCAATACTCGCAAGGTACGACGACACGCCCAACGCAGGCGTACCATCCGTTCCTCTAAGTAAGGATCATGTATGCGCATACCTTAATTTCTCGATAATGTCAGCATAAGCAGGTGGTACTGGGTCCATACCCAATAACATGCCAAACAGCAAAGGGTCTTGCATATCTAGCAATTCATCTAGGTGTTGTTTTTCCAAGGGAGAGGCAGAGGCGTAGTGTTGATTGAGGTAGAGGTTGAAGACAACATCCAATTCCTTCATACCACGTCGACAACGCAGTTTTAGGCGGGAAAGCTCACTCATGGGGGCTATGTCCTTCTATAGCTTAAATACCATGCCGCCCCTGACAATTTATTATCAGAGGCGGACACGCATATTAGATGACGAAACTTTTAAGTAGTCAAAGACTACTCAGGCGTATTAGCGCCGTTCAATCATCTTTTTCTTCAGCTCAGCAATCGCTTTAGCAGGATTGAGGCCTTTTGGACATGTATTGGTACAGTTCATGATGGTATGGCAACGGTACAGACGGAATGGGTCTTCCAAATTGTCCAAACGGTCGCCAGTCGCTTCATCACGGCTGTCAATAACCCAACGATAAGCTTGCAGCAAAATAGCAGGGCCGAGGTAACGGTCGCTATTCCACCAGTAGCTTGGGCAAGAAGTGGAGCAGCTTGCACACAGGATACACTCGTACAGGCCATCCAATTTCTTACGGTCTTCTGGAGATTGCAGACGTTCACGATCCGGCGGAGCAGGGGTTTGTGTTTGCATCCAAGGTTTGATGGATGAATACTGCGCATAGAAGTGGGTCAGGTCAGGAACCAAATCCTTAATAACTTCCATGTGTGGCAGAGGGCTAATAGTAATATCGCCCTTGAATGCATCAATTGCTTTGATACACGCCAGTGTATTGGTACCACCGATATTCATGGAGCAAGACCCACAAATACCTTCACGGCAAGAACGGCGGAATGTCAAGGTTGAATCAATTTCGTTTTTGATTTTCAACAAAGCATCCAGCACCATCGGCCCGCATTGGTCCAGATCGATCTGGTAGGTATCCCAACGAGGATTTTGTCCGCTATCCGGATCATAACGGTAAATACGGAAATTTTTGACGCGGGTCGCACCGGCTGGTGCTGCCCAGGTTTTGCCTTCTTTAATTACCGAGTTGGCAGGCAACTTGAATTCAGCCATGGTTATGCTCCCTTAGTAAACGCGTTTTTTCGGTGCGATGTATTCCACTTCATCCGTCAACGTATACGTGTGAACAGGACGATAGTCGATGGATACTTCGCCAGAATCTTTAACCCAAGCAACAGAGTGCTTCATCCATTGGTCATCATCACGATCCGGGAAGTCTTCACGCGCATGTGCGCCGCGACTTTCGGTACGGTTGAGAGCGCAATGAATAGAGGTTTGAGCGCATTCGAGCAGGTTGGCCAGTTCGAAGGTTTCGAGCAGGTCAGAGTTCCAAATCAGGCTGCGATCCTGCAGGGCAACATCTTTGAAGCTTGCGTAGATACCATCCATTTTTTCCACGCCTTCCTTAAGGGAATCACCGGTACGGAATACAGCAGCGTGTTTTTGCATGGTACGTTGCATATTGTCGCGGATTTTGGCCGTGTTTTGACTACCTTTGGCGTACTGAATGCGGTTGAAGCGATCCAGAACTTTATCCACGCCTGCTTTAGGCAGTTCAGGTTGAACAGCCCCAGCAGTGAGGGTTTCAGCACAACGGTTAGCAGCTGCACGACCGAACACAACGATATCCAGCAAAGAGTTGGAACCGAGGCGGTTAGCACCGTGTACGGATACACAGGCGCATTCGCCGATAGCCATCAGACCTTGCACAATCGTATCAGGGCTACCATTCCATGGGGTAACCACTTCACCATGGTAATTGGTAGGAATACCACCCATGTTGTAGTGAACGGTTGGCAGAACCGGGATAGGTTCTTTGGTTACGTCTACACCCGCGAAGATTTTCGCGCTTTCAGCAATACCAGGTAAGCGTTCGTGAATCACGTCCGCACCTAAGTGCTCTAAGTGAATATGAATATGGTCTTTGTCTTTGCCTACACCACGACCTTCATTGATTTCAATGGTCATGGAGCGGCTTACCACGTCACGGGAAGCAAGGTCTTTAGCATTAGGTGCATAACGTTCCATGAAACGCTCACCTAAAGAGTTAGTTAAGTAACCACCTTCACCACGTACACCTTCAGTAATCAAACAGCCGGAACCGTAGATACCGGTTGGGTGGAACTGGGTGAATTCCATATCTTGTAATGGCAGGCCAGCACGCGTGACCATACCGTTACCATCACCGGTACAAGTATGAGCGGAAGTCGCAGAGAAGTAGGCACGACCATAACCGCCGGTTGCCAATACTACTTTCTGAGCGCGGAAGATACGCAGGATACCGGTAGACAAATCCCATGCCAGTACACCACGGCAAACGCCTTCTTCGTCCATGATCAAGTCAGTAGCAAAGTGCTCAATGAAGAACACGGCATTGTGACGCAGGGACTGCTGATACAGCGTGTGCAAAATAGCGTGGCCAGTACGGTCAGCCGCAGCACAAGTACGATGTGCAATACCTTTACCGAATTCAGTGGTCATACCACCGAATGGGCGTTGATAAATGCGGCCTTCTTCAGTACGGGAGAATGGTACACCTTGATGTTCCAGCTCAATTACTGCCGGAATCGCTTCGCGGCACATATATTCAATGGCGTCTTGGTCACCCAGCCAGTCAGAACCTTTAACGGTGTCATACATGTGCCACTGCCATTTATCAGGGCCCATGTTACCCAACGCAGCAGACATACCACCTTGTGCGGCTACGGTATGGCTACGAGTTGGAAATACTTTGGTAATACAAGCAGTTGAAAGTCCCTTGACTGCCATGCCGAATGTTGCACGTAAACCAGCGCCACCGGCACCTACTACCACCACATCGTAGGTGTGATGTTCAATTTTGTATTCAGACATTGTGAAATTGGCCTCTCTCAATCAACCTGTAAATGCAACACGTAAAATGCTCAGGATACTGCTTGCGCCCAAAGCAAACAATGCCAGCTTCATGATGATCAGTGCTGCTAATTTTGCACCTTCATGATGAACGTAGTCTTCGATAATGACTTGCAGACCTTGAGCAGAGTGTAAAAAGGTGGTGAAGGCTGTCAGGGTCAGCATCGTGGTGGTGAATGGCTGAGCAAACCAAGCAGAAATAGTGGCATAGTCATCGCCAGCATGTGCTGCTACCGCAAAAGCAAACCACAAGGACAGTGGTACTAATGCCACTGCGGTTAGTTTTTGCATCCACCAGTGGTGAACACCATCATTCGTTGGGCCTAAACCGCTGGCTTTTTTAAAGGGGGTTAACAGACTCATAGTGATTCCTTTATGAAAGTTAAGCAACGACCCATAACAGGATGGTCAGCACAAATGAAGCGACTACCGTGAGTTTGCCGCTCAAATAAACAGTAGGTAATTCGAATCCGTAGCCCGCATCCCAAAACAAATGGCGAATACCATTGCTTAAATGGTAAAACAAAGCCCAAGACCAACCAAACAACAATACTTTGCCAATAAAAGAACCTAGGATTGCTTGGGCGGTAGCATAGGCTTCAGGGCCTGCTGCTATTGCACCTAACCAATACACCAATAACACAGTCCCTACTACCAGAGCGCCACCTGTGATCCGGTGCAAGATTGAAAGTGCAGAAGTAATTTGAGGCTTATACACCTGCAAATGCGGTGATAATGGTCGGTTGCGTGCGTTATTCATAAAGTTAAAGGTTCCCGTTAATGAGTATTTGATTCCTCTACGGACATAGATGTAATGCATTTACATACATAATCCCTCGATGCCCGAATGTGATGGCGCATCAGCGTTTCCGCCATCTCCCCGTCATGCCGCTTAATAGCGGACACAATCAGGCTATGTTCCTGAAATGCCTGTTCAGTCCGACTGAACCCTGATGGTAGCCGAAAACGGTAGAACCTTACCAAGTCATACAAGTCTTGACATAACATGCGGATCAGGCGCTGATTCTTGCTGCCTTGAATGATACAAAAGTGAAAGTCTAGGTCGATATCCAAATTGCATTGAGCATTACCCTGTGGACTATTAAGCTCCATTGGGGACTTCAACACATTACTCAACCGTTCTATCTCTTCATCATTCATGTTTTCAGCCGCTAAACGTGCGGCCATTCCTTCCATAGCTTCACGAATCAGGTAAATTTCCATCATGTGAGTCATGGAAAACCCGATAATACGCGCCCCCACATTGGGCTTACGTGTTACCAGATTGCAATTTTCTAGTTTACTTATCGCTTCACGCAAGGAGCCGCGGCTCACACCATATGCATTGGCCAGTTCCGGTTCACTGATCTTTTTACCAGCAGGAAGCTCCCCCTCCAGAATGGCACGACGCAGATCTATGAATAACTTATCTGCAATAGTTACCGGCTCTTGGAAGTAGCAAAGGGCACGAAACGCCATGGTGCAACCTCGATTTTGTCGACATCTTGTACTGTGTGCTGACAATCATACTGATAAACACCGTTTTTTCAAGTAAGGTCTCCTGACATTGTTGACACTTTCAGATTATAATGCCGCCACCTTAAGCATTCATACAATGGCGTTTGGCTTGAAAACGGGGCAGTAGTGCAATGAATTACATGCATGTGTCGACACAATGCACTATTTTGCTGCGATGCGTCAAGCCAGGAGTTTTTGACATTTAGCACGACTATAGGTTTAACAGATGAACAAAGGAGAAACGCAGGCTATTGCCTGGAAAGCTGATACTCAGCTCGATGGAAACAATATCCTGTATCTGGAGGAAATGTACGAGCGTTACCTGCAGGAGCCAGCTTCTGTTCCAGCTACCTGGCAACAGTATTTTGATGGGTTACCTCAAGTAAATGGACAGGAACGTGATACCCGCCACTCATTGGTAAAAGATTACTTCCGCGCTCACGCTTCTAAACCTCAGGCATATGCAGTCGCTGGTGGTGATACGAGTAACCTCGAACATGAACGCAAGCAAGTAAAAGTATTACAGCTGATCAATGCGTACCGTTTTCAAGGTCACTTCCATGCCAAAACCAATCCTTTAGAAGAAAATGCACCTTCTTTTGTTAAGGAATTGACGCTGGATTATCACGGTCTGAGCCAAAGCGACCTGAAAACCACCTTTAACACTGGCTCTTTGGTGGCACCTGACCAATTGACGTTGGGTCAGATTATCGACCAGCTGGAAAGCACTTATTGCGGTTCCATTGGTGTGCAATACATGCATACTACCAGCACTGAACAAAAACGTTGGGTTCAGCAACGTCTGGAAAGCGTGCGTTCCATACCTAAATTCAGCAAGGAAGAAAAAGTCGAAATTCTGGATCGTCTGACTACAGCAGAAGGTCTGGAGCGTTACCTGCATACTAATTATGTGGGTCAGAAACGTTTCTCCTTGGAAGGTGGGGAAAGCCTTATCCCTATGCTGCATTCCTTGATTCTGCATGCTGGTGAAACCGGCACGCAGGAAATCGTGATCGGCATGGCGCACCGTGGTCGTTTGAATGTACTGGTCAATATTCTGGGTAAATCCCCAGCGATGTTGTTTGGTGAGTTCGAAGGTAAATACAAAAACGACGGTCGTACTGGGGACGTTAAATACCACATGGGTTATGCCTCTGACTTGCAAACCAAAGGTGGTCCTGTTCACGTTGCAATGGCCTTTAACCCGTCTCACCTTGAGATCGTAGGCCCGGTTGTTGAAGGTGCAGTACGTGCACGTCAGGATCGTTGGTCAGAATGTGCTGAAGATAAAATCGTTCCTGTGGTTTTGCATGGTGACGCAGCGTTTGCTGGTCAAGGTGTGAACATGGAAATGATGCAGATGGCAGAAACCCGTGGCTATCGTACAGGTGGTACTATCCACGTTGTTATCAATAACCAGGTAGGTTTCACTACCAGTGCCGCAGCTGATGCACGTTCTACTTACTACTGTACTGATATCGCCAAGATGGTTGACTCTCCAGTCTTCCACGTTAATGGTGAGGACCCAGAAGCAGTGGTATTAGTTACCAAAATTGCTATGGATTATCGCAACGCTTTCAAGAAAGACGTTGTTATTGACTTGGTTTGCTACCGTCGTCATGGTCATAACGAAGCTGATGAACCTTCCGCAACTCAGCCCGTTATGTATCGTAAAATCCGTGCGATGCCAACTACCCGTGAACGTTATGCCAAGCAATTAGTAGCAGAAGGCATCATCAAAGCAGAAGAAGCGCAAGAGCGTGTACAACGTTGCCGTCAACAGCTGACTGATGGTATTCCGACTGTTCCACACCTGCTGGAAAAAGGTGCGGTGAAAAATCAGTTCCCGGTTAACTGGAAACGTTATCACGGCGGTACTTGGGATATGGCAGTTGATACCACTGTCAGTGCCGAGACTGTACGTGAACTGGGTGAAAAGCTGACAGTTTATCCTGAAGGCTTCAAACTGAACTCTCGTGTTGCCCGTATTGTTGCCGACCGCAAAAAAATGGCAGCAGGCGAACAGGCTATGGACTGGGGCTTCTGCGAAAACTTGGCTTATGCCACTTTGATTAAAGAAGGCTATCCAATTCGTTTGTCTGGTGAAGACTGCGGTCGTGGTACCTTCTTCCATCGTCATGCCGTATTCCATGAGCAAGAAACTGGCGCTACTTATGTAGCCCTGCAACATTTGGAAGAAGACCAAAAACCATTCGTCGTTATCGACTCTTTGCTGTCTGAAGAAGCAGTATTGGGCTTTGAATACGGCTATGCCACTACTGAAGCTGATACTCTAACGATCTGGGAAGCTCAGTTTGGTGACTTCGCTAACTGTGCACAGGTTGTTATTGACCAGTTCATCAGTTCTGGCGAACAGAAATGGGGTCGTTTGTGCGGTCTGGTTATGTTGTTGCCACACGGCTTTGAAGGTCAAGGTCCTGAGCACTCTTCTGCTCGTTTGGAACGTTACCTGCAACTGTGTGCACAGGATAACATGCAAGTTTGTGTACCTAGTACACCAGCACAAGCATTCCATATGCTGCGTCGTCAAATGGTCCGTGACTATCGCGCTCCATTGATTGTTATGACACCAAAAAGCTTGCTGCGTCATCCCTTGGCAGTCAATACCATGGCTGATCTGACTGAGCGTGGTTTCCAGAATGTTATCGATGAAATCGATGCATTGGATCCACAAAAAGTCACTCGATTGGTAATGTGTAGTGGCAAGGTGTATTACGATCTGTTAGAAAAGCGCCGTGCAGAAAATCTGGATAACACAGCGATCGTGCGTATTGAACAGCTGTATCCATTCCCCGAAGCAGACATGAACGCTATGTTGGCACGTTATCCTAACGCTACCCAATATATCTGGTGTCAGGAAGAACCGCTGAACCAAGGTGCTTGGTTGAGCATTCAACCTTCCTTGCGCGGTGTTCTGGGCAATGCGACTTCTTTGGAAGTTGCTAGCCGTCCAGCTTCTGCTTCTCCTGCGGTTGGTAGCTCGAAAGTCCACGCAGCGCAGCAGCAGAAACTGGTTGCTGATGCTTTAGGTATCGCTTCTGCTACCTAACCTAACTTAAGAAGGAGTTAACAGGACGTCATGTCACCGTTATTAAAACATTATCATGAGGCAGTGACCGAAGGTCGCATCACCGAAGATCCTGCTCAGCTTAATGCGATCAATGTTTTGCAGGAGGTGTGGGATGGCCTTATGGCCCCTCGCCCTGAGCAGCCTAAAAAAGGCTTGCGCAGCCTGTTTGGTGGCAAACGTCCTGTTGAGATTGAACCTGTGCGCGGCGTCTACCTGTGGGGAGGCGTCGGGCGCGGTAAGACTTGGATCATGGATACCTTCTATTCACGCATTCCGCTGACTGAAAAGCGGCGGATGCACTACCACCATTTCATGTTCTTTATTCACGAAGAACTGAAAAAACGTGCTTTACACCGTAATCCACTAGACGCTTTGGCGATTGATATGGCTAAAGAAGTGCGCTTACTGTGTGTCGACGAATTTCACGTCATGGATATTGTGGATGCCATGCTGCTGTATGGACTGCTAGATGCGTTGTTCCGCAATGGTATTACCTTGGTAACCACTTCCAACCGTATCCCTGATGATTTGTATCTGAATGGCTTGCAGCGCGAACGTTTCCTGCCTGCGATTGCTTTATTGAAAAAACATACCCATGTGGTTGAGCTGGATAACCGGGTCGATTACCGTATGCTTAAACGTATGAGCGCTGATAGTTTTCTGGAAGATGAAAACGCTATTGTGGTCGAGCATGAGTTAGAACATTGCTTTGCCAAGCTCGCGAAAGGCAGCATTGAAACCGGTCACGATATCACGGTGCAAGGGCGTACACTGCCAACGCATAAAGTGGCGGATAATATTATCTGGTTTGATTTCAAAACCCTGTGTGAAACGGCTCGTTCTACGCGCGATTATATTGAACTAGCTGAACGTTTTGAGTATGTCGTGTTGTCTGGTATGCATGTCCTGAATGAGGAACATGAAGAAGCTGCCCGTCGTTTCCTGAACCTGATTGATGAGTTATATGATCGTCAGGTGCAGTTCATATTCCCTACCAGTTTTCCTTTGGAAACCTTATATCAAGGTCAAAAGCTGAAATTTGAATTCCAACGTGCCATGAGTCGTCTCAATGAGATGCGCAGCACGGAATATCAGCAAATTGGCGGCCTATCTGCAGTGGGTTAAAACTAACCCACTGTTCTCCCTAGACTTCCATCAATCAGTCTGCAAGGCGTTTTCCAATGCCTTGCGGATGGTTGCTTGTTGTACTTCTTGAGTGATTTTCTCGCCGTTACGCGTAGTAATATAGAAAATATCTTGGGCTTGTTCGCCTAAGGTATTGATACGTGCATTATGTACACGAATACCTAACCCATCCATGGATTCACCTAGACGTGACAGTAGCCCCGGCATATCACCAGCATTAATTTCCATTAAAGTAAGTTCCTTTTCTGGATGCTGGCTGAAGGTAATGCGCGTTGGTACATTGAAATTGCGCAAAATACGTGGTTTGCGATGCACCGGACGCAACGGTTTTTCGCGTTCTAGATTCAGGCGCAAGGTTTCCACAATATGCTGCATTTCATCAGTGTCGGTAATGACCTGATTAAGCGGGCCAAGAATATGCAAGGTATATAAGTCATAGCCATCAGTTGTCGACACGACTCGTGCTTGTACGATATTCAGGTTTAGCTGTTCCATGGAGGCAACGACACGGCTGAATAAGTCATCACGGTCACGGGTATAGACAAAAATGACATTACTACTGCCTGAGAGTGTGCGGCGGATTTGAATAAGCGTCGGGTTTTCGGTTCCTTGACGCAGAATATGCCGAGTATGCCAAACCACCGATTCTACCGAGTGCTGTAAATGGTAATCGCCGCCGAATTGTTCCCATAATGCTCGGCAAGCACTTTCCTTGAAACCTTCAGGCAACAATTGTTCTAACGCCGCTTGCCGCTTTTCTTCCACCAACATGGCACTTTCGCGTGATAGGAAAGTGCGGTTACGTAGCAGGTTGCGGGTGGAATTGTACAGCTCGTGCAATAATGCCTGTTTCCAACCATTCCAAAGTTTCGGATTAGTACCGCGAATATCAGCAATCGTCAGCAAGAATAAGCCGTCTAAGCGACTTTGGGAGGCTACTTTTTCGGCAAATTCTTGAATAACTAATGGGTCACTAAGGTCTTTGCGCTGTGCGGTCATGCTCATCAATAAGTGATTACGTACTAGCCAGCGTACCAATGAGGCATCATGCAGATTTAGGCTATGTTCACGACAGAAATTGAAAGCATCAATCGCGCCTAATTCCGAATGATCGCCATGACGCCCTTTGGCAATATCATGGAACAAGCCTGCGACATATAACAGTTCCGGATTGCGCAAAGTTTTGAATACTTCGGCACAAAAAGGCAGCTCTTGAGCACCCTCTGTTGTGCTGTAACGGCGCAGATTTCGCAGCACAAATAAAGTATGTTCATCCACTGTATACATGTGGAATAAATCATACTGCATACGCCCAACAATATTGGAAAAAGCCGGAATATACGCTGCCAAAATGCCATAGCGATTCATCAAGCGCATGACCATGGTAATACCCTTAGGTTGGCGCAACATCTGAATAAATAGCTGGCGGTGGCGGGATTGCTGGCGGAATCCAGCATCAATCCGGTGCAAATTATGTCGAATCAAGCGAATGGTATGCGGTGTCAGCCCCGTGACCCCTGGTGTCATTTGCAAGAGCAGGAAAATTTCCAGCAAAGCCGTAGGGTACAGAACAAATACATCGGGTGAGTTAACCGAAATCAGGCTGCCGCGTTTTTGGTACCATTCACCTAGCATTTCTGGTGGGGGCGGGTACAGCGTAAGAATTTTCTCGCGGAAAATTCCCATTAGCATTTCACTTAGGCGTTCCAGCTCGGTGATAGTGCGGTAGTAACGCTGCATGAAGGCTTCAACGGCGGCATTGTTAGTGTCGTCCGTATAACCAAAAGTACGTGCAAGGGTACGCTGATAGTCAAACAGTAGGCGATCTTCTTTGCGGTTAGCCAGTTCATGCAAAGCAAAGCGGATTTTCCACAAAAAAGCCCGACCTTCACGCAGAATTTCAAATTCGTCGTATTCCAGCAGATGCTTTTCATACAACTCTTGGAGAGAAAAGGTGCCGTATTCGCGTAAGGTAACCCAGCTAATGGTATGAATATCCCGTAGTCCGCCACGGCCTTCCTTCAGATTCGGTTCTACCCGGTGAGAAGTATCGCCAAATTTCAGGTAACGTTTACGTTGTTCTTCCAGCTTAGCGACGAAAAATTCGCGGCTGCTCCACATACGTTCGGGACTAATACAGCTTTGCAATTGTAGATATAACGCCTCATTACCGCTGAGAAAGCGTGATTCAATCAGATTGGTAATGACGGTCAGGTCACGTTGTGCTTCTTCCAGACATTCATCAAGCGTACGCACACTGTGACTGACTTCTAAGCCAATATCCCACAGTTTGGTAATAAAAGCGGATAAAAGCTCACGGCATTCTTCATCGGGTGGTTCTGTCAATAAGATCATCAGATCAATGTCGGATGCCGGATGCAATTCCCGCCGACCATAACCCCCAACCGCGACCATAGTGGTTTGCGGCTGATCCATAAAGCCGTTAGCCATCCACAAATGCTGGAGCATGACATCAATGAACTCGGCATGATCGTGTAGCAGTTTACGAATATCGACACCAGCGTGGAATTCTGCTGACAGCTGCTTGCGTGCATCGCGGATGGCTTGTCCATAGTCGGCCGTTTTTAAATCGTTACGGCCAAACAATTTATACAAAATATCCAGCAATGGGTTCATGTACATGGGCATCATAGGGTAGAGCGCCAATCTGCTTCTTCTTGTCGCAGTGTCAGAATTTCAAAACCATCCTCGGTAACCAGAATAGTGTGTTCCCACTGTGCCGATAAGGAATGATCTTTGGTCACCACTGTCCAGTGATCTGGTAACTGTTTGATATGGCGTTTACCTAAATTGATCATCGGCTCAATGGTAAAGGTCATACCGGGACGCATAATAATATGGTCACTATCTTTACTGTAATAATGCAGCACTTGAGGGTCTTCATGGAAACGTTTGCCAATGCCATGCCCACAATATTCTTCTACTACCGAGCAACGTTGGGAGTGCGCATAAGTCTGAATAGCACGGCCAATATTACCCAAGGGTGCCCCCGGTTTTACTTCGAGGATACCCTTATACAGACACTGTTGAGTAATTTCGCACAAGCGTTTACCTGGAATAGTAGGCTGACCAACCGTGAACATCTTGCTGGTATCACCGTGATAGCCATCTTTGATAACAGTAATATCGAGATTGACAATATCACCTTTCTTCAAGACTTTATCGCTGGGTATGCCATGGCAGATTTGGTGATTGACAGAGGTACAGATAGATTTAGGAAAAGGCGGTCTACCATAGCCTAAAGGTGCTGGAATAGCTTGCTGAACATTGACAATATAGTCGTGACAGAGACGATCCAGTTCATTAGTTGTAACACCAGGTTGCACATGAGGTGCAATCATTTCCAGTACTTCAGCGGCCAATCGGCCAGCCACTCGCATTTTCTCGATTTCTTCTGCCGACTTGATATTGATGTCAGGCTGCTTATTCATATTTGCCGCTCTTCCGGTAGCACTAAAAAACGTTTCATGGTATAAAGCGCCCGCGCTTAGCGCAAATTGTTTTAGTGTTTTTAATTCACACATACATCGTCACATCACGCAGGGTGCCAAAATATTGATCTGGTTGTGTTGATGGGATGTATGGAGGCATAACCCAAAGGAGATAAAAATGCCTAGAGTTACTATGCGCCAGATGCTGGAAGCCGGTGTTCACTTCGGTCACCAAACCCGTTATTGGAACCCAAAAATGGCTCCATACATCTTTGGCGAACGCAACAAGATTCATATCGTCAATCTGGAACAGACTCTGCCTATGTTCAACGATGCCATGAACTTCGTTGGCAAGTTGGCTTCTAAGGGCGGCAAAATCTTATTCGTTGGTACCAAACGTTCCGCACGTGAAGCCGTTAGCGATGCAGCAGTAGGCTGCAAAATGCCATTTGTCAATCATCGCTGGTTGGGTGGTATGCTGACTAACTTCAAAACTGTCAAACAGTCCATTCGTCGCTTGAAAGAGCTCGAAAAAATGACTGAAGATGGCACTTTCCTCAAATTAGGTAAAAAAGAAGTCCTAATGCTGGAACGTGAGCGTGAAAAACTGGAGCGTAGCCTTGGTGGTATCAAGGATATGAAAGGTTTGCCTGATGCAGTCTTCATCATTGACGTTGGTTACGAAAAAATCGCGGTTCAAGAAGCAAATAAACTGGGTATTCCAGTCATTGGGGTTGTGGATACTAACAACTCTCTGGACGGCATTGATTATGTCATCCCTGGTAATGACGATGCTATCCGCGCTATCCAGCTGTATGTTTCTGCTACCGCTGATGCTATTAATGAAGGTCATGTAAGTGCAGCAGTAGCTCCACAGGAATTTGCTGAAGCATCTGCTGAAGACGTTCCTGCAGATACTAACCAAGACACGGATGCGGACGAATAAGTCCTCTTTCCTCAAGATTAAGGAGTTACTCTGATGGCAAATATTACTGCTTCAATGGTTAAAGAACTGCGTGAGCGTACTGGCGCAGGCATGATGGAATGCAAAAAAGCATTAGCCGAAACTGATGGTGACATGGAAGCCGCAGTTGACCTGATGCGTAAATCCGGTGCCGCTAAAGCTGACAAAAAAGCAGGTCGTGTGGCTGCTGAAGGTCGTATCGTGATTGCTACTTCCGCTGATGGCAAAAAAGCCGCTGTGGTTGAAGTGAATAGTGAAACAGACTTCGTTGCTAACGATGCTAACTTCGTTGAATTCGCTAATGCGGTAGGTGCAGCAGCTTTGGCTGGTCAACCTGCTGATCTGCAGGCGCTGTTGGCACTGACTTTAGCCAATGGTCAGACTGTAGAAGAAGGTCGTACTGCTTTGATCGCCAAAATTGGTGAAAACATTCAAGTACGTAGCTTCCAGTTGGTGGATGCTGGTGAAGGTCAGTTGTCTTCTTATCAGCACGGTTCACGCATCGGTGTTGTCGTCAGCATGGTTGGCGGTGATGAAGAGTTGGGCAAACACGTCGCTATGCACATTGCAGCTAGTACCCCTATCTGTGTGGATGAGCAAGGCGTACCAGCGGATGTTATCGAGCGTGAACGCAACATTCAGATTGATATCGCCATGCAAAGCGGCAAACCTCGTGAAATTGCCGAAAAAATGGTTGTTGGTCGTATGAAAAAATTCTTCGGTGAAATTACCTTGGTTGGCCAACCATTCGTTATGAATCCTGAACAGACCGTTGGTGAGTTGTTGAAATCCAAGGGTGCAACGGTTCAAGAATTCGTGCGTGTGAAAGTTGGTGAAGGTATCGAAAAGAAACAGGAAAACTTTGCAGATGAAGTTGCTGCGCAAGCAGCTGCTGCTAAAGCCTGATTTTCATCACCATCTGTGTCAGTTGACACAAATAAAAAGGGGCACAGGTTGCCCCTTTTTTCTGTCGGTTGTATAAATACACCCAATTTTATCTAGCGTAGGCGAACGTATGTCAGCGACCCTCTCAAGCCCCGAACTCCGTTTCCGTCGTATCCTTCTTAAACTCAGCGGTGAAGCTTTGCTGGGAAAGCAGGATTCTGGCATTGACCCAGAAATTCTTTATCGCGTTGCTAAAGAAGCTCTTGATGTACAACATAGCGGTGTGCAAGTAGCGATTGTTATTGGCGGTGGTAACCTGTTTCGTGGGGCAGGCTTGGCTGAAAAGGGCATGGATCGAGTGCGGGGCGACCAAATGGGTATGCTGGCAACCGTTATGAACTCACTGGCTATGCAGGATGCAATTGAAAAACTTGGTGGCCATTGCCAGATTATGACGGCTTTGGGTATTGACCAAATTGGTGAACGCTATGCAGCTCATGCTGCCCGTCGCTATTTGCAGCAAGGTCATATTGTTATTTGTGCCGCTGGTACAGGTAATCCCTTTTTTACCACCGATACGGCTGCTAGCTTGCGGGCAGTAGAACTACAATGTGATCTGTTGTTGAAAGCGACCAAGGTCGATGGCATTTACGATGCGGACCCGAAAAAAAATCCTGCTGCCAAACGCTTTGATCGGTTATCCTTCGACGACGCTATCCAGCGCCAGTTGGGTGTTATGGATTTAACAGCTATGGTGATGTGCCGGGATAACAAATTAGCGCTCGGTGTATTTGATATGTTTGCACCGGGAGCACTCGCCGCTATTGTCAGTGGTGAACGTGTGGGAACTCTGGTTGAGGTTTAGGACATGATTGCAGATATCAAAAAAGATGCAGAACAGCGGATGCAAAAAAGTATTGAAGCCCTGAAACAGGATTTAGCCAAAATCCGTACAGGGCGTGCTCACCCGAGTCTGCTAGATCAGGTGACAGTGGATTATTATGGGTCTGAGGTACCGTTAAACCAGGTTGCCAATGTCAGTACCGAAGATGCGCGTACACTTAAGGTGGTACCGTGGGAAAAGCCAATGGCGGCCAAGATTGAAAAAGCCATTTTGACCTCTAATTTGGGTTTGAATCCGGCCAATGATGGCAATGCTATTCGTGTACCCTTGCCAGCATTGACGGAAGAACGCCGTCGTGACTTGGTTAAAGTGGTAAAAGGTGAAGCCGAAGGCGCTCGTGTAGCAATTCGTAATATTCGTCGTGATGCTAACTCGGATTTCAAATCGCTGTTAAAAGAAAAAGAAATTTCCGAAGATGAAGAGCGTCGTGCCGCTGAAGATATCCAGAAACTGACTGATCACTACATTAAAGAAGTAGAAGTCGTACTGGAGAAAAAAGAAAAAGAACTGATGGAAGTTTAATGAATAGTTGTTGCCGTTCCCCGTGGGCGGTTAGTAGACGGAATTAAATGGCGAACCAATCTCCAAAAAATGCCGTTCCCCGCCACGTTGCCATTGTCATGGATGGGAACGGACGTTGGGCTAAGGCACGTTATTTACCACGTTTGATGGGCCATCATCGTGGTGTTGAAGCGACTCGTAAGGTAATCCGCGCCTGCAGTTATGCAGGTGTGGAATGCCTAACTCTATTTGCTTTTAGCAGTGAAAACTGGAAGCGTCCTGAAGAAGAAGTCAGTGGCCTAATGGCCTTGTTCATGTCTGCCCTTGAACGCGAAGCAGCGGGTTTAAAGCGGCATCAGGTTAGAATGCAATTTATTGGTGATCGCAGTGTCTTTTCTACGGAGTTGCAAGCCAAAATTTTGCAAGTAGAAGCCTTGACTGCCGATTGTACCGGGATGCGTTTGCTGATTGCGGCCAATTATGGTGGCCGTTGGGATATTGTGCAGGCAGCGCGTCAATTGGTGCAAAAAAGCTTAGCGGGTGAGTTAACGGTGGCAGATATTACTGAAGCCGCTTTTGATCAACACCTAAGCACAGTATGTGTACCAGAACCTGATCTATTCATCCGTACTGGTGGTGAACAGCGTATCAGTAACTTTCTGTTATGGCAGCTTGCCTATGCTGAGTTGTATTTCACTGACATATTATGGCCGGACTTTGATGAGCAGCGCCTTCAAGATGCTTTCAATGCATTTGCCCAGCGCCAGCGGCGTTTTGGCATGACCGGTGAACAAGTTGCAGGAGAATCTAATGCTTAAGCAACGCGTGATTACTGGTTTAATTCTGATTTTACTGGTGGTAGCCGGTATCCGTTTTTTACCCGATGAATTGTTTGGCCTGTTTGCCTTAGTCTTCATGGTCGGATTAGGCGCATGGGAATGGGCAGGATTAACAGGCTGTTATCGGCCTGAAAAGCGCATGATGGGCGCTTTGATGATTTTGTTGGCAACCTTGCCGCTGATTTTTTTCCAGCTGCCGGTAGTGAGTTTGTTATGGATTAGCATACCTATTTGGCTGGCTATTCTGGTGGGATTATTTTGGTATCCGCGCAATGCGGGCTTTTACAAGCGTCACGCTTTACCGATGCGGATTTTAGGCATTTTTGTCCTAATTCCGGCTTGGTATGCCTTGTTTAAATTGCATGGTATACAGGATTTACCGCGTCCAGGGTATTGGTATGTGTTTTATCTGATTGCTTTGACCTCATTAGCAGATACCGCTGCTTATTTTACAGGTCGGAAATTTGGCAAACATAAATTGGCACCGCATTTAAGTCCGGGTAAAACCTTGGAAGGTTTAGCCGGTGCGATAGTGGTCACTAGCCTTTGGGCAGTAAGCAGTGCTTGGTGGTTAGGTTTGCCAACAGATAAGTGGTTGGTTTTTGTGGTATTATCCATGCTAGTGGTACTGATGTCGGTAGCAGGTGACCTGTTTGAAAGCCTGCTTAAGCGTGAGG
>CAZCJE010000003.1:23431-28489 GCA_964498805.1 uncultured Thiothrix sp.
GTGGTACTGATGTCGGTAGCAGGTGACCTGTTTGAAAGCCTGCTTAAGCGTGAGGCTGGTGTTAAAGACAGTGGTACATTGTTGCCCGGTCATGGTGGCGTATTAGATCGTATTGATAGTATGTTATCTGCCGCCCCCATCTTTACGCTTGGACTTATTTGGCTGATGCGAGCAACCTCATGAATTCCAAAGGTATTACCATCTTAGGTTCTAGTGGCAGCATCGGTGTCAGCACACTAGATGTCATTGCGCGCCATCCAGAGCGTTTTCACGTTACTGCCCTGACTGCCAATACCAATGTTGAACGTCTGTTTGCGCAATGTTTGCGTTTCAAACCACGTTATGCTGTTATGCCAGAATCTGCTTATGCCAACCAATTGGCTAAGCTTTTACAGGCTGCTGGTAGTAAAACCGAAGTTCTGTCTGGCACTGAAGCGCTAGAACAAGTCGCTAGTGACCCAGCAACCGATTATGTTATGGCAGCCATTGTCGGTGCGGCTGGGCTATTGCCAACGTTGGCAGCAGCTCGTGCTGGTAAGCGCGTAATGTTGGCTAATAAAGAAGCATTGGTCATGTCTGGCCAGTTGTTTATGGATACGGTACGCGATCACGGGGCAGAATTATTGCCAATTGATAGCGAGCACAATGCGGTATTTCAGTGTTTGCCTATGAGTACCCGTCAAGGCGTTGAAAAGCTGCTATTAACCGCATCTGGTGGACCTTTCCGCTTGTGGGCAGCAGAAGACTTACCAACGGTTACCCCGCAACAAGCGGTTGCCCACCCTAATTGGTCAATGGGGCAAAAAATTTCGGTGGATTCGGCCACCTTAATGAACAAGGGGCTAGAAGTCATAGAGGCGTGCTGGCTATTTGGCTTGCCAGCTGAACGAGTAGAAGTGGTGGTGCATCCGCAAAGTACCATTCATTCGATGGTCGCTTATAACGACGGTTCCATATTGGCACAAATGGGTAATCCGGATATGCGCACACCGATTGCTTATGCCTTAGGTTGGCCGCAACGTCTACAATCGGGTGTGGCACCCCTAGACCTGTTCACCACAGCGCGTCTGGATTTTGAGCGTCCTGATTATGCCAAGTTTCCTTGTTTACAGTTAGCCTATGATGCGCATCGTAGTGGGGGTTATACCACTATTGCTTTAAATGCGGCCAATGAGGAGGCGGTAAAAGCTTTCTTAGAGGGGCAAATCCGTTTCACGGAAATTCCGCAGGTCGTTGAATACGCAATGGCCAAGGCATTAGCAGGAACACCCACACTGATAGAAGATATTATTGTTCAGGATAGGGAAAGCCGTGTACATTCACTATTCTGGATAAAAAACAAGAAATTAAGCTTATGAGTCTGTTGACTATTATTCCTGCATTTTTGGTCACCATTGGCGTCTTAGTGACAGTTCACGAGTTTGGCCATTTCTGGGTTGCCCGCAAACTAGGTGTTAAGGTATTGCGGTTTTCGGTCGGTTTTGGCAAGCCTTTGTGGAAGCGAGTCTCCAAAGACGCGGATCAAATTGAATACACTATTGCCGCCTTGCCGTTAGGCGGTTATGTCAAAATGCTAGACGAGCGTGAATGCGAAGAGGGCGTTACGATTGACCCTGCTGAATTACCACGCGCTTTCAATCGTCAGCCAGTATGGAAACGTGCTGCCATTGTGGTCGCCGGTCCTTTGGCCAATTTCATTCTTGCCATTCTTATTTATAGTTTTACCTTTGTATTAGGGGTGGAGGCGCTGCGTCCGGTAGTGGATGTTAAGCCTGATACACCAGCAGCGGTAGCCGGTTTTCAAACACGCGATCAGATTACAGCCATCAATGGCATAGCGGTGCAGTCTTGGGAAGATGTACACATGCTGTTGGTAGAAGAGTATCTCAAATCCCCGCGCCTGCAGATTACAGTCACCGATGAAGACAATATGACTGTCCAGCGGGTGCTGGAATTGCCTGATCATTCCATGTTCAAAAATGAAGCGAATTTTCTCAATCAGGCAGGTTTGTCTTTATGGGTACCCGGTGTGGGTATTGGCCAGGTATTACCCGATAAACCGGCGGCGAAAGCGGGTTTAGAAGCAGGTGATAAGATTTTGTCAGTTGATGGCAAAGAACCTGTTAATGCCCAACATTTTGTGACTTATATTCAGCAACATCTGGATAAAACGGTCGATTTGCAGGTGGATCGCGACGGTAATCAGGTCAGCCTGATACTGACTCCAGAAGCTAAACAGCTTGATGGCAAAACAGTAGGCAGTATTGGCGCAGCCGTTGGTCAATATATGCCTGAGTCAGTGCGTAAAGAATTGGCATTTACTCAAAGTTATGACCCGTTAGAGGCGTTGTGGCGGGGTTTGGTAAAAACCAAGCAAATGTCAGTCGTGACATTGAAACTAATGGCGCGTATGGTAACGGGCGACGTTTCCATTAAAAATGTCAGTGGTCCAGTAACCATTGCCCAGTTTGCCGGTGAAACCGCTTCAATGGGTTTAATGGCATTTTTGGGTTTTCTGGCCATTGTAAGCATTAGTTTGGGTGTGCTGAATCTGTTGCCTATTCCCATGCTCGATGGCGGTCACTTGCTGTATTATTTAATCGAAGTGGTAAAAGGTAGTCCTGTGTCGGCGCAGGTAGAGGCAGTGGGCCTGAAAATCGGGATGGCATTCATTGCTGGGTTAATGATGCTGGCGTTGTATAACGATCTCATGCGGTTAATGAATTAATTATGAAAAAATATACAGTTGGAGTATCCATCGCCAGTTGCCTGCTGGTATTGTCTCAAACCGCCTGGGCGGCAGCCTTTGTGGTCCGCGATATTCAGGTTAATGGCTTGGAACGTGTACCTGCCGGTACGGTGTTGAATTACCTGCCTGTACAAATTGGTCAAACCTTTGATGATAACCAAACACCCAATGCTATTCGCGCTTTGTTTCAAACAGGCTTGTTTGAAGATGTGCAGCTGACCCGGCGCGGTGATGTGTTGTTGGTTTCAGTGGTAGAGCGTCCTGCTATTGGTGAAATCAATATCAAAGGCAATCGCAAAATCCCGACTGATAAATTGATGGCAGCCCTGAAAGTGGCCAATCTGGCCAAGGGCGATACGCTGGATAAAGCCGCTTTGATCCGTATCCAGCAGGAATTGGAACAACAATATCAAGCCATGGGTAACTATGCAGTTGATATTAATACTACGGTGGAAACCTTGCCCCGTAACCGGGTGGCGGTCAATATCAATATCAATGAAGGCAATGTTTCCCGTATCCAACAAGTCAAAATTGTGGGTAACAAGTCATTCCCTGAATCTGTTTTGCTCAAACAGCTTGAATCTGGGCCGCGTGGCCCTTTCTCTATTCCGCTTTTGAGCAGTAGCGACCAATATTCCAAAGAAAAATTGGTTAGCGACCTCGATGCTCTAACCTCCTTCTATCGTGATCGTGGTTATGTAAATTTCGAGATTACTTCCACTGAAGTCACTATGACACCTGATAAGAAAAACATTTACCTGACGGTAGGTGTCAAGGAGGGGGATCGCTATACGATTGGTGATGTGCGTGTAGCCGGTAATCCAGGCCTCACTCAAGCACAATTAGCGGATGCGGTTAAGATTCAAAAAGGGCAGGTCTTTTCCCAAAAAGCCTTGGAAGAAACCCGTAAAGAATTGGCTGGCAAGCTAGGTTCTCAAGGCTATGCTTTCACCAAAATTAATGCCGTCCCTGACTTTGATGAAGTGAATAAGCGGGTTGGGATTACGCTGGAAGTAGATACTGGTAAGCGTACTTATGTTCGCCGTATTGATATTCGCGGTAATAATCGTACCAAGGATGAAGTTTACCGGCGTGAATTACGGCAGTTGGAAAGTTCCTGGTTCTCTAAAGAGCAGGTTGAACGTTCCAAGGTACGCTTGGAACGCCTGCCTTATGTTGAAGAGGCCAATATTGAAGCAGAACCCGTGGCTGGTACGGAAGACCAAATTGACCTGATTGTAACGGTTAAGGAACGCTCTTCTAACCAATTTCGGGTAGGCGCTGGTTATTCCCAGTCTCAAGGCGTGCTGTTTAATGTCAACTTGAACCAAGATAATTTCATGGGTACAGGTAAGCAAGTTGACATTAACGTGGATAACAGCAAGGTTAACAAAAACTACAGTATTAGCTATACCAACCCTTACCATACACCGGACGGTATTAGTCGTGGTTTCAGCACTTATTACAATAAGTACGATGCTCAGGCCGAAGATATTTCTAGTTACGCTTCAAACCGGGCAGGGGCTGCGGTCAACTACACTATTCCTTTAAGCGAAAATGACTCGATTTACGCTAGCCTTGGCGGTGAAAAACGCGAGATTGTATTGGGTGATGAGCCAGCCCAACGTATCAAGGATTTTGTCGGCGCAAACGGTGATAGTTATACGCAAATCCCTGCTACCGTCAGTTATGTCCACGATACCCGTAATCGTACGATCTTCCCCACTAAAGGGCAGCGTCATCGGGTATCTTTACAAGCAGCTGCCCCCGGCAGTGACTTGGAATACCAGAAACTCAGCTATGATGGCGCGGTCTATGTGCCGGTTACTGACAATATTACCTTTGCTGCTAAAGGCCGTCTTGGCACTAGCAATACTTCCGGTAATCTGAAAGAGTTACCCTTCTTTGATCGTTATTATGCCGGTGGTATTAACTCCGTGCGTGGTTATGAGCAAAGTACTCTCGGTGAGCAGGATGAAAAAGATAATCCTATCGGGGGCGATTTCATGACCTCAGGCACGGCAGAGTTGCAATTCCCTGCCCCGTTTGCTGAAGATGTCAAAGGTTTGAAAATGTCGACCTTCGTTGATGTTGGTAATGTCTATAAAGATGCCAGTGCATTTAAAGCAGGTGATTTACGTTATTCAGCCGGTATTGGCGCGGTTTGGTTCTCACCACTTGGGCCATTTGAAGTCAGTTATGCCAAACCCTTTAACTCTAAAGAGGGCGATAAAGAACAGAAAGTCCAGTTCAGTATTGGAGCTTCATTCTAACGCTTATGCCAATGATGAAACGAGTTGCTGGTTGTA
>CAZCJE010000003.1:28589-65216 GCA_964498805.1 uncultured Thiothrix sp.
AGGACACTCTGACTAACCAGATTGAAGCCGGTACTCTCAATGCCACTGATCAGTTGCAGCAGGAACGCGACTTGCGTAGTCGTGAACGTACCTATAATCGTAATATGGAAGATTTCCGTGATGAATTACGTACCGCACGTGATCTTGCCATGGATAGCGTCCAGAACGTGATTTTTCAAGCGATTGAAGAAGTACGAGCGCAACAAGGCATTGACCTGGTATTCAAGGAAAATGATTATATTGCCGCCAGTAAACGCGTGGATATGACAGATAAAGTCCTCGCTTATCTGGTTACACAGCAATCCAACACCGGTCAGTCGCCTCCTCCCTCTAATAAACAATAGGATGGTGGCCTATGCCAACAGGTTATTTGTTGCAGGAATTGGCGGTTTTGACCGATTCTGTTCTGCAAGGTAATGGTCAATTAGTTATTCATTCAGCGGCTTCCGTAGAACAGGCCACAGCGAATGACATTAGTTATATTCGTGGCGGCAAATTCCGCCATTATCTGCAATCCACCACAGCAGGTGCCTTAATTCTACCACCGGATTTGGCTAAGGATTATGCTGGCAATTGCCTGATTAACCGTGATCCCTATCTGGCGTATGCCAAGGCTGTTGTGCATCTGTACCCTGCGCCACGCCCACCCATTGGCTTCATTCATCCTTCAGCCAGTATTGCTGAAGATGTCGTGTTGGGTGAAGGCTGCAGTATTGGGGCTCATACGGTACTGGAAAAGGGTGTGGTTTGTGGCGCTGGTGTCATTATTGAAGCGGGTTGTGTTATTGGCTTTGATAGTCAAATCGGTGACAATACGCGCCTCTATCCACGAGTAACGCTTGGTTATCAAACACAGCTTGGCAAGCGTTGTATAGTGCATTCTGGTGCTGTGATTGGTGCTGATGGATTTGGATTTGCACCGACGCAAGGTCAGTGGTTTAAGATTCCGCAGATTGGTAATGTTGTCGTAGGTGATGATGTTGAAATCGGCGCTAATACCACCATTGATCGGGCAGCAATGGGATCTACCCGTATAGGTAATGGTGTTAAGCTGGATAATCTGATCCAAGTGGCACACAATGTGCAAATTGGTGATCATACCGCCATTGCAGGTTGTGCCGGTATTGCCGGTAGTACCCGCATAGGCAGTTATTGTCGTATTGGTGGTATGGCTGCCATCAATGGTCACATTGAAATCGCTGATCATGTCACGGTAACCGCCACCAGTTTCGTAACCCATTCGATTACCAAACCAGGTGTGTATTCCTCCGGGACGACAATAGAAGATAATGCGCTCTGGCGTAAAAACGCTGTGCGGTTCAATCAACTGGATAAAATAGTGCATCGTTTAGCTGAATTAGAAAAACAGCTAGTCGCATTACAAAACAAGGATACCCCTCAAGGCTAATATGGGCATGATGAACGTTAACCAGATTAAAAACTATCTTCCACATCGCTATCCTTTTTTATTGGTAGACCGGGTGACAGAATTTGAAACCGGCAAATACCTGAAGGCTATCAAGAACGTGACCGTCAATGAGCCATTTTTCAATGGTCATTTCCCAAATCAGCCCATTATGCCGGGTGTACTGATTATCGAAGCACTGGCACAAGCGACCGGTTTGTTAGGCTTCCGTACCATGGGGGAAGAGCCACAAAAAGATACCTTGTACATGCTGGTAGCGGTGGACAAAGCCCGTTTTAAGCAAGCGGTGGTGCCAGGTGATCAACTGGAAATGCATGTGGAACTGGTAAAACGTAAAGGCATTATGTGGGTATTCAGTGCTGAAGCGCGTGTTGATGGCAAACTGGCTGTTTCTGCGGAGCTGATGTGCGCGGCTAAAAAAGAGGAAGCGGCGTGAGTTCCCTCATTCATCCAACCGCTATTATTCATCCTTCTGCTAGGATTGCTGAAGGGGTGGAGGTTGGAGCCTATTCGGTCATTGGTGCAGATGTCAGCATTGGCTGCAATAGTTGGATTGGCCCTCATGTTGTTATAGAAGGGCCAACCCACATTGGAGAGGAAAACCGTATTTACCAGTTTGCCTCATTAGGGGCAGCACCGCAGGATAAAAAATTCCAAGGTGAAGCGACTGAGCTAATCATTGGTGATCGTAATGTCATCCGTGAATGTTGCACCCTCAATCGTGGCACTATACAAGACAAAGGCCAGACCATTATTGGTAACGATAACTGGATTATGGCGTATGTGCATATTGCGCATGATTGCTTGGTGGGCAATAACACTATTTTTGCCAATAGCGCGACCTTAGCCGGTCATGTGGAAATTCGAGACTGGGTTATTTTGGGTGGTTTCACCCTCGTTCATCAATTTTGCACCATTGGCGAACATGCTTTCACTGGCATGGGTTCAGCGATTAGCAAAGATGTGCCACCGTTTGCCATGGTATCCGGTGCCCCGGCAGAGCCCCACAGTGTTAATCTGGAAGGGCTGAAAAGGCGTGGTTTTAACAAGGAAGCCATGTATCGTATCAAGGAAGCACACCGCGTTCTTTATCGTCAGCATTTAGCCATTCAAGAAGCCTTGGATAAGATTCAAGAGCAATGGGGTGAACATGATGACATTCAGCTATTGCTTGAGTTTTGTCGTAACAGCCAACGAGGGTTGATACGTTAGGCAATGAAGCGCATCGCGATAATTGCAGGGGAAGCGTCAGGCGATTTGCTCGCAGCACGGTTAATCCGTGCGCTCCGTCAACAACACCCAAATCTGAGCTTTGAAGGCATTGCTGGCCCGGAAATGCAGGCGGCTGGTTGTACTAGCCTATTCCCTATGGAAAAGTTGTCTGTTATGGGTTTGGTTGAAGTGCTCAAGCATTTACCAGAATTGCTGTCCATCCGTAAACAATTACTGCAACATTGGCAAACCAATCCACCGGACTTGTTTATTGGGGTGGATGCTCCTGATTTTAACCTACCGCTTGCAGCTAAATTACATCACGCTGGCATTAAAACTGTGCATTATGTCAGCCCATCCGTGTGGGCTTGGCGGGAAAAGCGCGTGCGTAAAATGCAGGGCAATCTGGATTTAATGCTGTGTCTGTTTCCATTTGAAGTGGATTTCTATCAGCGCCATGACATTGCAGCCGCGTTTGTCGGTCATCCTTTGGCGGATGAAATTGAATTTGATGCCGATAAACAGATAGCTCGTCAGGCTTTAGGCCTAGCGTTTGACCAACCCTTGTTGGCTTTATTACCCGGTAGTCGCATGGGGGAAATTCGACGCTTGGCAGCGGATTTTTTCCAAGCGGCTAGTCTATTACATAGCCGTTATCCCCAGCTTCAGTTTGCTCTACCTGCAGTAAATGGCCGATTGCATCAGGAACTAGAAGCTATACGGCAGCAATACACACCAAATTTACCGGTCACCTTTTTAGAGGGACAATCACGCACTTTAATGCGGGCGGCTGATTATATATTGGTGGCTTCAGGTACGGCGGTACTAGAGGGAATGCTTGCAGGGCGGTTGATGGTGGCTGCTTACCGGGTTGCACCGTTAACGGCTTGGTTATTGCGTACCTTTAAGCTGTTAAAAGTACAGTTTGTTACCTTGCCGAATAATCTTGCTAAAGAAGCCTTAGTCCCTGAAATTTTGCAAGAACAAGTTACACCAGCGCATTTGGCTGAGGCTGTGCAGCAATTATTTAATCTGTCAGAAACTCGAAGGCAGTATATTTTGCAGCGTTTTCGCGCCTTACACACCCAATTACGTTTGGATGCCAGTCAAACAGCTGCACGCCTGATTAGCCAACGGTTTTTTCAGTTATGAAAGAAGGGGTTATTCAGTATCAACTGGAGTTTTCTAAGCAACCATTGCCCGCTGATATAGACAATCAAGCGCTGGGTGCTTGTCGTGCGCGTTTGTTTGCTAAAAGCTTAATTGGACAAGATCCCAAGCGTTATGGCGGCTTAGGTTATGGCAATATCAGTCAGCGGTTGCCTAAATCCGGCAAACCGCATGCTTTTTTGATTACTGGTTCGCAAACCGGCCATTTATCTGCCTTGAAGCACCAACATTATGCTTGGGTAACGGCTTGTGATCCGTTTCAAAACCGCCTGCAGGCGTTTGGGGAAACCGCGCCGTCGTCTGAAGCCATGACACATGCCATGATTTATCAAACCTTGCCATGGGTACAGGGCGTTATACATGTACACTGGCCAAAGTTATGGCAGAATGCACTATCCGCTGGTTTAGCTGTTACACCTGCACATGTGCCTTATGGTACGCCGCAAATGGCTGCGGCCGTTCAACAGGTGTTATTGGCTACCCATACATTTCCGACAGGTTCGCTGGCAATGCTAGGTCACGAGGATGGCATTGTTGTTTGGGGGGAGACACTAGATGCAGCAGAACACTGTCTCATGCAATACACTGAATACTAAATAGCTTACAAAGGATTGACATCATGGTTTATCTGACCAAACTCAAACATACCGGTTCTGTCATTAGCTCCAGTGATCTATTCGGGGCGAAAATGTATGACACTGCCAAACGCGAATTTTCTCGCTATAAACGTGGTGTGTTTGTCGGTACTGGTAGTGGGGTAGTCGCCCAATATTTCATAAATAGCCCGATTCCGTTTGTGTTTGTGGAAAAGCACCCTGCTTTTGTGCGTCAGTTCCATGAGCGTTTTGGCCATGAAAAATCTCTACTGGCTGCTGATTTCCTGAAATTACCGATTGATGAAAGTGAGGAAGGCTTGGCTAATGCCTTAATCATTTCCTGTATGCCAGTGACTGGGCCATTTTATTCTGATCAATTAGTAAACCAATTTCGGGATGCTCTAAATAGTGGTTCTACTATTGTGCAAATGAGCTATACCCCTTTCACCCGTCAAATCCGTTTATTTGATCAATTACAGCAAGAAGGTTTTAAAGTAAAACGGGTTTGCACAGTCTTCTTTAATATTCCGCCTGCAAGCGTATTTGTACTGACTAAGGATTAATATGTTGCTCATAGCAGGTGTAGATGAAGCTGGGCGAGGGCCATTAGCGGGGGCGGTGTATGCGGCTGCGGTGATTCTGGATGAATTGCAGCCTATTAGCGGTTTAAAGGATTCCAAAAAACTCACCGCTTTGCAGCGCGAAAGACTGGCTGCCCAAATCCGCGAACAGGCTAAGGCATGGAGTATTGCGCGTGCGGAAGTTGAGGAAATTGATCACTTAAATATTCTGCAAGCCAGTATGTTAGCTATGCAGCGTGCGGTACTTGCGCTTGCCATTACCCCAGAGCTAGTACAAGTCGATGGCAATCGTTGCCCGGTTTTGCCTGCAAGCATGCAAACCCAAGCGATTATTCGCGGTGATTCCACAGTGGCGGAAATCAGTGCAGCTTCAATTCTGGCGAAAGTCGCCCGTGATGCTGAAATGCAGCAAATGCATGCCTTATATCCTGCTTATGGTTTTGATCAACACAAAGGCTATGGCACAGTGGCGCATATGGCAGCTCTGCAACAGCACGGGCCTACGCCTATCCACCGTCGCAGTTTTGCGCCTGTTCGTAAATTATTGGCCTGATTGAAGACTTTTTCAGAAACTATCAATCAGGCTTAGTACTTGGCGAAAACGGGTAAAACCGTGATCGCCACCTTGGAAAATTAACTGGTGTGCATCCCGATAATAACTAGCAGCATCACGCCAATCCAAGGTTTCATCCCCCGTTTCCAGCATTACCAACAAATGCTGCGGATGAGCTGGTTTCAAAAGTTCCAAGGTATGCAATTCATCGGTATGGGCTTGAGTAAAAGCATAAGTCTGATCGCTATACCAGCTTTGTTGTTGCGTACCTACTGCCGGACGTAGCAAAGTACCGGCATGTACTGCTGGGTTAATCAATACCGCTTTCAAACCAAACTGGGCCACTAGATAAGTCGCATAAAAACCTCCGAGTGAACTGCCAAGCAGTTTAGGCGGGGTAGGGCTATCCTGAATCAGTTGTTGCAATAGCGCGATAGCTTCAGCAGGGCGATGCGGTAAATCTGGGCAAAGCCATTCATGTTCGCGTCCTTGTGCTTGTAACCAGCGTTTTAGCTCTTGCGCTTTGCCTGACAAAGAGGATGAATTGAAACCATGAATGTATAAAAGCATACTTTTTTCTCTTTTTGGGAAAAATAATACCAAACGTGTTGACAGACCTGCGGTCTCTCGTTATTATGCGCACCTCACCGGCTACGTAGCTCAGTTGGTTAGAGCACAGCACTCATAATGCTGGGGTCGTAAGTTCGAGTCTCACCGTAGCCACCAACATTTAAAGGGTTGAATCCTAACAGGTTCAACCCTTTTTTGTTAGCATCAGAGCCATTGAATCAAGCAGTCTGCTTCTAAAATCCATTCATTCCCTTCTCCTGTCCTTATCTGCAACAGAATCTATTTTTAGTTTGCCTGTTTTGATCTACTCCACTAAATACAGAGACTCTAGCCACCGCCATCAGAAGAATAAAAGCTGGAAAAGAATCCGGATTTGGGGGTTGAGGGTGTATCGGGGGTTGATGATGGGCGGGTAATGTAAGTGGAAGTGGTGGATGAGTGGCTAGAATAACGCGATTCTTGGCAGTATTGTGTGCCATCTGGACGTGTAACCCATTGGCCATTGCAGCCATCGTTATCTCCGTCACAGCCATTTAGCACCACTAATACTATGGATAGGGGCGCGAACTTAGCAGAATGACAAATTTGCTGTAAGAAAGGCTTGGGCATGGCGTTCATGTATTAGTGACCTCAACGCAGGTTGTTGGTGTTATGGGCGAAAAGGAATGCTAGGGTATTCAACTGCATGCTGAGCAGTATCGGCAAGCAAAAATCCCTCGGCGTGCATTATTGCGATTTCACGGCTTCAAACACACTTACTCAGATAAGCGGATTTTTCTCCCAACTTCCTCGATAGAGGAACTCTTAACCGTTTTTTTATTATTGATATTGCTGATTTTGTCCTAGATCATCAAAGCGCGATGACAGGGGCAATGGCTACCGCTGTGGCTGCTATTTCTTAGGGTTGATGGGCAGCGAAGTTTGGGGGCGGTAATGGCTTGCAAGAGCCAGCTGCTAACGCTAGCTCTTGCAGTTTGGTGTGATTAAGAGAAAGGATTCGGTACGGTTTCGGCTTCTACTATGGTGATTGCATCGGGTAAGTCACCTTGTTTTTCCTTTTCTTGCATCACTGCAAGAATCTGTTTGAGAGCTTTCTGTAGGTCTTTGGCTTTGGCAAGGCCTTGTTTATCCAGTGTTAAATCGACATTGCCGTGCAAGGTGATACGGTCAATGCGATTTTCCAGCGTTAAATCACCAACGCTTTGGGTTTCACTTTCATTCTCAAAGTATTTCATCGTTTAGTACTCGATTTTTTCGGGTTCTGGCAGTGGCATTGCGACTTTTTTCACAGAGGCACTCGCGGATGGAAAGGGGTCTATACCCGCAATTTCAGTAAGTTCAGCAATACTGACTACCTTATAGTCTTTGCCGGGAGCATTCACCACAATGTAAGCAGCAGCTTTGCGTTTGGAAGGAATGTAGATTGCTTTGAAATAATGCGTGGGTACATAAACCCTACCATTGAGGCGTTTAAGGTTATTGCCCAAAAATAAAGGGCCTGACACCACATACACGCCTTTAGTGGTCATGGTGAGGTCCCGTACAGCTGCTTCAAGGCCCGCCCACAGACTGCGATTATTGTTAGGGTCTTGTGGGGTCATATTGGCCAGCGAAAAGCTTTCTGCCTGCGCGGTTACATTTGGCATATCGCCATTGGGGGCTAAATGTCCACGGTCATAACCGGAACGAGCATAATCATCCAGTTCTGCACGTTCATTAGCGGGCAAGGCTTTTTCCGCATGAAACGAGCCATCACGCGGCAGTTTGCGGGCTTTTTTAATATTGTCTGGGGTTAGAAATTCGCTGGCATACAAGGCAGTGCGGGTCACGCCAGAATGCAGCACGCTATAGGCGGAAAAACACAATTCTTGGGTTTGCGTTAACAAGCGGGTATTGAGCACTTTCGGGGGCGTATCCCCAGCATAGTGATCTGGACAATCGGTTGCGGCTGAGGCTGTCAGGGAAGACAGCGCTAGCATCACACCAGCACAAGCAATAATCAAAATGTTTTTCACAGGGGCTTCCAGGGTTTTAAAAGACAAGACATAAAACTATAGATAATGATTATGCTTTGAAGTTGCTTACAACAGAGGGAGTTATGCAGTTTGTTTGAGCATCTTGCGTAACCGATACAGTTCATCCAGTGCCTGTCGTGGGGTTAATTCATCCGGGTCTATGGCTTGTAAGGCTTTTTTCACTTGCTCAGCGATTTCATCTTTAGGTTCAGCGGCGGCGTCGAAACTCAAGGCTAAGGGTTGCCCCGGTTGCGGCGCTTGCCGACTGTGCTTTTCCAGCGAAACCAGTTTCTTTTTAGCTTGTGCAATTACTGCTTTTGGTACACCTGCCAATTGTGCGACTTGTAAACCATAACTTTGGTTAGCAGGGCCATCTTTAACCGCGTGCAAAAAGACAATTTTGTCGCCGTGTTCAACCGCATCAATATGCACATTGGCAATGGTACTAATCTGTTCGGCAAGCGAAGTCAGTTCAAAGTAGTGAGTGGCAAACAGGGTGAAGGCTTTACGTTCACGCGCCAGATAATCCGCAAAGGCCCATGCCAGCGATAAACCATCAAAGGTACTGGTACCACGACCAATTTCATCCATTAATACTAGGCTATGATGAGTGGCGTTATTGAGGATATTGGCAGCTTCAGTCATTTCTACCATGAAAGTAGAACGGCCGGTACTGAGATCATCATGTGCGCCAATGCGGGTGAAAATACGGTCAATATTGCCAATACGCGCCGTTTGTGCAGGCACATAACTGCCAATATGTGCCATTAACACAATCAGTGCGACTTGGCGCATATAAGTCGATTTACCACCCATATTGGGGCCGGTAATCATTAACATGCGCCGACGCGAATCCATGTATAAATCATTAGGTACAAAAGGGGTATCTAGCGTGCGTTCGACGACCGGATGCCGTCCTGCTTCGATATGAATACCTGCACCGTCCACTAAAGCTGGGCAATTGTAATTTAGGGTACTAGCGCGTTCGGCAAAGTTACCCAATACATCCAGTTCAGCAATGGCTTGGGCAGTGCTACGCAAAGGAATCAGATGCTCGACTAAAGCTTGCAAGAGCTCTTCATAGATGGTTTTTTCTCGCGCTAGGGCACGTTCACGCGCTGACAGAACTTTATCCTCGAATTTTTTCAACTCAGGCAGGATAAAGCGTTCTACCCCTTTAAGGGTTTGGCGGCGAATGTAATCGGTAGGAATGCGGTGCAACTGGCTTTGCGGAATTTCTACGTAATAGCCATGCACACGGTTATAAGCAACTTTAAGCTTATCAATGCCGGTACGGGCTTTTTCGCGTGTTTCCAGATCAATTAAGTATTGATCAGCGTTTTCACTCAGATTACGCAGCTCATCCAAATCCGCATCATACCCAGTAGCAATGACGCCCCCATCGCGAATCACCACCGGCGGATTATCAATAATAGCGCTATCAAGCAATTGGCTTAAGCTTTCGTGCTGATCCACCGCTTGCAGCAAGCTTTGGATGCGCGGGTTATCCAGATCTTGTAGTTGTTCATGGATGCGAGGAATCACATGCAGCGAATCGCGCAAGGTCGACAGATCGCGCGGGCGGGCAGTGCCAATCGCAATGCGGCTGGCAATGCGTTCTATATCGCCAATACTGCGTAAGGTATCGTGCAGGTTGGTGAATACATCCTGTTCCAGCAAAGTTCCTACTGCCTGATGGCGATGACGCAGTGTGCTACGGTTACGCAAAGGCTTATTCAGCCAGCGTCGTAATAAACGGCTACCCATACTGGTGGCAGTTTTATCAAGAATGGAAATCAGGGTGTTTTTATGTTCACCGCTAAGGCTGTTTTCCAGCTCAAGATTACGACGGCTAGCGGCATCCAGAATAATGCCTTCATCACACAATTCCACTGCTAAACCATTGATATGGGGCAGGGTAGTACGCTGAGTTTCCTGCACATAATTCAATAAAGCACCGGCGGCGGTAACCGCCAATGATAAATGTTCACAGCCAAAACCGCTTAAATCTTGGGTGCCGAATTGGCGTAATAACAGGCGGCGTGCAGTATCTAGATCAAAATGCCAGCTTGGGCGTGGGGTGCAATGACGCTGACGAGCAAATGTCGGCCGCCAGTCTTCATCATGCAGGATTTCTGCCGGTTGTAAGCGTTCAATTTCATTATGCAAAGTCGCTTCGGATTCTGCTTCTTGCACCGTAAAACGACCCGTGCTCAAGTCAATAGCGGCAATACCAAAACTGACTTTGCTGCTGGCACTCAGGTTAGCTGGTGGCATGGAACAGTGAATAGCCAGCAATACATTATCGCGCCGGTCATCCAGCAAATAATCATCAGTAACCGTACCGGGTGTGAGCAAGCGCGTAATCTTACGTTCAACCGGCCCCTTGGATTTAGCGGGGTCACCAATCTGGTCGCAAATGGCGACTGATTCCCCTTGTTTTAATAAGCGTGCCAGATATTGTTCCACCGAATGGTAAGGCACGCCTGCCATAGGGATAGGTTCACCAGCGGAGTTGCCACGGGCGGTCAGAGTAATATCGAGCAGTCCTGCCGCTTTTTTGGCATCTTCCATGAACAATTCATAGAAGTCGCCCATGCGGTAGAACAGCAGGATGTCAGGGTATTCGGCCTTGATGCGAAAATATTGTTGCATCATCGGGGTGTGAGAAGTGGAAGTATCTTGGCTCATGCATGCGAGGCTTAATCAATGGAGCAAAGATTTTAGCATTTTTCATCTTAGGGCTGGAACGTTTGGGCTTTGCCAAGGTTTATCTATTGGTTGAGAGACTGCTAGACCTATCAATGCCTTAGAGCAAATAGCTGTTTAGGTGAATGTTTGGTAACAAAAGTAGATGATAAATTAATCAGTTGCATAAGAGCTTGGCAGGAGGCAGTTTTCACCAAGTCTGCTATTATAGCCCGATGATTGGTAGTGTTAGGAACGGCTGAATGAACCGCAAGTGGATGTACCCGGTGCGCAATGCTCTGGTGCTAGCTGCTGTTTTGTTCGGCTATACAGTAGTCTTCGACAGCGATTTTGAGGTCTGGAAAACCCAATTCAGTGCCTATGCGCGTAGTCATGGTATTAATGAGCAAACCATTGATCTGGCTATGACCGGTTTGTTGGCGGATGACAAAGTCTTGCGCTTGGATAACTTGCAGCCTGAATTTACCAAAACGGTTTGGCAGTACCTTGATGGGGCCGTTTCTACCAATCGAGTCATGATGGGGCAATTGTTATTGCAAGAATATCAGCCCTTATTGACAGCCATTTATAAGCGCTATGGTGTGCAACCTGAATACCTGCTAGCGATTTGGGGTATGGAAAGTGACTTTGGGCGTTTTACCGGGCGTTATAGCGTGGTGCGTTCTTTGGCAACCCTGGTGTATGGCGGCGAGGTCAAACGACGTGATTTTTGGCGTGACCAGCTGTTAGCGGCATTACGTATTGTGCAACAAGGGGATATGTCACTGGTATCGCTGCACGGTTCTTGGGCAGGGGCTATTGGTCATACCCAATTTATTCCTACTACTTTTGAACAATACGCGGTGGATTTTGATAACGATGGTAAGCGCGATTTGGTCGATAGTATTCCGGATGCGTTAGCTTCTACTGCTAATTACTTGGCGCAGTCCGGTTGGGAACGCGATAAACCGTGGGGTGAAGAGGTCAAGCTACCGGCTGACTTTGATTGGAGTCGGGCAGACCCGAATCTGTGGTTACCGACAGACGTGTGGATGCAAGAAAGTGGTGTACGCCATGTTGATGGTTCACTTTTGAACGGTACTGATAGTGCATTTGTATTTTTGCCTGCCGGTCACCGTGGGCCTGCATTCCTCGCCTTTCATAATTTCAATGTCATTCTCAAATACAATAATGCGCAGACTTATGCCTTAGCAGCAGGTTATTTGGGGGATCGTATTCGCGGGGCACCTGCTTTAGAAGGTAGTTGGCCGCAGGATGAACAACCTTTGAGTCGGGCAGAAAAAGTGGAGTTACAGGAGTTATTAACCAGTGCTGGTTATAGTACCGATGGCGTGGATGGCAAACTAGGGCCGAATACGCGAGCTGCCTTACGGCGTTGGCAACTGGATGCGGGTTTCCCGGCGGATGGTTATGCCACATTGAGTCATCTGGCTTTTTTACGACGAGAGGTCGGTGCCTTACCCGCCTCTCGTTAGCTGAGGTTAAGCGTTAGCTAATACGCGACTAGCTGCTGTAACCGCTACACCGCTGTGAATAGGTGCGTGCATTTCGCTTAAGATGGCATCAAGTGCGCCTAAACAATTCAGAACATTTTTAGCATTGCTGGCATAACCCATTAAACCAATACGCCAGATTTTGCCTGCCAATGAACCTAGTCCTGCGCCAATTTCCAATTGATAACGCTGCAACAAAGCATGACGTACTGCGGCTTCATCCACGCCTGCAGGCACACGGATCGCATTCAGTTGCGGCAAACGGTAAGGCTCTGCTACCACAAACTCCAAACCCATGGCTTCAATACCTGCTTTCAAGGCTTGATGATGATGTTCATGCCGTTGCCAAGCATTTTCCAAACCTTCTTCCTGCAGCATTATCAAGGCTTCATGCAAGGCGTAGAGTGTATTGATAGGGGCAGTATGATGATAAGCGCGTTTGGTGCCTTGCCCCCAATAACCCATTACTAGGTTCATATCCATAAACCAGCTTTGGACCTTACTGGCGCGGTTTTTAATACGTTCTACCGCGCGTTCACCAAAGCTAATGGGTGATAAGCCTGGCACACAGGAAAGACATTTTTGCGTGCCCGAGTAAATGGCATCAATACCCCATTCATCTACTTTGAGCGGGCTACCGCCGAGCGAAGTCACCGCATCCACAATCGTTAAGCAATTGTGTGCATGCGCCAGTTCTACCAGCGTTTTGGCATCCGATTGCGCGCCTGTGGACGTTTCAGCGTGAACAAAAGCCAATAAACGCGCATCCGTATGGGTTTTTAGCGCATCTTCTACTTTGCTTGGATCAACCGGTTTGCCCCAATCGTCCACAACCATAATCGCGGTAGCTCCACAGCGTTCGACATTTTCTTTCATACGCCCGCCGAACACGCCATTTTGGCACACAATTACCTTATCACCGGGTTCGACTAGATTGACAAAACAAGCTTCCATCCCCGTAGAACCGGGGGCGGAAACCGGCATCGTCAAGTCATTACGAGTTTGAAAGGCATACTGCAACAGGCATTTGATTTCATCCATCATGCGAATGAAATCAGGGTCAAGGTGGCCTATGGTCGGGCGTGCCATCGCATTTAATACCCTTGGGCTAACATCGGAAGGGCCAGGGCCTAGCAAGGTGCGTTGCGGTGGAATAAAGGATCGTATGCTCATGAGTCATCTCTATGCTTTGGGTAAAAATAAGTGGATTTCTATCAGGCTGACGGTTCCGATGGTAAATTCAACGTTGTTGAGGTATCAGCAGCAGGGTGAATTTTTTGCAGTTCCTGATCACATAACACTTGTAACCTAGATAAAGCTTCATTCAACATGCTCAGACGTACCTGTTGTAATTGTTCTTGGATATGATTACGACCTTCCGCCAGCAGAGGATCAAAAAATAGTTCACTATGGAAACCATTATCTATATACCACCAGCCTAATGGTGGATTGCTAATGTAATAAAGACTATCCAACTTTAAGATATCGTAGATATTGATCCACTGATTTTCAATTCGCAATGTTAAAGTTGGGTTAAACAGATAGTGACCGGGTTTGAGTTGATAGAATAAGCGTAAACGGTGGGGTTCTGGTTGATCATTCAGGGCGTTTTTAGCCATTAAATCCGCTATATAACCCGGCTGTTTATAGATATCTGGTACTAACTGTGTGGGAAAATGCTTGATAGCTGTCAAAATATCCTGCTCTTCAAAGGCATTTCTATCCACTAGTTTGTTTGGTAGTATTCGGTAAAAAAGAGCTATCAATAAATTCAGTAGGAAAAATTCCGGTGTGCGATTATCCAGTTTAACTAGACTGCCATCGAGTTGAATAAGTAAATAATCAGGCTCGAGAGCAATATACAGATCAGTTAAACAAGTTTGGGCATATTTTTTATCTTGACTGGCTCGAGCAAGTGCTATTTGGAAAGCGGTTAAACCACGATTATCAGTATGATTACGCTCTGCTCCCAGTTCAATTAAATATTGAACTATTTCCACATTACCAAACTGTGCTGCCAGCATTAAAGGTGTTTGATTAAATGGATTGCGAAAATCCACCCCATAACGTTTAATCTGTGAGCGTAACGCCAATCCGTTCTTAGCTTGATAGGGTAAATAGTATTTTTGCTGTAATAATTTCAGGCCTTTTTCTGGATAATAAGCGGGTTTGAATCGATTCTGATCTAAAGCTTGTAACAACGGGCGGTCTTCATACACTAACGCGTATTCAAATAAGGCTAAGCGTGCAGTTTTATCGCCTTGTTGCAAGGCTTGCTGATAGAGATTGTCATACTGATCAGGCGTGTAAACCGGCCAATCGGGGGCTTGTTGTTGCAGAATTTCACGGCGAATCCGTTCGGCTTGTTCTTGTTTGCCCTGTAAATCTAGGCGTATGGCTTCTTGTTGCCAAGCTTGTAAATCCGATTGTTGCCCCTTTAGCTGTAAATCATTGGTTTGTTGTAAACCCATTAGCGTTAAAAAATTTTCGGGTGGATTTTGTTCTAGCCAATACAACGTTTGAATAGCGCGGGTAAGGGCTACATACAGGGCATTAATATAGAACTTGTAGACTTCTAGGGATTTGTCTTGTTTGTCATTGGCGCGCGCATAATGCAACTCGTGTTGTAAATCATTAGGAGTGAGATTATGACTGATCTCCTGAAAGCGTTTAGCTTCAATCGATAGAAAGTTATAGAGGATAATATTGTCATATTCCAGACCTTTAGCCTCCTGAATGGAAAAGACTAAAGGTGTTTTGAAATAGCGTTGGGCCTCTGCTTTTTGACTGGTATGTAAAACCAATACCGCAAAACGGGTGGATGAATGGGTTTTATTATTCAGTTCTTGGCGTATTGCAATGCTATCGCGTAAAAATATAACCTCACCTTGTTGTTGGCCATGACTTTGTATCAAATAGCTACTTTCACGGTCAATAGAACCAAAGCGACGATTTTTTATTAGCAATAAACGGTTTGCTAATGCTACTAGGGCGGCAGAATTGCGGTAATTAGTATGCAGGATACGAATCAGCTCTGTTGCCGGTGGTAAAATACCCTGTTGGTAAAACAGGCTTTTAATCCGCTTCCAGGCAAAAAAGTTGGGATGCACAATCTGATTGGAATCACCGCATAATAGGAATGCATAGGGTTTATGCAAGACTTTGAGTAATAAAAATAGCTGGATAGTAGTGAAATCCTGTACTTCATCTACTACTAGAAAATCATAGCGTGGCTGAACACGGGTTAAATAGTTATGACTGACAATATTCAAGTCATACAGTTGTTGTGTCTTTAAAAACACTAGGTAGCGGGTAAATAATTCGTATACAGATGCGCGTTCGGTGGGTAGAAAAATCGATTGTTTAATGCCTAAGGCTAAATACTCTTGTTCACTGAGCCAAGCATTAGTAATAGACGAGCCAGCAATAACACCACTAAATTCTTCAAATAGTTTGTGGGCGTCTTTAATAATGGGGCGTGGTTGATTTTGAAACCAATGTAAAAAATCCTGCCAGCATACGGCTCGGCCAATCGGTAAATGAATACTCGCTAGAAATTCTTCAAAAGATAAAAAATCCACTTGTTGCTGTGTATTCGCGTAATGATGCGCGTAATACAAATTGCGTGAATGTTTAACTAAATAAGACGATTGTGTGACATACAAGATATTGCCGTGGATAGTTTTGAGCTTTTCCAACAATAAAGCGGTTTTACCACTACCGGCAGAGCCTATTAATATTAATGGTGGGGCAAGATAATAAATCGCTTGTTGATCATCATCAAAACAGAGGATCTTATCCAGCAGATTAAAATGCGGCTGACGCGGATTGAGGTAGGTTAGAGTAGGTAATTCAGCAGGCAGGTTGGTAAGAGCTGGAATCTTGTCTTCATCAATGCGCGCGACATGGCGCAAAAAGCGCGAGTGTGCATAATCATGTTGGGGTAAATATTCCAATACCAAGGCATAACGTTGGCCTGCTTGATGATAGAAAGCCAGCAAGAGCCGATCACTGCGGTTTAAGCGTGCGCGATAAAGATTATCACCGATTTTTTTAATATCAGCCGATTTGAGGTCATCGGCCGCCATCAAGGCTTGCCATTTGGCAAAACCCGGTATAGTAGCTGGGTCGAGTTCATTATAAAGCAAGACTTGCATGTGTTAACCCCAAACTTCTCGTATGGTAATGCCAAATGCTATAACTTAAACCTAGCCAGAATGCTGCCGATTGATGGCAGCACGCGGTTAGTTTCCCCATGATGTAATCCTCTTAAAAGGCTTTAGCGTATTATTGTTATTACTATTAATTGGCCCGAGTTTAACATGGCAATTGCTAGGGGCGTAATTCAATGGATTTGAGCAAATCCCGGTTATTCAATAGGATGCTTGCATTGTCTGGGCTATCAATAAATGGATTACGGATACGCCAATGCGTATAAACCCAGTTGTTATAAGCCACTTCCCATGAACTAGGGGTATCAATGCGTGCCCAATGCACTAGCGTATCCACATGGCGGTTGTATAGCTCATCGATTTCATAAATCAACAGCATATACAGCAGTGCACGCGCGATATCGCCACGATTACGCGATGGAATTACCCATTCATGGTCAGCATCAAAACCACTATGGCTATCAAAACTTTCGGGATAAAGGTGTAACTGATAAGGGCGTACGATTTTGTCATCATCCATGTCAAACGGGAAATTAGAACGTTTGGCATTTAAACCGCGTTCTGAGGGTAAAAAATTGAATGGATTGACGGTCGCACCATAGCGAGTAAAACGAGCTACGCCTTTACGTGCCAAATAGCGATCCAGAAACTCTAGTGGAATCACATGTTCAATACTATGGCGCTGCTTTTGATACAACTCACTAACGGGTGTATTGCCATAGATGGAGGTTACCCAACCGTATTCGCTATCAAAGAAGAACGACCAAAAGTGGTTCCATTTATCCGCGCTACTCCATTGTTTGAAATGCTTAGCCGATTGATACACCCCTCCAGCATACTGCACAAAATCCTGGCGAGTGCGGATATCAGCTGACGTTTTTAGTAGCCGAAATGCCGGATTTAAGGTCGCAGCATAATCCGGTTGGGCGGCACAGGGTAATAATTCAACACAAACCTGACCATGATCGGATTGCAGGCGATTCTCAACGCCGTCGTTGTTCAGATGTTCATTCCAGACTTCGTAATTTTTGACCTCTGCTTTGGTGGCTGGGTTTTTGGTATTAAGGTTATTGGAAACCAAAATGTAATCCAAAACACCGCCTTCGCCATGATGGGTGACGGTAAAAGGTCGTACCCGGTGACGCATATTGGGCGCTAGCTGGAAAGTATCAACTAAGCGGTAGTCATATAACAGGTCAATCGTACCTTCTGGCCATTGATCGCGGAAAATACCACCAATGCTACTCACACGCTCTTGCATGGTGAGTGCCGCTAGCGGTACCGAATCCAGACTATCATTCATATCGCCTAGCACCACAATAGGGCGTTGGCTGTCTTGCTGTAACGCGTTATTGATGTGGTGATAAAGCAGAGTTGCTTCCGTACCTCGTTGTAATAACGAGGCTACCATGCTGCGGGATAAGTGACGTAGGGTATCTTGCACCCTGACTGCCCAAGGAGTAGCATCGTTATAGTGCATGTCAAGACTGACAGGACGTTTGGATTTCAGGTGTACGACATAAACTGTTAGAGTGTCAAACTCAGGTACCTGCAACTCTGCACAAATGGGTGCACGACTAAAGCGGAAATGTTCCGATATGGGCAGATCGGCCTTAACTTCCTCAGGAATACCAACTGTATGAACGCGCAAAATCGGGTAGCGTGATGCTAAAGCAACGACTGATTTGATATAGACACCCGCATTGTCAGGCGCATATCCGGAATTATCAACGGTAATAAAATGGGGATACCCCGCAGTTTGACACAAAGCCTTCAGTTCCGGAATGCTGAAGACTTCCTGAAATCCTACCACATCGGCACTCATTTGGTGCAGTCGGGTGGTTATCCATGTGGTTTTTTGCGCCCACTCGGATGGTGTATAAGTATTATGAGAAATCTTGTCATGCCAGTAGGAACCCGGCGCTGCAAATTGATAGAGGTTGAAGGTAGCCAGCTTCATGTCGGTTCTGCTTATAGAATAACGGCTTCAGTATAGCGTCAAATGTCATACGAACGTATGCCTGTTCATCCGCTATATGGTGCTAAGCGCTTATGCTTCAGCTTAAATTATTTGCATAACAAAAATAGCGGCCGAATAGCCTGACAGAAAATGTCAAAAGGAGGCACACTTTTCATTGCAGTTACGGTCTAAAAATAAAAAGTCTCGGCAGAACATCCAACCTTGGCAATCTACAGGCGTTTGGCATTGAGTTTGCAGGTTGATGGTAACAAGCGTATCTCAACAGGCGCTTATTGAAACGAAAGAGGTTAACTAATGAGCAGCATATTCAGTCACTATCAGTCCCGGTACGAAGCCTTACAAGAAGAAGAATATTCGCTTCAAGAATACCTTGACCTCTGTAAGCAAGACCCTCTCGCCTATGCCACCGCAGCCGAACGTATGTTGCGGGCCATTGGTGAACCTGAGATTGTCGATACCTCACGCGATCCACGCATGAGCCGGATTTTTTCCAATAAGGTTATTCGCCGGTATCCCGCGTTTTCCGAATTTTATGGCATGGAAGACAGTATTGAGCAAATCGTGTCATTCTTCCGTCATGCCGCTCAAGGACTAGAAGAAAGTAAGCAGGTACTGTATCTGCTCGGCCCTGTTGGGGGCGGTAAATCTTCACTGGCTGAACGTCTTAAAGCCTTGATTGAACATATGCCGATTTATTGCATCAAAGGTTCCCCGGTCAATGAATCACCGTTAGGCTTGTTCAATGCGGAGGAAGACGGTGCCATTTTGGAAGAAGATTATGGCATTCCGCGCCGTTATCTAAGAACCATTATGTCACCTTGGGCAGTCAAACGCCTGCACGAGTTTGGCGGCGATATTACCAAGTTCCGCGTGGTCAAGCGTTTCCCCTCGCGTCTAAATCAGATTGCCGTTTCCAAAACTGAACCGGGTGATGAAAACAACCAAGATATTTCGTCGTTAGTAGGCAAGGTTGATATCCGTAAACTGGAAGACTTCCCTCAGAATGACCCAGATGCCTATAGCTACTCTGGTGGTCTGTGCTTGTCCAATCAAGGTTTGATGGAATTCGTCGAGATGTTCAAAGCCCCTATTAAGGTTTTGCATCCGCTGTTAACCGCCACTCAGGAAGGCAACTACAACGGTACGGAAAGTATCGGCGCGATTCCATTCAATGGTGTGATTCTGGCACACTCGAATGAATCTGAATGGCAGACCTTCAAAAATAACCGCAACAATGAGGCATTCATTGACCGTGTTTCCATTGTCAAAGTGCCTTACTGCCTGCGTGTGACAGAAGAAATCAAGATTTATGAAAAGCTGTTGGTGAACAGTTCTCTGTCAAAGTCACCGTGTGCGCCAGATACCCTGAAACTGCTAGCACAGTTCATTATCTTGTCTCGGCTGAAAGAACCTGAAAATTCCAATATCTTTTCCAAGATGCGGATTTATGACGGTGAAAATCTCAAGGATATTGATCCGAAAGCCAAGACTATTCAAGAGTATCAAGATTCCGCAGGTGTGGACGAGGGCATGAGTGGTTTGTCTACCCGCTTTGCATTTAAGATTCTTTCCAAAGTCTTTAACTATGATGCAACCGAAGTAGCTGCTGACCCGGTTCACTTGATGTATGTATTGGAGCGCCAGATTGAGAAAGAGCAGTTCCAGCGTGAAATTCAGGATCGTTATATCCGCTTTATTAAGGAATACCTTGCTCCGCGCTATGTCGACTTCATCGGTAAGGAAATCCAGACAGCTTATCTGGAATCTTATTCTGAGTACGGCCAAAACCTGTTCGATCGTTATGTTACTTACGCTGACTTCTGGATTCAGGATCAGGAATTCCGTGACCCTGAAACGGGTGAATTGCTCAATCGCGCTGCTTTGAATGCAGATTTGGAAAAGATCGAAAAGCCAGCAGGTATTAGCAATCCGAAAGATTTTCGTAACGAGATTGTCAACTTTGTACTGCGGGCACGTGCCAATAATAATGGCCGCAACCCATCGTGGACTAGCTATGAAAAACTGCGTCGTGTCATTGAAATGAAAATGTTCTCCAGTACTGAAGATTTGCTGCCCGTTATTTCCTACGGTGCCAAATCGTCTGCGGATGAACAGCGCAAACACGATAACTTTGTCGAGCGCATGATGAAACGTGGTTACACTGAAAAACAAGTACGTTTGTTAGCCGAATGGTATCTGCGCGTGCGTAAGTCGCAGTAAGGGAGTGCCCTATGGCCTATATCGTTGACCGTCGCCTGAATAGCAAAAACAAGAGTCTGGTAAATCGGGAACGTTTTCTTAAACGTTACCAAAAGCAGATTCGCAAGGCTGTGTCCGATGCTGTCAGCCGTCGTAACATTACGGATATGGAGCAAGGGGAAAGTATCACGATTCCCAAGCGCGACATTTCCGAACCTGTGTTTCGTCATGGTCAGGGTGGCAAGCGTGATATTGTCCATCCTGGTAACAAGGAGTTTGTTCCCGGTGACCGTATCCAGCGGCCATCCGGTGGTGGCGGCGGCGGTAGTGGTTCCGGGCAAGCCTCAGCGGATGGCGAGGGCATGGATGACTTTGTGTTCCAGATTTCCCAGCAAGAGTTTCTTGAATACCTGTTTGAGGATCTGGCCTTGCCAAATATGGTTAAGCGCCAGTTACTCAGTATGGATTCGTTTGATTACAAGCGCGCTGGTGTTAGTGAAGTCGGCAATCCTTCCCAGATTAATATTGTACGTTCCATGCGCAGTGCTCATGCACGGCGCATTGCCCTACGCGGCAAGGAGCGGCGGCGGCGGCGGGAAATACTGGCTGAACTAGAGGAACTGGATAAGCACCTACTGACCTTTGAAATTGAGGAACAGCAACGCCGCTTAAAGCTGGAATTGGAACACATTAATGTGCGTTTGCATGCCATTCCGTGGTTAGATGATTTTGACCTCAAGTATAACCTGCGGGTCAAAATGCCACGGCCATCGCCTAAGGCGGTGATGTTTTGTGTTATGGACGTCTCTGGTTCCATGACCCAGGATATCAAAGATACGGCTAAACGGTTTTTCTTCCTGCTCTATCTGTTTTTGAAGAAAAACTACGAACATATTGAAGTGGTGTTCATTCGTCACCATACGCAAGCACAGGAGGTGGATGAAGAAACCTTCTTTTATGCACGCGAAACCGGGGGGACGGTGGTATCTAGCGCCCTAAATCTAATGGGTGATATTTTGGATGAACGCTATTCCCCCAATGAGTGGAATATTTATGTCGCACAGGCATCGGATGGGGACAACTGGCACGAAGACAATGAACGTTGTCGTGTGGCTTTGACCAACCAGATTTTGCCTTTTGTGCAGTATTATACCTATATTGAAATTGGCGATCGTGACCCGCAAGGCTTGTGGTATTTGTACGAACACTTGCAAAGTGATTTCCATGACCGCTTTGCCATCCAGCGGGTGCGTAACAATGCCGAAATCTATCCGGTGTTCCGCGAACTGTTTCGCAAACACGCCGGTGAGGAGGTCGATTGACTACCGAAACTCACCTGCCTGAGCAGGAAAAAAAATACATTTCGACCAGCTCGGAATGGACTTTTGAGACTATTGAGACTTATAACCGCGAAATTGGGCGTATTGCCAAAGAAAAATTCAAACTTGATACCTATCCCAATCAAATTGAGATTATTCGTTCTGACCAAATGATGGATGCCTATGCTTCTGTTGGCATGCCGGTATTTTATAATCATTGGTCATATGGCAAGCATTTCGTCAATGTCGAGCAAAATTATACGCGTGGACGCATGGGATTGGCGTATGAAATCGTCATTAATTCCAGTCCGTGTATTGCCTATTTGATGGAAGAAAATACGCTGACCATGCAAGCATTGGTGATTGCGCATGCTTGCTATGGGCATAATTCTTTCTTCAAAGGCAATTATTTGTTCCGTACTTGGACGGATGCTGAGGCCATCATTGATTATTTGATGTTTGCCAAAAACTATATCCGTCAATGTGAAGAGCGTTATGGGGTCGAATCCGTTGAGTTATTGCTCGATTCCTGTCATGCGCTCATGAATTATGGGGTGGATCGTTATAAGCGCCCGTCACCTATTTCAGCGGCGGAGGAACGCGAGCGGCAGAAAGAACGCGAACTTTATATTCAGCAACATTTGAATGATTTATGGCGTACTTTGCCACACCGTCATAAACATGCAGATGCTGAAGAAAAAGCTGCCCGAGTGTTTCCAGAAGAGCCGCAAGAAAATTTATTGTATTTTATTGAAAAGAATTCACCGGCTTTAGAAACATGGCAACGCGAGATTATTCGTATTGTGCGCAAAGTAGCCCAGTATTTTTATCCGCAGCGTCAGACTCAAGTTATGAATGAAGGTTGGGCAACCTTCTGGCATTACACCATTTTGAATGAAATGTATGATCAAGGTTTGGTGAATGAGGGATTCATGATGGAATTCCTAACTTCCCATACTAATGTGGTTATGCAGCCAGGGTTTGATAGTCCTTATTATTCCGGTATCAATCCCTATGCGCTAGGTTTTGCTATGATGAGTGATATTCGGCGCATTTGTGAGAAACCAACCGAAGAAGATAAACGTTGGTTTCCTGATATTGCCGGTAGTGATTGGATTAAAACGCTTGATTACGTGATGCGTAATTACCGTGATGAAAGTTTTATTCTGCAATTCCTTTCCCCTAAGGTTATTCGGGATTTCCACTTGTTCGCCTTAGAGGATGATGATCGTAAAAACACTATCAATATTACCGCTATTCATAATGATGAAGGTTATCATGTAGTGCGCGAATTATTGTCACGTCAATACAATATTAGCCATCAAGAACCGGATATTCAGATTCAGAAAGTGAATGTACGCGGTGATCGTTCTTTAACCTTACAACATGTATTGAATAGTCGTCGGCCATTGAATGGTGATGTCAATGAAATGTTGCGTCATGTGCACCGTTTGTGGGGTTATGATGTGCATTTACATTCCGTAGAAGCGGACAGCCGTTTAGTGCGTAGTTATCATTTAGTAGGCGAAGCGCAATAATTAACTTTGCGTTTTCTATGAAATCGGCTCCTAGCTTATATAACAAGGGGCCGATTAGTGCCTGTGATTCAAGCAATGCTCTGTGACAATACTAAAAATTAACGAAATCATTGCACATTTTTAGCTGAATCACTGCCGCGTTTCAAATCAGGTGAATTAGCTTCAGATCCTGTTTCTGCCAATGTTTTACCACGCGGGTCTGGTCGGTCGATTGAGGTTTTCTTTTTATTTTTGTTTTGCAGACTTTTCTTGTCTGTTTTAGCACTTTGCTTGGCCATGATAAGGTCCTCTTTGTTTAAAATAATACCAAGATACCTACTAATAGCTTTACAAATGGAAAGAAATCGTGAGTGGATAGGTATTTTTCATTGTAGTGAAGTATCAGCAGAATGGTAATGAAAATATTTTGAATTGAAATTAGTTAAATGATTAAAATTATTTTCTATTCAGACTTTAATTTATACATGGTTAAAGTTATTAGTCCAAACAGAATTGGTTAAAAGATGTCCGTTTAAAGGAAGGCTTTATGTTAAAGCGTTTTAGCATGATTGCACTATTTGGTTTTTTATTTAGCATGCAAGCATTATGGGCGGCAGAAGTTATATTTACGAATACAGAAGGCCGAACTTTGACGGATGCCGATGTGCGTCGGGCAAAAGTAATGGCGGACTGGGAAGTGGAAGCTCAATGGACGATTCCCAAGCGCGCGATAGCTTTGCATGCCAAAGGACGCGACTTGGCCAAAAAGGGCGAATATGCGTTAGCTATTCCCCCGTTAGAACAAGCAGCCGAAGCGGCCCCGCATTGGGCTGCTCCTCTTTATGATGCAGGCTTTACTTACCTATTACAGCGCGATACCCCTAAAGCCTTACAAGCTTATGAGCAAGCATTGGCGATAGCGCCTCGAGGGTTTTTTACAGTCATTACTGCAGTGGATACCTTGAAAAAGGAAGTAAATGGCGAATTGCCCCAAGGCACCTACCTTAAGTATTTATCCCTAGATTGGAGTGATGATGTAGAACGCAAGCAACAGTTGGTGGATGAATTATTAGCAGCAGCCCCCAATTATGCTCCGGCTTGGAAGGCCAAAGCCTTATTGGAGCCTGATGACGCTAAGCGTTTGGAGTTGCTGGAAAAGGGTTTAGCTGCTAACCCGGATGCGGATATTCAAGGCTTTCTCTTAGTGGAGAAAGCCTTGGTGTTAGTGCGCAAAGGTCAGCAAGCGCAAGCGGTGGAGATACTGGGTAATCTGGCTTTAGATAGACAGACACCAAGCCGTGTGGAATTGCTAGCCAAAACCACACTGGCGGATATTCTGGATAAATAATAACCGTATTAGGCGCGATTTTGTCGGGTACTAACGGTTAGCATTTCGCCAGCTAAAGCCCGCGTAGCCGGGGTAATTTCCATACCACCAATCATGCGGGCAATTTCTTCTACCCGTTGCGGTGGGGTGAGATGTTCAATGCCAGTACTGGTATGTTCAAAGCGTTTGATTTTGGTGACTTTGTATTGTTGATGGGCTTGTGAGGCCACTTGTGGCAAATGGGTAACGCATAACACTTGCCGGGTAGTACCTAAAGCGCGTAATTGTTTGCCGACGACTTCAGCAATTGCGCCACCGATGCCGGTATCCACTTCATCAAAAATCAATGCAGGCAGCGTAACCTTTTGTGCTGCCATCATTTGAATAGCTAAGCTGATACGCGATAGTTCGCCGCCTGAAGCCACTTTTACCAAGGGTTTTAGCGGTTGACCGGGGTTAGCACTGACCAGAAATTCAATGCTATCCAAGCCGGTGGTTTGAAAAGAGCCTTGAGGGTCAAACGTTATCCGAATTTCAAATTGACCACCCTGCATACCCAGTTCTTGCATCGCTTTAGTAACCCCTACAGATAAGTGGGTGGCAGCTTGTTGACGCGCCTCACTTAAAGCAGCGGCTTGTTGGCGATAGTGCGAGGCGGCTTGCTGTAAATGTTTTTCCAGCGCATCTAGGTTATAGCCTTCACCACTTAATTGCGTTAGTTCAGCGTTAATAGTGGCTAGCTTTTCCGGTAGCAAATGCGGGTCAGTACGGTATTTACGGGCTAAAGTGCGAATATCCGCAATGCGGTTTTCTACCCAATTCAGGCGTTTAGGATCAATATCCAAGGCTTCGGCGTAATCACGCAATAGCACAGAAGCTTCCTGTACTTGAATTTGGGCACTGTTTAAAAGTTCTAGGGGTGCTTCTAGATGGGCATCAATTTTGACCTGTTGTTCAAGGTCATAAATGAGTTTGCCTAAGGCCGAATATAGAGACTCTTCCGCTTCATACAGCTGGTCATAACCTTGTTCAGCGGTACTGCGTAATTGTTCAGCATTCGCCAGCCGATTCAGTTCTTCATCCAGTTGTGCGGGTTCATCCGTTTGTAAACCTAAGCTTTTCAGTTCCTGCGCCTGAAATTTCAGCAAATCGACGCGTTCTTGATATTGTTGGCTTTGATTGGTTAAAAATAGCACGCGTTCATGCAGTTTTTTCCATTCCTGCCAAGCGTCACGGGTAACAGCCAGTAACGCTTCATTATTGGCAAAGGTATCGAGCAGTTCGCGCTGGGCATCTTTTTTCATTAAGGATTGGTGTTCATGCTGGCCATGAATATCCACCAATTGTTCCCCTAATTCACGTAATTGGCTAAGCGTGGCCGGGGAGCCGTTAATCCAGGCACGTGATTTACCTTGCGTGGTAATAACACGTCGCAGGATGCAGGTTTCATCCCCGCGATCAAACTCGTGGCCTTGTAACCAATGGCGTGCCTCCGGTGTCTGGGTAATATCAACGCTTAAGGTAATATCGGCCTTGTCTGCACCATGACGCACGCTTTGGCTGTCCGCTTTGTCGCCTAATACCAAACCAATGGCATCTAGCAAGATGGATTTACCCGCGCCGGTTTCGCCGGTTAAGGCTGTCATGCCTGAATGCAGTTCTAGTTCAAGGCTATCAATAATCGCAAAATTGCGAATGTGAATATGTGTCAGCATGGCGACTTATGGCTGTATGCCCCAATGAAGTTTTTCACGCAGAATATGATAGTAGTCATACCCTTTAGGGTGTAACAGGTGAAATTTCTCCGGGCGGGCGTGAATGCGCACAATATCACCCGATTCCAGTTCAATATTATTATGACCATCAAAGGATACACGGGCGGGTACATCGCGTTGTTCACACAACTGCAATTCAATTACGCTATTACTGCTTAATACCAAGGGGCGGTCGCTGAGGGTATGTGGGCAAATCGGCACTAATGCTAAGGCTTGTAAGGCTGGGTGCATAATAGGGCCACCGCTAGACAGGGCATAAGCGGTAGAACCGGTGGGTGTGGTAATAATCATGCCATCCGCGCGTTGAGTATTGACGAATTTACCATCAATGGTCGTAGTAAATTCAATCATGCGAATTTCATCCCGCACATGCAGCACCACATCATTTAAAGCATCAGCTTGCCCAAAGCTTTCGCCGTCACGTTCGGCACTGGCATTTAAGATGAGGCGTTTTTCTTCCTGATATTCTCCACTGAGTATGGCTTCCAATTGCAGAATCATATCGTCTGGGGAAACATCCACCAAAAATCCTAAACGGCCCAAATTAATCCCTACAATAGGCACTTCATACGGGGCCAATAAGCGTCCAGCACTAAGGAGTGTGCCATCGCCGCCCACCACAATCGCCAGATCAATCCGACGTGCTAATTCTTCACCTGCCATAGCAGGCAAATCCAGAATAAGACCGGCATTTTGGTCACAAAAGACCTGAAAACCACGCTGGAGTAGGGCTTCATGCAGTTGTCTCAGGGTATTGTCAACACGGATATCATTTGGTTTGGTAAATATGCCAATATAAGAAAACAGGCTCATAATCCGTTTTGTCCGGTTTAAAGCTGCAAGGCTGGCAAAGCTGGGCATAAATTGCAAGCTGTAACCCGCTTGTATCCAGAGTCATTTGCCCTTATATAGTACGACATGACAGCACATGATTACCCTGAATTAAATGAACGCGCCCGCCACATTTTAAAGGTGTTGGTGGAAAGCTATATCAAGGACGGCCAGCCGGTCGGTTCCCGTCAGTTAGCCCGTAGTAGCGGGTTATCCCTGAGTGCGGCAACGATTCGCAATGTAATGGCTGATCTGGAAGAATTGGGGTATATCCGTTCCCCGCATACATCTGCCGGGCGCGTGCCGACCTCACAAGGGTATCGCCTATTTGTGGATACGCTTGTTACCGTCAAACCGCTGGAAGAAAAAGCGATTCATACCCTGCAAGGTCAGTTAAAAGCTGAGCGCGATGCGGGGGCGCTGATTCAATCAGCATCCACTTTATTGTCTGGCATTACCCGTTTAACCGGAGTGGTGTCTTTGCCGCGTCGAAACCCAGCCTCTATTCGCCAGATTGAATTCATGCGTCTGTCTGGCCAACAAGTATTGGCGATTCTGGTGTTGAATCGTAATGAAGTGCAAAACCGTATTATCCAGTTGGATGAGGAGATTTCTGCCTCTTCTTTACAACAAGCGGCTAATTTCCTTAATGAACGGCTAGTGGGCAAAGATTTACAGCAAGCCCGTACTGCTTTATTAGAAGAAATGCGTCAGCATCGTGAAGATATGAACCGCATGATGATTTCTGCTATTGAATTAGGGGAAAAAGCTGTTGCTGATCTGGCAGATAACCAACAACAGGGTGAAGATTGTGTCATAGCCGGTGAAACCAATCTCATGGGTTATGATGATCTGTCTGACATTCATAAATTGCGTGAATTGTTTGCTGCCTTTACTCGTAAGCGCGACATTCTGAGTTTGTTGGATAAATGTTTGCAGGCAGAGGGGGTAAAAATCTTCATTGGCCGCGAATCCGGGCAATCCGCGTTTGATGAATGTAGCCTAGTTACCGCACCGTATCAGGTAGATGGCGAACATTTAGGGGTCTTGGGTGTTATCGGCCCTAAACGTATGCGTTATGAGCAAGTCATACCTATTGTTGATATAACGGCCAAATTACTCAGTTTGGCTTTGAAGGCGCATAGCTAAATTTTTCTCCACATACTCATGTTTTCTATTTATAATAGAAATTACAAATAATTATAGTTGAGTGTGGCGGTCAGTTATGAAGTGGGTCAAACAGTGCAAGAGGCACTCATCGAGTTTATCTCGAAGTGTCTGGCTAACCTTCTTATTAGGTCTTATTCTACAAACAGCAGTACACGCGGCTGTTACCAATCCTCCGGCATTAGCAGATGGAAATGCTAACGGGTTACCGGATAGCTGGGAAACGGTAGGAGGCGTTAAACAAACCTTACCGGATATTCCTGCCACTCCCGTACTCGCAACCCAGCCTATTACCGATGAAGGGGTGCGTTTTGACCGCATCCAAGCTTCTGCTACCCCGCTAACCACAATGGCTTATGACAAACGTCTGTGCGATGTATCGCGTCATTGGCCAGCCAATCGGGTAAAAGTTGGCGGTAGAGCCGCCGGTAATAATGAGGATGTTTGTAAGGTACAGCTCGATACCACTCAGACTGAGCCTGCCCTGAAGTTTCTGACCAAATGGCCGCTTAATAATATCTACATTCCGCTGGCTCCCGAACCGGCGTGGGCGCAATTCCGCTTTTCTGTGCCGCAACAACATCAGGCTCAGGACCTAGAGTATGAAATTTCCTGGTATAAGTTATTTGGTTCCACCCCTACTAACTGCCATTCCAGTGAGCTTGATGCTGCCACTGGCAAGTGCAAACTGGATGTAACCGCCAACTGGAAAAGTGGGGTTGATGCAGGTATTTATCTGGTTTGGGCCAAACCGGGGGATACAAAGCCATTGGTAACAGGGCCACACGCCCCGATTCAAACCATTGGTTATAGCGCTCGTGCGACTTTCAGAGCACCTGTACCGGATGCCTACAAAAATGCAGTAGAAGTAGATGTGAGTTTGGTTGCGTTCAACCAATATACCAAGGGCTGTAATCTGGCTGCTCCGACCACTTGTACCACTAGCGAAAACGAAAACTTCCACATTCATTCAGTTGCGCTGAAAACGGCTAAAGCCTTTGCGCCGCCACGGCAACCTGCCACTGCGCACCCACGTATTCTTGGCGATAATGCCCGTTGGTTAGCCTATATCAAACCCCTTGATAGTTTGCCTTGTCGTACTACCCAATACGATTCCGATTGGGGTTTAGTGCCGAATGTGCGTAATATCTGGGATACCTATACGCGTGGTGGTGCACCGTGTAAGTCAGCGTTACCAGCAAAACTCAGTGCCGTTGCGGATGCAGCGTTTTATCTAACCCCACCAGCCAATCCGGTGTGGACACGCGACCGTGCCTTACGGGTCATGTTCTTGTTACGGCGGCAAAAAGCGTGTTTAGCCAGTGGCGGACAATGCGATTACAGTGCGGCTGAAACCCAAGCCTTACAAAGTGCCTTTTTGCAATATGAAATGAAGCGGCTGCCTTCTGAAGTTTGGACAAATAACGAACGCTGCTTTGATCTGGGCACTGAACCATCTATGAAGTTTTGGTCATTGCTAGTGGATATTTTCTGGAGTGATCTGAGCGACGAGCAAAAGGCTAAAATTGCCGCGCCGATGAGTCCGCGCATTGATTGCTACCTACAACAAGCCGATAGCAAAGACTGGTCATTGTATAATGGCAATAACTGGACGCCAGTCCTGAATGCAGGCGCACTTTATTGGGCAATTGCTTATTACCATGAAGACCCACGGGCTAAAAATGTCCTGCGGGAAGCCCTGCAAACTTTATGGTTACACCGTGATTTTTACCTGACCGACGGTGCTTACAAAGAAGGTTTGGTCGAATACACCAACGTTTCCTACAGCAGTCTGCGCGATATTAATAATCTAATGTTGCAATCTTTTGGGATGCCAATTGATAGCGTGCGTTGGGAGCGTATTGCCAAAACCAGTAACTGGTTCCTGAGCTTTATGGCACCCGATGGCAAAATGGTTGACTTTGGCGATTCTTGGGATAAACGCGGCTGGTCGACCAATGACCCGCTGTATATGCTGTTATGGCAGGAAATGACAGGGGCTAAGCCGATTGGTTCGGTCACCGTTGATGCGTGTGTCGCTAAAGATTATTTCTCTAATGGCTGGTTTGCCAAGGGCTTGGAAAATCCGTGGTTGGTACAGCCTTCTATGGCGCGCGATTGGCAAGCGTTGGTGGATCAATGCAAAACCACTGCCACGGCTAGCACGAAAAGCATTCTGTTTGATCAAGGGCAGACCGGGGCATTGCGTACCTTCCGTCCGGGGGCGACCACCTTGGCTAAACAAAGTGGCTTGCGTTATGCCCAAGCGGATCAGACTTATTTAGCAGTCAGTGCCGTTCCCGGTGATTTTCCGCATCGTGAATTGGATTTCGGTGGCTTGATCTGGTCAGCGTATGGTAATCGTCTGTTATACGACCTCAGTTATGGCCAAATCGGTAAAAGTGCGCAAAATAAGCCTTACCTAATAGAAGAAAATGGTCAGCAGCTATTTGATAACCTGCCATTAGGGGCCAATACCTTGGTGGTGGAAGACGCTACCCGTACCGGTTATACCAGTGGCAGTTATAGCAATGCCACTATCAATACCAGCCAGATTTTTGGCGAACGCGGCCGTATCGAAAATGTCAGTCTGAATGGGCAAAGCGGTTTCCACCTGGATGCGCAGGCACTTTATGGGGCGAATAACACAGAATTCGGTTGGTTACGTTATTTTGATCGCTGGATGCTAGCCTTAGGCGATGGCAACTTTGTGGTCGTGGATGCGTTTGCTGTCAAAGAAGCCCGTGGCAAGGCCGATGTGCAGGAATATTGGCATACGGCGGCAGATGCGGTAACTGACCCCAGCACCTGTAGTTATGCGACTGAAACTGTGGCTATGGGTTTGGCGAATAATAATCAGACCCTTACCTTGCAGCCGCGGTGTGCATCGCTGGATAGAACTGCCATGTCCACGGTAGCAGGGCGTATTCATGCGGCTTCCTGGCAAGTCGGCACTTTCAGTATTGATCCGACCATTATTCAATATCGTAACCGCCTCAATGGTACCACGCCGCGTCAACGTGCCCGCTTTAAAGCCTTAGCACCAGTCAGTGAAGATGTACGTGTGTTCTTGCTGCAAGCGGCTCCGACAACAGGTGCTCTAACGCCAGCGAGTGTCACTAAAGTGGCTTGTTCTGAAGGGGTCTGTTTTGATGTGGTCAGCAACGGCGTGCAAAAGCGTCTGATTATGCAGAAAACCACGGCTAACCGTTATCAACCCCTGTCATTGGTGGCTGCGGCGGTGGATACCGATAAAGATGGTATCCTCGATAGCCAAGATACGGATGATGATAATGACGGTATTCCGGATGTCTGGGAACTGCAATATGGCTTAAATCCGTTGGATGCAGCCGATGCTAAAGCTGATAAAGACAATGATGGTGTCAGTAATCAGCAGGAGTATATGGCTAAAACTGACCCTACCTTGGCTACATCCGTGCCAACCAATTGGCGTTTGGGTATTAACTTATCCGGTGTGGCGGACTGGAGTACTCAGCGCCCCTTTATCGATTTATTCAAACAATCACGGCCTTGGTTAACGCAATGTCACAGTAGTCGCGATCCGGATTGTGCTGGTCGTTGGGAAACCAATGAAAGTGCTAAGCTGAATTTGGATGCAAACGGCTGGGTAAAATCATTGCCAGCTCCGGCTGAACCGGGTTATTCGATTGCAAGTACGCTACTGGATGTGCCTAAGAGCTTCCCATCTGGGCGTTATCTGGTGCTCTACGATGGCGAAGGTTCCATGAATTATGGTCTGGGTGCGAGCAAGATTGTGGCTGAATCCAAACCGGGTCGTGATGTGCTTTATATTGATGTTAATCGTGGATTGATTCTTATCCAGATTGCGGAGACCGACCCGAAGAAAACCGGCAATTACATCCGTAATATTCGCCTGATACGGGAAGCGGATGAAAAAACTGTGCAGACACAGCTGTTTAACCCTGACTTTATCGCCCGCATTCAGCCGCTGCAGGCTTTGCGTTTCATGGATTGGCAGGCCACCAATGGCAGTGATTTACAAAGTTGGGCAAATCGTTCTAAGCCAACAGATTCGCGCTATTTTGCTGCCGGTGGTGTCCCCGTTGAGATCATGATCAAGTTGGCTAACCAAACCAATAAGCCAGCCTGGTTCAATATGCCGCATAAAGCCGATGATGATTATATGCGGCAGTTTGCTACCTTGGTGCGCGATACCCTGAATCCGCAAGTGCCAATTTACGTGGAATATTCCAATGAAGTCTGGAATACCATGTTTAGCCAACATGCCTGGATAAGTGAACAGGCTAGAAAGTTGTGGCCAGGCGGTAATGATAGCGATTACACCAAAGTGATTAACTGGTATGGCAAACGTACGGCTGAAATGTGCGATATCTGGAAGACAGCTTTTGGTAGCCAAGCCGGACGGGTAACCTGTGTACTTGGGGCACAAGCGGCTAATAGTTGGACAGCAGCAGCGGCACTGGATTGCGCCTTGTGGGATAAAAAACCTTGTAGTGCCCATGGTATTGATGCGGTGGCAATTGCTCCTTATTTTGGTAATTACCTAGGCACGCCTGATAATCAAAGTGCGGTTAAACAGTGGACAACTGAAGCCGATGGTGGCTTGAGTAAACTGTTTGCCGAATTGAAAACAGGTGGTGTTTTGAAAGGAGGCCCAGCAGGCGGTGCGGTTGCTGAGTCCTGGCGTTGGATAGATGATTATACGACTTTGACTAGCGCCCGCCGCTTACAACTGGTTGGCTATGAAGGTGGTCAGCATCTAGTAGGCGTACTGGGTGTAGAAAATGATGATGCTATTACCCAGTTGTTTATTACCGCTAACCGTGACCCACGTATGGGGGCGATTTATCTCGATTACTTGCGTGGTTGGGAAAAGCGTAACGGTAAGCTAATGCTGATGTATAGCGACATTGGTATTTCCAGTAAATGGGGTAGTTGGGGTGTGCTCGAACACGTTTTGCAAACCAATTCACCCAAATACGACGCTTTACTGGATTACATTGCTGGCACTGAATACGAGGCAGTCGTTACCTTATCCGCATCAGCGACTACTCTGTCGGAAAAGGGCGGCAGTATTACGTTAACGGCGCAATTAGATAAAAAACTAACCAAGCCTGTCACCCTAACGCTGAGTCTAGGTGGCAATGCCGTACAAGACAGTGATTACAAATTGTCAGCTGCGACCTTGGTGATTCCAGCCAATAGTTTGAGCGGAACTCTGCGTATTGATGCCATTAATGACACTCTGATTGAAAAAGCAGAAAAGATCAGCATTAGTATTGGCTCTATTGCAGGGGATGCCCGTTCGATTGCATCCCCACTACAGTTAACTCTGACCCAAGAGGACACTGATCAGGATGGTATGCCGGATGATTGGGAACAATATTATGGTTTGAACCCCGCTAGTGCTGCTGATGCCACACTTGATAAAGACGGCGATGGTGTTAGCAACAAAAATGAATTCTTAGCGGGTACTAACCCCAGTGTGAAAGAAACGGTATCGACTTTGGGCACTAATCTTAGCGGGTTGGCGGACTGGAGTTCAGAAATGCCCATGCTGGATTTGTTCAAAATGTCCCGTCAGTGGATCACTCAATGTTCAACACCGCGTGACCCTGGGTGTACCGGCCAATGGGATACCGGGGAAGAAGCTTTGCTGGATTTAGATGCCAATGGTTGGGTGAAATCATTGCCAAAACCAGAGGATAGCCCTATCTATACCGGTGTCTCCGCTTACTGGGCTATGTTCCCCGAGTTTAAAGGCGGTCGCTATGTGGTGCTGTATGAGGGTGAAGGTAAGCTCTCTTATGGTTTTAGCGCCAAATTGGTTGAATCCAAACCGGGGCGTGATGTGGTGGATATTTACCCGGATAGCAATAATGGGGCCGCCATTATCGTTGGCTTGGGTTCTACTGATCCGAATAAAACTGGCAATTACTTGCGTAATATCCGCATGATTCCACTGGCGTATGAAAACACCTATACGCAGCAGCCCTTTAATCCGGATTTCTTGGATCGTACTCGCCCCTTCCAAGTACTGCGCTTTATGGATTGGATGAATACCAATAATGCGACCTTGGCGAATTGGAGCCAGCGTCCGTTGCCAGAAAATGCCCGTTATACCCAAGGTAAGGGTTTCCCGTTGGAAACAATGTTGGCTTTGAGTAATACGCTGGATCGCGACCCGTGGTTTAACATGCCGCATATGGCAACCGATGATTTCATGCGTCAGTTTGCCACCCTGACTAAAGCCAAACTTAAGGCTGGACGCAAAGTGTATGTGGAATATTCCAATGAAGTGTGGAATGGCATTTTTGCCCAAAGCTCTTACGCCTTGGCCCAAGGTCGCGCGCAATGGCCGGATTCTATGGCAGATGATCATACGATTCGTATGAACTGGTATGGCAAACGCACGGCAGAAATGTGTCAGATCTGGAAAGATGTGTTTGGCAATGACGCGAGTCGTGTGGTGTGTGTCATGGGTGGTCAGTCGGTATGGACCTTCCCCGCTGAACAGGCTCTTAATTGCCCATTGTGGAAAGCAGGCCCTTGTAGTCAGTATGGAATTGATGCAGTAGCGATTGCACCGTATTTTGGTGGCTACTTAGGGGATCCGGCAGTGAAAACCCAAATCGAGACTTGGTTGAAAGACGCCGATGGTGGTTTGGGCAAAATGTTCAATGAACTGCAAAATGGCAATACGTTAAGCAATAGTCCTGGTATGGGAGCGGTTAAACAAGCTGCTTTGGGCATGGCTAGTCATAAGCAGCTTGCGCAGCAGCGTGGCCTGAAGCTAGTCGGTTATGAAGGCGGCCAACACATTGCAGATATTTGGGGAACCTTAGGCGATGGTATTGTTAACCTGTTCACCAAAGCCAATCGTGATCCACGTATGGGGCAGATTTATACCGATTACCTGAATACCTGGAAACAGCAGGGCGGTGATGTCATGGTGCACTTTACGGATATTGGCGTTGCCAGTCGTTTTGGGGCATGGGGTGCGCTTGAACATATTGGCCAAACCACGTCAGCTAAATACGCGGCTTTGTTGCAATACCTCAATGCTACTAACCCAGACCGTGATGGCGATGGCGTCAATAATGATCAGGATGCTTTCCCGGATGACCCTAAAGAATCGGTGGATACTGACAAGGATAAGATTGGTAATAATGCTGATACCGACGATGATAATGACGGTATGCCGGATGTTTGGGAAGTTAAGTATGGCCTGAATCCATTGTTGGCTAGCGATGCTAATACTGATGCTGATAGTGACGGTATTAGCAACTTGCTCGAATACAAGGATGGTAGTGATCCGAAGGTGAAAACCGTGGTACCTGATTTGGCCTTGACTGCTAGCAGTGTGGCTAATCTGACCGCGGATACTTTCACTCGCCATACGTTTACCATTAAAAACAATGGTACGGTTGATGCCAAAAACGTTATTTTGACCGTTAAGTGGCCAGTTAATGTTGAGCGGGTAGCCGTGACATTAAGCCAAGGCCAGGCTAGTTGCCCATTAAGCACGCTAGACCCATTGCAGGCTAACTGTACCTTCCCGGCTACCGGCGATACATTCTTGGTTGGCACGGTGGCTGCAGGCAAAACTGCTACGGTGGATGTGGTGAATCGTTATAGCAAAGCGGTGGTAGGTGCCAGTTTGGCGGTAACCTCCAGCGTAACCACGGGCAGTCGTGAAGTTGCCTTGGCGAATAATCAAGTGCAGCAATCCTTCCTAGTTAAGGCCAATAGCTTGTTCCAAGGTTGCGATTACACCAATCTGGTTTCTGTATCGCCCTATGCTGCAACGATTAAAGTGATTAACCACTACCATGCGTTAGCGTCGGTTCCGACCGATGTGCGTATGCTAAAACTGTTTGGCTTTAGTGATAGCAATCAGCAAGCGCAGCTCGAAGGTGATGGTTTCCGCTGGAGTGCCGTACAGGCGGGCAATTATCCAAGTCATATCTGGTCGGTAGTCAAATCCGATAAAAGTAGCCGCTATGTAGGT
>CAZCJE010000003.1:65316-69863 GCA_964498805.1 uncultured Thiothrix sp.
TGGCGGTCAAGGTGTGATCTTAAGCAGTGCAGATGGTTTAAGCTGGACACGCCGCTTTAGCAGTACCGTCATGGATGTGAGCGGTCTTGAACAAGGTGCAGTATGGAATGGTAGCCAATACTTGTTGTTTGATGCGGCGGGCAATTCCTTCATTCTCAGCAATAGTTTGGCCGCATTACCGGCTGTTTTCCAACCAAAAGTGGATAATGTCGCCGAGATACCGACTGCGCGAACTTGGTCGGCTGTGTTCTGGCAAGATGGTGAATATATTGCTCTGACCACTAAAGGTTTGCTGGGTTCTGCGGATGGACGTAACTGGACAACCCGTAAGGCATTGGATTACCCGTATGTCTATCAGCGTTTTGCCGATAAAGTGGTGATTGCTGGGGCTTACGGTAGTGTGTGGGCGGGTGCTTGCACTCCTTTAGGGACAGCTGTTAATTACTTCCTCAGCCAACAGGATGTACTGCCTGCTAGCGTGCGTGAATCCAATGTGATTACCCTAAGCGGTTTAAGTGGTTCAGTAGCGGTGAGTATTACCGGCGGTGAATATCGCATCAATGGTGGTGCTTACACGGCTGTTGCTGGTACGGTAAAAAATGGCGATACCCTTCAGGTACGTCATACCGCTGCCAGTCAATCAGCGGCTTTAGTTACTAGTACGCTGAAAGTAGGCAGTAAAATCCTTACCTTCAGTAGCACGACCTTAGTGGTGGATAATGTACCGGATGGCATGAGTTTCACCTCTGTAAGTGGGGTGGCGCTCAATAGTGTGGTGCAATCCAATGTGGTGACGGTCAAAGGTATCAATGTGCCGTTAACGGTTACGGTAAGCGGTGGCGAATACCGCATTAATGCTGGCACTTACACCGCTGTCGCTGGCACGGTAAAAGTTGGGGATACCCTACAGATTCGCCATACCAGTGCCACTACCGCCAAGAAAACGGTAACAACTACGTTGAGTGTGGGAACCACTAAACTCACCTTTGCTAGTACTACCCCGTAACCTCTACACAGGAAATGACTGTTTATTGATGCATAGGCAGTCATTTTCCTTACCTTTACTCTTGAAATTCCCAAACCTATCCCTACTCTCCATGGCGAAATCAATTTTATCGCTGTGGAGTAGCACTATGACTGACCCTAAAGACAATAACATTCAGAATACCCCCGATGAGACGGCAGTAAACCCTGACACCGAAATCGATGCCTTAGCGTTAGCAGCCGAAGTGGCACAATTACAGGCTGAATTGGATAAAGCCAAGGCAGAAGCGTCCACTAACTATGAGCAATTTTTGCGTGCTCAAGCTGAGTTAGCGAATCAGCGTCGTCGCACAGATAAACAAGTTGAAGATGCACATAAATATGCTGTGCAAAAATTCGTTGAAGCCTTGGTGCCTGTGATTGACAGTCTAGAGATGGGATTGACTGCTGACGGTGATTTGCAGCAAATTCGTGAAGGTATGCAATTGACGCTCAAGCAATTCGAATCCGTCATGGAAAAATTCAATATTGAAGCCGTCGGTAAACCGGGTGACCCATTTAATCCGGAATTGCATCAAGCTATGTCCATGCAGCCACATCCTGACTATGACAACAATACTCTTTCTATGGTGTTGCAGAAAGGTTACTTGCTGAATGGCCGCGTGGTACGTCCTGCCATGGTTATGGTTAGTAAAAAATAACAAATTGTTGTATGACGGCTCTTGAAAACGTCGGCATAACCCCACATTAACAAGTCAATTAGAAAACCTTTACAAGAATTCTGGAGATAGATTATGGGAAAGATCATTGGTATTGACCTTGGCACAACCAATTCCTGCGTTGCCGTCATGGAAGGTGATAAGCCACGGGTTATTGAAAATTCCGAAGGCGACCGCACCACGCCTTCCATTATTGCCTTCACTGAAGACGAGGTATTAGTAGGCCAAACGGCCAAACGCCAGGCCGTTACCAATCCTGAAAACACTTTGTATGCTATCAAGCGTCTGATTGGTCGTCGTTTTCAGGAAGATGCCGTACAAAAAGACATCAAACTAGTACCGTATAAAATCGTTAAGGCTGACAATAATGATGCGTGGGTAGAAGTACGCGGCAAAAAAATGGCCCCGCCTGAAATTTCTGCGCGCGTCCTGATGAAAATGAAGAAAACCGCCGAAGATTATCTCGGTGAACCCGTAACCGAAGCGGTTATTACGGTACCGGCTTACTTCAATGATTCTCAGCGTCAGGCCACTAAAGACGCTGGTAAAATCGCAGGCTTAGAAGTTAAACGTATTATCAATGAGCCTACTGCTGCGGCCTTGGCTTATGGTATGGATAAATCTAAAGGTGACAGCAAAATCGCGGTCTATGACCTCGGTGGTGGTACTTTCGATATCTCCATTATTGAAATTGCTGACGTTGATGGCGAAATGCAGTTTGAAGTTCTGTCTACCAACGGGGATACCTTCCTCGGTGGTGAAGACTTCGACATGCGCTTGATTGATTATCTGGCTGATGAATTCCGTAAAACCAGTGGCATTGACCTTAAAGGCGACCCACTGGCTATGCAACGTCTGAAAGATGCAGCGGAAAAAGCCAAAATCGAGCTGTCTACCAGTCAGCAAACTGACGTGAATTTGCCTTACATTACCGCCGATGCGACTGGCCCGAAACACTTAAACCTCAAAGTGACTCGCGCCAAGTTGGAAGCATTGGTAGATGATTTGATTGAGCGCACCATTACGCCGTGCAAAGTCGCCCTGAAAGATGCAGGTTTGTCTGCTTCCCAGATTAACGATGTTATTCTGGTTGGCGGTCAAACTCGTATGCCTAAAGTACAAGAAGCGGTTAAAAACTTCTTTGGTAAAGAACCACGTAAAGACGTTAACCCAGACGAAGCCGTTGCCGTTGGCGCTGCTATCCAAGGTGGTGTATTAAGTGGTGGTGTCAAAGACATTCTGTTGCTGGACGTTACTCCACTATCCTTGGGTATTGAAACCCTTGGTGGCGTTATGACCAAACTGATTCAGAAAAACACCACGATTCCTACCAAGGCATCACAGGTGTTCTCAACAGCGGACGACAACCAGACAGCAGTAACCGTGCATGTTCTGCAGGGTGAACGTGAAATGGCACGCGACAATAAGTCACTAGGCCGTTTTGACCTGCAAGACATTCCACCAGCACCACGCGGTATGCCGCAGATCGAAGTGACTTTTGACATCGATGCCAACGGTATTCTCAATGTAGGTGCGAAAGACAAAGCGACTGGTAAACATCAGACCATCGTGATTAAAGCATCCTCCGGTTTGTCCGATGCTGAAGTTGATCGTATGGTGAAAGACGCCGAAGCTCATGCCGAGGAAGACAAAAAGCAGCGTGAACTGGTTGAGGCTCGTAACCAAGCTGATACCATGATTCATGCCACTGAAAAGTCTCTGCGTGAATACGGTGAAAAAGTCAGTGGCGCAGATCGTGCCCAGTTGGAATCTTTGATTAGCGAACTGCGTGACGCCATCAAAGGTGACAATAAAGATGTCATTACCCGCAAGTCTGAAGCGCTGATGGAAGCTTCCGGCAAATTGATGCAGACCATGGCGAATGCTCAAGGTGGTGCTGAATCCGGTGCAGCAGGTGCTCAACAAGCAGGCGGCAAACCAGGCGATGACGACATCGTTGACGCCGAGTTTGAAGAAGTCGACGGCAAAAAGTAAACTGATTGCCTTTCAGAAAGTCCAGGCACAGCGGGTAAATCCTGTTGTGCCTGATTTTGTATAAGCGGGAACCAAATCTATGTCTAAGCGGGATTATTACGAAATCCTTGGGGTACAAAAAAACGCTAGTGAAGATGAGCTGAAAAAGTCATTCCGACGTCTAGCCATGAAATACCACCCCGACCGTAATCCGGGGAATGCGGAAGCGGAAGCCAAGTTTAAAGAAGCCAAAGAGGCTTATGAAATCCTGTCTGATGCTCAGAAAAGGGCTGCTTATGACCAGTTTGGTCATGCTGGTGTAGACCCTGCTGCTGGCGGTTTTGGTGGTGGTGCTGGCGGCGCTGGTGGATTTGGGGATATTTTTGGCGATATCTTCGGGGATATCTTTGGTGGCGGTCGTGGCGGCAGTAGAGGAGGTGCGAATCACGCCTATCGTGGTAGTGACCTGCAATACAACCTAGAGTTAAGCCTCGAAGAAGCCGTATTTGGTACCACGACCGATATTCGTGTGCCTTCGTTACAAACTTGTGAAACCTGTAATGGCAGTGGTGCTAAACCGGGTACGCATCCACAAACCTGCCCAACCTGTCACGGTAATGGTCAGGTGCGTATTCAGCAGGGTTTCTTTGCTATTCAGCAAACCTGCCCCCATTGCCATGGTACGGGCAAAATCATTTCGGACCCTTGCACGGACTGTCATGGCCAAGGTCGCAAGGAAAAACAGAAAACCCTGTCTGTGCGTATTCCTAAAGGTGTGGATAACGGTGACCGTGTACGTTTAGCTGGTGAAGGTGAAGCTGGTATTAATGGTGGCCCAGCAGGGGATTTGTACGTACAAGTTTTTGTCAA
>CAZCJE010000003.1:69963-75027 GCA_964498805.1 uncultured Thiothrix sp.
CCCGTCAATTTGACTAAACGTCAGCGTGAATTGCTGGAAGAGCTAGATACCTCTATGCATGAAGGCGGTAAAAAGCATAGCCCGCAAGAACACGGTTGGTTGGATAAAGCCAAGGATTTTGTCAAAGATTTGTTTGAGGGCGAGAAAAAATGACAAGGATTGCAATCGTAGGTGCGGGTGGGCGCATGGGTAAAGCCTTGATTGAGGCTTGTGCACAAACAGAAGGTGTGAACTTAACCGTGGCGACGGAACATCCTTCTAGCTCCCTGATTGGCACAGATGCTGGCGAAGTGGCTGGCGTTGGTAAAACAGGTGTGACGATTGCGGCTACCTTAGATGAAGCTGCCAATGATTTTGATGTGCTGATTGATTTTACTCGTCCTGAAGCGTGTTTGTTGCACCTGAATTGGTGTGTGGCTCATGGCAAGAAAATTGTCATTGGCACTACCGGCTTTGATGACGCTGGTAAAGCGGCGATTGCTAAGGCTGCTGAAAAAATTTCCGTGGTATTTGCGCCTAATATGAGTGTGGGTGTGAATCTATGCCTGAAATTGTTGGATATGGCTGCGCGTGTGCTGGGTGATAGCGCCGATATTGAAATCATGGAAGCGCATCACCGACACAAAGTTGATGCCCCATCCGGTACCGCTTTGCGTATGGGTGAAGTGGTAGCCAATGCTTTAGGGCGTGACCTGAAAGAATGCGCTGTCTATGGTCGTGAAGGTGTCACGGGCGAGCGTGACCGTCAAACTATCGGTTTTGCTACCGTGCGTGCGGGCGATGTGGTCGGTGATCACACGGTGTTGTTTGCAGATGTCGGCGAGCGAATTGAAATTACCCACAAAGCCTCTAGCCGTATGACCTTTGCTAAAGGCGCGGTACGTGCAGCAGGTTGGCTGCACGATAAACAAACCGGCCTGTTTGATATGCAGGATGTGCTGGGTTTGAAAGCATGAGCACTACCAAGGTAAAAATTTGGGATACTCCAGTGCGCCTGTTTCACTGGTCGTTGGTAGTGGGTATTGCATTCGCTTGGTTTACAGCCGAAACCGGTGGTAACTGGATGGAATGGCATGAACGCACCGGCATGTTCCTGTTATCGCTGATTCTGTTTCGTCTGATCTGGGGATTTATTGGCAGTGATACCGCTCGTTTCAGCCAATTTGTCAAATCTCCCATCGAAGCCTTGCATCATTGGCAAGAAGTGCGTACTCAACCTACGGCTTATCATGCTGGGCATAATCCTCTAGGGGCGTGGATGGTTATTGCTTTGTTGGGTATAGTGTTATTTCAAGGCATGACCGGCTTATTTGCCACCGATGATATTGCTACTGAAGGTCCTTTATCGGGGTTGGTATCGGGCGATACGGCTGAAATCTTAACGTCTATCCATCATCTGGTGTTTAACTTTATTTTGTTATTGGCAGCTGTACATATTGCAGCGGTTTTATTTTACCGTTTTGGTAAAAAGACTAATTTGATTAAACCGATGGTCTTGGGAGAAGCAGATTGGCCATTAGCCCAACAACCACTGCCACAACCTTTGGGTTTTAAACCAGTATGGTTAGGCCTAGGGATTTGGGCAGGGTGCTATGCGTTAGTGTATTTTGGGATTAAGTGGTTGGCAGCCTAAAAGACTGCCAAACCAATAGACTGTGATTAGTCTTCTTTATATTCTTTGTGGCAGGCCTTGCAGGACTCGCCCACTTTACCAAATTGCGGTTTGATAGCAGCGAGGTCGCCACCTTTGGCGACTTCAGCCAAAGCTGCAGCTTCTACCTGAAAAGTTTCCATTTTCTTATCAAAATCAGCGCGATTGCTCCAAATGGTTGCTTTGGCTTCCGTTTTAGCGCCTTTGTCGCTGCCTTCAATAAAGCCGTGGATAGGGAATTTGCTTAAAGTTGCTACAGATTCAGCGTTCTTGACAAATTCAGCGGCATTGAATTCTTTGTCACCTTTAACCATGGCAGCCATAGGCCCGAAATGATACTTAATCATCTCGAAAGCGGATTGACGGTATTCAATAGCCATAGCTTCAGGGGATTTTTTTTCTTCTGCCATAACGGTGGTGGTAAGAGCGGCAATGCTAGTAGTAGCCAACACGAGAGTCAGGGTTTTTTGGAATACATTCATTCGTTAGCTCCTTAACGTGCTACGATCAGGTTATAAAAATTAATCAGATTATTGTCTCAAGAATTGCCGCAATTTTTCAATCAGGGCATAACTTGGCGAGTAATGATTGTAAATCGGCGTCAAGGTACCATTAAAGGTGCGCTTGAAACGATTGATGCCTTGTATGACGGGATTTTGACTATCCACTACATAGCCACTCCAGTCATAAGTCTGGTAGCCTGCTGCTTTAAAATACAACATACCTTGCCAATGCAGGTAACGGTTGGCATGTCCCATCAGTCGGCGCATGTCGGGTTGATCCTGATAAGCCAGAGTACTGGCAGAAATGAGCAGATTGATAACGTCTCGGTGTGGACTTAGCAAGTAAAAATGACAAATTAAAGGTTTTTGCGCCTGATCAATACTAAAAATACAGTAGTTCTCTGCACCTATCTGTTTGGCATCCTGGCAAGTAAAGGTAGAAAGGCCACGGATTTGCGCAAAATCATTGTATAGATGCCGAAATAATTGCGGGTCTGTTTGTAAGTTAAGTTCAAACACGGGGTTTTGTTCATAACGTAGGATCTGACTGCGCGTGTCTTTAGGAAAGTTTTGAAAAATGGTTTGTGCATCAACGTTCAGATCAGTCAGTAACGTATGGCGGTATTCAGTGGTGAACAAAAACGGTTTGCGCTTGGAATAACAATCCATATACGCGGTTGGGATAAGGTGATGCCACCAAGCGGATGTTGAGTCAGCTTCGGCAAAGTAATATTTGTGTATGGGTATACCAAATTTTGATTGTTTTACTAACATGTTGAATTCGGGTGTTTCACATGGGAAGAGTGTGAAAAACAACTATTTATTATAAGGATTTACTGTGAATTGTAAGGCCAGTCACTGTTACCAGCCAAGTATGGAGTGACGAATAGCTCGGTCAAGAATTTGCGTGGTATTTCAAGTAATTGTTTTTAAAAGATAAATAGAGCTTAGCGTACAAAGAGTAAAACGACAACATGGAGGGAAGAAGTAGGCGTGTAGGCTAGGGCTGCTCTGAGTACAGGGCGGTTGATCATGCCTGAGGCTGTGACTATACTGTAAATCCCTGTTTTATAGAAAATAGACTTAATTGAACGAAACAAACCTTTCCATGACGGACGCTAATAGGCATACCATCCAGATTGAGCTGGAACCAGCCGATACCGAACGTCTTATGAATTTATCCGGTCAGTTTGACCAGCATTTACGCCAACTTGAACATCGCCTAGGGGTTGACCTTTACAATCGCGGCAATGTTTTCCAGATCACTGGAACGGCACAAGCCACGCAATTAGCCGCTAATCTATTACGCGACCTTTATCGCGAAACCAGCAATAACGTGCTGAACCCGGAAAGCATCCATTTGTTCTTGCAGGAAGCTAATCTCGATAAGGTTCAAAGCAATACCGAGGATGATGTCCGTATCCGCACGCGGCGTGGTTTCATCAAGCCTAAGGGGTTGGCACAAAGCCGTTATATTCAAAATATCCGTGCCCATGATATCACCTTTGGGGTGGGCCCTGCGGGTACGGGTAAAACTTGGCTAGCAGTGGCATGTGCAGTAGAAGCGCTAGAACGCGATGAAGTTCGACGTTTGGTATTGGTGCGGCCTGCGGTTGAAGCGGGTGAACGTTTGGGTTTTTTACCCGGTGATTTGAACCAGAAAATCGACCCATACCTGCGCCCTATGTACGATGCTTTGTATGAAATGCTAGGTATTGAAAAGGTTAACAAGCTGATTGAGCGCAATGTTATTGAGGTCGCACCTTTAGCGTATATGCGCGGTCGTACCTTGAATGATGCGTTTATCTTGCTGGATGAAGCCCAAAATACTACTACTGAACAAATGAAGATGTTTCTAACCCGTTTAGGTTTTGGTTCATCGGCTGTCATTACTGGGGATATTACCCAGATTGACTTGCCGCGTAACCAAAAATCGGGTTTGAAACAGGCAGTAGAAATTCTCGAAGGCGTCAAAGGGATTAGTTTCAACTGGTTCAGTGGGCGTGATGTGGTTCGCCATAAACTGGTACAGCGTATTGTGGAGGCGTACGACAACCATGACCTTACTGATTGATATTCAAAATCCTGAAGCCTATACCCAATTGCCACAGGAAGAAGAGTTAGCGCGTTGGGCACAGGCTGCTTGGCAAGGCGAAGGCGAGGCAGGGGTAGTCATACGTATTGTCGCGGAAGCAGAAAGCCAAAATCTCAATAGCACTTATCGCGGCAAAGACTACCCGACCAATGTGTTGTCTTTTCCTTATGATCCGCCCCCTATTCCCTTGGAGGAGGATGAAACCGATTACCTAGGTGATTTGGTGATCTGTTTGCCGGTGGTAGAACGTGAAGCGTCTGAACAAGGCAAGACCTTGGAACAGCATTGGGCTCATTTGCTGATTCACGGGGTTTTGCACCTGCAAGGCTATGATCATCTTTCCGATGATGAAGCGGTGGAAATGGAAACTCTGGAAACCGCTATTCTCGGTAAGCTTGGGTTTCCTGATCCTTATCAAGTATCGATAGAAAAGCAATGAAAAGTGATATAGGTGATTCGCGACCTCGACCGCGATGGAAACAGTGGTTGATACAAAAACTGGATTTGACTTCACAAAGCCGGGAAGAGTTATTAGAAGACTTACAGCGGGCTAATGAGAAAAATCTTGTCCCAGAAGAAGTCGTCGGCATGTTGCAGGGTCTGATGGAGTTCGGAGCCGTACAGGTTCATGACATTATGGTACCCCGTCCACAGGTCCACTTTGTGCATGATACCGACGATTTCAGCACAATTCTCAAGCATATTGCTGATAGTGGCCATTCCCGCTACCCGGTGATTCAAGAGGAACGTGATCAATTGCTAGGGGTGTTGTTAGCCAAGGATTTATTGCAATACATTGGTCGTGAGCAAGAATT
>CAZCJE010000003.1:75127-104840 GCA_964498805.1 uncultured Thiothrix sp.
AAACAGGCTGGAGCCTCTTTTGATACCGATGAATACGACACTATTGCTGGTCTGGTGTTAGGGGCGATGGGTAAAATTCCACAGCAAGGCGATGAAGTCGTGCTGGATAACTGGCATTTTCGTGTTTTGCAAAGTGACTCCCGCCGCATTCTGAAGCTGGAATTGACACCCATGCTAGAAGAACAGCCAGAACACGCCCCCGCACTTTAATTCTTAGCCTTAAGGGTTGTAGTGATCGTCATTTAATCAGTATAGGGATGTCATTGTTTATACATCCCTCTCGGATTTCGCTTAGCAGTTCCTATTATTATTTTTAATGGTTTTGCGACATCATGCAAAAGTAACCGCGCAGACAGGTAGGTAAGTTATAATGCTGGCCGATTTTGACCTGGATATGAACTACACATGTTGTCATTGCGTGATTATTTAACCAAACTCAAGCACTGGTTAACCTTGTATGAAACCCCACTGACCCGACAAGATTATCTGCTAGCCTTGCTAGCAGGCGGGTCTATGGTATTGGCTTTTGCTCCCTTTGAATGGCGTTCATTCGCATGGATAGGGCCTGCGATTTTCTTCTGGCTTAACCTCAAACCCATGTCAGTCAAACAACGCCTGTTATTGTCATGGGTGTTTGGGATAGGGCTGTTTGCAGGAGGTACGCACTGGATTTATTTCAGCATACACTTTTTTGGTGGGGCGAATACGTTCATTGCCATCCTAATGGTAGCTTTGTTTGTCTTAAGTATGGCCTTGTTTTTGCTGGTATTCGGGCGCTTAGCTGCGTACACAGTACCGCTGCCAGTTTTAATACGCTTGTTGGTAGCTTACCCCGCGATTTGGGTATTGACGGAATGGTTCCGTGGGTGGTTTTTGACCGGATTCCCTTGGCTACAGGCGGGTACGACGCAAATTGATACTATATTGGCGAATGTTGCTCCTATTACTGGCGTATTGGGGGTTAGCTGGTTAGTTGCTATAGGCGCGGGTGTGCTAGTGCTATTGGCCATCGGTAATCAACGCGAGCGTTTGATTAGCCTTGGTACAATGGTTGCAATAATGCTGGTTAGTTGGAGTTTGAGCGCCATTCAATGGACATCGCCCGCCGCTAAACCTATGTATATCAGTATGTTACAGGGTAATATCGATCAGTATACCAAATGGGATCCAGCTTTCCGTAATGAAAATATTCAGGCTTATCTAAACTTAATGGATGGTGAAAAATATCCAAATGTAGAAAACTCGCATCTGGTCATCTGGCCCGAAACGGCTTTGTCAGATTTCTTCAATCAGTCCAAGGAAGATGTTCTGCTACCGTTACAGGATTGGGCACGCGATGCACAAGCTGAATTACTGGTGGGTGGTTTTTATTACGATCGTAATAAAAGTGGTGTTTACAATGCCATTATGGCGATCGGCGGTGAGAATGATGTGGAAAACTCCCTAGCAAACGGCCAAGGCATCTATGGCAAGCAGCATTTGGTGCCATTCAGCGAATATATTCCATTACTCAAGTATTTACGGTTTCTAGAAAGTATTATTAAGCTTCCCTATGATAATGTCACTGCCTGGCAAGGCACGAATACATTGAGCGTTGCAGGTCAGCAGGTACGGTTATCGGTGTGCTATGAAGATGCCTATGCCGAGGAAATGATTGCGGGTTTGCCTGCGGCGAGTTTGCTGATCAATGTTAGCAATGATGGTTGGTTTACTGGTTCAATTGAGCCCGCCCAGCATGCAGAGCTAGCTCGTATGCGTGCCTTAGAAACAGGCCGTTTTTTGGTTCGGGCGACCAATAATGGTATCAGTGCTATTGTTAATGAAAAAGGCAAAGTCCTGTATACCATTCCCCCTTATCAACCAGGTGTTTTGTCCGGTTATGCGGTGCCTATGAAAGGGGCAACCCTGTATGTACGGTTAGGAAATTGGTTGATCATCACACTAATGCTGTTACTGTTGGCGGTTCCATTACTGCAAGCACGTCGCAAGTTGGCCTGAATGTTGCAGTTGTTTTCGTTTAGGCAGAGGTGCAGTCTATCAAGCTGGCTTTACTTGTCAGCAAGTTGTTGATTAAATCCGCACATATTCCAAACTGATATTATTGCCAAGGAATCTTATGAAGAACACAAACTTTTTCCGCTGGCTGGCTCCATTGTTATTGGGTAGTGCCAGTTTACTAAGTTTGCCTGCCCATGCTGGCAAAACACTGGATACCATTAAATCCCGTGGCCAATTGGTCTGTGGGGTGAATGTTGCGTTGGCCGGTTTTTCTGCTGCTGATAGCAATGGCAACTGGAGTGGGATGGATGTGGACTATTGTAAGGCCTTGGCAGCAGCCATTTTAGGCGATGCCAGTAAGGTCAAATGGGTGCCATTAAATGCTCAACAACGTTTTACCGCCTTGCAATCGGGTGAAGTGGATATTCTGTCACGTAATACCACTTGGTCCTTGACCCGTGATGCTTCATTGGGGGCGAATTTTATTGGCGTGATTTACTATGATGGCCAAGGCTTCATGGTGAAAAAGAAGCTAAATGTTACCAGTGCTAAGCAATTAAATAATGCGACAGTCTGTGTGCAATCCGGTACCACTACGGAAAAAAATCTAACGGATTTTGCCCGCGTTAATAATATTAAAATTAAGCCATTGGTATTTGAAAAGAACGAAGCCGCTACTGGTGCTTATCATAGTGATCGTTGCCAAGCCTATACCACGGATGCATCCGGTTTGGCGGCAGAACGTTCCGCCTCTAAAGACCCACAAGAACATATTATTCTGCCAGAAATTATTTCCAAAGAACCCTTAGGGCCATTGGTGCGTCGTGGTGATGATGAGTTCTTTGCTATTTCCAAGTGGGTGCTATTTGCGCTAATTGAAGGTGAAGAATACGGCCTGACTCAAGCTAATCTGGAGGAAAAGAAATCCAGCACTGACCCCAATATCCAGCGCATTCTCGGCACTAGTGAAGACATGGGTAAATTGCTTGGATTAGATAAGGAGTGGGCTTATCGTGCCATTAAAGCCGTAGGAAATTATGGCGAAGTGTTTGAGCGCAATGTCGGTTCTGGTTCACCACTGAAACTGGAACGTGGCCTGAATAATCTCTGGAATAAGGGCGGTATTCTGTACGCCCCACCTATTCGTTAATGAATATCTGGCGTAACCAGAAAATTCGTGGGTGGCTATATCAAATAGTCGCCTTGCTGTTGCTGGTGCTACTGATAGCAATACTGGCGAATAATACGCTAGAAAACATGCAGATACGTGGTATTCAAAGTGGTTTCAGCTTTTTATCCCAGCCTGCCGGTTTTGATATCAGTGAAAGCCTGTTTAACTTCCAGTCTACCGAATCCTACTGGCAAGCCTTTCTCACCGGTTTTGGCAATACTCTACGTGTTGCGGTGTTGGGTATTATCCTTACCACGGTATTGGGCACGTTGTTAGGGGTAGGGCGCTTTTCGTCTAATGTATTGATACGCGGTTTTTGTCATGCTTATGTCGAAACCATCCGTAATATACCGCTACTGCTGCAATTGCTGATGTGGTATCTGGTTTGCATACAGTTATTACCGGATGTTGCTAGCGCGGAACCGTTCATGGGGATTTATCTGACTAAGGCGGGTTTGGCTTTGCCATTTTTTTCGTGGGAACAAGGTTTACACTGGGATGTACCCGAAAAAGCCGGTTTTGGTATTAATGGCGGTTTGAATCTATCTCCTGAATTTTTGGCATTATTGTTAGGCCTAACGCTTTATACCGCATCCTATGTAGCAGAAATTGTCCGCAGTGGCATTGCTGCTGTTGCGCGTGGTCAATATGAAGCGGCTTATTCACTAGGGTTGAATCAGCTACAAACCATGCGCTATGTGCAATTACCACAGGCCTTGCGCGTCATCATTCCGCCTTTGACGAATCAGTATTTGAATTTAACCAAAAACTCATCGTTAGGTGTGGCTATCGGTTATCCGGAACTGGTCTCTATTACCAATACCTCCATTAATCAATCCGGGCGGGCAATTGAATGCATTGCAGTGATTATGATGATTTATTTGGGTTTATCCTTGCTGACTTCATTGCTGATGAATCTGTATAACCGGCGTGTGGCTATTCAGGAGCGTTAAATATGGAAAAGCCGCTTGCCTTTAATGCGATTCAAGCGCGTCCGGCACCTGTAAAACTTGAGGGGCCATGGTTTTGGATTAAAACCAATCTATTTGCTAATCCCATTAATACCGCCATTACGTTAATTGTCAGCATAGGGCTGGTCTATGCTCTGGCTTTCATCTGGCATTGGGCGATTACGAATGCCGTGTGGGCCATTGATTTGGAGCGTTGTAATGCGGCTCGTGGTAGTGGGGCTTGCTGGGGCGTTATTGCAGAAAAATATCGCATTATCTTGTTTGGGCGTTACCCGTTTGCTGAGCAATGGCGACCGTTGATGGCGACTTTGCTGATGATGGGTTTACTGGTAGTCAGTTGTATGCGCCAGTTCTGGAAGCCTAGGCTAGCTGCGGTCTGGGTAGGTGTTCTGTTAGTTAATTTTGTGCTTATGCATGGTGGGATTTTAGGTTTAACCACCGTAGGCACGGATTTATGGGGTGGTTTGCCACTAACCCTATTGCTGGCTACCTTGTCGTTGGTAGCAGCATTTCCATTAGCCGTGTTGCTGGCGTTGGCACGGGTATCGCCTTTGCCAGTGATTAAGATGCTTGCCACTCTTTATGTAGAACTGATACGCGGTGTGCCGCTGATTTCAGTGCTATTTATGGCATCGTTTCTATTTCCGCTGTTTTTACCTGAAGGTTTGACCATTAATACCTTATTGCGGGTATTGGTAGCCATGACGTTATTTGCGGCGGCATATTTATCGGAAGTGATTCGTGGTGGTTTACAAGCGATTCCGCGCGGTCAATATGAAGCAGCTGCTTCATTAGGACTGACTTATTGGCAAATGCAGCATAAGGTTATTTTGCCGCAAGCCTTAGCAACGGTTGTGCCCGGTATCATGAATAATTTTATTTCCACTTTTAAAGATACCTCGCTGGTCACGATTGTGAGTCTATATGAATTAACCGGCTCGCTGGATTTGGCCGTTAATAGTGATCCTAATTGGCAGCCTTACAAGTTGGAAGGTTATTTATTTATTGCGGTTATCTATTTTGGGTTCTGTTTTAGCCTCTCACGTTATAGTCAGTGGATTGAGCGGCGAGTTAATCGGGGGAAAGTGCACTAATGTCCGACTACATGATTGAATTTATTAAGGTCAATAAATGGTATGGCAACCATTTCCATGTATTGCGTGACATTGATTTACAAGTGCGCAAAGGCGAACGTATTGTCATTTGTGGCCCCTCAGGTTCTGGTAAATCCACCCTGATTCGTTGTATTAATCGTTTAGAAAGCCACCAACAAGGTACATTAACGGTGGATGGGCTGGAATTAAGCGATGATATGCGGGTGCTGCATGAAATCCGCCGTAAAGTGGGTATGGTATTTCAGCAATTTAACCTGTTTCCCCATTTGACAGTGTTAGAAAACCTCACACTTGCACCGATTCAGGTGAATAAAATACCAAAACAGCAAGCAGAAGATCGCGCGATGGCGCAGTTACAACGGGTACGGATTGCTGAACAAGCTTATAAATACCCGTTGCAATTATCCGGTGGGCAACAGCAACGCGTAGCGATTGCCCGCGCTCTATGCCTGACGCCGCAAATCCTGTTATTTGATGAACCAACTTCTGCACTTGACCCCGAAATGATCAAGGAAGTATTGGATGTTATGACTGAATTGGCCAATCAAGGTATTACCATGTTGTGTGTCACGCATGAAATGGGTTTTGCTAAATCGGTGGCGGATCGGGTGATTTTTATGGATCAAGGCCAGATTGTGGAGGAAAATAATCCACATGATTTCTTTAATCGACCTAAAAATGAACGCACGCAAGCCTTTTTAGCCAAAATCCTCGAACATTAAAACCCTGGATAGTTAAGTGTTGCAACCCTGTCAGTCACTACTGACAAGGTTGCCATTCAGGCATTTAGAGGGAGACTTGAGTACCTAATTCCACGACTTGTTCATTCGGCAAATGGAAATAGGTGGTAGCACTTTCAGCTTGGCGTGTCATCCAGTCGAATAACCGGCAGCGCCAGTGCGGTAATACCCCTTCACAATTGACCAATGAGGTACGGGCCACGAAAAAGGTTGTATCTTCCGGTTTGATTTCCAATTGATAGTCAACAGTCCCTTTTAGTGCTTTGGTTAAATCCGGCTCTTCACGAAAGCCAAAACGTACACCGACGGTATAGACACCCGGAATTAAACCCGCTACTACCAGACGTTCATTACCCAGTACATAGGGGATTTCTTCATTAATGACATGTAAGAAAATGAGCTGTTCGTGTAATACCTTGTAATGTTTAACATTATAAAATAAACGACTAGGGACAAGATTAGGATTAGAAGTCAGATAAACCCCGGTGCCAGACACACGCGGAATTTCTGGGTACTCATTGATAAGAAATTTACGGATCGGCATATTTATTTTGCGCCGATGTTCATAAACCAGTTCACTGCCTTTTTTCCAGGTGGTTAGTAAGGTGAAAATAACTAAGCCTAATAGCAATGGCAGCCAACCACCGTGACCGATTTTGGTCAGATTGGAAGCAAAAAACATGATTTCAAAGCCCATGCATACTATGACCACTGCCATAATCAGTTTGCGTAAGCGTTGATTAGGGCGAGCAATGGCTACTAATAGTATGAGAATACTGGTAATGATCATTGTCCCTGAAACGGCAATCCCATAAGCAGCTGCTAAAGCCCCCGAAGAGCCGAAGCTGACCACCAAAATCAGTACGCCAATTAACATCAACCAGTTAACACTACCAATGTAGATTTGGCCTTGTTCTGTATCCGAGGTGTGTTGAATACGCATACGTGGCAAGTAGCCTAAACGAATCGCTTGTAAGGTAATTGAATAGGCACCGGAAATAGTCGCCTGTGAGGCAATAATAGTCGCTAGAGTCGCCAATATGACAAGCGGAATCAGAAAAAGGTCAGGGGCAAGATGAAAAAACGGATTAACGACGGTGGCAGGTTCACGAATGACTAATGCCCCTTGGCCAAAATAATTCAAAATTAAAGCGGGAGCCACCAAACTATACCAAGCTAAGCGAATAGGTTTAGCTCCAAAATGCCCCATATCTGCGTAAAGGGCTTCACCTCCAGTCATAGCTAGAAACACGGCGGATAATAATAAAAAGGCTGCTAGAGGGTGTGTGAAAGTAAACTTAAGCGCATACCACGGACTCAGCGCTTCTAACACAATAGGGGTTTGGACAATATTGACGATGCCTAATAGACCAAGGGTTACAAACCAGACTAGTGTGACTGGGCCAAATAAGCGACCTACTTTGGTGGTGCCGTAGCTTTGAATAAAAAACAGGCTAATCAGAATACCCAATGTAATCGGAATAATCATGTCTTCAAATTCAGGTGTGACAAGACTGATACCTTCGACCGCAGACAAAACAGAAATGGCTGGTGTCAGGATGGCATCACCATAAAATAAGGCCGCCGCAAATACGCCAATAATACTGACGGTTTTAGTCCATTGCGGCAAACTACGGCGGGTGTGACGTTGAGCTAAGGCTTGTAAAGCCAGTACCCCACCTTCATGTTTATTGTCAAAGCGTAGGACTATCCAAACATATTTGATCGAAATAATTAGGGTTATAGCCCAGAACAATGCCGATAAAGTAGCAATGACATTATCAGGGCTCGGTTGTAGACCATGCCCTTCAGCAAAGGCTTCTTTAAATGCATACAAAGGACTAGTACCAATATCACCATAGACTATGCCCAAAGCAGTTAAGGTTAGGGCACCCAGTTTTCTGGGAGGATGGGTCATGGGCGAACTCCTTTCGACGAGCAAGTAAACGTTATAATTGGAAACGGTAGCCCACACCCGTTTCGGTAAGAAAATGTTGTGGTTGACTAGGGTCAACTTCTAGTTTTTGACGTAAACGGCCAACGTAAATACGTAGATAATGGTTACTTTCGATATAGTGGCTGCCCCAAACCTCGCGTAATAAATAACGATGTGTCATAGCCCGTCCTGCATTCAGCAATAGTAGGCTCAACAAATGAAATTCGGTTGGGGTCAGATGAACAAGCTGTCCCTGACGAGTGACCTTGCGCTGTGTAAAATCCACTTCCACCTCACTGAAACGCACTAATGGATTTTCGGCTTCAGGATTGAATTGACTACGCCGCAATAGGGCACGTACTCGTGCTAACAGTTCGCCAGTAGAAAACGGCTTGCTTAAGTAGTCATCAGCTCCAATATCCAACGCATTAATTTTGTCCTGATCGGTACTGCGTGCTGAGAGCACAAGAATGGGTAATCTTGACCACGTTCGTACCGTCTGGATCAGTTGAGTGCCATCCCCATCCGGTAAACCCAAATCCAGTATTAAAAGATCAGGCTTAAGGGCACGTACCTGTTGGAGCCCTTGTTCGCGCGTGGCTACATCCGTTACCTGATAATGTTCACTTTCTAAGGCAGTACGAATGAAACGGCGAATCAATTGTTCATCCTCTACCACTAATACATGGCCATTGGGTGAATTCATGGCATATTACCTTTCAGTGGAATGAAATCAGGCTCTTCGATTAATGGTGGGATACCGCGTGGTAATTCAAAGCAAACACATCCACCCCCCTCAGGCGGATTGCTGGCTCGAATAGAACCTTCATGAGCTTCGATAATGGCGCGACAAATACTCAGACCTAAGCCCATACCTAAAATGGAGGACTCATGATTACCGCGTTCAAATAGTTCGAAAATTTGATTCAGTTTGTCGGCTGGAAAACCATCGCCTAGGTTATACACACACACTTCAACATGGTTAGGAAACAGATTGGCGGTAATTTGTAAAACGGAATCAGCTGGGGAATATTTAGCTGAATTTTCCAACAAGTTACAAAATACACGCTCTAACAGGATGGCATCAAATTCCAGTAATGGCAAATCTGCAGGCAAATTGACACGTACGCTGTGATGCTGCAAAGCCGTTTTCAGTAGCTTAATACTTGTGCCAATCACTTCTTCAAGGGGTTGCCATTCCTTGCGTAAACTGACGCCGTTAGTTTGCAGACGCGCCATTTCCAGCAGGTTACTGACCATATTGTGTACATGCATAGCCTGATCTCGAATGGCTATGGCTAGTTCCTGCGCATCGGTAGGCAAGGGCGGATTTAACAGGGCTAAGGATTCAGATAAGCCATAGAGTGAGGTCAAGGGCGTACGAATGTCATGTGACAAAGCAGCTAATATGGAACTACGCAACCGTTCCGAGGACATTTGCAGTCGGGCCTCTTGAGCGACTTTTTCCAGTTCATAAAGTTGCAGGATTTTTTGTTCACGTTCAGTGGCTTCGCGTGCTTGTTGGCGCAAGGTTGCCGTCAAATAAGTAATCGTTAAAGCGACTACTAACATGACAACAAAGGTAAACAAGTACTGCACATGCGGGATAGCAAAAGTCCAATGAGGGGGCACAAAAAAGAAATCTAATGCCAATACACTGCCAATGACCGTCAAAATAGCGGGACCGCGACCTAGTTTAATTGCCACCAGTAGCACCGTTAGTAGAAAAAGCATGGCGATATTGGCTAAATCCAACGAATGACGTAGAGGAACAACGAGAACAAGGGTCAGGCTAAACAGTAAAACAGTGAATAAGTAACGTTGCCAAGTTGGGCAATTTTCACATTCTTGGAAGTTTGAAAATTTGAGGAAACGTCGTTCCATAGATGGTTAGCAGTGTCTGGCTCGGGGTGGGCTGGCGCGAAGTTTGTCACTTTGTAGATAAAAAAGTTATACAAATTGTTGTTCTAAGCTTCCTGTTGAGTCGGTTGGCAGTGCTATGCAGATATACTAGATATACTATTGTTAAGAATAGCTTATCTGCCTTAGGAGCTTGCTTTGAATTCAGAAAAAGTCGTATTTGGGTTTTTCATTGTCTTGGCATTAACCCTTAATTTTGGTTTCTTCATTGGTGATATTGATAAGATTGATCATCACAGTATTTATGAATTGTTTGCGGCAGTGGTGGTTAACCTGATTGCCACTATCATGAAGTTTGGCGATAGAACCCATTTAGGTGCTATTTTTCTGGCAACGAGTTTGGTAGCCGATTTGCAGTTGGCAACAGCAGCTATTGTATGGGGTTACGCGAGCCATATTAGTGCAGCGGGTATGAACACTGAAGCGGTGGTGGCGATTGTATCGTTTTCCGGGGGCGCTTTGGTGGCTAATATCATTTCAGTGGTATTGCTGGTGGCAGAAACTATGACGGTGCGCCGTTAAGTAAGGGAGTTAACTGTGCCTGACAGTTTTTATGTGCTGCTGCGGCGGATGCGTGCTCCCCTGATTGTGTTGGTATTAATGTACGCTGTATCCATTGTTGGGATGACTCTGATACCGGGCAAGGATGCAGACGGTAATGTCTGGTACATGTCTTTTTTTCATGCCCTCTATGTGGTCAGTTATACCGCTTCTACCATAGGCTTTGGCGAGATTCCCTACGCTTTTAGCGAAGCACAACGCCTGTGGATGGTGTTTGTCATGCACCTGACGGTCATTGGTTGGCTGTACAGTATTGGTAGTTTGCTAGCGGTTTTACAGAACGCTGCTTTTCGTAAATTGCGCACTGAATACGCTTTTGAAAATAGTGTCAAACGTTTGCGTACCCCATTTTATCTGGTGTGTGGCTATGGTGATACCGGTTCCATTCTAGTCAAGGCTTTGGCCCAAGAAGGCATCAAAGCTGTAGTCCTGGATTGCAATGAAGACCGCATTAACGAGTTAGAATTAAATGACTTTATTCGTAGCCCCTTAGGGTTGAGCGGGGATGCCGCTAAGCCAGCGGTGTTAGCTATGGCAGGTATTAGTCATCCTTACTGTAAAGGGGTGATTGCCCTGACTGATTCAGATCAGACTAACCTGATGGTGGCGCTAAGTGCGCGCTTATTGAATCCGCAAATACGCGTATTAGTGCGGGCAGAATCGGCGGAGATGGCGGCTAATGTGCGTTCGTTTGGGCAAAATGAAGTCATTGACCCGTTTGAAACCTTTGCAGAACGCTTAGCATTGGCGATTCATTCCCCTGGCTTGTACACCCTATTTAACTGGTTAAATGCCATCCCGCATGAAATCATTCAGGAACCGTTATTCCCGCGTAGAGGTTTATGGATTCTGTGTGGTTATGGTCGTTTTGGCAAAGCCTTGCATCGGCATTTGCAGGTGGCAGGTATTCAGTTACAGATTCTGGATATTGATGTGGCAACAGCACAAGCGCCTGCGGGTAGTTTGGAAGGGGCGGGTACAGAAGCGGCGACCTTGCAATCAGCCGGTCTTGCGCAGGCCGTGGGTATTATTGCCGGTACTAATAATGACGCCAATAATCTATCTATTTTGCTTACTGCTCAGGAATTAAAGCCCAGTATTTTCACCGTTGCCCGCCAAAACCAGCGGGATAATGGCATTATTTTTGATCGGGCTAATTTCAATCTGCTTATGAAGCGTGGGGATGTGGTTGCGCACAAAATTTTTGCTTTATTGCGTACCCCCTTGATCAACGATTTTCTGCAAGCTATTTATGCTAAAGATAACGACTGGGCTAATCAGTTAATTAGCCGCATTGTTGGCGTGACCAATGAGGAAGTGCCTTATTTGTGGGAAATCCGCATTGGTAAAGCCCGTGTACCGGCTTTGTATAAAGCTATTACCAACCAGCGTAAGGTTACTTTGCAGGATTTGTTGCGTAATCCACGCGAACGGGCGCGTCCCTTGCCAATCATTCCGCTGTTGCTAAAACGGCAGGGGCATCTGCTGCTCCTGCCGCAAGGGGATGAAGTCTTGAAAATGAGCGACCGGTTATTAATGTGTGCATCCTATGCGGTGAGTCGCGATATGGAATGGGCGACTCAAAATGACAATGTTTTACACTATCTGCTGACGGGTCAGGAAACTTCCGGGGGCGATTTGTTAAATGTGTGGTTTAACAAATGGCTGCAAAAACCTTAACCCAAGTAAACCTGTCCAGCGGGATAGCGAGTCCGCGGTGGCAGTTGGGTAGCCAAGAAAAAGCCCAAGGTTAAGGGGCCGACTCGACCAATAAACATCAACAGCATAATGACAAGGCGACCCACCGCATCCAGCTCACCGGTTAGACCACGCGTCACGCCCACAGTACACAAGGCAGAGGTCGCTTCAAACAATAGATCAAGAAATTTGCCATCGTGGTTTAGGGTCAAGAGAAACATACCCAGCATTAACGTTACTAAGGTTAAAACGGTAATCGCCATCACTTTTAGGATTTGTTCCAAGCCGATACTGCGCTTAAAGGCATGTAGGCGTTGCTGGCGGCGGAAAAACGCTAATGTGGCTAAAAGTAATACAATAAAGGTGGTAACTTTGATGCCGCCTGCGGTTGAGGTACTGCCGCCGCCTATGAGCATAAGTAAAACAAACATTAGCACGGTGCTGTCATGCATACCGCTAAGATCAATGCTATTAAAGCCAGCGGTGCGACTAATGACAGCTTGAAACCAGCTGGCTTGCCAACGATCAAAACCACTGGTGAATCCGGCTAATGTGCGCGGATTATTCCACTCCAACATAGCAAATAGCACCGTAGAACTGATGAGCAAAGCCAGTGTACCCACTATCATCAATTTGGTGTGTAAGGAAAAACGCTGCCATTGCCGAACCTGAAAGATATCGGCAATCACACTGTAACCTAAGCCACCAATAATCACCAACATCGGAATCGTGCAGTTAACAATAGGATTGGTAGCCCAGCGTACGGTGCTATCCGGGAATAAACCAAAGCCAGCATTGTTAAAAGCGGAGATACTGTGAAATAAGGCTTGCCACAAGCCTTGTTCCCAACCAAATTCAGGTACGGTGACGATGGCTAACAAGGCCGTACCGCCGAGTTCACAAACCAATACCACCCGCAAAATAACCTTGAGTAAACGCAATAATTCGCTAATTGAGGTTTGGTTGAGATCTTCGCGTAGAAAGATATGATGTGACATACCGACCGGTAGCCCTAAAGCTGATAATACCAGTACTGCAAAAGTCATAATGCCCAAGCCACCTAGCTGAATAAGCAGCAAAATGAACGCCTGACCCGTACCCGTGAAATAGCTGCCGGTATCAACCACCGCCAGACCGGTAACAGTAACCGCGGAAACGGCAGTAAATAGGGCATCTCCCCATGCAATGCCTTGATGCGTAGACCATGGCAATTCCAGTAATACGGTTCCCAGCAATATCAGCAGCGCATAAGTCAAAGCTAACAAAGCCGGGGGCGGTAATTTGACAGTGCGCTGGTAAGCCAGCCGGTACAGCCAGATAAACATGGGTTACTCCGTTTAGGCCAGACTGTCACTAAATTTGCGTAAATCAGCCCGTTTTCCCAATAACAATAAGCGGTCGTCTTGTTGCAAAGGCTGATCAGTATTATCCGGGTTAATAAAGGTATTACCACGCATCAGGCCTAACCAGCGCAGATCAAATTGCTCTAACTGCAAAGATTGAATGGTTTTGCCTTCACCACGGTGGGAAATCACGATATTGAAAACGTGAAAGCCATTACCAAGCTTGACGTAATCGTGTACGACCGGGTTATGCAGCATTTGCGCAATATGCTGGCCGTATTCTTCTTCAGGATGCACAATGCGATCAGCACCCATACGCGCCAAAATGCGATGATGAGTACGGCTGATGGCTTTAACCCAAATAGTTTTAGCCCCTAATAAACGTGCATTCATAATGCACAAGATACTAGCTTCAAGGTCTTCACCCATGGCAATCAGCACCACATCGTAGTGGCCAATCCCGGCCTCACGCATAGCAGCTTCATCGCGAGCATCAGCAATCAGGGCTTCTGACAAGGTATTCGCCAGTAGGTTAACCCGTTTTTCATCTCGGTCTATGCCTAGGACATGATTACCAAACCGTACCAGTTCAGTGGCGACTGTGCTGCCAAAAGTGCCAAGCCCTAAAATGGCGAAGCTTCGATGTTGTAGCGCCATAGTTATTATTCACTCCGTAAACAGGGTTAAACCAAAGTAGCTGGTGCCGCCCGGTAATGTAGTCAATTGCTTGTCGACACGCAAACTCCACGGACGATTGACTTTAGCGCTTGCATTTTCTGCATTAGCCCTTATTGTTAGTCGCCAATCCATTTTTCAGGAAGAGGACACAGCAATGGCTGACTCCCCATACATATTTGAAGCAAATGCGCAGAATTTCCAGCAACTGGTATTGGAAACCTCTTATCAGGTTCCGGTGCTGGTAGATTTTTGGGCCGACTGGTGTCAGCCATGCAAAACCTTGATGCCTATGTTGGCTAAATTGGTCAATGAGTATCAGGGTGCCTTTATTCTGGTAAAAGTAAATACGGATCAACAGCAGCAACTGGCAGCCAAATTTGGGGTGCGCAGTTTGCCGACAGTGAAAATATTCAAGGGTGGTCAGGTCGTTGATGAGTTCATGGGAGCTTTGCCTGAAGCAGAGGTTCGTAAGTTTATCAACCGTCACCGTATGCGTCGTACCGAGCCTTATCGCCAACAGGCTTTATCTTTGTATGATGCTGGAGAAATTGATGCTGCCTTGAATCTAATGCAACAAGTTATTCAGCACGAGCCGGATTTCCATGAGGCAGCGGTGGATTTGGCTAGTATGTATTTGGATCAAAATCGCCCAGAAGATGCTGAAAAATTGCTGCAAAACATCCCGCCAGAGGTGTTATCGCCGGACACGCTCAAGCAATTGCAGGCAGAAATCAAAATGGCCAAGCTTAAGGCACAAGCCGGTGCGGCTGATACTCAAGTACTCGAACAGAAATTGGCACAAAATCCGGATGATTTAGCGACCATGCTGGAGCTGGCCAAACTGCGCATTGCTGCTGGCGATATTGAGGCGGGTTTGGAGTTGTATTTCACCGTACATAAAAAAGATAACCAGTTCCAAGATGGCGCAGGCAAGAAAGGTTTGTTTGAAACCTTTGACATGATTGGCAGCGCTAATCCATTGGTAAAAAAATACCGCAATAAAGTGTTCTCTCTCTTGTACTAAAGGTTTTAAGTATGGAATGTCCCTGCGGTTCTGGTAAGAGCTATAACCAGTGTTGTCGGCTTTATCACGATGGTAAGGCCGCCCCGACGGCAGAAAGCCTGATGCGTTCACGTTATACGGCATATGTCTTACGCAATGGTGCTTACCTACACCGCAGTTGGCATCCTACCACTCGGCCTAATAAAAAAAGCCTGCTGCAATTAACGCCTACTGATTGGCAAGGCTTGACGGTTGTGCGTACTGAACAGGGTAGTGAACAGGATGCAAACGGTATAGTGGAGTTCATTGCCCATTATCAGGAAGCGGGGATAGCGCAACAATTGCACGAAACCAGCCGCTTTGTGCGTGAAGCCGGTAAATGGTATTACGTGAATGGTGACTATCCATCTTAATTAAAAATATTTAAAATTTATTGTTTCGATATTTATTTGCAAAAATACTAAAAATTTAAATGCCTAAAAAGGGTTTTTTGCGATGTATGCCCAATAGCCGTAAGGTACGTTTCAACATTAAGCTATTTACAAGTCACGCCTAAATCTGGCTGCTTTCAAATAATGGAGAAATCAATAATGTTGAAACAAACTAGCGTTTTTGCTGCTGTGTTGGTTGCTGCTATGAGTACTCAAGCTGCTTTTGCAGCGGCAGATTGCCCCAAAAATCCTAAGGAACAATGGCTATCTGAACTGGATATGCAAAAGAAAATTGTCAATGACTATGGCTACATCATTGACCGTTTCAAAGCTGACGGCGATTGCTATGAAATCTATGGTCGTGCACCAAAATCCGTAGCTACCAAAACTGAAACGCAAGCGTCAACAGACCCTGCTACTAAAGAAACAACTACCACTACTACTAAAACCATCGAAACCGAGCTGGTAAAAATTGAAGTCTATTTCAATACGGCTACCGGTGAAATTGTTAAAAAAGAAGTGGATGACTAAACCATGACCACCAATACTCAACAAATTGTGATTTGGGACAAGTATGTACGCCTATTTCACTGGTCGGTTGCGACCCTGTTCTTACTGGATTTTTGGGTATTGGAAGGTGGCGACCCGCCGCATAATTGGGTGGGTTACGCCATTGGCTTTTTATTGATCGGGCGTATTCTGTGGGGTTTTATCGGTAGCCACAATGCCCGTTTCAGCAGTTTTTTTCCTACTCCAACGCGCCTGCGGCAGCATCTAGCGGATATGAAAGCCGGTAAGGTAGACCCTCATGAAGGGCATAATCCGGTGGGGGCGTTAATGATCTTCTTTCTGCTAACTCTCTTAAGCCTAATTGTTCTGACAGGTTGGATGCAACGCTGGGACATGTTTTGGGGAGTAGAGTGGGTAGAAGAAACGCATGAAGTACTTGCCAATATTGCTATGATTGCGGTAGTGATTCACATAACCGCAGTGGTGGTCATGGAGCGCAAGTTGGGTATATCCCTAATCCGTACCATGATTACGGGCAAGCGCTCGCTTTGACACTCAACTATTAATCCTCGCTGCTTAATTATCCTAAAAAATCCTCAAAGAACCAGGCGGCAAATTCGTGTCGTCCGTTAAGTCCAGCCTTGCGGTAAACGGCCGTGGCTTGCTGCCGCACGGTTTTTTCTTTGGTGTCGCGAATATTGGCAATTTCCTCAAAGCTAAGTCCTTTGAGTAAAAGCAAGGCAACTTCCTTCTCGCTAGGGGTAAAGTCCCAAGCAGTCATTTGTTCCTGGATGACAGCAGCATACTGACGACTAGCATCACGCAACTTATTATTCAGTTTGTGCAAATCATCGCGTGCTGAATTGAGTTGATTGCGTAATATCTCAGCTTCTTGAGCGCGTTGGCGAATTTCCTGGAGTAAATAACCAATACCAACGACTGAAGTGACGACAATCATGCCTTCTAGGCCAAGGTGGATCAAACTATGATCCGCTTCCTGATAATCCTGAAACAGATCAATGACATTAAGAATAGTGACAAACAACAGTAAACCGAGAAAAAACAATTCTTTAGTTCGCAGCATGTTTAAACCTTCCATGGTCAAGTGAGCTGGCAATTTATGAATAAATGTCATGTAGAGGAACCTTTGCAGATTGTAGGTGAGAGATACCCTTTAACCATTAATGTCCCTGTGAGAAAGGGGCTTTGTCCATAGTAAAGCGATTTCCTTAGTTGAGACTTAAGAGAGCTTAAATGAATCTAACCAATTTTCTATTCATGTTAATCCCTGCGTTGGTGGCCTTGGGTGGGGGTATTTTAGCTATGTTTTGGCATCCAGACCGCCACATGCGTAGTCTAATCCAGCATTTTGCTGCCGGGGTGGTTTTGGCCGCACTAGCTGTGGAATTATTACCTGAAATTGATCGTGAACATGCACCGGGCATCGTGTTAATTGGCGCATTTGCTTTAGGCAGTTTGGGTATGTATCTCATGCGCTTGTGGACAGAACATATGGAAGAAGCGTCGGCACATCAAGCGGAAAGCGATAAGTTGGATACAGGGCTACTGTTGGCTACCTTCATTGATATTATTGTGGATGGTTTCATTATAGGCGCGGGGTTTGCAGCGGGTGGCGAGACTGGGCCTATTCTGGCCTTGGGTTTGTCGGTGGAATTGCTATTTTTAGGCTTGGCTTTGACTTCAGAAAGCATGAAAGGTTGGCGTATTGTCGGGGTTTCTGCCGCTTTAGGGGTGACAGTCTTACTTAGTGCTTTATTGGGTAGCTGGTTATTAGCAGGTGCGTCCCATGCGGTGATTGCGGCGGCATTAGCGTTTAGTGCGGCGGCTTTGCTGTATTTAGTCACGGATGAACTATTGGTTGAAGCACATGAAGTAGAAGAAAAACCTATTTCTACCTTAGTATTTTTTAGTGGTTTCCTGATCTTCTGGAGTATCCAGTTATACGGTAGTTAAGAGCATTCAACCGTTGTCGTACTCCTACGGCTCAATGCCATAATTTCTAAATATAGGCACATTAATCATTATGCGGGTAATGTGCCTATTAATAAGTGTATGTCTGGCGGGTGGATATTACTGCAATCCAAAACAATCTCGCGGCGGGGCATCGCCCTCTAGCCGTAGGAATCCCCGCTCTTTAGGGTGGGGAAGATGTCAATGTATGCGCGGTTGCGCTTATGGAAATAGAGTAGGGAAATAAATAATTATCAGAAGCTTATGTTCGACTCTTCTATATGAACAGGTTATTGATAATAACAAGGCAATTTGTGCGGGATTATTTAAGCAGTTTTTAAGATTGGTAGGGCAAACTCTTGAACCAATACCTTAGGTTTAGGAGATTTTGTATGTTCAATAAAACATCCATCACGAGTTTACTAGCGTTGTGTAGCGTGTTGGCAATTGCGCCTGTCAAGGCTGAAACCCCACAGGAAATCCTTGATGGGTATGCCAAACAGGCTAAGGAAGCGGATGCCAATTTCCAAGGCTTTGATAAGGCGCGTGGCGAGCAGTTTTTCAAAAATACGCATGGTAATGACTGGAGTTGTGCGACTTGTCATACCAGTAATCCAGCTGATCCCGGTAAACACGCCAAAACGGGTAAGTCTATTGAGCCGATGGCTCCAGCGGTCAATGCTGAACGTTTTACCGATTCCGCTAAAGTTGAAAAATGGTTTAAGCGTAACTGCAACGATGTAGTGGATCGTGCTTGCACACCGTTAGAAAAAGGCGATGTGATGAGCTTCTTAATGGCTATTAAGGCATAAGGATTATGTTATGTTAAGTTTTTACTCAAAAAAGCGGATTTTCACTTTGATTTTAGGAACGTTCCTCGTCGTTAGCAGCTTGAGTGCCCTACAAGCGTTTGGTGACGATGATGAAGATGAAGGGCGTGAACACGGTGGTTATAGTGAACGTCATAAACGTGGTGGCGAAGAAGGGGAGCGAGCGGAAAGAGAGGAAGGCGGTGAGGATGGTGAAATGGAAGGGCGTCTGATGACGGCTGCTAATCCTGCCTGGAAAACCGAATGTAGTTCTTGCCATGTCGCTTATCCGCCTGGGTTACTGCCGAAATCATCTTGGGTTGAGTTGATGAAAAATCTTGATAAGCACTTTGGTACGGATGCAAGTCTGGATGATAAAACCATGACCGAAATCCTTACCTTCTTGCAAGAGAATGCCGCGCCGGAGAGTTTGTCTGCTACTACCCAAAAGCCGGTATTGCGTATTACTGAAACCCGTTGGTTTAAGAATCAGCATGACGAAGTATCGGATATCACTTGGAAAAAAGTGAAAAATGCATCTAATTGCGCAGCTTGCCATACGAGTGCGGATAAAGGTGATTTTAGCGAAGATAACGTTACCTTGCCCAAATAGGAGAAGCGCATTATGTTGCAACGTATCTTGGTTTGGGATATTCCAACCCGCGTCTTTCACTGGACTTTGGTGGCATCCTTCGCGGGTGCTTATCTGACTTCTGAAACAGAGCGTTACCGTGATTTGCATGTTGCCTTAGGCTATCTGTTTCTAGGTATGATTGTATTTCGCCTGATATGGGGTTTTGTAGGTACTACTTACGCTCGCTTTAGCTCTTTTCTCTATTCCCCTTCTACGCTAACAGCGTATATGCGTTCATTATTGGCTAAAAACCCGCAGCATTATATGGGGCATAATCCCGCAGGTGCTTTGGCTATCTTCCTATTACTGGCGTTGGGTTTAATGATTGGAATTAGCGGGGTATTGTTATATTGGGAAGTCGGTGGCGAAGAGGCTTTTGAGGAGTTACATGAAATTGCCGCTAATGGCATGTTATCACTGGTATTCGTGCATATTGCCGGAGTTATGGTTAGCAGTGTTTTGCACAAGGAAAATCTGGCTCGTGCTATGGTCATTGGCTATAAGACAGGTGAACCTGCGCAAGGTATTGGTCGTAGTTATGCCTGTTTAGGTCTTAGCATGATTTTGGCTATAGTGGCTTTTCTAGTGTGGTATCTGCGTTAAGGAGTAGCTGACATGCGTTTACTGGTTGTTGAAGATGACCCACTGTTGGGCGATGCTATTCAGGCTGGTTTAAAGCAAGCTGGGTATGCAGTCGATTGGGTAAATGATGGCCTAAAAGCCGATCATGCTTTGTCAACCGAAGCGTATGTTGCCATGGTACTGGATTTAGGTTTGCCACGCTTGTCTGGTTTGGAAGTGCTAAGTCGCTTGCGTCAACGCAAATCCGCTTTGCCGGTTCTCATCCTCACAGCCCGCGATACAGTAGAAGAGCGTATTCAAGGGCTGGATCAAGGGGCCGATGATTATCTAGTCAAGCCCTTTGATTTGGGAGAGTTGGCTGCACGCTTGCGAGCTTTGATCCGTCGTTCTAACGGTCAGCCTAATCCTGTATTACAAGTCGGTGAGGTACAACTAGACCCCGCTGCACACAGTGTGACTTATCAAGGCCAACTCGTGGAGTTGGCTTCGCGTGAATTTACGGTATTGCAGGCGTTGATGCTGAATGTGGGGCGGGTCATGTCGCGTTCACAATTGGAAGATAAGTTATATGCTTGGGGACAAGAGGTGGAAAGCAATACAGTGGAAGTTCATATCCACCATTTGCGTCGTAAACTTTACCCTGGTCTGATTGAAACCATCCGTGGCGTGGGTTATCTGATTCCACGTCCTAAAACGGATGGTTTATAGTCATGTCTTTACGCCAACGTTTATTGTTACTGGTACTGGGAGCGGTGGCCTCGGTGTGGGTAGCCGCTGTCATTTTCACCTATTACGATGCTCGCCATGAACTGAATGAAGTATTGGATGCGCATTTAGCCCAAGCTTCAACCTTGTTGGTCGCTCAATCTATCCATGAATTGGATGAGGTCGATACGGAACATACCCCCATGTTGCATAAATATTCGCGCATGGTGGCCTTTCAAGTGTGGGAAGACGGTGATGAACTGAAACTGCATTCGGATAATGCTCCTTCCACACCGTTAGGTACCCGTAACGAGGGATTCAGTGATGCGCTGATTCAGGGAGTAAATTGGCGTGTATTTAGTCATTGGGATGCGGAAGGCGAATTACTGATACATGTCGCTGAGCAAACCGATGTACGTGAAAAATTAGCGCGCGAAATCACCAGCCATTTATTGATGCCATTGTGGATTGCTTTGCCGTTATTGGGCTTAGCCTTATGGTGGGTAGTAGCTAGTAGTTTGCGCCCCTTAGTTAAGTTGACTCAGGCGGTAGCAGCGCGTCAGCCAGATAATCTTGCGCCCCTTACTGTTGATGTCCCTCGTGAAGTGGTCCCTTTAATCGAACGCCTGAATCGTCTATTTAGCCGTATTGATAAGTTAATTGAAAATGAGCGCCGTTTTACCGCTGATGCAGCCCATGAATTAAGAACCCCTGTTGCTGCCATTCAAGCACAAGTGCAAGTCGCGCAAGGGGCAGCCGATGCTAATGACCGCCAACGCGCACTTAGTAATGCTCTACGTGGTTGTAGTCGTGCTACCCATCTAATCAATCAGTTATTAACCTTGGCAAGGCTAGAAACCGCTACGACTAAATGGCAACCCTGTGCATTGCGGCTGTTAACGGCGGAAGTGATGGCGGAAATGGTGCCACAGGCTTTAGCTACAGGAGCGGAACTGGAATTAATCGAAGGCGAGGATGTGGCTATCGATGGCTTACCAACATTATTGCAAGTCATGGTGCGTAATATTTTGGATAATGCCGTGCGTTACACCCCAAAAGGTACCTTAGTGCAGGTAGCGATAGGTTATGAAAATCAACAGGCTTATGTAAAGGTCTGTGATAATGGCCCCGGTTTGCCCACCGAAGAGCTAAGCAAAATTTCTCAACGCTTTTATCGACCTTTAGGTACAACAGCGAGCGGTAGTGGACTGGGGCTATCGATTGTGCAACGTATTGCCGAATTACATCAGGCAACGGTGACATTTACTTCAGCGCCTAGTGGAACGGGACTATGGGTTAGCGTGTATTTCGCTAGTAGGCTTGCAAAATTGCATGAATAGCTTATTTTGCAATCGATTAAACTGAATTATTGCTAAGCGTGAATTTAAAAAATAAGGGTGATTTTTGCTGATTTGCCTATTGTTTTTTGCTCAAATAGTAAGAAGATAAGTGGAATGTCTCATGAGTAATTCTGCAAGTTTAACTACAATTTTTAGTAATAAAAATGTCGTTATTTATGGCTGCTTTTGATTTATATGCTTTTTATCCCTAGATACACTATTTTTTCATACTCGATCTGAGCGCCCTTGTTTTACGTCGTTTTCACCTCAGTCACAAAACCTCGCATTTCCCTAGCTTAACGAGCTGGGGTTTTTTTTATCTATACGACAAATGCCTAAAACAACCAGTTAACCCTTATCTCAATGTGATTAGCTTTTGACAATTTCTTAATTTGGGAATAAATTCCCAAATATGTCTAGTAACTTGAATCGCACCATCCGTACCATTCTCAAACCGCTCATCCGTTTGTTACATCGCAAAGGCATGGCGTTTGGTGAATTTAATCAGTTAGCCCGGCAGGTCTATGTTGATGTGGCGGAAGAGTCCCTGCAGCAAGCGGGGGAACGGCCTACGACTTCGCGTATTGCCATTGTCACTGGCTTAACCCGTAAAGAAGTGGCCTCACTAAGGCAGGAACCTGCTGGTTATAAGGCGACAAGCCATTATAACCGTGGGGTACGCGTTATGACCGGCTGGTTGCAGGATAGCGAATTCACTGATGCGCAAGGCAAAGCGGCTACATTACCGGTACAAGGAGAAACCGGCAGTTTTGTTGCGTTGGTAAACCGTTACAGCGGTGATATGCCTTATCGCGCTATGTTGCAGGAAATGGAACGGGTGGGGGTAATTCGGGTTGATGAACAGGAATATGTGCATTTACTCACCGATGGTTATATTCCCCACCAAGATGAAGGCGAAAAACTGGCTATTCTTGGTCAGGATGTAGCTGCTTTGATTGCGACAATTGACCATAACTTGCTCAGTAAAGAGCACACCGAAGCCTATTTTCAGCGTAAAGTGAGTTATGACAATTTGCCTGAAGAAGCGTTACCTGGGTTTAAAAATATGGTCAATCAAGAAGGTATGGCCCTGTTAATACACCTGAATGAATGGTTGGTTAAACAGGATCGCGATCATAATCCGGCCGTAACAGGTACAGGCCGTAAGCGGGCCGGAGTCGGTATTTATTATTTTGAAGAAACCCTGGATGGCCCACAACACAAGGAATCGCATGATGAAGATTAGGCAGCTACTGACTCTGTTGAGCCTTGTGTGGCTATTAGTAGCGTGTAATGCCAGTAATAATTTCCAATTAGCTGAAGGAGGTATTGGTGGTACTGGCATTTCTGCCGGGCCTATTACTGCCTTTGGTAGCGTATTTGTCAATGGCGTTGAATACAATGTTGATCAGGCCACTTTTACTCGTAATGGGCAATGGGTTAGTGGTCAGCAAGAATATCGGATTGGTGAATATGTGACGGTTAAAGGTACTGTCAATGCTGATGGTATTACCGGCAATGCGACTGAAGTCAATTTTAATAGTGATTTACAGGGCATTGTCACGGCAGTATCTACCGATAATATAACCATTGGTATCATGGGACAGACTATTCAGGTAAATTCACTCACCGTATTTCATGGTTTTAACCAGCTAGTGGATTTGGCTGTTGGTAATGTAATGGAAGTGTCCGGAGTGCGTAATGCTGAGCATGGCTTGATTGCTTCTAGTATTACATTATTGGATAGCTTCTATACGGGTTTAACACCATTAGAGGTTAAAGGTTTGATACAAAATCTGGATGCTAACAATAAAACCTTTACTATGGGTAATTTGCTAGTTGATTATTCATTGGCTGCTTTAGATGGCTTTCAGCAATTGAATCTGCAAAATGGACAATATGTAGAAGTGAAAACTTTGCAAGGTTTGAGTGGCAATCAGTTAAAGGCCAGCGAAGTTGAGTTAAAAACTGAATATCTGCAATTGGAATCTGGTCTGGAAGTGGAATTGGAAGGTGTTATTACCCGTTTTGTATCCGCTACTGATTTTAGTGTTAACGGTCAGCCTATTAAATTGACGAATGCTACTAAATTTGAAGATGGCAATTTGAATGCTCTTAATCTCAATGCACATATTGAAGTGGACGGAAAAATAGATGCTAATGGTGTGCTAATAGCGGATGAAATTTCCTTGAAAGTGGCTAACGACAAGAGTATTCAGGAAATAGAAGGTAATATTACCGCTTTGGATACACAAACTCATACTATTCAGATGGCTAATAAAATAGTGATAACTGATACCTCAACGATTTGGGAAGATGATAGTAAGAATAATATCAGTCATATGAGTTTTAATAATTTACAAGTGGGTGATTATTTAGAAATTAAAGCTAGGTTATTAGTCAATGGCAAATTCTTGGCTTTGAAGTTACAGCGAGAAAACTCAGACTAACATTTTTAAGTTTTTGAATTAAATGTTTTTAAGTGCCGGGCTTAATGTTCGACTCCTTAGTTTTGTCCGGCTTTTTTGTATAGGGTTATTAGCGAGATTTTCTATGAATATGAAATTGTATTTCATTGCTGCCAATATGTTGTTTTTGACTTCAGCTGCTAATAGTGCTTGGGCAGTAGAAGTGAGTGATCAATTAGAGGTGGCAGGAGCAGCAGAACTTGAATACGGTGCTAATCGTGGCACAGAGGGTAATGAATACGGTACTGCTATTTCTAAAGCAGAATTTGGCGCAGCCATTAAGCCTAATGATAAAGTAGAGGCGCGTGTTAAATGGCTCTACGAAGAAGATTTAAAAGCGGTTGGTACACCCTTAGAAGTTGATGAGGCTAATGCGATCTGGCATGTCAGACCAGAAAACAAGCTGGATATCACTGCTGGAAAAAAATATCTTAAATTCGGTTCCTTTGATACTAATATGGTATCTGATCCTCTAACTTTAGATTTAGGTGAAACTCGTCAGGATAAAGTACTAGAAGTTACCAGTAAACAAGGTAATTTTAATACAACTGGCTATGTTTTTAGTGGTACAGCACCTAAAATTGATGGTACAGGTAAACACAAAAGTGGATATGGTTTTAGTGTTGGTTATGAAAGTGAGAAGGTAAATGCAGGGGTAGATTACTTATCTAATTTGGCTGAATCCAAGGCCTTTGTTGACCACAATAGTGTTACTAAAAAAGTACCGGCTATGGCACTTTATGCATCCACTTCTCTAGGCGGTGTTGCCTTAAAAGCTGAACATTTAACGGCAGTGAAATCCTTTCAGGCAGGCGATTTAGAAGAGACGATTACGTCTGCTGCTAAACCCTCGGCTACCCATATTGAAGCTGATCTTGATCTGAAAAAGGAGCGGGTATTAGCTTTATCCGCCAATAAAACTAGCAATGCCGAAGAGATCGGTTTGCCAAAAAATAATTATGGTATTACGTATGCTCAACCCCTTTATAAAAATATTAGTGGAGGGATTGAACTGGCCCGCGCCAAAAATTATGACGCTACCACTGATAAATCATTAACGATGAAACTCAGTTATGAATTTTGAGCAAAAATCCCCCCGTGTTGCGACCACGGGAGGATGGATGCTTACCTGAAAATAGATAAGCCTTTGGGAAAAGGAGAATCAAATGAATAACTTTTGGATTATGCGCCCCGTTTTGCCAATAGCGTTAGGCATTCTGTTAAGTGCCTGCGGTGGCGGCGGCGGTGATGGCGATAGTGCTAGTAGTACAACCGTCAATAGTGTAGTGAGCAATTCAGCAAATGCAACTGTCGGGAATATCAATGCGCCCGATGGGGCACGCGTATTAGCCGCTCAATGTTTCCAGTGCCACGGTACGGACGGTCGGTCATCAAGTGGAATCGAAGGTTTGGCAGGTGAAAGTGCTTCAGAATTGGTGGAGGACATGCTGGAAATGAAATACAGCACCAATACCGATGACATTATGCATCGTCAGGCTATGGGTTACAGCGAAGCCCAAATTCGAGCCATTGCTACTTACATTGCTGCTCTACCAAGGAAGTAATCATTATGAAAGCCACTTTAACACGTCGTCAGTTTTTGCAAGGGGTAGGGGTTGTTACCGCTGCGGGTAGTTTTCCTGCCATTATCAAAGCAGCCAGTACTCGCCCACAAATCGTGGTGGTAGGGGGCGGTTTTGCCGGTGCTACTGCTGCCAAATATTTACGGCATTGGTCTACAGCGGTTGATGTTACTTTAGTTGAGCCGAATGCTAGTTATTACTCCTGTATTATGAGTAATCTGGTATTGAATAATCAGCTAAACCTCAGTCAGATCACCTTCAACTACACCACATTGACGCAAAAGTACGGTGTCAAAGTTGTGAATGATTGGGTGGATAGCATTAATGCGCCCAATCAAACGGTGCAATTGCGTAATGGTACGACATTAGCCTATGACCGCCTGATTATTGCACCAGGCGTGAAGTTTCTGGATGTGCCAGGGTTGGATAGCACTAAAGTACCGCATGCATGGAAGGCAGGCGTACAAACTCAGTTATTGCAACAACAATTAGCAGCGATGCCTGCCGGTGGGACGTTTGTGATGACGATTCCAGCGGCTCCTTACCGCTGTCCGCCCGGGCCATATGAACGTGCTTGTGTCGTCGCTGATTACCTGAAACGTAACAAACCGGGTTCTAAAGTCATTGTACTGGATGCCAATGCTGCGATTGTGGCAGAAAAAGCGATTTTTGAGGCCGCTTTTACCAATACTTATGGGGATATGCTGCAATATGTACCGAATGCTACTTTGCAAAGTGTCGATTCGGATCAAAAGATTGCCTATACCAGTGCCGGTACTTATAAGGCTGATGTACTGAATGTTATTCCAGCGCAAAGTGCCGGAGATATTTTACATACCGCAGGGTTGGTAAATGTGGGAAGTAAATGGGCAGGCGTAAATCCCCTGAGTTATGAATCCACGGTTTCACCCAATATTCATATCATTGGTGATTCACAAGCAACTGCTCAACCGAAGGCAGGCCACATCGCCAATGCAGAAGCTAAGGTGTGTGCTGATGCTATTTTGCGCTTATTAGCGGGCGGTCAACCTTATGGGCTTCCTATGACCAATTCAGCTTGCTATAGCCCTATTACTGCAACGACTGCTTCGTGGTTATCAGCAGTGTTTGCTTATGATCAAGCTTCCGGCACTATGCAGGTGGTAACGGCTTCTAATGGTGGGGCAGCTGCGCCTAGTACTAAAAATTACGGTCGTATGTTTGATTGGGCCAATAATTTATTTGCCGATACCTTTGCTTAAAGCGCCCTCTAAAGGTATACCCGATAAGATAATCACTAAATTGTCGGGTATTTTTGGCAAAATTTTATACCTCAACATGAAGATTCTGTAATCTGTTGGCAAAACGCCGGTAACGTTGGGTTAGGCATTATACGTCTCATGAACTAAAACCTGACTAAAAGAGGCAACCAATATCATGCACCTAAAAAAAACGGCTTTGGCAGGCTTGTTGATGGGATCCACAGCACTGGTAATGCATGTGCTAACGCCAGCAATGGCTGAGGATGCTAAACCATCAGCAGCAAACGGAACTCCGACTGCCCCCGTTTTGCCACCAGCAGTTGCACCGTCCACACCGGTAGCACCTGCCCCTGCGGTAGGCGCGGGTACATTGCCTGAATTATCTACATTGATTAAACAAAATAGCCCGGCGGTCGTTAATATTAGTGTAGAGGGTAAAATGCCTGATCGTATGATGGGCCTAGAAGGTTTGCCTCCCGAGTTCAAGCGGTTTTTCCGTGGTTTGCCTGACAATGGTCAGCCGGATGATGAACTGGATACACAAGCAATGGGTTCTGGTTTCATTGTTTCACCTGAAGGTTTGATCGTCACCAACTCTCATGTGGTTGAAGATGCCAAGGTTGTTACCGTTACCTTGAATGATAAACGCGAAGTACCAGCAGAGATTGTGGGCGTTGACAAACTCAGTGACATTGCCCTGTTAAAGGTCAAAGCCGATAACTTACCAGTCGTGCAGTTAGGGGATTCTGACAAGCTGGAAGTGGGGCAGTGGGTAGTGGCTATTGGGGCACCGTTTGGATTGGATCACACCGCCACACAAGGCATTGTTAGTGCTTTATCACGTAGTCTGCCGGATGGAACTTATGTGCCATTTATTCAGACGGACGTCGCGGTTAATCCGGGTAACTCGGGCGGGCCCTTATTTGACTTAGGTGGACGGGTTGTTGGGGTGAATTCCCAGATATATAGTCGCAGTGGAGGCTATATGGGAATCTCCTTTGCCATTCCCATCAATGTGGTCAGAAATGTGGTTGAACAGCTGAAAAGCAAAGGTCAGGTTAGCCGCGGATGGCTGGGTGTTGAAATTCAGGGTATGGATCAGAAACTGGCTAGCTCGTTTAATTTAAATCAGCCTAATGGTGCGCTGGTTGCTAGCGTACAACCGGGTAGTCCGGCTGACAAAGCAGGCATTCAGGCCGGTGATATCATTATTCAGTTTGCCGGTTCAGCGGTGAAATCGGTTTCCGACTTGCCTTTGTTAGTAGGTAATACCCCTATTGGCCAAACGGTACAAGCCACAGTGTTGCGTGCTGGCAAGGAAAAAGTACTGGATGTTACGGTACAGCAATTAGCGGAAGAAGAGGCTGGTAAGCCTAGCAAACTGGCGGAAACTAAAACCGAAGGCGGCATGTTAGGTATTGCGGTCGAAAGTTTGTCAGAAGCTGAACGTCAGTCCAATGATCTCAAAGGCGACCAAGGTGTGATTGTACGCGAAGTCATGGCAGACAGTCCGGCTAAACAAGCTGGCTTAAAACCGGGTGATATTATTTTGTCGGTGAACAATACCAATATTCGTTCTGCCGACGATCTCAAGGCCGCTGTTAAAGCAGCGCCGAGTGATAGACCATTGGCTATGTTAGTGATTCAGGACGGTAAAACCCGTTTCCTCGCACTGAACAAGGCTAAAGGCTAAATGTTTTTTGCTCGTAGGGATTGGAACTACACGACTCTCACATGACCTTCCACCCCCTTTTGCCCCCTTGCTATTTGGACACGTAGCAAGGGGGAATTTTTTGTTAGGGGAGGTCTCGTTATACCCACTTCTATAATGAATTGATCGGCGGATGGTATGATGAACCTTTCTACTATCCGCATGATAATTAGCCATGAAATTCAAGATTATTGATCAGCAAACCCCGTATCAAGGTTTCTTTCGGATCGATGTTTATCAATTCCAGCATGAATTATTTCGTGGAGGCTGGACAAAAAACGTACGGCGGGAAATTTTCGAGCGCGGTAACGCGGTAGCAGTGTTAATGCATGACCCGGCTACTAATAACGTTTTATTAATTGAGCAATTTCGTCCGGGGGCGGCTATCCGCAATCCACAAGAAGCGTGGATGCTAGAAATAGTCGCCGGAATTGTGGAAGCTGGGGAGAGTACCGAACAAGTAGCACGCCGCGAGGCAATAGAGGAGGCGGGCTGCGTTATCGAATCCTTAGAACACATTATGGATTATTACCCTAGTGCAGGTGGTTCGACTGAGCGTATCAGTTTGTATTACGCGCCTTTGGATCTTAGTGG
>CAZCJE010000003.1:104940-117880 GCA_964498805.1 uncultured Thiothrix sp.
CCTACTATTCAATGACTTAAGGCTTGACCTCCATCGATTAACAATGCTTGCCCTTGAATAAAGCTAGCTTGCTCAGAACATAAAAAAGCCACTAAAGCTGCAATCTCTTGTGGTTCAGCCAAACGACGGGTAGCAAGGGGTGCCACCATACGTTTTAAAACCGTTACTTCATCATCACCGCTATTAGTCATAGCCGTTTGAATCAGTGACTGCAAACGTTTGGTCTTAGTTAAGCCTTGACACACCAAGTTAGCAGATACCCCTTGAGAGGCATATTCTTGGGCAATACTTTGCGCAACCCCTAACAAAGACTTACGTAGTGCATTGGAAATAGCAAAATTGAACAGGGGATTGAGGACAGTACTAGACGTCAGCATTACCACACGTCCCCAACCACGCGCAGCCATATTTGGTACCAAAATCTGACAGGCAATCACCACCGAACGCACAATCATATGATAACCCTCATCCCAAGCCTTAAGTGGTAGAGTCGCAAAAGGCGCAACCGGTGGACCACCACAATTGGTTACGAGGATATCAGTATCTTGATGGTTTTCAATCACTTGCCGTAAAGTGTCCTGCTCAAGTAAATCCACTACTTCCACGGTTACAGACCGGCCGGTCTGTGATTCTATCTGACGGGCAACCTCCTGCAATTCATCCTGACTGCGCGCCATAATAACTAAATCCGCACCCATAGCAGCCAATTGCTCCGCAACCGCCTTGCCTATACCGCGTGATGCAGCCATTACCATCTCCTTACGTCCTAGCAAAGCATCTTCTGCAAATGTTTTACGCATAACCTTATCCTTTACCTAATAACAGAAAAAACAGGGCACTAATGCATAACCACATAATCATGACGTAACGTATATTGCCGCTAATCAAATCCATTGCTTTCACCTGAAATTGACTACCAAGCACGGTATTGACCCCAGAAAAAGGGCTCGCTACCACGCCCAAACTCCAAATGCTTAAACATACAATCGCCAATACGGTGGGATCAGGATGCAGGGGCTGTACTAAGGTACCAATTACCGCAATGCTTACCACTGGATGTACCCCGGTAATAGAAACCACAATAGCAATGGCTAAAACTAGACTGGCTTGCCAACCGCCAAAGCTATTTAACGGATGCCATTCATGCAACGTGCTAAATAAAACTTGTACACCAATTGATAACACACCTGCTCCCATAAATAGCGATAGTTCGCGCGCCATACGTTGAGCACTGGTGAAAACATGAGTATTAATGATGGTAACAGCCTGGAGTGGTTGTTTATAGATTACAAAGCCTATGGATAGGACTATAGCCGTTATACTGATAATGGTTAAAACGGGAATAGTGGGTAGTGCATAATGCAAAACCAGTACCACGATAGCTAATAATGACGGAACAATTAAACTGGATAAGTGCACAGGGTAACCACGGAAGTTTTCTACTTCATCTAATTTATAGCCACCCAGTTCTACTAACGTAATCAGCATAGCTACTCCCGTTAATACCAAGCCGGTGATAACGACACTGGATAAACTGGCTTGTGGTGCATAGGTTAATGCTACTGCCATGGCGGCAAAAAAGGGGGACCAAAATGCCGCCATGGAAAAACCCCGATTTAGGACAATAACAGCTTTTTTGCTTAGTGCATTATGCAGATGTAAACGCTCGGCCATGAGTACCAAAATCGACATATTGATGACCGCACCGAGCACATGTACCCCCAATAGGGTTTGCAAAAAAGCCGGTCGGCCTTGCGGTAGTTCACGGTTTTCATCTTGGGTAGCCAAGGTAATGAGGCGTAAAAAACCCACACCGTACAATAAGCTAATCAGGCCATTATTCTGTAAAACAATAGCATGCCAATTTAAACTCGCCCCATGCCACCAACCTATCCATAACAACGTGATTCCAGCCAAGGTGAGCATAAAAAACTGTTTAAAAGGTTTCCAAGGTAAATGCACAAGTAGCAGACCTAAGGCTAACCAAGTGCTAACCCCACTGAACCACAAAGGTAGGGATGGAATCATGACATGCAGAAAACTGCTCAATGCCATGATCAGTAACAACAAGCTTGCTACTTGTTGCAAGCGACTGGAATGAAGCATGCAAACAAACCTGCAAAAAATAGGGCGTATTGTACGCCCTATCAGCCGCCAAAGAGCAAGAGGATGAGGTTTGCTCTTTAGATTAGACTACGCACAATCCCACCTTCTGCACGTAAAGCTGCGCCATTAGTCGCTGCTGCACGTGGACTGCACACGTAAGCCACTAATGCAGCAATTTCACGCGGATCAATAAAACGCTTAAGGATAGAAGTAGGACGTCCGTAGGCAAAAAAGTCTTTTTCAGCTTCTGCCAAAGATTTACCTGCATCCTTGGCTAATTTTTGCATGAATTCACCCACACCTTCGGTCAATGTAGGGCCGGGTAATACCGCATTAACCGTGACATTAGTCCCCGCACAAGTTTCCGCTAAACCACGCGAAATGGAAAGCTGGGCAGATTTGGTCATACCATAATGTACCATTTCTGCGGGCGGACAAATGCCTGATTCACTGGAGATAAACACAATCCGGCCCCAGTCCGCGGCTTTCATACGGGGTAAATAATGCCGAGCAAGACGTACTCCGCTCATCACATTGACTTCAAAAAAGCGTAACCACTCTTCATCAGGAATGTTTTCAAACGGTTGTGGGTCAAAAATACCCAGATTATTTACCAAAATATCTACAGTTGGTAGCGTCTGTAAAACAGTGGCAATACCTTCGGCAGTACCCAAATCCGCCGCGATACCGTTAATAATGGCATGCGGACAAGCTTCCTGAAGTCGTGCTTGCGCAGCTTCAACTCGCTCTACAGTGCGCCCATTAATGGTTACCACTGCACCTTCAGAGGCTAATTCATGAGCAATAGCAAAACCAATGCCTGCGGTAGAACCGGTTACTAGCGCCTGTTTGCCTTGTAGTTGCAAATCCATACTGCCCGCTCCTTTACGTTGATGGTGTGCTAATGGCATTGAGGCCCGCCTGCGCACACAGGCCATCCTGTTCTTCACTTGCCCCGGAAACACCAATAGCACCGATTAATTCACCGTCTACCAGAATTGGTAAACCACCACCAAAACCCACAAAGCGCGCCCGGCGTAAAATGCCATCCTGCACCGCAGCAGAATGTGCCTTAAACACGTCAGGCCATTGTTGAGTTGGAACACCAAAGCTCACCACGGTATAAGCCTTATCAATAGCAATATCTATAGAATGTAAAGGCGCGCCCGGCATACGTAAAAAGGCGGTTAACAAACCGCTACGGTCTACGACAGCGACATTAATGCACACATTAAGACGCTCTGCCTGCACTACTGCCGCACGCACGGCAGTAGCAGCAGCATCCCAATGAATCAGTCGTTGTGTCACACTGATAGGATTCATACGTATAAATACCCGTTAGAATGATCAGGTATAAGCGGTGGTAAAGGAGCCGGATTCTTCACCGGAATGGAAGAAAATACCGCGCCATAATTGATCTTCTGTCCAAGTAATGACCGGGCGGTCAGGTTGAGCGAGATAACCTAAACCGGCAAAGGTTTCATTGCGATTGCCACTTGGGTCAAAGAAATAAATGGTTTCACCACGGGTAATACCGTGACGAGTGGGAGATACATCGATTTTAACTCGATTTTTGGCCATAACATCCGCTGATTTGAGAATATCGCTCCAGCCATTGAGGAAGAAAGCAAAGTGATGCAAGCCCATGCGTGGCCCGGCTACAAAGGCAATATCATGCGGCGTGGAGGTGCGGAATAACCAAGTGGCTGCCTGAATGGAATTTTCCGGGCCGACCATGACTTGTTCTGCCAGTTTGAAATCCAACACTTTCATCATGAATTCCGTGGATTCAGTGACTTTATTAATACCTTTCTCCGGGTCCATTTCACACATTAACAGGCAATGATCCAACCAATGCACGCCAGCACCGCGAATATCGTCTGGCCAAGGGTCAGGGTTAGTGGAGCCTACATCGGTACCGACACATTCTTTGCTCGCAAACAGGCGCATTTCATGACCACTAGGCAAATTAAAGCGCAGTAAACGTCCTACAAACGGCATAGTGCCTTCGGGCATCATCTCGGTAGTAATACCGTAATCTTCAATCCGTTTTTGGAAAGTATCCAGATCGGTTTCCGTTTCCACTTTGTAAGCGACATGATTAAGACCGGGTTGATCGGCTTCACTGAGAATCAGCGAATATTTGTCCCATTCATCCCAGCATTTTAGGTATTTGTTACCAGCATCATCGGTATGAACCGTTTTTAGGCCCAATACCTTTTCATAATGGTTAAGGGCAGCGGCCATATCCATGACTCGCACATTGATATGACCAATACGCATGACTCCCATAAAAGCTCTCCTCTCTAGCTATCGATTGATACCAATTCATTGTGAATCTGTTGTCAGCAGCGTTAGTTACGATCTAGGTTTGCCACAGTTGGCTAGGAATGATTTTTTCATCTTGCCAAGAATTTCCAACACCACATCGGAGGTAGGTGCTGCCCGACAGGCTAGGGTTATATTGTTGGCAGATTCATCCATAGACACATGAGCACGACTGATAGGACCGGTGTTTTCAAAAGCCCCTTGCACGATGCGTACTTTGCAAACACCGCAACCGCCATTAAGACAGCCGACCGGAATACCTTTGCGTCCGATCTTGACCATCGCGGCCAGCAGTGCTTCGTGATCCTTGCAGGAAAAACTTTCACCCGTATCCGTAATAGCGACGGTATGCGCAGAAATCGCTTGCATCATCACTCCTCCTATTCTCCTAATGATGCTTTAGCAACTTGCATGCCATGCCTTTTTTATCTTTTATTTCAGTATCTTGATGAATATTGACTTCAGGTCGATCTGATCAATTAGTAAAAATGGCAGGCTGCTTGTTAGCATTTCATTAAATGCACATTCAACTGCGAATATTGCCTAGAAGGGTTTGACGAAGGTGAGACGCAAGGTATTGCCAGCGGGGGCAGGGCCAGTCCCCGCTTCAACATTGTATTCATTGTAATAAGCGGCTTTGACTATACCTTTGAGGGGTTTGACCAGATAGGAGCCTTCCACACCGATGGCATGTTTGCTGGATTTGTCATTGCTAGCCCCAGTGCCTTTATCCTTGGTGACTTGCCATTGCTCATAACCGACTAAGCCCAGATCCAACCCTTGACGCACGGTTTTCCCCAACCCCCATTCCAGTGATATCTGATCACCGGGTTCAAAGCCTGCATCGTTTTTACCGTGCATTTCGTAGCGCATCAAAGCAGACGCGGAAGCACTTTTATCGGCATTTAGGTAAGTAGTAGCGCCAGCGGTGAGCATAGTGGACTGATAGCCGTTACCGGGTGATGCCAGTTCATTGCTGTCAGCATTATCCAGCCACACCCCAGCAGCGGCGGCAGCATCCCAACGGTTCCCATGCCAACCCAAAACCAGCGGGCCTACGTAGACATCAGCAACACCCGATTTGCTGTTGTTATAAGCCGCCGCATCAAATTTGAAATCTTTGTCAACCAAGGGCACGATCAGTTCGACCCCGTAATCAGCACCCAAAAATTTCTGTTTAGTCATATGCACAAAACGGTTAGCTAGCGCGGTAACCGTGCCTTTATTGCGGCCAGGAATGGTCTGGTCACTTCCAGGCGCTTTAAGTTTGTCTACCTCGTAGTCAACGAAATAGCCTAAATAATAATTACCAGCAGGTGGTACGGTAGAGACTTTAACCCCTTCAACACCCGGTACATAGTGACCTTCAGCATAAACACCCGCTGACAGAGTGGACAAACCACCCATTACCGCCATCATCACGAACTTGCGCATAGACTCCTCCTCCAGACCTAGTCAAACGTTGAAAGCATCGGCAGCTTTTCCTCCAAAAATCTGCCTGTAAGTTCTATAGCAAGTGGCATGCCATCTAATAAATTAATTATTTTTCAATATCTTAAGCAAATGATTGCGCAAAATTATCTGATCAATTGATCAAATCAATTAAACGGCATAAGCATTTCATCAAGTCTGATAGGCATACCCACAATTGGCAGGATTGGAATGTCAGGGGTAGTGACGAATTAGGCACACAGCATTTGACGGCGGTACTTTCTGCATTCTTCAAGAAAGGCATTTAGCACGGGTGACTGATCATTCGCTCGGTAAATACAGGTTAGGTCTACTTCAGCCCCGACTGGCGGATTAGCAAGCGGCTTGTAGACAACGTGGGGCAGAGTAAGGACAGAGGCTGCTTCGGAGACAATCGATACGCCAAAACCACTGGCTACCAAGGCAATAGCAGTAATGGCATCACCGACTTCTTGAGCAATCTTAGGGGTAAAACCACTTTCCTGATAAAGCTTTAACACCTTTTCCATAAAGTTGGGGCTAGTGCCTGTAGTTGGAAACAAGATCAGGGGAATATCTGCAATGGCCTGTAAGGGAATGGCCTCTTGTTCGGCAAGTGGATGACTGTCATTGACAGCAAGGAGTAATTTTTCAGTGGCAATCAGTTCTGAGGCAATATCAGGTAGCAAGGGCAGTAGACGATTAAAACCCGCACTGATGCGCCGTTGACGTAAGGCTTCAATTTGTTGGCCTTTTTCCATCGTGTGCAAGACAACCTTCACATCCGGGTACTTCTGACGAAAATTCAATAGTAGTTTAGGAATATCCCGCAATATACCTGAACCAAAGATGGCAATATCCAGCCTGCCTAGTTTGCCTTCGCCCGCGCGCTGAGTTCTTTCCGAAGCTTGTTTAACAAGCGAGCAAATATTGCGGGCTTCTTCAATGAATAATTCACCTGCACTGGTAAGTTCTACACCGTGTGGAGTACGCAGCAGGAGTTGTACGCCTAATTCCGCTTCTAGCTGATGTATTTGCCGAGTCAGCGGCGGTTGGGAAATGTTGAGTCGAATAGCGGCTCTGCCAATATTGCCTTCTTCAGCCACGACAATAAAGGATCGTAAATGGCGTAGTTCAATGCCGAAAGTCTGGACGATTTCAGCACTTGATATAGTTGTCATGCGCCATTCTCCCTGCCATAACCGTATTTGCTCACAGCAGTCATATTATCGATGATTCAGCGCATTGTCGATGTTATGAGGCGCTTCTAACCATGCGCGCTCTCAGCAAGAGCTAGCCAGCGCCAGGTTTGTAAACGTTCCTTATAGACAGGTTCGATCACTTTCCAGGCCATTTTGCCTAGCATAAGACGAAGCGGCGGATTCTCCATATCCACCAGCTGCATGATCGCCTCGCCGGTAGATTTAGGGCTGCCTAGGCAGTGGCTAACGTTCAAGAATAGGGTTTGTAGAAACTGTCGCCCAATACTTTCTATGTATCAAGCCGTGATAAAAAAGGTATTGGAATCGCTTAGCTACAGCGATTAACGTCAAGGCAAGAGAAAAGAGGAAAGACTGCTGCTGGCGTTATTAAAACCGTGCGTGCTGGTCTGTTTGGCCTGAAATTGATTGAGAGCTGGAGGAGTTACCCATGGCAATATCGGGAGTGCTAAGACCTGGACATATACAGATCAGAGTCATGGATCTTGAGGCGGGTGTACGACATTATCGCGACATTATGGGGCTGGAAGAAATGGGCCGCGATGATACAGGACGCGTGTATCTGCGCTGTTGGGATGAGCGTGACCACCATAGTATTATCCTGCGCGAGGCCGACCAAGCCGGTATGGATTTCTTTGGCTTCAAGGTAGACAGTGAAGCCACGCTGGATAAGCTTGAGCAGGATCTTCAAGCTTGGGGTGCTAAAACCGAGCGTGTTGCTGCCGGTGATTTGCTGGAGACTGGCGAGCGTGTTCGCTTCGAAATACCGAGTGGCCACCTGATTGAGCTGTATGCGACCAAGACCTTTGTTGGTTGCGACCGAGGTGAGACAGACCCTAAACACTACTCACCGAGATTCGACCAAGGCATCGCACCGATGCGCCTTGACCATGCTTTGTTATACGGCCCTGATGTCGATAAGGTGCTGGATTTATTCACCAAGGTGTTGGGATTCCACCTATCCGAGTATGTCACTCTACCTAATAGCGATATCGCGGGTGCGCTGTGGTTATGTTGTTCGAACAAAGCACATGATATTGCCTTCGTGATTCACCCGGAGCCGGGCAAGCTGCACCATGTATCTTTCTGCATGGAGTCGATTGATCGGGTATTCCGCGCTGCTGATATTATGGGCACGCATAACATCAAAGTAGATATTGGTCCTACCCGCCATGGTATTACCCGTGGTGGCACCATCTACGCATGGGATCCTTCTGGCAACCGCTTTGAAACCTTTGCGGGCGGCAACATTAGCTACCCCGATCAGACGCCCATTCGATGGACATGGGAAGGACTGGGCGAAGGGGGTGGGCTGGATGTGGCTCATCGCAAGATGCACGAGACTTTCCTGACCGTTGTGACCTAATCAGACGCTTTCATTCCTACCAAATGGATCTGCGGCACGCCATAGCTGGCCGCAGTGAGTAGTTATTGACGGCATTCACGCAATACCTCATTCAGGAATATTCGAATCACTTTCAGGCATTTGGGGACACCATGCGTCAGATTGAACACTTTATTGCCGGTGAGTTCACCGCCTCTGCTAATGGCAAGCGCTTTGAAAAACGATCGCCACTCAATAATCAAATCATTGCCTCTATTGCCGAAGGTGGCAAGGCAGAAATTGATGCCGCCGTAGCCGCTGCTAAGCAGGCATTGCAAGGTGAATGGGGAGCGTTAACACCGGAAACACGTGTTGATTTGCTCTATGCGGTCGCCAATGAAATTACCCGCCGCTTTGATGATTTCGTTCAAGCAGAAATGGCCGACACCGGGCAGCCGGATCATGTCATGAAACACGTATTTATTCCGCGCGGCGCGGCTAATTTTAAGGTGTTTGCTGACGTTATTAAAAACGTACCTAATGAATCTTTTCAAATGTCCACTCCGGATGGACGCGGTGCGCTCAATTACGCTATTCGTGTGCCTAAAGGGGTGGTAGCAGTCATTTCGCCCTGGAATGCGCCTTTCTTACTCATGACGTGGAAAGTTGGCCCTGCACTGGCTTGCGGTAATACCGTGGTGGTTAAACCGTCGGAAGAAACGCCCTTAACCACGGCTTTGCTGGGTGAAGTCATGAATAGCGTGGGTATCCCCAAAGGCGTATATAACGTGGTACATGGATTTGGCCCCCATTCGGCGGGCGAATTCCTAACCCGCCATCCTCAGGTAGATGCGATTACCTTTACCGGTGAAACCACCACAGGGGCCGCGATTATGAAAGCCGCGTCCGATGGTATGCGCGATGTCTCCTTTGAACTCGGTGGTAAAAATGCAGGCATTGTCTTTGCCGATTGTGATTTTGATGAGGCTGTTAATGGCCTATTCCGCTCCGCTTTCCTTAACACCGGACAAGTCTGTTTAGGTACGGAACGGGTCTATGTAGAACGCCCTATTTTTGAACGATTCGTACAGGCGCTAAAAGCAAAAGCCGAAGCGGTGAAATATGGTCGCCCGGATGACCCGAATGCCAATTATGGCCCGCTGATTAGTCAGGAACATCGGCGCAAAGTGCTTTCTTACTATGCAAAAGCGGTCGAAGAAGGCGCTACGGTGATAACAGGCGGCGGTATTCCCGATATGCCGGGCGAGTTAGCCGGAGGTTCATGGGTACAGCCAACTATCTGGACGGGTTTACCGGAAACGGCTGCTGTGGTGCAAGAGGAAATCTTTGGCCCTTGTTGTCATATCCGCGCGTTTGATCAAGAAAATGAGGTCATTGCCTTGGCAAATGCCACGGATTACGGACTGGCTACCACTATTTGGACCCGTGATCTAGCGCGGGCGCATCGTGTTGCTGCGCGTATTGAAGTGGGTATTACGTGGATCAATAGCTGGTTCTTACGGGATTTACGTACACCTTTCGGCGGTTCCAAACAATCCGGTATTGGCCGCGAAGGTGGCGTGCATTCGCTAGAGTTCTATACCGAAATGCGCAATGTCTGCATAAAACTGTGAGGCTGGCATGGATCAGGCAACGATTACCCGTTATGGCGATGAATTGTATGAAGTATTCCTCGCCCGCAAAACCTTAAACCCTTTTACCGCACGTGAAACCGACATCACCCTAGAAGATGCCTACCGTATTCAGTCCCGTTTTATAGAACGCCGTCTGGCAGCGGGGGAAAGCATTATTGGTAAAAAAATCGGTGTTACCAGTAAACCGGTACAGGATTTTCTAGGCGTATTTCAGCCCGATTTCGGTCAACTGACTTCCCATATGCTGTATCAGGAAGATGATGTGATCGATCTGGGGCAATTGATTCAACCTAAAGCCGAAGCCGAACTGGCCTTTGTGTTAAAAGCGGATTTAAAAGGCCCCGGAATTACCGCTATGGATGTGATTCGTGCCACGGATTACGTTGTGCCTTGCTTTGAAATTGTCGATTCGCGCATTACCGACTGGAAAATCCGTATTCAGGATACCGTCGCAGACAATGCTTCCTGTGGTGTGTTTGTGCTAGGTAGTACCAAAGGTGACCCGAAAAAACTCGATATTACCCTTGCGGGTATGGTGCTGGAAAAAAATGGCGAGCTGATAGGGACTAGTGCTGGGGCGGCGGTACAAGGTTCACCAGCTAATGCAGTGGCTTGGCTAGCCAATACGCTCGGTGAGTTAGGTATTCCTTTCAAAGCGGGTGAAGTCATTCTTTCTGGTTCTCAATCGGTGTTAATTCCGGTGCAAGATGGTGATGAATTGGTATGCACGGTCGGCGGCTTAGGCAGTTGTCGCGTCAAATTTTCAGGTAGGAGCGCCGTATGATGATCAGCTTGTCTCGGGAAGATATTGTACGCCTGTGCGAACGGGTCGAAGGCGCTCAAACCCGCGCCTATGCCATTCCTAAACTGACGGATGAATATCCGCACATGACGATTGCGGATGGTTACGCGGTACAAAACGAGTTGCGCAAGCGTTTTATTGCACAAGGTCACAAATTGGTCGGCTGGAAAGCGGGCCTGACTTCCAAAGCCAAAATGAAGCAAATGGGAGTCGACGTACCGTCGATTGGTTTTCTCACAGACCGCATGGCGCGCCCGGAAAATGCGGCTATCAAAACCACCGACTTGGTACATCCACGAGTGGAGTGTGAAGTGGCTTTTGTCATGAAGCAGGATTTACGCGGGCCTAACTGCACTCGACAGCAGGTATTAGCCGCGACCGATTACGTACTTCCGGCGGTAGAAATCATTGATTCACGCTTTTCTGGTTTTAAATTCGATTTGCCTAGTGTGATTGCTGACAACGGTTCCTCGGCACGCTTTGTCGGTGGAGGCCGCCCCCGTTATGTGGACGACATCGACTTACGCACCTTAGGCGCGGTGTTGGAAAAAAATGGCGAGATCGTCGCGCTTGGCGCTTCGGCAGCCGTTATGGGACACCCTGCCGAAGCAGTTGCCATGCTGGTCAATATTCTTGCTGAACTCGGTGAATACTTACCCGCAGGCAGCTTTGTGATGAGTGGTGGTATTACCGAGGCGATTGCGGTTAAACCGGGGGATAACGTCGTGGCGCGTTTTCAGGATCTGGGTAGCGTATCCATGCGCTTTGTTGAATAAATAATGACAGGAGCAATTAGCGATGCCAATTATTGAAATGCATTTAATGGAAGGGCGTAGCGCAGAACAGAAAAGCAGTGCTGCGGTAGCGATTACGACTGCCGTTAGTCAGGCCTTGGGCGTTAGTCCAGAGACCGTCAGAATTCTGATAACCGAACATCGGGGTGATGAGTTCTATGTCGCAGGCAAGACTATGAAACAACGAGCGGCTGAAAAGCAGGCTCATTCTGGTTCTGGAGAGGTGGCAGCGTGAAAAAGATTCGTTGCGCTATCATTGGGCCGGGTAATATCGGTACCGACTTGATTTATAAAATCCAACGCAGCCCGGTACTGGAACCGGTATGGATGGTCGGCATTGACCCCGACTCGGTGGGTTTGGCAAGAGCACGCGAAATGGGCTTGAAAACCACCCATGCAGGCGTGGATGGCCTGCTACCGCATGTGTTAGAAGATAATATCCAAATTGCCTTTGATGCCACCAGTGCTTATGTTCATGCAGAAAATAGCCGTAAATTGAATGCTTTGGGTGTCATGATGATTGATTTGACTCCAGCAGCGATTGGCCCTTTGTGTGTGCCGCCCGTTAATTTGCGCGAACATGCCGAGCGCGTGGAAATGAACGTCAATATGATTTCTTGCGCCGGGCAAGCCACCATTCCTATGGTCTATGCTGTATCGAGTGTGCAGAGTGTGGAATACGCGGAGATTATTGCCAGCCTTTCTTCTCGCTCCGTTGGCCCCGGTACGAGAGCTAATTTGGATGAATTTACCTATACGACTTCCCATGCGATTGAAGTGGTTGGGGGCGCACGCACGGGTAAGGCGCTGGCTATTATCAATCCTGCCGAACCACCCATGATTATGCGCAATACCATCTATTGCCTAACAGATGATACCCCGGACGAAGCTCGCATCACGGCATCGGTTTTGCGCATGATTAAACAAGTGCAGAAATATGTACCGGGTTACAAGCTGGTGAATGGGCCTGCTTTTGATGGACGCAAAGTCTCTATTTTTATGGAAGTCGCTGGATTAGGTGATTTTCTGCCCCGTTACGCGGGTAATCTCGACATTATGACGGCTGCCGGAACCCGTACAGCGGAACTATTCGCTGAAGAAATCTTGGCCGGAAAAATCCAACTGCAAGCTAAATCTGTGGAGGTTGCCGTATGAGTCAAACCCATACCAGCGGTTTAAAAGGCCGCAAAGTCATTTTGCACGATATGTGTTTGCGTGATGGTATGCATGCTAAACGCGAGCAAATTAGCCTTGAACAGATG
>CAZCJE010000004.1:0-2732 GCA_964498805.1 uncultured Thiothrix sp.
GCGAAAAAAGCGCAATTGGTGGCGGAATATCAGCGTTTGCTCTCGACCTAGGTTAAGACTCTCCTAGTTGGTTGCTTACCTTTAATACAGACAAGCTGGGATAAAACCGCAAGCTATTTTAGAATATCCTAATGCAGTTCGGTGCAGAGCACTTACTTTGCTCAGCAAACAGCTATGAGGGGATAAAATAATGAGCAAATTTTTTCAGTTTGGCGAAACCGTCGAGAACTACACAGTGCCGGTATTAAATGAACGCGAAGCGCGCGCCAGTGCTGGTTTGTTATTCGCCGCGGCCATGCCATCGTTTGTGTATGCCTATATGACCATGGATTTTCGCTATACGCGTATTTTCATTACGTTTTTCATGCTGGATTTTTTCATCCGGGTATTGGTAAACCCGCGTTATGCACCGAGCTTAATTGTGGGGCGGTTTTTTGTCGCCAAACAAACGCCGGAATATGTAGGCGCGGCACAAAAACGTTTTGCCTGGAGTATTGGCCTGATTTTATCGATCATCATGTTTGTTCTCGTTGTGATTATGGAAATGATGACGCCGATTAAAATCTGGATTTGTAGCGCCTGTTTAATCTTGCTCTTTAGCGAAACCGCGTTCGGCATTTGCATTGGCTGCGTGTTATATCGCTGGATTACGCGTACCGCCCCGGTATTATGCCCCGGTGATGTTTGTGAAGTGCATTCAAAGCAACCCATTCAAACCATTAGCCTTGTACAAACCCTGATTGCCCTAAGTGCATTAGGTATAGCGGGTACGCTGTTTTATCAAGCGTGGATACTGCCTTAAGGACTTTTACAAACATGACTATCGATAATGATGTCAATGGCGTCAATCTTTGCTTGAATTAAAAATTTATATTCCTCTCCCCTGTTTTAAAGAGGTGAGGAATAGTTTACTTCACAAATTATTCTTCAGGGTTTTCGTAATTACTCGCCTCTTCTTCAAAAGCATCTTGCCTATTTTGGTACATAGTAATCAAATCACTTAAATTAGACTCTGCTATCGTGAATTCCATTTCATCTAATCCTTCACCTGTATACCAATGTAAATAAGCTTTACGCCGAAACATGACCGTAAACTGTTCAGCAATACGTTTTAGCATCCCCTGCATAAAAGTATTATTAATGATCAATGCAGCACCTAACGTAATTTTTTTCCTAGGAATTGGCAGTTCAATAAAACCTGTTTCCATCATGCATTCAGGATTACCCGAATTTTTTTGTAGTTCCGCAATCACGGTTTTGAAGGTTTCTAAACTGGTATGCGTTTCTTGACCACGGAAAATACCAACAGCTGACAAGTATTTCCCTTTTTCGGGATTACCACTAGTAACAATGCTATTATTAGAAAATAAATCCCTAACAATTTCCGCATCAGATTTATTATCAACAGAACGAATGGGTGATAAAGCTATACTTAAAAAGTGCAAGGGCGACTTACTAGGCTGTTCCTCATCATCATAGATAGAAGGTAGCTTAGCCGGAACTAATTTTGTTACCATACTCTGAAGAGAAGATAAACAATTCTCACCTTTAGATGGAAAACGTAGAGAGGCAGTAACATCACTTAAAGCTGCCGCAGCAATTTTATTAAGGTCTTCATAACTCGGCGTACTAATTTTTAACTCTTTAAATAGAATATCGTAAAAAGCTTCATTATCAAGACAAAATACCAAATCTGCATGATCAACTAAAGAATTAATGGAAAGTACCGCATTATAAGGCTCTACGCCTGTATCACTTACTTTTGGCGAAGGAAAAATGGAAAAAGTAGTAATTATTTTTTCCTCATATTCTTCACGTAGCTTAGTAATAAGTAGGGAACCCATGCCCGAACCTGTACCGCCGCCAATAGAATGTATAACGATAAAACCCTGTAAATTAGTACATTCTTCTGCTTCTCTTCGGATTACATCTAAAACAGAATCAACAAGCTCAGCCCCTTCTGTACAGTAGCCTTTAGCCCAGTTATTTCCAGAGCCTGTTTGACCAAAAACGAAATTATCAGGTCTAAATAATTGACCATAGGGCCCAGCACGAACAGCATCTACAGTGTTAGGTTCTAAATCAGCCAATACCGCTCTTGGAATAAAACGCCCAGTCATGCTGGTATTAAAGAAGACATTAATTTGCTCAAGTTGTTGGTCACTATGACCATGATAACTGCCCATAGGGTCAATACCATGTTCATCAGCGATGGTTTCCCAAAATTTGGCTCCTAGTCTATTGCCACCTTGTCCCATATGGATGACTATTATTTCGCCCGCTGTACTCATTGCCCTACTCCTTTTAACCATAAATTTGATTGAAATTAAATGGTAGACATCGTTTATTTTAATAGTCAAGAATTATATATAAAACCATCCACATAATAATCCATAAAAAACCCATTTAAACCATTATTGTTTAAATAATCTTATCAGATCTATGAAAGCGAAATTTTATTGCCGATTAATTTAAGGATTTACTTGCGGTTTTATATTACCACTAGCCAATAGTAACTGGAGATAATTCGCAAAACATTTATTATCAAGCTCTGTTCTTTAGTTTTTTTCAAAAAATCGGGCTATTGACTAGATAAGCAATAGCCCTTCTCCAAATAATATTTAAAGCTCTTCATTAAAAACATAAAATTATTATTATGAATTAATAATTCCCGAGATTATTTAAAACCAAGGATTAGAAATGGCAGAAAGAATTTCCATCATTGCCTTGTT
>CAZCJE010000004.1:2832-62027 GCA_964498805.1 uncultured Thiothrix sp.
TTATTTAAAACCAAGGATTAGAAATGGCAGAAAGAATTTCCATCATTGCCTTGTTCTAATCCAAACCACCCCAATGAAACCGATGTAGGGTTTTGCTAAGCTTCTGTCACTCCTATTCTGACAGGTTAGCTTGCATGACTTCACGCCCTGCTGTGGCTGCGGATTTCCCCACGATTCTGGCTCTGAATGAAGAATCCGTACACTTTTTGAGCCCATTGACAGCTGAACGTTTGGCTTACCTAGACCGTGAAGCCAATTTTCACCAAGTGCTGGAAGTGAATGGCGAGGTAGTGGCGTTTTTGTTGGCATTTCGTGAAGGTGCGGATTATGACAGCGTCAATTACCGCTGGTTTACCGAGCACTATGCACAGTTTTTGTATATTGATCGCGTGGTAGTTGCCGTTAACCAACAGAGTTTAGGCATAGGATCACAGCTGTATCGGGCAGTATTTGCGCATGCAGCGGCGCATAAAGTATCGCTGGTGACATGTGAATTTGATATTGACCCGCCAAACCCCATTTCCGAGCGTTTTCATACCAAGCTAGGTTTCGAGGAAGTCGGGCGTCAGCCCGTGGCCGATGGCAAAAAATGGGTATCGCTCCAGGCCGTCCTAATCCGCTAGCATTTCATCAACCAATGGCTCACTTTACTGTTCCCAGCCTAAGACCCTACTCTGCCCCGGTGCAAGGTTAGCGATCTTTCCAAAATTGCTGGCGACAATCCGGGCAGAAACACAGAATTTCCCGGCGATGCAACCATTTTTGTAGCCAAGAACGGCGTAAACGTATCCAGGTATGGTTCCCACAATGGGGACACGCACTGCGGTGTTTTGTGGCAAGTTCAGCAGACTTATGGCGAGAGGATGAACCTCGCCGCCCCCTTGTATCGTCAAATAAAGAATGTGATGAATGATGCATGCTAGTTCCCCTTAGGCCGCGTATTTTTAGTTATAGACCAGCGATTCTAGTTAATTAATTGATTTGTTAGAAAAACCATTATTATAAGCTAGGGTTTCCCCACTGCTTGTTTTAAGTATCAAATAATAATACTCAAGGCTACAGATACCAATACAAAACCGATAAAAGTTGCTGTTTACAACACTTCCACCTAATCTACTCGCCATAACACATGAATGAAAAAGCGAGGCACCCCATGAATGATAATCTGGCCCTTCCAAGCTCTAGCAGCTGGTTAATGTTTGTCAAACTGACCTTTGTGATTGCACTGGTAGCCATGGGGGCTTTTATCTTTTTTATGGAAGGCAACTTGTTAACCAAAGGTTATTTAGCGTTGAATTCCCTGTTTCTGGTCAGCTCTACCATTATGTTGTCAAAAACATTACGCGATGAGCACGAGGCCCAACGCTTGTTCAACCGCATTAATGAAGCCAAAACCAATAAAATCCTTAAAGAATTCAGCGAGTAAGGTGACATCATGTTGTATCTGATTGAAAAGTTAGCTACTGCAGTACGTGGTAGCACCCGTGAAGCGCTGGAAAGTGCGGTAGATGCGAATGCTTTGCGCATTATGGGGCAGGAAATTTACGAATGTGAACAAAGTCTGCGTAAATCCAAACATCATTTGGCCCAAGTGATGGCAGAAAAATTGCGTCTGCAACGGCAAATAGAGAGTCTCAAAGGCCTGATTACAGATAAAGAATCGGTTATTTGCAGCCATTTAGGTAAAGGCGATGAAAAAACCGCGCTGTCTTTGGCCGAAGATATGGCCACACAAGAAACCCGCGTCGAAGAAATGCAGCGCGAACACGATAAATTACAGGCCTATGAACAACGTTTGCTGCAAGACCTGAAAACCACTGCGAGTAAACTGGAACATTACCGCACGCAATGGCGTGTTGCTCAGGCTACCCATCATGCTCAGCAAGCGGTAGGGCAAATGACTCAACATAGCCATTATCGCAGTGCTGCCTTTGAACGCCTGCAAGATTCATTAGAACGTATTCAGGCGCAACAAAGCGGTTTTGATGATCATCTACAAGCCATGCAGGAAATCGATGCTTATCTAGGCAAAGGACCAAAAGTATCCGCCACTGCCAGTAAAGCCGCTGCTATTGTTGCCCGCCTGAAAACCGCTGCTGCTTAATTTTAGCTTGCACACCCTCCGCCTACTCACCTGCAGGCGGAGGTTTTTTTCTGTGGGGCTACTCGTACTAGCGTACTGTCACTGGCATAAAGCTGGTGTTTTCCACAGGTGTATCAGCTCATCTACAAAGGTATATCCACAAAAATAAACGTGTTAAAGTCAGGATATTCTGTATTTCCCTATTATTTATGGGATGTCTTTTTACTTCTAAGCAGTGGTACGCAATATGGACAAAGAAAGTACTGATAAGCCATTTTCAACTCCCGTCGATACCAGCACAGAGCAAGCAGTTGAAACCTTTAGTGTTCTGCAATCCAGTGCAGAAGCTCAGGACGCGCAGTTGACGGCAGCCGAAGACATTCTCGAGCATACCGAACCGAAGCCCAATGATGGTGAAGCGGCTTTAAAAGCGCTTGAGTCTATTCTGGAAGGGGCTTCACCGGATGATGCGGCGGCCCTCAAAGCAGCATTATTACGCTGGCAAAAATTCGAAGCCAAAATGCCGGTCAGCCCTGACGATGAACTGGTCGATGATTGGCGTCATGCGGTTTATCCTTATAAAAATCGCCTGTCACGCAAAACCTATGAAAAACAAAAATATCATCTGCAAGTTGAACTGCTGAAATTGCAGGCATGGGTAAAAGAAACCGGGCAGCGTTTGGTTATCTTGTTTGAAGGCCGCGATGCTGCGGGTAAGGGTGGTACCATCAAGCGTTTCATGGAACACCTTAACCCGCGTGGTGCGCGTGTGGTCGCCTTGGAAAAACCTACCGAAACTGAACGCGGTCAGTGGTACTTCCAACGTTATATCGAGCATTTACCGAGTGCGGGCGAGATCGTGCTGTTTGACCGCTCTTGGTATAACCGTGCCGGTGTAGAACGGGTGATGGGTTTTTGTAGTGAACCGGAATACTTAGCTTTCATGCGTCAGGCACCTGAACTGGAGCGCAATCTGGTCAATAGCGGTATTCACCTGATTAAGTTCTGGTTCTCAGTAAGCCGTAAGGAACAACGTCGTCGCTTTAAGGAGCGCGAATTGCACCCGCTTAAACAGTGGAAGCTCAGCCCGATTGACTTGGCCTCCCTGGAAAAATGGGATGATTACAGCAAAGCCAAAGAAGCCATGTTCTTCCATACTGATACCTCGGAATGCCCATGGATTGTCATCAAGTCAGACTGTAAAAAACGCGCTCGTTTGAATGCCATGCGTTATGTCCTCAACAAGCTGGACTACAAAGGCAAGGATTTGCGCAATATCGGTCAAGCGGATCCGCTAATTGTCGGTCGTGCTACGTTGACCTTGAATAACGCTTCCTAATAGCCCTTATAGGTGACGGGTAGGCAGTGCTTTAACTGCCCGCCCCGTCCCTAAACCTTCCATCCTAAGCTCTTTAGGTTAAATAGTTTTTTTCGCTTTAACAGGTTTATCAGCCCACGGTAAGGCATTAGCGACTAATGGTTTGGCTACGGCTTTTTTCACCCACTGATTTTTAGGGTTGGTCTTAGCGGCTTTGGTATTCAGACTGACCGTCGGTAAGGTATAAGAGGCTTTTTGTGGCGTTACCGTGTCTGTTAGGGTTTTGCTAGCTATCTGCACCGACGCCGGTACTAAATCCGGGTCGGTAGTATCGGTAATGACGCCAGTAAACTTGTTATACGCATGCATAACTTTGCCGACATACGTCTGGTTAGGAATCTTACCCGTACGCGAAATATTGCCTTCACCGGCATTAAAGGCGGCTACTGTTCGCTGTAAGTTGCCTTCATAACGATCCATTAACAAACCAAGGTATTTAGAACCGCCATGTATATTCTGCCAGGTACTGTAACCATTACGGATATTAAAGCGGCGTGCTGTTCCGGGCATTAATTGCATCAAACCCTTTTCACCAGCTGACCCACGAGCGCGGGGTTTAAAACAACTTTCAATGGTAATTACCGCTTTGACCAGATTAGCATTGACGCCGTATTTCTGCGCCGCTTTGCTAATTGTAGAATGGTAGGGGCTGGCTTTTTCTTTCAAGCTAGAAGGGCTTAATGTCTGACAACCACCGGTGCGGCGCATGCTAGCGACTTTAGTAGTTGCCGTTTTATCAGTCGCAAGCTGACGTTTTTTGGCCTCAAGATCCTTGGCCTTTAGTGTACGGTTCGCTGCTTGTGTGGTAGTAGGCATAATCCCCATGACTAGGGTGGCCGCTAGCGAGGCACCGAATACATAATTGGTAACTTTGGACATTACACATCTCATCCTGAAAATCGGAAAAACTTAGCAGGTGACTTTTTAGCAGCCGATTACTTAATGAGCAACTAAAATTTCCATACTTATCAATAGATAAAATCAAAAAATACCACGTTTTTTATAGATAAACCAAGCTGTGATGCGGTTAGCACAGCATTGGCTTGTTCTCAGTGAATTTTAAGCTCAGCAGGCATTGACAGTAGGTTGGTTTATACTACAATGGTTTTTATTATTAACCGTATTCAAGGAGACACTACACATGCTGAATCATTATCCACGGAGCAATCAACTGATTTAGTGTCCCCTGCTACTGAGCTGGGGACTGTGATATTTCAATCAGTCCATCCGGCTTTGGTAGCGGCGCTTCGTGTGCAGCATGTCAAAAACCCCGGATGGCGTAAAAAACCAACGGGGTTTTTTTATGCCTATTCGTTTTATGCTCAACAAGGGCAAAGTACCGGTCAAAATTTTTACTGACGATGTCGACCAAGCCTCCCTTAATCAATTAGGCAATCTGGCGCAAATGCCTTTTATTCATAGCCATATTGCGACTATGCCTGATGTACACGTTGGAATTGGTGCCACCGTCGGCGCGGTCATTCCTACGCGGGGTGCGATTATTCCTGCGGCTGTAGGTGTAGATATCGGCTGTGGCATGAATGCGGTGCGCCTCTCCCTGCAAGCTAGCGATTTACCCGATAACCTGCATAGCTTACGCAGTGCTATTGAAAAGCGCGTACCGGTCGGCTTTGAGGAACACCACTCCCCTGCTATACAAGCAGCGACGCTGAAAAATATCGGTACGCATCTGGATGTGATTACCGCTAAGCATCCCGGTTTGTTGAAAATGATGAAAAATTTTCAGCATACCTGGGGCAAACAGTTAGGCACGCTCGGCAGTGGCAATCATTTCATTGAGTTATGTCTGGATGAGACTGATGATGTGTGGGTCATGCTGCATTCTGGTAGTCGCGGTATTGGCAATGCCATTGGCCGTTATTTCATTGAAAAGGCCAAAAAGGATGTCGGTAAACAACTAGCGAATTTACCAGATAAGGATTTGGCTTATTTCACAGAAGGCACCGAACACTTTGACGATTATGTGCAAGCGGTAGGCTGGGCACAGGATTATGCCATGGTCAACCGGCGGGAAATGATGCGTTTGGTCCTGGAAGCCTTGCAAGCCAGCAAATATTTGCCTGCTTTTACTACTACCCGCGAAGCCATTAACTGCCACCATAACTATGTGCAAAAGGAAACGCACTTTGGTGCTGAAGTGTATATCACCCGCAAAGGTGCTATCAGTGCACAGGAGGGCCAATTAGGCATTATTCCCGGCAGTATGGGGGCCAAATCTTACATTGTGCGCGGTTTGGGTAATCAACAATCGTTTTGCTCTTGCTCACATGGCGCAGGTCGACGCATGAGCCGTACTGAGGCTAAACGACGTTTTACCACTGTGGATTTGGCTGCCCAAACCCAAGGCATTGAATGCCGCAAGGATAAAGGCGTGGTGGATGAAATTCCGGGTGCTTATAAAGATATTGATGTAGTCATGCAGCACCAAAGCGATTTGGTGGAAGTCGTGCATACCTTAAAACAAGTGCTGTGCATTAAAGGTTAAACGGGGGGATAAAAGCATGGATATACAACAACTTGAGGAAATTAAGGCGTGCTTGACTGGTGATCGCATGGTCTTTCAGTACATTCCGGATGGCTATGCGCTGCAATTATTGGACGATTATATTGGCGATGGTATGAGCATTGCGCAATTGCGCCAATCCCCTTACGGTAAATTGCTGAATAAGGCGATTGTACGCGAAGCTCTCGCTCACGCTGGTAATGGCAGACTAGAACCGTGGCACTTACAAGCAGTGGCTCATCAGTATAACCAGCACAAGCCGCTGAATTTTGTTCTGACGCTCAGTGAGTGGGGTACAGACGACAAACAGTGGCGGGCTTGGCATCAGTTAAGCCGCACCGGCTATCATTTGGTGTTACAACTGAATTTTGCGCGCGATCATCATATTCAACTGCAAAGCTTGTTGAAACCGTTTAGCACTGCCCCATTTTCTTCCCACAATCATCCAGTCGCCTTGGATGGCCGTTATGAAACGTTTGCCTGGGCACGCATTGATCTGGATTTTGCCTGTAATCAGGCACTCATTGAAGAAATCCAGTCAGATTGGGTCAAAGAAGCCTATGACCCGATGATGGAAGGTGTGTATGGTGAAAATGCCTTGCGTCAATACCAGCGCGAGGTATTACAACCATACGCACGGGTGTGGGATGAAGCCATGCTAGCAGCGGCACTTAAATTAATCCGTCATGACTTGGGTATTCGAGAGGTGTTTTACAACAGTTATGACACCGGTAATAAGCTCAAGGGCTTAGCGCAATACAAGAGCTATCCGCCACGCTCACTGTATACCGAATTACCCAAAAGGTTTTGCTTTGCCTCCACCAGCGAAGCACCGGACTTTCTTAAATCCGTCCGGTTTGTGCATTACCTGCAACGGCAGGGACAAGCACGGTGGTTTAAATTACCTAATCAGGAGCTCAACAATGGCCAAGAAAAAGGCAAAAATACCGCAAGCCAGCGCGCAAAAACATGTGCGCATTAATCCGGTAGCGCGTGCACCCATCTTACGCAAAGGGGGAGCACATCAGAAAAGTCGTTCTGCCGAACGACAACAGGAAAAACGTCAGTTACGTAAATTATTGGACAAGGCTGGAGCCGGGCATCCCGGCTCTGCCGATCTTCTGCACTATGCCTTCCAGCACAGCATGTGTTGATAGCGCGCCATCGAACGCCAAGGTTCCATGCGCGAATAAATACGTTCCAAATGAATCACTTCCTGCATATCCACCTGTCTACGCACATCCCGGTACATATAATCGTAGAAACAGCGAATCCCTGACCAAGTTTCTAACACCATACCTAATGGATCCAGCCAACTTTTAACCTCCTCCGGTTTTAAGGGCGAGATCGGCGCTAAACCTTTTTGGCCATCACTAGCGATTTCATTACGACGTACCGTTTCCAGATCACCCGCAATCAACCGACGCATGACCGTAGAATGGTAGTTGAAAAACATCAGGGATAACCAACCCTGCGGTTTTAGGCAATGTAGCAACTGTTCAAGCACTTCACGCGGACTTGCCAGCCACTCTAGCACTGCATGAAAAATAATCAGATCAAACGGGCCACAGCCTTTATCGGCTAATTCCTGCACGCTAGCTTGCACTAACTGAATGGAATCACCCAAGCCTTCCTTATCAATGGTCACGGCTGCGCGCTGAAGCATTTCACCGGAGGGTTCAGCCAATACCACTTGATGGCCCTGTTGAGCCAACCAAATCGACATATGGCCAAGACCACCACCAGCATCCAAGATTTTTAAAGGCCCACTATCGGGCAAGCGTTGCTTAACCAGCTCCAGCAGATCATCCTGCAAGATCGCCAAACGGATGAAACCACGCGGGTCATCATAAATTTGACGTTGAAAACGCTGGGCAAGACCATCAAAGATACGGTCTTGTTTCATCATAGATATGCAGTCTCCTCTCTTTATAAACAAATTATACTGCATTCACAGGGTTATATTTGATATATCAAATGTATAAATGGTATTGGGCAAGAAATTTTCACTAGGGGTTTTACTAGCCATTTAACACAAAAAAATTAAAAAATCTGCCGCAATGTAAACCACAGTTTACATTTTATATGCTAGTATAATTACATCTGGTGAGCATAAAGCAGGAAATAATATACTGAATATTAACGATTTTCCTGTCAGTTTCATGCGTGTCAGGAAGACCCCTCAACTGACCATTTTACTGACACGCGCGAACCGGTTTTAGAGTAAGCTAAAACCGGTTTTTTTATTTTTAAACCATCACAACAGCTGTTCTAGTTCTTCCCAACGTGTGAAAGCCTGTTCAAACTCTTGCTCAAGCTGCTGCAATTCATTTTGCTTAACGGTAATGTAATCACTGCCTTGGCGATAAAATTCTGGCGTTCCCATCACAGCTTGTAACTGGGCTATTGCTGCTTCCAATTTCTCCAGACGAGCCGGTAACTGTTCCAGTTCACGTTGTTCTTTGTAACCCAGCTTCTTAGGTTTGTTGGCCGGTTTGGATTCAACTTTCGCTTTATCGACTACTTTTTCTGGCTTGGTAGCAGATTTATCTGCTATTACTGCTGGACGCTGCATTAGCCAGTCATCATAGCCGCCAGCATACTCGCCAATAGTGTCATTTTCAAATACCAAGGTTCGGGTGACAACGGAATTCAAAAAACTACGATCATGCGAGATCAGCAGCAATGTACCCGCATAATCCATCAACAATTCTTCCAGCAGTTCCAAGGTTTCAGCATCAAGGTCATTGGTAGGTTCATCCAAAACCAACAGATTGGAAGGTTGAGCAAACAGTTTGGCTAATAGCAGGCGATTGCGTTCCCCACCGGATAATACTTTGACTGGTTTTTGGATTTGCAAAGGGGTAAATAGAAAATCTTGCAGATAACTAATGATGTGCTTTTTTTGGCCATTAATTTCCACATAATCCGAGCCCGGTGCGAGATTATCACGCAGGTTTTTTTCATTATCAAATTGGGCACGATGCTGGTCAAAATAAGCCACCTGTAAACGGGTGCCTAATTCCAACTTACCGGCATCAGCAGATAATTGCCCCAGCAGTAACTTGATTAGGGTGGTTTTGCCTACGCCATTAGGACCGATAATACCAATTTTGTCGCCACGCAATACGGTGGTGCTGAAATCTTTGATTAGCGGGTTGCCTGCCCAAGCATAATTTAAATGACTAGCCTCAATAACCAGTTTGCCAGAAGCATCGGATTGACCGATTTCTGCCTTAACCTTGCCTTGCAAATTACGGCGCTGTTTGTATTCTTCGCGCATAGCTTCCAGACGACGTACCCGGCCTTCATTACGCGTTCGCCGTGCCTTGACGCCTTGGCGAATCCACACTTCTTCTTCCGCTAAACGCTTATCAAACAAAGCCGCTTGTTGGGCTTCTGCATCCAATGTCGCCTGTTTGTTTTGTTGATATTTGCTGAAATCGCCCGGCCAGCTGCTTAAACGGCCCCGATCCAGTTCAATAATGCGGGTTGCGAGCTTTTGTACAAAGGTGCGGTCATGGCTAACAAAGAGCAATGTGCCTTTGAAACTGAGTAAGAATTCTTCCAACCATTCAATCGCTGGAATATCTAGATGGTTGGTCGGCTCATCCAGCAACAGTAAATCCGGTTCCGAAACCAAGGCGCGCGCTAATAAAGCCCGTCGTTTCCAACCACCGGATAAACTTTCAAAGGGCGTATCCGCCGCCAATTGCAGACGCGATAGCACCGTTTCCACTTTCCATTGCAATTGCCATTCATCTTCCGGGTGCAAATCCTGCAGACCTTCTGCCACTATATCAAACACTCGTGCCGCTGAGCCGTGCGGGACATCCTGTTGCAAACGGGCAATTTTCAAATCCGGTGAATGAATGATTTCGCCATCATCGGCGATGACCTCGCGGCATAACAGCTTCATGAGGGTGGATTTGCCAGTGCCATTGCGCCCAACCAAACATAACCGTTCGCCGGGTTCAATTTGCAGATCAATGCCGTCAAATAAACGATTGTCACCGTTTTCCAGGTGAATATTACGCAGATGCAATAAAGCCATGAGAAAGTGCCTAATCCTGTTAATTAGTCAGGCACCTTGCCCGTTTAGCGGTCGATGCCTGTATATGCAAAGGGATAGTGCATGGATTGTACGTCTTTATCCAGTTGCCGCAGACTTTTCTGAAATTTTTTTGTGCGTTGCTGCAGAATTTGTAATGAACGCTGAAATTGATGAAGTTGTGGGATTAAATCCTGCAGCATTTCCACTTCCTTTGCTGTCAGTACCATGCTGACTTCATTATCCTTTGCAGGCAATTCCGAAGGTGATACTTCCAGCGTACCGACGGATACAGGAATGGTATCAGAACTCGTACAAGTTGGATCGTCCAGCGTTGCTTCACCCTCTGAACTAACCGGTACGTTTATTTCATCCGTAACAAGGCTGGATTCTGCTGATGAATTGCTCTCAGGTATTGCGGGTTCTACTGCAACTGCTAGCGGTGTTTCCCCCTCGAGCTCCGGTAAAGTGGACGCATTCGCTAATATGGATGGTTCTGGAATCGCTTCCCCTGATGGGATGACTAAGGGTTCTTGCGGTTGTTGATCAAGCGGTGTTGGTGTAGCAGCGGACACCCGCACGGGTGTATCCATTTCATCTAGTACATGTTCAAGCCGCGCCTTAGCTACCGCTACCGACTGGCGCGGCATATTAATAATGCCATTTGCAGGCATATGCCACGGCACCACTGTCGTTGTGTGGTTACTAGCAGGTGAAACTACCGCCAAGGTTTGATGATATTGCAGCAAAGATTGATTAGCCTGTCGCCATGCCAACGGCCAATCTTGTTGGAAAGCGCGCTTAAAAAACTGCCGTATCCACGGATGAACGCTTAAACAGCTCCCAAAAGCAGTGATTAATCCCAGAGTCTGTAATTGGCGAATGGTTTGTTGACGCTGCTGAACATTCAATTGCAGTAGCGGCCACATGATATCGGCATAGCGGTCCTGTTTTTTAAACCAGCGTGTCCACCAGTGGCGTGGAATCCGGGCTAACAAAACCTCTAGCGTGTGTATACAAAGCGGCTGTTGGAGCAGACTTAACAAATATAACAGCGACTCCCCAGCAGTAAACGCTAGCTGCGTCGCATTGGCTGTCAAAAGACGGCGAATTTGTCGGCCTTCCGGGTCTTCATCCAGTAACACTGGAATATGTTCCATTTGCTGCCAGTCACCGCCATGCCAAACATTCAAGTAGCTGCCTAACAGTTGTAAGGCTAACGGATTCTGATCAAAATCTTCGGCAATCTGTTGTAAACGGCCTTCACTAGCCTGTATGCCCTTATAGCGCAATAACTGAATACAGCTGTCCACCGCCAATTTATCCAGTTTCATATGCTCGACAGATTCGCTATAGAAATCTTCTGTCAGCGGATAGCGACTAACGGTTACACATAATCCCGGATTGTACTGAGCCAATTCGGTGAGCAGGCTATGTAAGCGAATATCGGTAATATGGCCCTGCATACCGCCACTATGGGTTTGTAATAATTCCAAACCATCCAGAATTAACAGGCAATGATGTTGTTGAACTAGTTCAGCTAAACGTTTGCCTTGGGCGAGTGGATTATGTCGTTCAGGCTCAGCATCCCCAAACCACTTCAAGGCATGGCGGAAAAATTCATCGACTGGATTAAATAAGGGACTGGTCAAATCCGGCGGGTAAAATGACCAGACATAAACCATTTCAGCATCATGCCACTGCTTTTGCTGCAAACTATGCAGCCAGCGGCTAATCAGTACGCTTTTCCCCATACCGATAGGCGCATACAACGACAATAAATGCGTGCGTGAATCAACCCATGCATTATCGAGAGTCGCTAATTCGAGGGTACGTCCAAATAGGATAGGTATTTTAAACGTATTGACGCTTTTCTGTGCGGACACGTTATCATGCCCACACTCATCCTCATCACGGATGAAAACCCTAACCATACAGCAGCCCCTATATTTTTCATCAGAGTATTTTTCTTGTAATCAAATTAACAAATAACAGCCTGATGTCAAGCAACATGTCAAAACACCCCTACTAGGGAAGCAAAAAAATCCCTGTAGGCATAGTCATTTGACTGTTAGAAACTGTGATAATTTAAGCGGGCAAACGCAGTGGGCGTTTTTTAACACTATGATTGGTACGCGCACGTTGCATCAACATGCTTGCCTCGCGGCTACTACCGGTAAAGGTCAATAGACTCGTCAATAATTTGAGATTTTGTAACAGGCTAGAACGGTCATGACTGAGTTCAGCATAAGCTACACTACGGCGTGCACAATAAACTGCCGCTGAAATATTCCCCAGAATCAAATGATGTTCACATAAATGATGCGCAATAATCGCTGCTCGATACCAATGCTTTTTTAACGCGGATTGCTCAAGTTTTACACCTAACGAGCGGGTTGATTGCACCGCTGATGGTAAATCCGGTAAAGCTACATAACATTTATCAGTAAACGCAGTTGAGGAAGGTGGCAGTACAACGCTAATTTTTTGTACGCAATGTTCCAGCAATCCTTGTAGCTTGGCTGGGATTTCTGGGAAACGTACTTTCACCCGCTCCCGAAAGTGTGTACGAATTAACGGATGGGTATCTAATGCACCCGTCATAGGCGAAGCGGTTAGTAAATGCATGTGGTATAAGCGTCGCTGTACTTTAGAAAATTCACGGATACTTAAACGACTCAAGGGTACCAAAGCATCAAGAGTTTCCTCTGCTTTTAGCCAGCGCTTTAACCACGGTTGACGTTGGCTATTTAGCAAAATAAATAGCTCTTGTTGGGTAACAGGGCGATCAAGCAGACTAATCAGATACAGTAACAACAGTTCCGGGGTTTTCCACAGCCAATGTTCAAACACTGCCATAATGCGGCGAGTTTGCAGACCTTCGCGTTCACTATCACGCCAGAGCAAAATCGATTCCAAGCCACGGACTTTACCATGGTGAGCATGGGCTAAATAACTACCCAACAAACTTAAGCTTAAAGCATGCCCACAAAAACTATAGGCTAGCTTTTGCAGGACTTCCGGCAAGGCTTGGACGCCTTGCTGTGCTAATAGATCAGCGCCTTCCTGTACGCTCAAATCCCCCAGCACATACTGCAAGATAGCCGGTTGCAAGACATCACAGGCGGCTAGTGGCTCGCGGGTAGCAATTACACACAAACCCGGGTTATATGCTGCTAGACAGTTCAATAAGGTCACCAACGCCTGTGTATTTTGCGGCTGTTGATCCCCTTCTAAGCGGTAATTCAGGTTTGGAAAATTGTCCAGTACTAATAAAGTGCGATGACGTTGAATCAATTTGCCTAACAGGGCTAACTGTTCGAGTGGATTTTTAGGGAAACGATCATTACTAAACCAACGTAAGGCGTGCTCAATGAATTCATAAGCTAAGGTTTGCATATCGGTCTCTTCCGATACATCCGGGAAAGACCAACCTAAGACCCTATCAGCCCCGCGCCAATCCCGTTTTTCCATATCACTTAGCCATGCTTGCAATAGGGAAGTCTTACCTGTACCACCTAACGCGGTGAGCACAAATAGATTTTTTGCATCATCGTCCCAAGCCTGATTGAGCAGCTTTAAATCATTTTGACGCCCAATCAGACTAGCTTTAACGCTGTCATGACAATAAACGGTCTGATTCTTTGACTTTTGCTGTCGCCAGAACGTGATAAATACCCCAATCATTTTATGCCCGTCTTACTGATTAATTAAAATTATTACATAGTAGATTCAGGCGATTAATTGAAATAAATGTTATCAATTAAGGTAATTTTATAAAATCATTCAATGACTTTTGCCTGCGTCCAATTGTTCAGCATTAGGATCAGGGGTTTCGACAAGCTCATTTTTCACCAGTTTTTCCGGGTCACTATTCACTTGTTCAGAAGAAGGAGCAGCCGCTGGCGCATTATTTTCTTCAGCGACCAATGGCAGTGGCTCTTGTACTGCTTCACTGAGATCAGTCATGCTGTTAAGACATTCCTTGATATAACTGGCTTTCTTATCAGCAGATACGCCATCTTCACTAGCATAAGTGTTACATAAATCAGCTAACGCCTTGCTATCATCCTCTGCCGCTGCCGAAACTTGCACAGCCGACTTGGCCGGTTCCTGAGCATACACAACAGATGCTCCTGCCATGCTTGCTAGGAGCAACAAGCTAATCGAATATTTCATCAATCCATCAACCTTTGGTTTGCATATCCATACGGCCAATCGCGCAACTGACAACAGATTTGGCCTTCTCTTTCAACGATGCCAGACCTTCCACAGAACCACGCTCTGGATAACCCAAATCAAACAAGATTTTAACCGCTTGTGCATGCACATCAGTCTCGCTTTGCAGCGTAATAGTCTGGTTGGCAATATCTACATTGACCGACTGAATAGCCTGATGTTCCATTAATTTTTTGCTGATAGTATTGGCACAGCCACCACAGCGGATATTTTCAACTTCAATACGGGTTTCCATGCAAGGGTCCTTAAATGAGGGGCTCTTTCGATAATATGGAACCACCTTAGCAGAAATACAAGTTTTATCCGCTGTTAAGCAAGGAGTTTTATCAACCTAATTTAAGACCTGCGAAAAACCCTACCGTTGCACTCACACCTTTGCTGGTAATGTGGGACAAACGTTCCACCAAAAAACCGCCAGATTGTTTGGCAAAGTCTGTCGCCGCTGTAGCAGCGTGTTGCAATTGCGCATCCGTATTATGGGTAAAACCATAGTATTCACTGACAAACAGCAGAACTATCGCGGCACCCCCTAGAAATAAGGCCATACGCAACATTTTCTTGGCGAAATACCCTACAGCCAAACCAATGACAAAAGGTGCACCAACATCACCAAACAAAAATGTGGACGATAAAAAATCAGTGGAAGAAGTAGAGTCTAAAGTTGGATTAACGGTCGTATCGTTCATAGTTGCCCTTTATTGTGCGCTATTCAGTGACGAAGTATCTGCCCGAATTATAGCAATGTTCTAGAGCATTTCATGGCTGAATTGCTTTTGATTGGTATTTATCAAGCCATACTTGTCGGCATTAAGTGACTACCCACAATATACTGCTATTTTGTGCACGCTTTGCACCTAAATCAGTGGCTAAAGTTGGTTTATTGTTCAGTTGATTTGTTAGGTAAGTGAGTTCTGCTAGCCGATACAACGCTCATTAGCCATGAGTTTAAAATGACTCAGCATAGGTTGTAGTTAAACATTCAACAAACACTCGCGCAGGCCAGTAACGGCCTGCAGGAGTGTATAATAATGACTATAACAGTTAACCTAACGGGTATAGCAGTCTTACTACATACACCCTGACACTACTCTATAAAATCGCAAGTCTGACAAAATCGTTCTAGGGACGGTGTGTCCTAGCAACTAACAGCAAGGTCAAAACCTGAGGCTGTGGAAAACGTGACAATAGCATACCAACACGACTTACCGATATTGCTACCGGTATAAACGGTAGTGGTTCTCGTAAGGCCATTCTTGATTTAAATATCAATGATTAATAAATAATCAATAGCATTGATATCGATAGACTCAGAGTCAATGTGCTTGGGCGATGAGTGGGTATGGTTACTCATCAGTAAATCTGTTAATTTTGTTTATCAATAAAAATTTAACTATAAAGCCAAAATGCGCACAGTTTTTCTATGCTGGGTGAGTTTGATGGGGAGCTGGTTACCAACCCTAACCCTTGCAGATCAAATCATTACACCTTTCCAAGCTAAGCTCACCGTCTCAGCAGAAAAAACCTTTGACTTTACGCCTGTCTACTCGGTTACAACCCCAGCTAAAGGCAGGGAAGCAGGTTTAGGATTACGCATTCACTACAATTCTAAAGCTCTGCAATTCAAAACCGTCAGCAAGGTATTTGCCTACGGGGTACAACCGATCAGCAATGTGATGGAAGACTCTGCTGATGAGGATAATGACCCTTTAACTGACCGTTACATCCTGATTGCTTGGGCTGATGTGGCCGCTCAATGGCCAGGGGTGGATGTATTACCTCTGCAACTATTGTCGGTTCAGTTTCAACCACTTGCTAGCTTTACCGGTACAACCATTATTCGCACCAGTGCTTCTGCGACTGCGGATAATCTGCCGTTGCAAACTACCCCTATGACAGTAACCGTTACAACTGGCATCAAATTGAAAATGCGCGCCTTTTTACAAGGAGCTTATGTCACTAGCAGTGCCCAAATGAGGGATGACTTGCGTTTTGGTAGCTTGCTGCCTGCCACTCAGCCTTATGGCGTTTTAGGCTATACCGGTCAAGAAACCACTACTGCCAGTATTTTAGCGACGACTGGCACTACAGCTCCGGTTGACTGGGTATTGGTGGAATTACGTGATGCCAGCTCCCCTACCACGGTGATCGCGCGACAAGCGGCTTTGTTGCAACGCAATGGTGATATTGCAGCCAGTGCCACCAACCAGACTGAATTGATCTTCACTGAGGTTCCTGCGGGTAACTATTACGTCGTCTTGCGCCACCGTAATCATTTAGCTGTTATGACACGCACACCAGTTAGCCTCAATAGCAATGCAGTGACAGTCGATTTCACTGCTATGGAAACCCCGCTGCAAGGCCCTTCTCCTACCGCCATTCAGAATAATACACGGCTATTGTGGGTAGGGGATGTCAATGCCGATGACAAACTGATTTTTGACGGCCCAAATAACGACAAAAACTCAATTCTGGTTCCTATACTGTCGGCGGCTGGTAATCCTAATAGTCTTACCAACTATCAATTGAATGCCTATTCAGCCGCTGACTTGAATATGGATGGCAAAGTCATTTTTAGTGGCCCCAATAATGAGCTCAATACCATGTTGAGCAATATTTTGACTTACTCCACCAATACCACGGTCAGTACCAACTTTGTTGTGCCGGGTGTGTTACCAAAGGCCAATTGAGCATGAAAAACAGACTATTCAGGGGCTGGGTACTGCTAACGTTACTGCTGAGTCCAACCCTATGGGCTAATAGCGTGTCGCGGGTAGAACCTGAAGTGTTTCAAGGCAAAACCGCAGCCGCTGCTACGTTGCGTTTGCTTCCTAGCCAAAGTCAACGTTCTGCTAGTGTCAACGCCGCCTATACTGGCAAGGCAATCCTGGCTTTACCGGCACTAACGGAACAGGAAAAACAGCACCTTCGCCAAGGGCAACGTGATAAGGCTTACCAGATTGGCATTGGTCGGGCGTTACCCACAACGACAGCCAAAACTTTGGATATTAGTAGCTGGCAATGGTTAGCAGTGAATGGCGGGCAGGCCGCTCATTTTGTGGTGCAATCACCGGCAGCTTCCCGCATCCGTGCTCAATTCAAAACCGGCCATTGGCCTGGAGGTGTGGAATTACGTTTTTATATACCCACTAACCCCACACAAGTGTATGGCCCTTATACCGAGGCGCATGCGCTATTCTGGTCACCCAGTATTGAAGGCGATTCTCTAGGGTTAGAATTGTTTTTACCCAGCCCACTCAAACCCGCTGATATGCAACTCAGTCTGGAACAGATTTCACATCTGGTAGTCGACCCCGCCACTATTCGTTTGCAAAGTACGGTTCGTGCCAGCGAGATTGATTACGCCAGTTGCCAGCTTGATATTGCCTGTGCTGCTCCTAAATGGCAGACGGTCGGCAAAGCGGTGGCACGTTATGTCTTTACCGAATCCGATGGGAACAGCTATTTATGCACCGGTACCTTGCTAGCTGATAAAGACATTTATACCCAAGTTCCCTATTTCTTTACCGCTGCGCATTGCGTTAATAATGACACGGCTGCTGCTAGCATGGATATGTTTTGGCTTTATGCCAATTCCAGCTGTGGTGGTCATGATGCGGTATTAAAACAATCCAGCAAGGGGGGGCAATTACTGGCGGCTGATACCACTCTGGATACTGCCTTATTACGTCTAAACAGCACCCCACCTACCGGCGTTACCCTATCCGGCTGGACAACACAACCGCTTGCCGACCAGCAAACAGTTACTGGTATTCATCACGCTTTAGGTTTAGCGCAGAAATATGCCCAAGGGGCTTTCGCCGGGCATATCCGCATTGTCGATACTGTAGACGGCTATATTGCCACGCCAGATGATGAAGGCGATTTCTCGGAAGTGTCTTGGCAACAAGGTATTACCGCACCTGGAAGCAGCGGTTCAGGCTTGTGGGCAGAACAAAACGGTACGCCTTATCTGGTCGGTTCTTTGTTAGGCGGCACATCTGATTGCAGTGCACCAGCAGGGCCCGATGAATACACCCGTTTTGATCATTCCTTGCCTTTGTTCAGTCAATGGCTGGAAATACCCGGCACCCCACCGAATACGCCGTCCATTTTTAGTATTTTTTCCCCGGATCAGGCTCCATCTGGTTTAATGGATGGCATTGTCATTGCGCGTTATCTGCAAGGGGCCAATGGTTCTGCTTTGACCGAAAATCTGACATCCAAAAGTGTGGATTTGGTTGCACTGCAAAAGCGTTTGGTGGAGGCCAAAGCCAAACTGGATATTGATGGTGATAGCAAAACAGAAGCTGCCAAGGATGGCATCTTACTGGTGCGCTATTTGATGGGATTGCGGGATGCCCCTTTGATACAAGGGCTAGATTTGACCGGCTCTACGCGTAAAACGGCAACGGCTATCAATGATTATTTACAACCGCTAGTGGATCCGGGGACAACCGCTACGGCACAGTAATAAAAAAAAGCCCGGTTGTATACCGGGCTCCCCCGCTGGAGCCATACGAAGTATGGTGACTACCCTCACTAGCGGTTCGGAAACAGTCAAAGGATGGATTGCGGGGAAAACTTAATTGCATCCAATGTGCAAAAAAAATTGAATTCTGTCAACAAGTATTTGATATTTAAAATATTAACGCTGCAGTGCACCATTAATGACAAAACTTGATATTATCTGTATTAATTTGAAATTTGGCGTAAAATTGGCAGCACTTGGCCAGTCCACTCGATAATTCGCATGTTTGAATATATTGATAATTCTGAAAAACTCCATGATTTAATCACTCGTCTGCAGACAGCCGAGTGGATTGCACTGGATACCGAATTCATTCGGGAAAAAACTTACTATCCGCGTTTGTGTCTGATTCAGATCGCCAGTAAAGACTTATTGGCCTGTATAGACCCACTAGCGCTGCCGGATTTACAACCTTTTCTGGATTGGTTAAATGATCCAAAACGGCTAAAAGTGTTGCACGCAGCTTGGCAAGATTTGGAAATTTTCCATCACCTTGGGCGTGGACAAGTCCCTTCCCCGATTTTCGATACTCAGATTGCGGCTGCTGTGTTGGGCATAGGGGATCAATTGGGTTATGCCCGTTTAGTGGAAGAATCGCTTGGCGTGGTATTGGATAAATCCCAATCACGTACCGATTGGGCACGTCGCCCTCTTACCACTGCCCAACTGGATTACGCCATTGATGACGTGCGTTATTTGCGCGATGTCTATGTCAAAATGCGTCATCAGCTGGAAAAACTGGGCCGCCTTAAGTGGCTAGACAAGCCTTTCCAGAAACTCGCCGACCCCACTACTTATGCGGTTGACCCACGTCATAGCTGGGAACGGGTGAAAGGTCTGCAAATTCTCAAACCTCAACAGCTAGCCATATTACGGGAGCTGGCGGCATGGCGCGAAGAACGAGCCTTGCAAAAGGATTTACCACGTCGTTGGTTATTGTCGGATGAAATCCTGCTGGATATGGCGCGCATGCAACCGGTTAATGCGGTGGCCATGCGCCAAATTCGCGGCTTAAGCGATGACCAAATTGACCGCCATAGCACGGAATGGTTGACTGGCATTCTCAAGGGTAAATCACTGCCTAAGGAAGAATGGCCGCAATTACCGCGTCGGCGTAAACTCGATAGCAATATGGCTGTAATCGCAGATGTTCTAGTCGCTGTGGTAAACCAGATTGCTAATGAAAACGGCATTACTGCCCAGATGATTGCCACCCGCCCACAGATTGAAAAAATGCTGGAAGAAGGACGTGTCACCTTAGCGGATGACTGGCGCGGTTCACTGGTGAATGATATCTTCGCCCAAGTCTTAACCGGCCAGATTAGTCTCCGGGTTCACAAACACAAGGTTGTCATGGAGCCTTAGTGGGCTTGATCCCAGTTATCGCCCACGCCCGCTTCTACCAATAACGGTACCGCGAGAGTAGCCGCATTGACCATTAAATCGATCACATTCGTTTTGACTGTATCGATTTCGTCCTTTGGGACTTCAAAGACCAGTTCATCGTGTACCTGCATAATCATGCGGGTTTGCAGGTTACTTTCACGCAGCCAAGTATCCACGGCAATCATGGCTTTTTTAATAATATCGGCGGCTGTTCCCTGCATCGGCGCATTAATCGCGGTACGTTCCGCATACTGACGATTCGCCGCATTGCGCGCATTAATATCCGGCAGAAATAAACGCCGCCCAAACAGTGTTTCAACATATTCCTGTTTGCGCGCCTGTTCACGGGTATTATCCATGTACTGCTTAACGCCGGGGTAATGCGCAAAATAACGATCTACATACGCCTGCGCCTCGCGTCGGTCTACTCCAATCTGTTTGGCCAAACCAAATGCCGACATACCATAAATCAAACCAAAGTTAATGGCTTTGGCCGCACGCCGTTGTTCCTGTGTTACTTGCGATAAAGATACGCCAAATACTTCCGAGGCTGTGGCCCGATGCACATCCTGATTATGCGCAAACGCTTCTAGTAAGCCTTGGTCAGCCGAAAGATGCGCCATAATACGCAACTCAATCTGCGAATAGTCAGCAGCTAGAATCTTACAACCTTGTTCAGCAATAAACGCTTGGCGAATACGCCGCCCTGCTTCGGTTCGTACCGGAATATTCTGCAAATTAGGCTCGGTGGAGGATAAACGCCCGGTGGAAGCCACTGCTTGTTGATAGGAGGTATGCACACGCCCGCTACGCTCATTGACCTGTTTGGGCAATTTATCGGTATAGGTGGATTTTAATTTACTTAAACTGCGATGCTCTAAAATCAGGCTAGGTAATTCATAACCTTGGGTAGCAAGGTCTTCCAGTACATCAACAGCGGTTGAATGCTGACCTTTGGCGGTTTTACGTGACAGCGGCAATTTCAGTTGCTGAAAAATATCCAGAATCTGTTTAGGCGAACCTAAATTAAAACGTTGCCCGGCCACGTCATAGGCCTTTTGCATCACCTCTTCCATTTGCTGGTCTAGCACCTGACTTTGCTGCTTAAGCATGGCGGTATCGACTTTGACGCCATTGCGTTCCATGGTCGACAGCACTGCTACCAAGGGCACTTCTACTGCTTGATATAACTGCTGTTGAGCCGGTAACGCCTGCAATTGTGGCCAGAAACACTGATGCAAACGCAGCGTAATATCCGCATCTTCCGCTGCATAAGGGGCTGCTTGATCAAGCGGAACTTGGTTAAAAGTCAGCTGGTTTTTGCCTTTACCGGCAATATCCTCAAACTTAACAGTGGTGTAATCGAGGTGCTTGGCCGCTAAGGTATCCATATCATGGCGATTCGCGGTGGAATTGAGCACGTAAGATTCGAGCATGGTGTCATGCGCAATACCACGCAATTCAATGCCATGATTCAGCAATACGGTGCGATCGTATTTAAGGTTCTGACCGATTTTGCGCAGTTTAGCATCTTCCAAAATTGGCTTAAGCAAGGCTAAAGTAGCTTCGCGCTCTAACTGCGCAGGCGCTCCTAAATAATCGTGCGCCATAGGCACATAAGCTGCTTCCCCGGCTTTTAAAGCAAAAGATACGCCGACAATCTCCGCGTCCATGTAATTGAGGCTGGTCGTTTCGGTATCAAAGGCAAATTCACCAGCTTCTTGTAAACGCTGCAACCAAGTTTCTAACGCCTGTTGGGTCAGAATCGTTTGATAATCAGCTTTGTCACTAACAGGTGCAGGCGGGTCATCTGCGGCTACCACAGCCACTACAGTTACATCGTTTGGAAACGCATCATCAAACGCTGCCATTTCATCTACTACAGAGGTAGCTACCACCGTCGCCGTAACAGGTTCTGCAAGAGCCGGTAAGGCCGCTAAACGGGTGCGAAATTCATAGCGAGTATAGAGTTCGCGTAATTGCGCTACATCCATCGGTTTAAAGGCAAACGCTTCCGGACGACAATCCAGCTCCACATCGCACTTAATGGTTACCAACTCATAAGACAGTGGCAAATGGGCTAAGGCAGCCCGTAGGTTATCGCCAATTTTGCCCTTGAATTCATGCGCCTGTTGCATGATGTTTGCCAGCGAACCGTATTCCTGTAACCATTTCACCGCGGTTTTAGGCCCGACTTTGGCAACACCAGGCACATTATCCACGCTATCACCAATCAGGGCTAAATAATCACGGATACGATCCGGTGCTACCCCAAAACGTTCCACTACGCCTGCTGGGTCAGAATAGGTATTATTCATGGTATTGATGAGATGCACACGCTCATCCACCAGTTGCGCCATATCCTTATCACCCGTGGAAATAATCACCCTACCGACATATTCGCGGGCTAAGGTACCAATCACATCATCCGCTTCTACATCGGGAATAATCAGCAATGGGTAACCCTGTGCGCGGATAATCTCCAACAATGGCTCAATCTGGCTAGCCAATTCAGACGGCATAGGTGGCCGGTGCGCTTTGTACTCACTATACAAATCATCCCGAAAAGTTTTACCGGGTGCATCAAACACCACAGCCATGTGCTCAGGCGCATAATCCTTGCGTAACTTGTCGAGCATATTCAGCACACCATGCATAGCTCCGGTTGGTTCACCATGCGAATTGGTCAACGGCGGCAGAGCGTGGAAGGCACGGAACAAATAGGATGAACCGTCGACAAGAACAAGGGGCTTGCTGGTATCAGTCATGAGTACGGATGAGGACTTGAATAAAGCGCAGAGTATAGCGGTTTCTGGCAAGGCATTCACAAGACCGCAAGCACCCTACTTCTTCCATACCTTTTACATAAGCAATTGATGGAGTGGGTAACACTGAGTTATTTTTAGTCTAAATAATCCTTTCGTCTGACAAGACTGTGTCACTGCCTGTCACCCTCTGACTGTAAGCCTGTCGCTTTCTGACAGGCTTGTCTTTAGCCTGTCATGCCAATGCCAAACAAAAATAATCAAATTCCTTTACTTATCATTAATGTAAGCAAAAATACTTCAAGTTGGCACAGCCATTGCAATAATCAGGACATCACTTCAGTCTCTAAACGACGAAAGTAGTATTTACCAGCAAGCCCCAAGAGGCAGAGAGCAGGCATAAACATCAATAACAATAAAAAGCCTGGCCATGTCTCGACTCCTAATAGCCCCTGTTTTACCACAGGGGCATTTATTTCCCAAAATGGGTAGGGCGTAAGCTGACAAAATTAAACGATAAACGCGTCAATTGAGGTGTAACTGTTGCTTGACCTTGTCAACCCAGCTTTTGGTTTTGGCATACTCAGGGCCTGCTACCATGACCGTACCGCCATTGGCAATCGGTTCTTCGGGCGCATCACAGCCACCTTCATCACTCACACAATACAAAACAATTTTATAGTCCCCGGAAAATCCGACTACTTCATTACGCGGATTAGTTGAGGCTTTAAGCGTAATACCCAAATGACTGAAGGCTTTCTGGCCTTTAGACAAACATTCTTGCAATGGCATAGGTTCAGCAAAAAAACCTGTGCTGTGCTCCATAAAGGGCGCATCTGCCCGGACACTAAAACAAAGACAAAGCAAACCGCCGCTAATCACAAAAGCAAGTTTTTTCATGGTGTGTATCCTTGGAATATTGTTATAAGGAATTATGATCACGCTTGCTATGTTAGGGGAACAGCGTGATAGCAGCATTATGCGTTTGATCGATAAAGTGTTCTATGGCTACTGGATAATCTGTAACCCTGTGATAATACTTTTGAGTGGATAGTTTTTACCTGCCGCCGACAAGCTACGAAAAGACGGCTCAATATACGCAAGATAGCCTGACATTCGCTTTGCGAGTATCCTGCACACCTTGATCAGACCAAGCCATGCAGCAGGACTAACATGCCAATTCAAAAACCCTGGACTATCGATGCCGCCCGCCGCCTGTACAGTATTCAGCATTGGGGGGATGGCTATTTTGATATCAATTCCGCCGGTAATGTCACCCTTCAGTTACCGGGCAAATCGGGCCAGATCGACTTGTACCAGTTAGCCATGCGTGTGCATGAAGAAAACGGTATGCGCTTTCCGTTACTGGTACGCTTTGTCAATGTTCTGCATGACCGGGTGCAGCGTTTGCAAGCAGCTTTTAACCATGCCATTAAAGAAGCCGGTCAACACAGCCGCTATACCGCTATTTACCCAATCAAGGTTAATCAGCAACGCAGCGTGGTGCAGGAAATCCTTAAAGGCGGCGGTAAACAGGTTGGGCTCGAAGCCGGTAGCAAACCCGAATTGATGGCAGTGCTTGGCTCTGCACCGACCGGTAGCACTATTATCTGCAATGGTTACAAAGACCGCGAATACTTGCGCCTAGCCTTGATTGGCAAACAAATGGGCCATCGTATTTTCATTGTGGTGGAAAAACCATCTGAACTGGTGGAAACGCTCGAAGAAGCCGAAAAACTGGGCATTGAGCCCTTGTTGGGAATTCGCGTGCGCTTGTATTCACTCGGCAAAGGCAAATGGCAAAATACTGGCGGGGAAAAATCCAAGTTTGGCCTATCCGCCGCGCAAGCCTTACATATGTTGGAGCGTTTGCAGGAAGCGGGCAAACTTGATTGCTTGCAACTGCTACACTTTCATATGGGTTCGCAGATTGCCAATATTCAGGATATTCAACGCGGTATGCGTGAAGCCAGCCGTTATTTTGCTGAATTGCATCAGTTAGGGGCAGCCATCAAAGTCGTGGATGTCGGCGGCGGCTTGGGTGTGGATTACGAAGGTTCGCGCTCTCGCAGTGATTGTTCAATTAATTACAGCTTGCAGGAATATGCCAATACCATTGTGCGTAGTATTCTGGATGTTTGCGAAGAATATGACCTGCCGTTCCCTGATTTCATTACTGAATCTGGGCGCGGCATGACCGCCCATCATGCTGTGTTAATTACCAATGTCATTGATACTGATCCGGAACAACCGGAACAGGTTCCTACGCTAGCGGAACCGGCAGAAGATGCCCCGGCGATTTTGCATAATTTATTCCGCTTATATGAAAACCGGCGGCATTTGCCAGCCTCCGAGATTTACCATGATGCAGCCTATTGGCTGAGTGAAGCGCATGGTATGTATGCACACGGGTCGATTGATTTGAGCCAGCGCGCTAAAGCCGAGGAATTTCATCGCGCTATTTGCCAAAAATTGCTAACGCAACCGGATTTGTTTGATGATTTAGATTCAGAAATTCAAACCGGTTTGCGTGAAAAATTAGCTGATAAATATTTTTGCAATTTCTCGTTATTCCAATCTATGCCAGATGTATGGGCAATCGAGCAAATTTTTCCCATTATGCCGTTACATCGCTTAAATGAACGTCCAGACCGGCGTGCGACTTTACAAGATATGACCTGTGACTCGGATGGTACAGTCGCGCGTTATGTCGATAGCGGTAAATTAGAAAGCACCTTGCCCTTACATGCGCTCAATCATCAGCACAGTTACCTCTTAGGTATTTTCATGGTAGGCGCTTATCAGGAAATTCTTGGCGATCTGCATAATTTATTTGGCGATACCGATTCAATTAATGTGGAATTATTAGCAGATGGTAATTACCGGCTGTCAGAACCAGAGCGCGGTGATACTATTGACGAATTGTTGCGCTATATTCATTTCGAACCTAAAGATCTGCTCGCTCAATGCCGTCGCAAGTTGACCACAGCAGTGAACAATCCAGAGCAACAAAAAATACTATTGCGCGAAATTGAAGCGGGCTTAATCGGGTATACTTACCTTGAAGACTAATTATGGGGGGTTTCCATGGAATACGTGCTACCGGCAGTATTGGTTTTGGGTGTATTGCTATTTGTTATCAGTTGGTTGGTAGTTATCGCAGCAGGTTTTAAAAATCACCCTGTCACCGGAATCGTCGCTTTGATTCCCGGTCTTAACCTTTTGATCTTACCATCGATCTGGTATCGGGTTGGCGCATGGGTCATTACCGGTTTTGTTGGTTTATTACTGACGGTAGGGGCTTGGTTTTTAGGCGGTGCTGACCAGTTAAGCCAACACACGCAAAAATTGGGAGCTCAAGTCGGTTTGCCAATGCCTGCACCGACACCAGCAGCTCCACCCGCCACTCCAGCCCCTAGTAATGTGCCTGCGGCTGCGACCGTGGAAATTCCCAAAGCTGCCCGTAACGGCAATGCGCCTGCCCCGGCTGCAGTAGCCGAACAGGCCATTACCCAACCGCTAGAGTTACCTAAAGCCCCAGCAGCTAATTCAGCCAATAGTGCTAATGGGGCTACGACTACCGAAACGGCCGCTCAAGCAGCACCTGAGGTAACTACACCGGCAGCACCATTGCCAGCGATGGAAGATTTACCGACTAATGCCCTTTACAAGCTAGTCTTTGAAGATATTAGCGTGGATAAATTGGATGCCACTAAAGGCAAGCAGGTACGTGTCATCCTTAAGGATGGCAAAAAGCATGAAGGCCGGGTGCAATCTGCTAGTGATGACGAAATCACCATTGAAGAGCATATGGAAAGCGGTACAGTGACACTCCCCATCAAATTGGCTACCATTCGGCAGGCAGCCGTGATGGTGCGCAAGCAAGGAAAATAGTCTCATGCAGTGTTATGTGTATCGCAGTCGACGCAAACCCGGATCGTTTCTGTTTTTGCCCGACAAAGACAATTTCGCCCGTGTTCCTGAAGTATTGCTAAAAATTTTTGGTACACCGGAATTCTCTTTTGATTTTGTCTTAAGCCCTGACCGTACTTTAATGATCAAGGCAGAAGCCAGCGAAGTCATGCGTGTCATGAAAGCCAACGGATTTTTCCTGCAACTACCACCGAGTGAAGAGCTCGAATGCTGATAATATCCGTGATTTCATGCGCCTAATTGTGCGGGGCTGTTTTGGGGATTACGCTGGCGAATAATGTTTAGATTACAGGAGACTGTCATGAACTTTATTGCGCGGTTAGGCAAATCTCTCGAAGCAGCCCTGTTACGTCGTCTGCAAATGCCCACCATACCGTTACCTCAGCATTACGCACTTATCCCTGTCCCCGTACCTTCTACTTCCCGTACCCACCTAAGAAAACGTCACACACGTTGGTAATGAACTCATTCAAGCTATTAACCATAGTTATTTATTAGCTATGGTTAATAGGCAGATTTATCTCTTAGGAATTCCGTCATTAAAGCCTCACTCTTTGTTTAAATCCTGCTAGAAGTATAAGATATTGTTTATCACGTCCTATTTGAGTTAGTTATTTTCCACAAGCCTTGAGCCTAACTCATAAGGCTGGAAGACAGCTTAATTATTAACGTTTTGACATCCAGCATAGTCGGGCTATTTAAGTTTGGAGGTGCATGATGGCACTGGATAAACAATCACTAGAACAAGTATTACGCACGCCTAAACATCAGGATGTGACGGAATCCCCATTGGTTAAAACCGTTATTATCAATGACCCGGCGAATGCGGCAGAATTCGTCGAGGCATTAGAGTGGAGTGAAACTCTTGAAGCGCACAATGCCCGACGTATTTTGTGCCTATTCGATGCCAAGGCAGTACCTTATTTACTCGCCAAACTGCCTACTGCTAGTGCTAATACCCGTAAAGAGGGCTTAGAAATTTTTTGGGCATTGCTAGCGGGCGAAGATCACTGGACAGTTCGCGAAGTCCTAAACCAGATCAAAGCGGATTTAACTCATTTGTTAAATGACACCCAGCCATTACCCGATAATATGCCCGAATACATTGAACGCGATTTTCAAGGGCGTATTTGTGATTTGGCTTTTATGGTCACCCAGCAATTGATTGATCCGCAATACGATCAATCCCTATTTCGCTCTTTGGATGATCATGGGCGTAATGAACAGATTAAACGCCTGAAAGCCCGGAGTTTTGGCTCATTGGTAGCGTAGAAACACTATTTAGTCCGTCAATCCTTTACCCATACCGCTAAGGCTAGCCTGTGGCTATTGCTAGCTCTGTTATCACTGAATATTTTGTTTTTCTAGGCCTCAACGCTTGATAATAGCTTGTCTGTTTTGAAATCATCTTCTGGCATAATAAGCTTAGGCAACGAGGGGAAGTCATTATGGGACAGGAAATTGCGACTGACCAATTCAGTACGCAAGACTGGCAAGAATATGCGCTACGCTTGTGTCAAGAAACTGCGCTGCTACGGGATATGCTAACTGCAGGCCAACTTTCCGCCCATGCTCCTGTTGGCGGCTTTGAACTGGAAGGCTGGCTGATTGATGAGCAGTTTCGGCCTGCTTGTTGCAATGCTGCTTTCCTGCAAACCATGAATCATCCCTTGGCTACGGTTGAGCTAGCCCAATTTAATATTGAACTAAATACGGCCCCCTTACCGTTGCAAGATAAGGCAATCAGCCGCTTTGAAACCGCTTTAACTTTACTACTTGAGCAGGCTCATCAGGCCGCCGAACGTATTGGCACGCATCTGATCTTGACTGGGATTTTGCCAACCATTAAACAAAGCGACTTCAATCTAGCCAATATGACTCCTTCAAATCGTTATCAGGCTTTAAATAATGAAGTCCTGAAGGCTCGACATTATCGTCCGTTAAATTTGGATATTGATGGCCAGGATTCTCTGCATATCCAGCACAATAATTTAATGCTCGAAGCAGTCACCACGTCCTTTCAGGTGCATATGCAGGTGAATGCCGAACAGGCACACCATTTTTATAATGCGTCTATTATGGCCTCCGGGCCTATTATGGCGGTATCGGGTAATTCACCCTTTTTGTTTGGACGCACTTTGTGGGAAGAAACCCGCATTCCCGTATTTGAACAAGCCGTGGATGCCGGACGGGATTTTCCCGCCCGTGTTAGCTTTGGCTCTAGCTTTGCCGATAAAAGTATTATTGAGTATTTTGAAGAAAATCTGGAAGCCTATCCCATTTTATTACCCATGCTACAAGATACCCCAGCGAATCAGTTCGCTCACTTGCGCCTACACAATGGGGTAACCTGGCGCTGGAATCGGCCATTGGTAGGCTTTGATACCGATGGTACGCCACATATTCGCCTGGAACATCGCATTATGCCCGCAGGCCCGAGCGTGCCGGATATGATGGCCAATGCCGCCTTGTTCTATGGTCTGACGCAATACCTTGGGCAGGAATTAAGTAGCGGTGAACCCTTACCCATGGCTTTCGCCATTGCCCGCGAAAACTTCTACAATGGGGCACGTACCGGTTTAAAAGCCCAGTTACGCTGGAACCGTCAGGAGTGGCCGGTCAATCGCTTAATGCTGGAGGAATTATTGCCACTAGCCGCCGCCGGTTTAGAGCAATTGGGTATTCATGAACAGGATATCCGTCATTACCTAAGTATTATTGCTGCGCGCATTGAAACCGGCCAGACAGGTTCGATTTGGCAACAACAGTATTTACGCCGCGTAAAGGGGGATTTTGCCCAGCTGCTAGCGCGTTACCAACAATTACAACGGTCACATACTCCAGTACATACTTGGCCCTGCGATTAATGAGTAGATAAAAAATCATGCTTGAATTAACTGAACTGGATACCTTACCGGCGGGATTGCTGGATTTACCTAGCGCACAGGTATTACACACGTTAATGCCTAAACCGACTTTATTGCATCTACAAGGCCGCCGCGAACCACGCTTATTCGTTTCTATTTTGCTGCATGGCAATGAAGACACTGGCTTTTATGCCATCCAGCAATTGCTAAAAAAATACCAGCAGCAAACCTTACCGCGTTCGCTGTCGATTTTCTTTGGCAATATCGAAGCCGCTCGTTTTGGCAAACGCCGTTTGGAAGGTCAACCCGATTACAACCGCGTATGGCCGGGCACGGATATGGCCGCATGCGCGGAAACTCGTCTAATGGAACAGGTTACCCAAAGCGTGCTGGCTAAAGGCGTGTTTGCCAACGTGGATGTGCATAACAATACCGGCAAAAATCCGCATTACGGTTGTATTAATACGCTGGATAACCGTGCCTTACACCTTGCCCGTCTGTTTGCCAATATTGCAGTGTTCTTTGAAACACCGCATGGCCTGCAATCGATGGCTTTCGCTCCGTATTGCCCCTCCATTACCATTGAATGCGGTAAACCCGGCGTGGCTCAAGGCGTGGAACATGTACGGGAATACCTGGATGCCTTACTGCATTTACATGAAATCCCCTCTCACTCTTTACCAATACATGACCTGAGTATTTACAAAACTGTGGCTCAAGTGACCTTGCCGGAAGAATACACTTTTAGTTTCAGTGACCCAGCCGCTGATATTCAATTGTTGCCTACGCTGGATTGTTACAACTTTTCGGAATTACCAGCGGGTACGGTATTTGGCGCGACCCGCACCCCGTCTGCACGCTTACTGGCATGGGATGAAACCAATCAGGAAGTGGGCGAACATTTCTTCACTTGCACTAATGCTCAAATCCAGCTCAAATTACCGCTAATGCCAGCCATGTTGACGCTGGATGAAACCATTATTCGCCAGGATTGCCTGTGCTATCTCATGAAACGCTTGCCTGTGGAGAATGCGGTTACATGACCATTAAACGCTTTGAAGACTTTACCCCGGAAATTCACCCAACCGCTTGGATTGATGACTCCGCCTATGTCAGTGGACGTACCACCATTGCTGAACAGGTTTCTATTTGGCCAACCGCAGTGGTTCGGGGTGATGTCAATTACATTACCATTGGTCGTTTAACCAATGTGCAAGATGGCGCAGTTTTGCATGTCGCGCATGCTGGGGAATACACACGTCCGGAAGGTTATCCGCTGATTATTGGCGAAGAAGTCACCGTTGGGCACCGAGCGGTTTTACACGCCTGCACCATTGGCAATCGCTGTTTAATTGGTATGGGTTCGATTGTACTCGATGGTGCTGTAGTAGGCGATGATGTCATTATTGGCGCTGGCAGTGTGGTACCACCCGGCAAAGTATTGGCAAGCGGGTATTTATACGTGGGTAGCCCCGTCAAACAAGCCCGCCCACTGACTGAGCGTGAGCGCATTTTTCTGCGCTATTCCGCTGAAAACTATTGGCGTTTAACTGAACGTACCCGCCAATCCGCTTAAAACCAGCGCTGTTGCGCCGGGGTTAACCTTTGAAAGCCTCGGCGGAATACAGATATTCCAATTCTGCAGGCGTGCTAGGCCGCCCTAAAATGGCATTCCGATGTGGAAAACGCCCAAAACGCTGGATCAGACCGTGATGATGGCGTGCGAACCAAGCATTTTCTTCCATACCCAAAGCTTCAAAACGCCGCACCGATTCATCCTGATCAGCAAGATGCTCACTATGCATCAAAGGCACATACAGAAATATGACTTTATCTCTCGGTAGCTGCTGATCAAAGCCATGTGCTAAAGCGTACTTACTCACCTCAACCGCTTGCTGTTCCGTCGCAAAGCTACACACATCCCCTCGAAACATATTCAAAGGAAACTGATCCAGCACAATACACAGGGCTAAACAGCCTTCTGGCGTCGCTTGCCAATGCACTAATTGACCTTGTCTGGCTTGTTCCCACAAAGCTTCATAGCGAATACGAATGGTGTCATCAATCTCAGGCGTAGAGCGGAACCAGTGCTCAGACATGGGTGAGCTATACCAAAAATCCAAAATCTCGCTAGGCGTGGACATGGTTTCTCCTTTATGGAGCAGTAGTAAGATTATCCATATTGCCAGAAATACGCCCGTCAGAATAAATACCAACACTGGCACACGGACACACTTAACAAAACAGCTTTTTCAGAACAAAAAAAGGCTCCCGAAGGAGCCTTTTGTAGATGCCGGTTCATACCACGATTAGTGATGACCGCGCAGCTTACCGATACGATGCAGCATTTCAATCTGTGCTTTAGCGGCTTCGAGCTCAGCCTGAATAGACTCATAATCGAGATCTTCAGGATCTTTGCCTTCAAGCGCATCTTTAGCACGCTGCATGGCTTCGCGGGCTGCTTGTTCATCGAGGTCTTCGGCACGCATACCAGTGTCTGCCAATACCGTTACCACATGCGGTTGCACTTCCAGAATGCCACCAGAGACAAACAGCGATGCCAGATTGCCTTCTGTAGTTCTGTATTGCAACTCGCCTGCACGCAAGCGGGAAATCAGCTGGGCGTGACGAGGTAAAATCCCCATATTACCCAAAACACCAGGAGCGATGACTTCTTCAACCGTACCGGAGAACAACTTCTTTTCAGCAGTTACGACATCCAGATGCATTGTCATAGCCATATCGCCCTCCTATCAGAGCTTCTTGGCCTTCTCGACCGCTTCTTCGATGGAACCAACCATGTAGAACGCTTGCTCAGGCAGGTGGTCATATTCACCGTTCAGAATACCTTTGAAGCTAGCCAAGGTTTCTTTCAACGTGACGTATTTACCTGGTGAACCGGTGAACACTTCAGCAACGAAGAACGGCTGAGACAGGAAGCGTTGGATACGACGCGCGCGGCCAACCACTCGCTTGTCATCTTCGGACAGTTCGTCCATACCGAGGATCGCGATGATGTCTTTCAGTTCTTTATAGCGTTGCAGGATACCTTGCACACCGCGAGCGGTGTCATAGTGATCTTTACCAACAACCAACGGGTCAAGCTGACGTGAAGTGGAATCCAGTGGGTCTACCGCAGGGTAGATACCGAGTTCCGCAACGTTACGAGACAATACCAGAGTCGCATCCAAGTGGGCGAAGGTAGTAGCAGGAGACGGGTCAGTCAAGTCGTCCGCTGGTACGTATACCGCCTGGAAGGATGTGATGGAACCGGTTTTGGTAGAGGTAATACGTTCTTGCAACGCACCCATCTCTTCTGCCAGTGTTGGCTGATAACCTACCGCAGAAGGCATACGACCCAACAACGCAGATACTTCAGTACCCGCCAGAGTGTAACGATAGATGTTGTCAACGAACATCAGAACGTCACGACCTTCATCACGGAAGTACTCAGCCATGGTCAAACCAGTCAGAGCTACGCGCAGACGGTTACCTGGTGGTTCATTCATCTGACCGTAAACCAGCGCTACTTTATCGATAACGCCGCCTTCAGTCATTTCGTGGTAGAAGTCGTTACCCTCACGAGTACGCTCACCTACACCCGCGAATACAGACAAACCAGAGTGCTGCTTAGCGATGTTGTTGATCAGTTCCATCAAGGTTACGGTTTTACCTACACCCGCACCACCGAACAGACCAACTTTACCACCTTTGGAAATAGGCATGATCAGGTCGATAACTTTGATACCTGTTTCCAGAATATCAATGCTAGAAGACTGATCTGCATACGCAGGAGGCGCACGGTGAATTGGCCATTTGGCATCACATACTACATCACCTGCTTTGTCTACAGGGTTACCCAGTACGTCCATGACGCGACCGAGTGTACCTTTACCGACTGGTACAGAAATAGGTGCACCAGTGTTGTCTACTTTCATGCCACGCTTAAGGCCGTCAGACGCACCCATTGCGATTGTGCGAACAATGCCATCACCCAACTGCTGTTGGACTTCCAGGGTCAGACCCTGATCGGCTACTGTCAACGCATCGTAAACAGCCGGTACGGCATTACGTGGGAACTCCACGTCGACGACCGCGCCGATAACTTCAACGATGTTTCCAGTACTCATTAATAGTACCTCTTCAAAAATTAAAATCCGTAACAGCCTTAGACAGCCGCTGCACCGCCGACGATTTCCGAGATTTCCTGGGTAATCGCAGCCTGACGCGCCTTGTTGTAGACCAGTTTGAGTTCATTGATCATTTTGCCCGCGTTATCGGAAGCGCTTTTCATTGCTACCATTCGAGCGGCCATTTCACAGGCGACGTTTTCCACGACACCTTGATAAACCAGCGACTCAATATAACGCTTCATCAGCAAGTCAATGACTTCATTGGACTCAGGCTCGTAAATGTAGTCCCAGTGATACTGAATAGATTTGTCTTCAGCAGCCAAGACCGGAATGAGCTGAGTCACTTGCGGTTTTTGGGTCATACTGTTGACAAACTGATTTTCCAGCATGTACAACTGATCAATACGGCCTTCATCATAGGCGTCAAGCATTACCTTGATTGTACCCACAAGATCGGTTAAGCGTGGCGCATCACCCATGTGGGTTTTCTGCGCAACAATACCGTAGCGTCTGAACGCTGCCGCTGCCTTACCACCGAACACATACAGGTCAACTTCGATACCCTGCTCTTTCATTTTGCTGATGCTTTGCAGCGCCAACTTGAACAGGTTAACGTTCAGGCCACCACACAAACCACGGTCAGTGGAAATAATGATATAACCTACACGTTTGACGGTTTCGCGTGCCACTGTATAAGGATGCTTGTACTCCAGATGGCCTTGGCCTAAGTGGCCTACTACCTGACGCATCCGTTCAGCATAAGGACGGCTGGCATTCATACGATCCTGCGCACGGCGCATTTTCGACGCTGCCACCATTTCCATCGCTTTGGTGATCTTGCGAGTATTCTGGATACTCTTGATCTGCGTGCGTATCTCTTTAGCACCCGCCATGGGATTTACCTCCCATTACCAAGTGTTGGTAGACTTGAAGGTTTCGATTGCTTTACGCATAGCTGAGGCGATTTCGTCGTTGTAATCACCTTTTTCATTGATCTTGTCCAGAAGGGCTTTCTGGGAAGAGCGCAGATAGCTCAGCATAGCAGCTTCAAAATCAACCACTTTTTTCACATCGACGTCATCGAGGAAACCTTCATTCGCTGCAAACAGCGAGAAAGCCATTTCCGCTACGGACATAGGTGCAAATTGTGCCTGTTTCATCAGCTCAGTAACGCGCTGACCACGGGCAAGCTGTTTACGGGTATTTTCGTCGAGGTCAGATGCAAACTGGGAGAATGCTGCCAGCTCACGATACTGTGCCAAGTCAAGACGAACACCACCACCCAATTTTTTGATGATCTTGGTTTGTGCAGAACCACCTACGCGGGATACTGACAAACCAGCGTTGATCGCAGGGCGGATACCAGCGTTGAACAGGTCGGTTTCTAAGAAGATCTGACCGTCAGTAATGGAGATTACGTTGGTCGGAACGAACGCAGAAACGTCACCTGCTTGAGTTTCAATAATAGGCAGAGCGGTCAAGGAACCGGTTTTACCTACGACTGCACCTTTGGTGTACTCTTCAACGTATTTGGCGTTAACACGGGAAGCGCGTTCTAGCAAACGAGAGTGCAGATAGAATACGTCACCTGGATAAGCTTCACGACCTGGTGGACGACGCAGCAACAGCGATACTTGACGATATGCCCAAGCCTGCTTGGTCAGGTCATCGTATACGATCAGTGCATCTTCACCACGGTCACGGAAGTATTCACCCATGGAGCAACCTGCATAAGGTGCCAGATACTGCATGGAAGCAGGATCAGAAGCAGACGCGGCTACAACAACGGTATATTCCATCGCGCCATGTTCTTCCAGCTTACGTACTACGTTAGCGACGGAAGAAGCTTTCTGACCGATAGCAACGTAAATACATTTTACGTTTTTGCCTTTTTGGTTGATGATAGCGTCAACCGCAACCGCTGTTTTACCAGTCTGGCGGTCACCGATAATCAACTCACGTTGGCCACGGCCGATAGGTACCATCGCATCAAGTGCTTTGATACCAGTTTGCAGAGGTTGGTCAACCGATTTACGATCGATAACGCCCGGAGCGATTTGCTCAACAGGTGCATAACCATCGTTATCGATAGCGCCTTTGCCATCAATAGGAGCTCCCAGTGAGTTGACAACGCGTCCCAAAAGACCACGTCCAACCGGAACTTCCAGAATACGGCCAGTACATTTTACGGTATCGCCTTCGGTAATGGATTTATAATCACCGAGTACGACCGCACCGACGGAATCACGCTCAAGGTTCAGAGCCAGACCATAGGCTCCGTTGGAGAACTCAATCATCTCACCGGACATGACATCGCCTAAGCCGTGCAGGCGAACGATACCATCCGTTACGGAGACAACAGTACCCTCTGTGCGTGCTTCAGCGCCAGCTTCGAAGCTGCTAATGCGCTTCTTGATCAGATCACTGATTTCAGTTGGGTTAAGTTGCATTATGCTATTCCTCTAATCTAGGCAGGGCATTATCGTGCTAATGCCGCCTTCATCTCTTGCAGCCGGCCCTGGATCGAACCATCAATTACCAAATCGCCTGCGCGGATAATCGCGCCGCCCATCAGGCTTGGGTCAACTTTGGTAACTAGCTTGACTTCGCGTCCTAAGCGTTTCTGGAGTGCCGCAGCAATGGCTTGCTGTTGCTCGTCGCTGATTTCCTGAGCAGATGTAATTTCTGCTTCAACCGCGCCTTCTGCTTCCGCCTTTAATTGTTCAAAGATGGTAGCGATTTCAGGCAACAGTACGAAGCGATCATTTTCTGCCAGTACCCGCAGCAAATTACGGCCTTGGTCGTCGAGTGCATCACCTGCAGCCTCGGCGAGGATTTCCGCTTTTTGCTCTTTGGTAATGCGCGGATGATTCAGCAAAGCTGCTGAACCATCAGCTGCGACGACCGCAGACATGGCAGCCAGCTGCGCTGACCAATTGGTCAACGCACCTGTTTCATGTGCCATTTCAAACACGGCTTTGGCATAAGGACGTGCAGCGGTTGTCAATTCAGACATGGTTCACCACCTTAAATTTGCGCGGCCAGTTCATCCAATGCCTGTGCGTGGGCAGCGGCATCAATTTCTCTACCCAGGATTTTTTCCGCACCAGCGATTGCTAAGGCTGCAACTTGTTGACGCAAACCTTCACGTGCACGGGAAACTTCCTGTTCCAACTCTGCCTGCGCAGCCGCTTTGATACGACCAGCTTCATCAACCGCAGCGGTTTTGGCTTCGTCGACGATTTCACCAGCACGTTTCTGAGCGCGTGAAACAATGTCAGCAGCCTCAACCTTGGCCTTGTGCAATTCATCCAGGACTTTTTGCCGAGCCAGTTCTTCTTCGTGCTTGCCTTTTTCGGCAGCGGCTAGACCATCAGCAATACGCAGCTTACGGTCTTCCAGCACTTTGATGATGGGCTCCCACAACACACCCTTGATGAACCAAACCAGGACTGAGAAGACAATTACTTGCCCAATCAAGGTTAGTGTGACGTTCATGGTAACCTCCGAATGTCAATAAAAAAGTTCAACAGTTCGGAGAATTAACCACCTGCAACCGCAGCCTGAGCAGCACTAACGAACGGGTTAGCAAAAGTGAACCACATAGAGATACCCAGAACGATCATTGGGAATGCTTCCATCAGACCGCCGGTGAACAGCATCTGACCAGTCAACTGAGCACGCATTTCAGGTTGACGAGCGATACCTTCGATAAATTTAGAGCAGATCAGGCCCCAACCTAAAGCGGAACCAACTGCAGCGAAAGACAGGATAAGACCGACTACCAGAGCAGTGTTGGAATAGATCTGAGCAATGCTTTGAGCATCCATTAGTTAAGCCTCCAAAAAATTAAATAACTAAAAATAAACATGAAAAACTTGCATTGTTCCAAACAGCAGCCATTAATGGTCGGCATCTGTTTGGCTGGCCAATCCCAAATAAACCACTGTCAACAGCATGAAAATGAATGCTTGCAGTGTAATGACCAGAATATGGAAAATTGCCCAAATTGAACCCAGTGCAACCTGTGCAGGCATAGCCCAAGGTGAGAAAGCCAACAGAGCAATCAACAGGAACAATAACTCACCAGCGAACATGTTACCGAATAACCGCAGACCCATACTAATAGGTTTAGCGATTTCTTCGATAGTGGTCATGATGATATTGAACGGGATGGCATATTTGCCAAACGGATGGAAAAGGAACTGCTTGATATAACCAACAACACCCTTGTAACGGATGTTATAAACAATAATCAGCACAAACACTGAAACAGCCAAACCAAATGTGGTATCCAAGTTAGTAGTTGGCACAACTTTCAGGTAAACGTGATGCGGGTCAGCACCGAACAAACCAGCAATACCACCCCATAGAGAAGGCAGTAAATCAACTGGCAACAAATCCATAGTGTTGAGCAGGATAACCCAAATAAAGATAGTAATAGCTAAAGGGCCAACGAGAGCGTCAGCATGGGGGAAGATATCCCTAACTTGCTGATTGACAAACTCAACGACCATTTCCACAGCATTTTGAGCGCTGGAAGGTTTATCGGCGCTAAGATTTTTGCCGATTTTCCAGGCAACATAAGCAAACAGTCCTGCGAGCAGCACACTGAACAGGAAAACGTCAATATGGAACACGCTAAAGTCAACGATTTTGACTTGTTCACCGTGTTCTACACCAACGCTCCAGTTAGTTAAATGGTGCTGGATATACTCGACAGGATTTGAGATTGCTGGCGGATTAGACTCGCTCACAATTCACCCCGTACGTAAAGTTAAAAAACCGTTTGCTGGAATCACCCTGAGTGGCGGGTTCCCATCAGCATGTAAGCTAGTTGCGCTACCATGAAGGTGCCTAATGTAGGAGGGGGTAATAATTTCAAATAACCCAATCCGAAGCCGAGCGCAACTAACACAAACACAAACCGTTGAACCACACCAAGGTATAAACTGATAGCCGTTTGGTGAGGGCTCAATTTAGCTACTTCCCCAGCTTGACTGATGCGTCGCTGCAGCATCAAGGTATTAGCAAGTGCTACTGCACCTCCATATAGTGCAGGGAGCATTGCTGCGTCACCTAGATAAAAGCGGGACACTATCACACCGGCCAAGACCAAAACGGCTTGGATGATAAGTATGTTGCGCATCTGCTCCTCGATATAAGCTGGTCAAGCCTTGTCCGCAAATTGCGAAGGAGTATAGAGATATAAAAATATAGGGTCAACCATTGAGCCAGTGTTTCACTGAAGATTCAGACTTTGCTTGGTTACCCCGCCTCCTCCGTCGGCAGAATGTCGACATTATCCACTTATTTTGAAATCCTGCAATGCTTCCTTGCCTATTCTTTTCTAATTATGTGAAGAAAACTTATACAAACTAGTGACCGGGCATTTTTTTTACAGTAAGCCATTATTTACGTTTGTGATTTACCGTTCATTACCCAGTTAAAGCCTAAGCATCCGTCTCATAAATGCTTAATCATTCAACTTCAATAAGCTCAGTAAAAATAATCTACTCTAAAGTGAACTGAAATTTTCTGTCGACAATGAACTAACCACTGTTGATTCAGCAAATCTATACCTGTGCAATGGTTTAGCACTCATTAAGATAAACAGAAAGATAAGCCAGGTGGTGAAGGGTAAACAGTTAAGCAGTAAAGAGATTAGCAATGATGGCACAGCAGAATCTCTACTATGCCACTTGTCTAGAGCGAGTTAATTAACGATTACGCACAAAACGCCGTACTTCCGCCAGATGACGACGGCTAACTTCCAATTGGTCTTTCACATTATCCAACACTACCTGAGTGCGACCAATGGACGATTTGGCTAATCCGGAAATAGCACTTTTGGAAACCAGTGCATTGCGATGAATACGAATAAAACGATCTGCCAAATCCGTTTCCAGCGATTTGAGTGACTCTTCAATAATCACTTCGCCTTTTTTATGACGCACGGTTACGTATTTTTGGTCAGCTTGGAAGTAAACCACATCCTCAATGGGAATCAGCTCCAGATTACCACGCATACGAGCACAGATATGTTTGCGTGACATCAGATTTCTACCGTCCCGGTTCTCAAGGGCCTCTAGACGTTGGGCACGGTTGAGTGACCGGGCTTGTTCCAGACTTTGTAGTAATTGTTCTTGTCTAATCGGTTTCATAAGATACCCTGTTGCTTTTGTTGAAAAGGCTTCTAACGCATACTCACCATAAGCAGTGGTGAATATAACGGCTGGCGGGCTTTCCATGCCTGAAATGTGCCGTGCGGCTTCCAGCCCATCCATCGCGGGCATGGAAATATCCATTAGCACAATGTCCGGCTGATAACGTTCTGTCATCAGCACTGCATCCACCCCATTTTCGGCTTCTGCACAAACTGTGTAATCCACTTGGCTCGCCAACAACCCCTTTATACGTTCGCGAGCGTATTCTTCATCATCAACGACCAAAACTTTCAGTGGCATAATTCTTCTACTCCTTGGGGATGGAAAATGAGACCCGGTATTGATGGGTATTTTTTTGTATTTTTAGGTTGGCACGATCACCGTAGGCCAGGTGCAAGCGGTTCACCATATTTTCCTGGGCAATATGGTTACCTTTTTGATGAGTACTTACACCTGATGGGGGCAGAGGGTTTGTAACAGACACATCAAGACGATCACCCGCATCATATAAACTCACCGTCAGCAACCCACCATCCTGTCTGGGTTGAATACCATGGTAAACGGCATTTTCTACGAGTGGTTGCAACAGAAAGGGGGGTATGTCCATATCCATGGGCAAACTGTTGCGGTCCATATCCAGCTTAACGTGTAGGCGTTTTTCGCCTAAACGTATGCCTTCCATGCGTAGATAGGCTAACGTTAAATCCAGCTCTTCCTTGAGAGAAATTCTTGCTCTTTTATCCAGCGTCAAACGCATGATATCCGCCAAATCTAGCAAAGCGGCTTCAGCTTTATTTGGGTCTTTATGCACCAGATGAGCAATGGTATTGAGACTATTAAAGAGAAAGTGTGGACGCATGCGCGCCTGTAAAGCATTGTATTTGGCCGCTGAATCAGCTTCGATGGTTTGTTCCCACTGATGATGGATATAAAAATACCGCAGCATAACCACGGTAATTACCAAGCTAATAATGAGATTCTTGGCAACAAATAACACATTAAGCGGCATGAGATTGGGCATATTATCCGGCTTACCGGATAATAATAAACCGAGAATTGAAGCCAGTAGGGTAAAGCTAAGCACAACCGATAGAACAATTCCGGCTACTTTGGGCGGAGTCACGGGCTTAGACACAAAGTGGTCAATAAAACACAACGTGAAAACGGAAGCGAGCACTACCCACTGTACAAACAGAGAATGCAGACCCAGATTCAAGAGTAAGCCGTGTAAACTTTGGACACCTGTTAGGGATAGCACAACTGCGAGAAACTCAGCCGCTAGCACAGCACGTAACAGTGATTGTGATCCACATAAATTAGGTAGATAAGCAAGTATATTTTTATTTGATGCTGGCATTGGTTGCTCTCAATCAGGCTGTCGTAAAAAGCAATAACCTGATCCAGTTTAAAATTTGTTTTTTTTGTTATTCCCTGACCTGTTTTAGCAGGACGAGCATTTTTTGTATACTATTAGCAATTTTGTTGTGTATAGAGGACACATCAAGTGCATTTTTAATTCTTCCACATTGTGGTAATGTCTGGCAACTTTTTTTGGCAACATGATGAAAAATCAACATTAACTCATGACTGAACAGCAACACGAGACGCGCAAGGATAAACCTTGGGGCGGACGCTTCAGTGAATCCACTGATGCTTTTGTCGAAGAGTTCACCGCTTCTATCAATTTTGACAAGCGCTTGTACAAACATGATATCCAAGGTTCCCGTGCTCACGCACAGATGCTTGGCAAAGCAGGCATATTGAACAACACTGAAGTTGAACAAATCCTTAGCGGCTTAGATATTATTGAAAAAATGGCAGATGCTGGCGAACTAGAATGGAAAGTGTCGCTGGAAGATGTGCACATGAATATCGAAGCTCGCCTGACTGATCGCATAGGCATTGCTGGCAAAAAGCTGCATACCGGCCGTTCGCGCAATGATCAGGTAGCCACCGATGTACGCTTATGGTTACGTGAGCAAGTAGATGGCATTAGCCATGAATTGCGCCGCTTACAGGGTGCTTTGGTGGATGTAGCGGAACGTGAAGCACAAACCATTCTTCCTGGCTTTACCCATTTACAGGTCGCCCAGCCGATTACGTTTGGTCATCATATGCTAGCGTGGTTTGAAATGCTGCAGCGTGACTTTGAACGCCTACAAGACTGCCGTAAGCGCATTAATGTCATGCCTTTAGGCGCTGCGGCATTAGCTGGTACCACTTATCCGATTGACCGCCACTACACCGCCCAATTACTGGCCTTTGAACGTCCGGCGCGTAACTCGCTAGATGCAGTCAGTGACCGGGATTTCGCTATTGAGTTTAGCTCGGTTGCATCCTTGATCATGATGCACCTGTCACGCTTTGCCGAAGAACTCATGCTATGGACATCCGCGCAGTTTGACTTTATCCGCTTGCCTGACCGTTTCTGTACCGGTTCCTCCATCATGCCGCAAAAGAAAAACCCTGATGTACCTGAACTGGTACGGGGTAAAAGCGGCCGGGTGTTTGGTCACTTGTTTGCCCTCTTGACCCTGATGAAAAGTCAGCCATTGGCTTATAACAAGGATAATCAGGAAGACAAAGAGCCATTATTTGACACCGTAGATACAGTTTTAGGCAGTTTACGCGCCTTTGCCGATATGATGCCGCATATACAGGTTAAAGCAGAAAAAATGCGTCAGGCCGCTATGCAAGGTTTCTCTACAGCAACGGATTTAGCAGATTATCTGGTACGCAAAGGTTTACCGTTCCGTGACGCGCATGAAGTGGTCGGTAAAGCAGTGGCTTTAGGGGTAGAAACAGGGCGTGACTTGAGTGAAATGCGTCTGGAAGAATTACAGAACTTTTCTGCTATGATTGACAGCGATGTGTTTGCTGTCCTTACTTTGGAAGGCTCAGTAGCGGCACGTAATCACTTTGGGGGCACAGCGCCTGAGCAAGTGAAGCTCCAGATTCAAACTGCGCGTGAATTGATACAATAAACGGTTATGGGGCGTAGCGACTTCACTACGCCCCTACACCTTTATTCAAGCTGATCAGAAGCAAACAGACTTAAAAATACCAATAAGCAAGCACCGCAGGTAATAGCAATATCGGCGACGTTAAAGGTTGCAAAATGGTAATTATCCATCAAAAAAGGAATATCAAAATATACGTCAATAAAATCAATGACTTTTCCATACAGCAACCGATCGATCAGATTGCCAATAGCGCCACCTAACACTAGGGTCAAACCCACCGCCGTCCAGATGCGCGACTGATTTAAACGTCGCAGCCAATTGATAATAAAGAAACTTACCACAATAGCCAAAATGGCAAACAACCAGCGTTGTGCACCACCCATATCAGCCAAAAAACTAAAAGCAGCGCCTTCGTTATAAGCCAAAGCCATATTCAGATGCGGCATTACCGCTACTGGTTGCCCAAGCTCCAGATTAGCCTCGGCCATCCATTTAGTCAGCTGATCCAAAGCAATGACCACAGCCGAAAGCCACAGCCAGCTAGTCATACCTGCTTGCAATGACAGAAAACGGTGATTAAGCATAATCCCGCGCCTCACCCGCCCCCGCGACATTTTCAACACAGCGGCCACATAACTCGGGATGTTCAGCATGGCTACCAACATCTTCACGATGATGCCAGCAACGGACACACTTACCATAATTAGAAGGCGTTACTCTCACAAACACCTGCTCTATGACTTCAATAGCATCGGCTGGTACTTCACTCAAATCATGCAAACGGGCATACGAAGTAATCAGTACAAAACGCAATTCATCACCAAGCTTTTCCAGCGGGTCTGTACCCGCTTCACGCCCTTGCTTGTGATAGTAAATATCGACTTCTGCATCCAAGCTCGCACCAATCAGCCCAGCTACCCGCACCGCTTCCAGTTGCTTACTAATCAACTCACGTAGATTAAAAACATAGCTCCACTCATTAGCCGACAGCGCATCATTAGCATCCAGGCTAAACAAACCGTCATACCATTGGGTAAACAGCACAGACTCAGCTTTATCACCCGGCATATGTTGCCAAATTTCTTCTGCGGTAAAGCTCAATACCGGATATAACCAACGCACCATAGCATTGAGAATATGCCAAGCAGCCGTTTGTGCGGAACGACGCCCACGACTATCAGCCTGCATGGTGTACTGACGGTCTTTGGTGATATCCAAGAACAAACTGCCCAATTCAACCGTACAGAAGTTAAGCACTTCTTGCGCAATCAAGTGGAACTGGAAGCGATCATAAGCAGATAGCACCTTAGCCTGTACTTGCGCTGCCTGATCCACAATCCAGCGATCCAATGCCAACATATCTTGCGCTGCGACCACATCCTTGGCTGGATCAAAGTCATTTAGGTTAGCCAGCAAGAAGCGGGCAGTATTACGAATACGCCGATAAGCATCTGCTGTACGTTTGAGAATTTCATCCGATACGGACATTTCACGGCTGTAATCGGTCGCAGCCACCCACAGACGCAGGATATCCGCACCAAGTTTGTCATTGACTTCTTGTGGAGCGACGATATTGCCCTTGGATTTGGACATTTTCTCGCCTTTAGCATCCACCGTGAAACCATGAGTCAACACAGTACGATACGGTGCTTCACCGCGTGTGCCAATCGCTGACAATAAAGACGACTGGAACCAGCCACGATGCTGGTCAGAACCTTCCAAATACACATCTGCAGGGAAACGTAATTGCGGATTGCGTTCCAACACGGAAGCATGGGTAACACCGGAATCAAACCAGACATCCAGCGTGTCTTGAACCTTGTCATAGAAAGGCGCATCAGCACCGAGCAATTCTTCTGGCTGTAAACGGAACCAGGCATCAATACCTTCTTGTTCAATGCGTTGTGCCGCCGCTTCGATTAGGGCTTCGGTTTGGGGGTGCAATTCACCCGTTTCTTTATGCACAAATAGCGCAATCGGCACACCCCACGTACGCTGGCGGGAAATACACCAGTCTGGACGATTCTGCACCATACTTTCAATACGAGCCTTACCCCAATCCGGTATCCATTTAACACCTTGGATGGCTTCAAGCGCTTGCGTGCGCAGACCATTTTGATCAAGGCTAATAAACCATTGTGGGGTTGCACGGAAAATCAGTGGCGTTTTATGCCGCCAGCAATGCGGGTAGCTGTGACGCAGTTTATCCGCATGCAACAATTTGCCCTGTTCAGTCAGGACTTCTAAGACATGTGGATTGGCTTTGTGCACAGATTCACCGGCAAAAAGCGGCGTATTCGGCAAGAATTTGCCATCACCACCGACAGGATTATCCACCGGCAAGTCGTATTTTAAGCCGACCACAAAGTCTTCCTGACCATGGCCCGGAGCAGTATGCACAGCACCTGTACCGGCATCTGTTGTGACATGATCACCGAGAATAACCGGCACTTGACGGGCATAAAACGGATGTTGCAGCAGCAAACCTTCCAGCTTCTCACCCTGCACACGCGCGATAAGGGTGTAATCGGTAATACCAACCCGTTGCATAACGCTTTCATACAACGCCGCAGCCAAAATCAGGCGTTCGGTCGCGGTTTGCACAACAACGTATTCCAACTCAGGATTCAAAGCCACGGCTTGGTTAGCAGGTAAAGTCCAAGGTGTAGTGGTCCAGATAACGACAGATACTTCACCTTGTCCGACTGCATCTGGTACACGCGTCAGCAAATCGGCTTCATTAACCAGTGTAAAGCGCACATCAATGGAGAATGACGTTTTATCCGCGTATTCCACTTCCGCTTCAGCCAATGCAGAACCGCAATCGGTACACCAGTGCACAGGTTTAGCCCCTTTGTGCAGATGACCGTTGCTAGTGATACGTCCAAGAGCGCGCACAATGTCAGCTTCCGTTTGGAAAGCCATCGTCAAATAAGGATTATCCCAATCGCCAAGCACGCCCAAGCGCTTGAAATCCTTGCGTTGGAGATCAATCTGCTCAGCCGCGTATTCTCGACAAGCTTTGCGGAAGGTAAACGCATCCACTTTATTCCCGGCTTTGCCGAGTTTTTCCTCCACCTTCAATTCAATCGGCAAACCGTGACAGTCCCAACCGGGAACATACGGCGCGTCATAACCACTGAGGGTTTTACTTTTGACAATAATATCTTTGAGAATCTTGTTGACCGCATGACCGATGTGAATTTTGCCATTGGCATAGGGAGGGCCATCGTGCAGAATAAATTTCGGTCTACCGGCGGCAATCGTGCGCAATTGCTGATAAAGTTTGCGACTTTCCCAATCCTTAAGCATACCCGGCTCACGTTTGGCCAGGTCACCGCGCATGGGGAACGAGGTATTGGGCAAATTTAGGGTAGGCTTGTAGTCCGTCATCATTCTGTCCTGTTGTCATTTGGTCTGGCTTAATTAGCCACAAGCGGCGAAGAATACCAAGTTTTACCTTAAAAACCGATAGATTACTGTCAGATTAAAGTCTTTTCACCTCATTCTCAGATAAGCTATAGTGCCTTAATTGTTTACTCCCTCGAACTTAGGGCTATTTATTTTACTAAAGGGATTCATTTCATGTGCAAAACAATCATTATTACCGCTGCCATGCTCTGTCTCGGCCTTTCTATCTCGCCATCTCTCCTAGCGGAAATTGATTTAAACCCACCGGTTGGCCAAACCCAACCAGCGGCTCAACCCTCACCGCCTGAAAAATCTGACGAGAAACCGATTCCAGAAAAACCACATACACCTAAGCCAGCAGAAACACCAGCTAATGGTGTAACGCCACCACCGACGTCAGCAGCACCTATACCTTTGCCCACGCCAGCGGATACAGAAACGGCTAATGACCCGCGGGAAAAAATTAAAAATGCCGTGGTAAAAGTGCACATTGTACAGCACACCTATGAAACTCTGTCTCCATGGAACTCGGATTCACAGAAAGGTTCCGGCTCTGGTCTAATCATTGATGGTAATCTGATCCTGACTAATGCCCATGTTGCCGCTAATGCTACTTTCCTTGAAGTACAACGTCATGGCGAAACCAAGCGTCATGAAGCCGAAGTAGTCTACATTTCCCATGAATCCGATTTAGCTTTGTTGCGCACCAAAGATCCGACTATTTACAAAGATGTTCAACCTTTGGAATTAGGTGATCTGCCTAAAATGCAGCAGCAGGTAGAAGTGTATGGCTTCCCCATTGGCGGTAATACCCTCAGCGTTACGCGCGGTGTGGTTTCGCGGATCGAAAAGCAAAATTACGTGCACACGGGTGAAAATTTAATCGCAGTACAGGTCGATGCGGCTATTAACTTCGGCAATAGTGGTGGCCCGGTAATTTCCGGTGATAAGGTCGTCGGTGTAGCCATGCAATCCGGCTTTTTGACCGAAAATATTGGCTATATGATCCCCACCCCGATTATCCGCCATGTGTTGGATGATATTAAAGATGGCAAAGTTGATGGCTATGGCTTCCACGGTTTTCTGACTCAATCGCTAGAAAATCCGGCGATGCGCCGCAAATATGGTCTGAATGACAATCAGACTGGTATGTTAGTGCACAAAGTGTATAAACACTCACCAGCAGACGGTAAAATCGAGATTGGGGATATTGTTACGCAAATTGATGGACATAAAATCGAAAATAATGGCACGGTTGAATTTCGCCCTGGAGAATTCATTGATCATACCCATTATATTGATATGCACCAGATTGGTGATGACCTTAAGATCAAAATTATTCGCAAGGGCCAAGAGCAAGAAGTTGCACTGCATCTGGATAAACCCGGTAAGGAATACTTATTGGTTAAACCTAACCAGTATGACAAACAGCCAACCTACCTGATCTTTGGCGGGTTAGTCTTCATGCCGCTTAATCAGGATGTAATTGATGCCATGGAAGGTACGCCCGCGCGTATTGGAGCTTTGACCTACGAATCTCCCGATGAAGAGCGTTCAGAAGCGGTAATTATGACTAAGGTTTTACCGGCCGATATCAATAAGGATTATCACCACGATACCAACTTATTGATTGAAAAAGTCAACGGCGGAAAAGTCCATAACTTCCGTGACTTCTTTGACAAAATTCAGAATGCCACGTCTGACTTTATTACCTTGGAAACGGCTGATGACTATCAATTAGTCATTGACCGCAAAGAAGCCATTAAACGTCAGCCGGAAATTCTGGCTCAATACGGTATCAATAGTGATCGTTCCAAAGAACTGACTGTCCTAACCACTAAGCCGGATAGCAAACCCGTAACAGCCTCGGCTGCTGCCACACCAGTTGCTACTGTAGCTCCAGTGGCTGCACCAATGCCGCCAACTACCCAAGCCGCGGCTATTCCCTCTACTAACCCTACACCCACCCAACCGTAATGCCTATACGCCAGCTTCCTGCCCACCTGATTAACCAAATCGCTGCCGGTGAGGTCATTGAACGCCCCGCCTCGGTGGTCAAGGAATTGCTGGAAAACGCGCTTGATGCCGGTGCCAAGCAAATTGGCATCGATATCGAGCAAGGTGGCGTTAAACGTATGCGGATTCGCGACAATGGCGGCGGCATACCACGCGATGAATTGGCACTCGCTTTAAGCCGTCATGCCACTAGTAAGATCAGTTCATTGGATGATCTAGAGCATGTCAAAAGTCTGGGCTTCCGTGGGGAAGCATTACCAAGTATTGCCTCGGTTTCACGCCTGATTTTACGCTCACGTCAGACTGAAAGTGAACAAGGCTGGCAGTTATACGGCGATGGTCAGGAAATCTTTGGTGAACCCGAACCCGTTGCCCAAGTACAAGGCACCACTGTTGATGTCACCGATTTGTTTTTTAACATTCCGGCTCGACGCAAATTTCTCAAAACCGAAAAGACTGAATTTGGCCATATTGAAGAAACTGTGCGCCGCTTGGCCTTAAGCCGTTTGGACGTTGGCTTTGAACTTAATCACAACCAAAAGAATATTGTGCGTTTGCGCCCAGCACTGGATCAAACGACTAGCGAACGCCGTGTGGCTGAACTGTGCGGTAGTGAATTCCTAGCCAATAGCGTTTATTTGGATTACGAAGCGGCAGGCTTGCGCTTGTGGGGTTGGTTAGGCTTACCCACGTTTTCACGTTCACAAGCTGATTTGCAGTACGTGTATATAAATGGGCGTTGGGTCCGTGACAAACTGGTGAGTCACGCCATTCGCCAAGCCTATCAGGATGTAATGTATCAGGGGCGGCACTCAGCGTTTGTGCTGTTTTTGGAAATGAATCCGCAATTGGTGGATGTGAATGCGCATCCGACTAAACAGGAAGTGCGTTTTCGTGAAAGCCGCTTAGTACATGACTTTCTCTTTCGCACCATTAATCAGGCGATTGCCGATATTCGCCCTGGTGAAAAACCAGCAATACCAACCCCTTCTGCCGAGATGACCGTAGCCCTTACACCGCTACCGCCTTTGCCTACAGAACCCAACTTACCAGTGGAAACGACTAAGCCTGAAATAACCACTAAGGAAAAACCAACCTATCGTCCGGCTTATCAAGCACCAGCACAGCAACGCTTACAAATGCCAGTACGCGAACAATTAGAAGCCTATCGCAAGCTATATCGGCCCTTAGATGCAGCCTCTGAAACACCAACAGGAATAGAATCTTCTAACAAAACCGCACTTACTATTCCCCCAATCACTCCTATAACAGTGATAACTGCTCAAGAAGAGCATGAAGATATACCACCTTTAGGGTTTGCCATTGCGCAATTACACGGCATCTATATTCTGGCGCAAAATGCTCAGAGCTTAATAATTGTTGATATGCATGCCGCACATGAACGCATTACCTACGAACATCTCAAAAACAGCATGACCGCAGATGCTATCCGCTCGCAGCCGCTCTTAGTGCCGGTTAGCCTAACAGTCAGCAAAAAAGAAGCCGATAGCGCCGAACACTATGCCGATACATTTCAGCAGCTAGGATTTGAAATCAGTCGCATTGGTATGGAAAAACTGACCATCCGCGCGGTACCTAATCTGTTAAAAGAAGCTGATGCAGAAACCTTAGTACGCGATGTACTGGCGGATTTAATCATGCAAGGCGATAGTCAGCGCGTGCATACAGCATTAAATGAAATTTTAGCCACGATGGCGTGTCATAGCTCAGTACGGGCTAATCGCAAATTGAGCCTGATTGAAATGAATGCATTACTGCGGGATATGGAACGCACCGAACGCAGTGGCCAATGTAATCATGGACGCCCGACCTGGACACAATTGTCACTTGAACAACTCGACAAATTGTTTTTACGTGGGCGATGACCGACACTTAATTTTCCCCTTATTACCTTCTTTACCATGACAGCAGCATCTCTTCCCCGGGCAATTTTCCTTATGGGTCCTACCGGCACTGGTAAAACCGATTTGGCTATTGCTTTACATGAACAATTTCCGGTTGAAATTATCAGTGTGGATTCTGCCCTGATTTATAAAGGCATGGATATTGGTACCGCCAAACCGGATACCGCGACCTTGCAACAAGCGCCTCATCGGCTAATTGACTTTCTGGACCCTACCGAGGCTTATTCTGCTGCTGATTTTCGTGAAGATGCATTACGAGAAATGGCCGATATTAGCGCTGCTGGCAAAATTCCTTTATTGGTAGGCGGCACTATGCTTTATTTCCGCGCTTTGGAATACGGCCTTTCGCAATTGCCATCTGCAGACCCGGAAGTGCGTAGTCGTTTGGAAGCTGAAGCAGCTGAATTTGGCTGGCAACACCTGCATAACCGTTTAGCACTTATTGACCCGCTTGCGGCACAACGCATTCATCCGAATGACCCACAACGTTTGCAACGCGCTTTAGAAGTCTATGAGCTAACCGGTAAATCGCTAACTGAATTACAACAAAGCCAATGGCATGATGCTTGTCCTTATCAGCTTTTAAAAATCGCGCTAATACCGGAAAATAGGCAATGGTTACACGATCGTTTAGAAAAACGCTTTGATTTGATGCTCGCTAATGGCTTAATTACAGAAGTGGAGAAACTTTTTCAGCGATCTGATCTAAACTACCATTTACCAGCTGTCAGGGCAGTTGGTTATAGACAAATCTGGGACTATTTAAATGGAAAAATAGACTACACTCAAATGCGGGATCGTGCTATTGTCGCAACGCGGCAGCTTGCTAAACGCCAAATGACTTGGTTACGTTCCGAAAAGGGTATTTCCGTGTATAATCCTCAAGGATGGAGCCTTTCATCGCTCGTCAGCAACGTTTCAACGTTTATGGGCGGATGAAAGGATATGTCCGATAAACTGACGTTCTTGCGAGGCAGTAAAACTGTTAAGCTTTTAGGCGTTACAAGGAAATAAGCAACTGGCTCACAGCGATCCCTGCTTAGTTGTGAGACCATAACAACCACAAACCCGAGAATTTTTTTAGGAGAAGCTCATGTCGAAAGGGCACACATTACAAGAACCCTTCCTTAATGCTCTGAGAAAGGAACGGATTCCAGTCTCAATTTACCTCGTTAATGGTATCAAGCTTCAAGGTCATGTTGAATCTTTTGACCAATTTGTCGTGCTTTTGGGGAATACAGTCAGCCAATTGGTCTACAAGCATGCCATCTCTACGATTGTGCCTGCGCGCCCAATCAAATTGAATCTTGCTCCAGAATAAACTGATGTCATCAGGAAGGTCGCCGTTTGGAACTATTTGAACGCCCCGGGGGTGGTGAGAATGCAATCCTCGTTCAAATCAGTTTTAATGCTGCACATTCTTCACCAGATGAAGTGGAATTCATTGAATTGGTTCGCTCGGCTGGCGCTCAGGTTGCCAGCCTGGTGGTTGGCTCGCGCCAAAGTCCTGACCCACGCTATTTTGTAGGTGAAGGCAAAGCCGAGGAAATTCGGTCTCAAATCGAATTGCACCAAGCCAATCTGGTTATCTTTGATCATACCTTGTCACCAGCCCAGGAACGCAATCTAGAAAAGCTCTTGCAATGCCGGGTGCTGGATCGAACAGGGCTTATTCTGGATATATTTGCCCAGCGCGCCCGTAGCCATGAAGGCAAATTGCAGGTGGAACTGGCGCAATTAAAACACCTTTCGACACGTTTGGTACGCGGTTGGACGCATCTTGAACGCCAAAAGGGTGGTATCGGTCTGCGGGGCCCTGGGGAAACCCAGTTGGAAACTGACCGACGCCTAATTGGCGAGCGTATCAAACAGATCAATAAACGTCTGGAAAAAGTTCAGAATCAGCGTGAACAGGGGCGTCAGTCCCGCAAGAAAAATGGTATTCCTACGGTCTCGTTAGTAGGCTATACCAATGCGGGTAAATCCACCCTGTTTAATGCTCTGACTCAAGCAGATGTCTATGCAGCAGATCAACTATTCGCCACTCTTGACCCTACTCTGCGACGCGTACAACTACCTAACCAACGTAGCATCATATTGGCCGATACGGTTGGGTTTATCCGCAATCTACCGCACGATTTAGTCGCTGCCTTTCGCTCGACTTTACAAGAAACTATTGATGCTGATTTACTGCTGCATGTGATTGATAGTCATGATGAACAGCGCGAATTTTACCGTGAGCAGGTGAATCAGGTTATTGCGGAAATTGGCGCTGAAAAAGTTCCTCAGATTGAGGTTATGAACAAGATTGACCTAGGCGGTCAAGAGCCTCATGTGGAAGAAGGGGATGGAGCAAATCCTACCCGCGTGTATTTATCAGCCCGTCATCATCTTGGTCTAGATCAATTGCTGGACTATTTAGGCAATTACTTTTCTGGGCAAATATTCCAAGGCGATCTGCGTATCCCGCCACAACATGCGCGTTTGCGCGCCCGTCTTTATGCCGATAATGCAGTGCGTGAAGAATCCATTACAGAAAATGGTGAGTTCTTTTTGAATATCGCGATTGACCAGCAGCGACTGGATCATTACTTACGCGATGAAAACCTATCATTAGCGGATTTGTAAGCTCAAGTAAGGGCGAACTTCAATCAGTCGCCCTGCTAGCCGCTGTTTAACCGCGACGCATAACGTCGAAAAATTCACTATTGGTTTTGGTTTTGGATAATTTGTCGAACAACAATTCCATTGCCTCCAACTCATCCATACCGTGCAAGAACTTACGCAATACCCACAGAGTTTGCAGCTCTTCCTGAGTCGTTAACAATTCTTCACGACGTGTACCAGAACGATTAATATTAATAGCTGGGAATACGCGTTTTTCAGAGATACGGCGATCCAGATGAATCTCCATATTACCGGTACCCTTGAATTCTTCGTAGATAACCTCATCCATTTTGGAGCCAGTATCAATCAAGGCGGTGGCAATAATGGTTAGGCTGCCACCTTCTTCAATATTACGCGCCGCCCCAAAGAAACGTTTTGGCCGATGCAGCGCATTAGCATCCACACCACCTGTCAAAACTTTGCCTGAAGAAGGGATTACCGTGTTGTAAGCACGCGCTAAGCGGGTAATGGAATCCAGTAAGATGACTACATCGCGTTTATGCTCAACCAGACGCTTGGCTTTTTCAATCACCATTTCCGCTACTTGAACGTGACGTGCTGCTGGTTCATCAAACGTTGAGGAAATAACTTCGCCGCGCACCATGCGCTGCATTTCTGTTACCTCTTCCGGACGTTCATCAATCAACAACACAATCAAATAGCATTCAGGGTAATTAGAACTGATGCTTTGGGCAATGTTTTGCAACATGATGGTTTTACCGGCCTTCGGCGGCGCGATAATCAAACCACGTTGTCCCTTACCAAAAGGTGAGACAATATCAATCACACGCGCGGTAATATCTTCGCGACTACCATTACCGCGTTCCATACGCATACGCTCATCGGCATGCAATGGTGTTAGATTTTCAAAGGCAATTTTGTTACGCGCACTTTCTGGTGGTTCATAGTTGATGGTATCGACCTTCAACAAGGCAAAGTAACGCTCATTATCCTTAGGGGGACGAATTTTACCGGCAATAGTATCACCGGTACGTAACCCAAACCGGCGTATCTGGCTTGGCGATACATAAATATCATCAGCGCCTGCTAAGTAGCTGGAATCTTGTGAACGCAGAAAGCCAAAACCATCCTGCAGAATCTCCAGAACACCATCCCCATAAATGTCCTCGCCATTTTGGGCGTGGGCTTTGAGGAGGGCAAAAATAATGTCTTGCTTACGGGTGCGGGAAATGCTTTCAATGCCCAAAGCCTGGGCCATATCAAAGACTTCAGCGGCCGATTTCTTCTTTAATTCAGATAGGTTCATATGCGTGTGTGAATGAAGTGTGCTATCAAATCCAGTTGATAAGGATGCCCTGTTCGTCAATAGCTCAGTAAACTAAACATTACGTACGATGTAGTGGAATACCCAAACAAGCCATCGAACACGGTATAACCGCATATCAGGGAAATATTTGCTTAGCAGGATTCCATTAGGAAAACGAGACAGGATTCGTAGGAATAAATCTGGATGCAGATTCAAGTATATAAACTAGCATGCCTGCAAGGCGTAGTCCAGCAAAATAGTATAGCCCTAAAGGTAGATAGGAAAATCCCTATCCACCCCCGAGTCTATACGGAAACTAAACAGGATTCAAATATTCTGCTGCTGCAAGAATGATACGAGCTGTGCTTTGCTCAAAGCCCCTACTTTAGTAGCCGCTACTTCTCCATTTTTGAATAGCATTAAGGTAGGGATACCACGAATACCGTAACGTGGTGGGGTAGCCGGATTAGCATCAATATCCAATTTAGCCACTTTTAGTTGACCTTTGAACTGCTCAGCAATTTCATCTAGGATCGGTGCAACCATTTTGCATGGACCACACCACTCAGCCCAATAATCCACCAACACAGGTATATCTGACTTCAATACTTCACTGCTAAAAGTGTTATCTGTCAGAGCAACAATAAGATCTGTACTCACAAAAACAATCTCCAGTTTTCAGTTTTATGGCGATATTCTGGAAGGTTCATCACGCTCCCGTACAGGAAGGCTAAGCAACAATAGTACCACTCCTGATTCGCTAACTAGATTCTCTCCTATTTTGGCTAATGTTTATAGTAGTGCCTTACTAGGCGGCGGGTGCTTACCTGACAAGAAGGCTATAGCAAGGTTATAACTGGTATAGTCGCCCCTACTACCTTACATCTGTTTTCTTTTTGAGCAGAAATTATCTATAGCCACCCGAGTGAACCAGCTTTTTATCGTATAGTCTAAGCTGACTACTAATGCTAATCATAAGGAGTATTACCGCATGAAGTACCTCACGCTAGCGTTTGGTCTGGTCCTCATTGCCCCTGTTCTACAAGCAGCCCCTCAACCCTTTCAAGCAGTCTACACAGTAACCGCCAAGGGGATAACCTTAGGCGATATGACCGCTAATCTCACCTATAGCCCCAATGGTTATACCTATCAGAAAATCACCAAAGCCAATGGTGTAGCAGCCCTTCTAAGTGGTGATACTCTCACCGAAATCAGCACTGGCCATAAGCAAGGACAACAACTCCTGCCCCAACATTACCTACATCAACATAAAAGCAAACGTAAAAACAAGCAGGATGAATTTCAATTTGTCACCCCAAGCCGAGTCGAAGGCCAATATGATGGTAATACCTACCAATTTGATGTTCCTAAAGGTTCTGTAGATCCAGCCTTGATGGAATTATTGGTAATGGATGACTTAGCCAGCAATAAAGGCCTGAAATACGAGGTTGTCAGTAAAGGTAAACTGCATCCCTATCAATTACAGAAAGTTGGCAAAGAAACGTTGGAAGTCCCTGCGGGCAAATTCGATTGTGAGAAAGTGGAAATCATGCATGATGATCCTGATCAGCACACCACCTTATGGCTAGCCCCTGCTCTCAACTATGGCATTGTGCAGGTCCGTCATCAGGAAAATAGTGATGTCATCGAAAGTCGTTTGACTCGTTACCAAAATCGTTAAAAGTTAATTTAACCCTACCTCACAGACTCGAAAAAATGTTCACATTTTTCCGAGTCTATTTACCTACCCAGCTTATATTTTGAAAAACAACAATTTTTTTCTCTCTGCATTTTCTTAGGGATTGCTGCTCTTATCTTCATGCCCGTTTATCAAATGGCATCCTCTCGATTTGTTCACTTTTGGCGAATTAATTGAATTATATAAATAATGTATAATTTTTATTAATAGATTATTTAAAATAAAAAAATATTTTTTAACTCACCAGATGAACTTATGCACAACAATTACACACTCATCTAATAGATTGTCTAGGATAGAGATGACGAACTTTTATTTAGTCTAAAAATATCACCATAGCACCTTTACTGAGATCTGCTTATGGAGTGCGACCGGTTAGTTTATAGCTTGCGAAACCAATCGTTCTGATAGTTCAAGTCCTAGGACGCTATAGAGAGGTTTAACCCTGTTGAATCTTTCTAACCTTATTGATGTGGCTAGATAGCCTATTTGTTAATTCATAACTGGAACAGGATTAATGATGATTTCGTTAAAATCATCACGAGTATTTTATGCATAAATGCAAATCAAAAGCGGCTTTTATTTATTAAAGAATAAATAAATTATTGAAATTTTTTTTTATTTAATAGGAAAATAAATAAGCAATTTCAATAATTATGAAATCGATGCCAATCAATATTAAATTATCGAGGTTTGATTATGATAAAAATTACTGGCTTATTTTTTCTAACCCTACTGATAAGCAGCTTAATAATGGTGCATCCCGCAATGGCTAAATCCACATTAACGCAGCAATTTGCTCCAGCTACCAATGACCCTATACGTGATCAAACTCTAGGTTCAGTGGAAATATCGGCGGTCCATCCCCTGCTGGAAACTCTACTAGGCAAAGCTTTATATCAGCGGCTGATGGAATCTGAAAATTTCATAATTTTCAATGAATGGCTAACTCAATTTTCAGAATAGTTAGTTATTTCAACAAGTTTCCTCTGTTGCCAGCCCTTTTATATTCCCTCAATATAATTCGGGCTGGCCTTTTTAAGGTTTGTCAGCCGTGTAAGAAAATAAACATTATTTTTATAATTAAAAACTTACTCTTGCCGATGTATAGTTACCTTAAGCAGCGTATCTGACTCCAGTACCACCTAAGCCACAATAGCCACCCGGATTTTTAGCTAAGTATTGTTGGTGATAATCCTCAGCATAATAAAATTCTGGTGCATCCAGAATTTCGGTGGTAATGGTACCGTAGCCCACCTTATTCAGCACAGCCTGATAGTTTTCTTGGCTAGCCAAGGCGGCGTTACGTTGTGCTGGTGAATATACGTAAATGCCTGAACGATACTGCGTACCTATATCATTGCCCTGACGCATCCCTTCGGTAGGATTATGCGATTCCCAGAAAATACGTAGTAGTTCTTCATAACTAATAACCGCAGGATCAAAAACCACACGCACGACTTCATTGTGTCCCGTCATACCTGTGCAAACTTCACGGTAAGTTGGATTAGGCGTATACCCCCCCGCATAACCTACAGCCGTCGTATAAACACCAGATGTTTGCCAGAATTTGCGCTCAGCTCCCCAAAAGCAGCCCAGCCCAAATAAAGCCATTTGCATATTTTCTGGAAAAGGCGGTTGGGTCGGATGGCCAGTAATATAATGACGGTTAACCACGCGCACGGCTTCAGCCCTTCCCGGCAAGGCTGCATCCACACGAGGCATTTCCAAGCGTTTGAATGTAGTAAACATAATTTTCCTCCTTATAGCTTTTGTGACTTGTACACCCGTTTTGCGGTAGGATGCAACCTTCGTTATCAAGGATGTAGACTATGCTGCTAATTCCTGCCATTGATTTGAAAGACGGCCAATGTGTACGCCTGCGCCAAGGCCGCATGGACGATACCACCGTATTTGCTAGTAATCCCGTAGACATGGCTCAGCGTTGGGTAGATGCTGGTGCTCGCCGCCTACATCTGGTTGATTTAAATGGTGCTTTTGCCGGTAAACCCGTTAATGGCGAGGTAGTACAAGCCATAGCCTCGCGTTTCCCCGAGGTTCCGGTACAGATTGGCGGTGGTATCCGTGATACCGATACAGTTGCTGCTTATCTGGCTGCAGGTGTGAAGTACTGCATTATTGGTACCAGAGCTGTACAGGAACCGCAATTTGTCATCGATTTGTGTCAACAATTCCCCGGACACATTATTGTCGGTATTGATGCCAAAAACGGCATGGTCGCTACCGATGGCTGGGCTGAAGTGTCCAGTGTTTCTGCCATTGAACTGGCTAAACAGTTTGAACAGGCTGGCGTCAGTGCCATTGTTTACACCGATATTGCTCGAGATGGCATGATGAAGGGCGTTAATGTCGATGAAACCGCTCGCTTGGCTGCTAGCATTCGTATTCCAGTGATTGCCTCGGGTGGCGTTACTAATATGGATGACATCAAAGCCCTGTGCGCAGTAGAAGACAGCGGCATTATGGGCACCATTTTGGGCCGTTCCATTTATGAAGGCAGCATTGATTTAGCGGAAGCTCAACGTTATGTAGAGACGGTGAAATAACATGGGGTTGGCCAAACGCATCATTCCTTGCCTTGATGTCGATAATGGGCGCGTCGTCAAAGGCGTGAACTTTGTCGATATTCGCGATGCTGGTGATCCAGTGGAAATTGCTGCCCGCTACAACCGTGAAGGCGCAGATGAGATTACCTTCCTTGATATTACCGCTAGTTCCGATAACCGCGACACGATTGTGCATGTGGTCGAAGCAGTTGCCTCGCAGGTATTCATTCCGCTAACGGTTGGCGGGGGAATTAGAAAACTTGAAGACGTGCGCCGTATGTTAAATGCGGGTGCCGATAAAGTTGGCATTAACACTGCAGCTGTGTTTAATCCGGAATTAGTGCGGGAAGCCACGGATTATTTTGGCTCACAATGTATTGTCGTGGCGATTGATGCCAAAAAAGTCAGCGAGCCCGGCGAACCGGAGCGTTGGGAAGTTTTCACGCACGGTGGGCGCAAGCGTACGGGTATTGATGCGGTAGAGTGGGCAGAAAAAATGGCTGCTTATGGCGCAGGCGAATTACTCGTCACCAGTATGGATCGTGATGGCACTAAAATCGGTTTTGACCTCGGCCTGACTAAAGCCATTACTGAACGTGTCAATATTCCGCTCATTGCTTCCGGTG
>CAZCJE010000004.1:62127-64084 GCA_964498805.1 uncultured Thiothrix sp.
GGCCTGACTAAAGCCATTACTGAACGTGTCAATATTCCGCTCATTGCTTCCGGTGGCGTCGGCAATTTGCAGCATCTAGCGGATGGTGTTCTACACGGTGGGGCAGATGCCGTATTAGCCGCTAGTATTTTCCATTTTGGCGAATACACCGTCGGTGAAGCGAAACGTTTTATGGCTGCTCAAGGTATCGAGATGAGGTTGTAATGTCGGCACCCGCCCAAATCCAGATTCGCTACATTCCGGAAGAAGATCGCATTCTTATGCGTATGAATACGCTAGAGGATGAAGAATACCGCTTCTGGTTAACTCGCCGTTTTTGTCTGCGCCTGTGGCCGGTGTTGCAAGAAGCCTTGTTTTCTACCCCAACGGCAACCCAACAAACCTCACAGACTGCGCGTCAAGCCGTAGTCGCGTTTGAACATGAAGCCGCTAAAAGCAAGGCTGAATTCAATGCCAGCTTCCGTGAAGCTAAAAACCTGCCCTTAGGTATTAACCCTTTACTGGTAGCAACCGCTGGATTTCACCAACAATCGCCGGGGGTATTTTTCCTGACCCTACAAAATGTTAACAAGGAAGGCATTAATATCACCCTTACTACAGAGCTGCTGCATTTGGTGTGTAAATTGCTGGAAGATGCTGGCGACGAATCGGACTGGCGTTTACCACCCTTAGTACAAAGTCTGGGATTGGATATAGTCTCCCCCGATAGCCGTCACCTGAATTAACGAACGGTAACTGGTACACTGCCGGTTCTCCTATATAATATTGAGCCATGATGAACGATAACGTACTTGGACAATTGGCCGACGTGTTAGAAGCACGTAAACAGGCCGAGCCTGATAGCTCTTATGTAGCCAAGCTCTATCACAAAGGTTTGGATGCCATCCTAAAAAAAATTGGTGAAGAAGCCACCGAAACGGTTATGGCGGCTAAGGATGGTGAACCTTCCAAAATTGTGTATGAAGTCGCTGACCTGTGGTTTCATACCTTGGTATTACTGGCCCAGCAAGGTCTGCATCCAGATGCGGTGCTGGCCGAACTGGCACGTCGTTTTGGCATGTCCGGTCTGACTGAAAAAGCCAACCGGCCATCGCAAGTGAAAGGATAAACACTCATGCATTTTAGTCCTCTGCAACTGATCCTGATTCTGGTCATTGTTGTCTTGCTGTTTGGCACCAAAAAACTGCGCAATATGGGCGGTGATCTCGGTGAAGCATTCAAAAACTTCAAACGCGCAATGCGTGACGATGATGATGCCTCCACCCCTTCCAGCCAACAGGTTCCTCATCAGGAAAGTGGACGGGTGATTGATTCTACCGCCAAAGAAAAAGACAAAGTCTGATAGCAGGCCCTCGCCATGTTTGAAAGCAGCTTTTTGGAAATGTTGGTTATCGGGATTGTTGCCTTATTGGTAATAGGCCCCGAACGACTGCCTACGGTAGCGCGTACTATTGGCCGCTGGATTGGCAAAATACGTCGCTTTGTAGCCACTACGCGCGCGGATATTGAACGGGAATTGCATACCGAAGAACTGCGCGACATGCTGTACAAACAAGAAGAAGAAATGCGCAATTTGCGCATTATGATGCAGGAAAAAACGGACGCTATCCGCAAAGAATTGGAGCAACATGGCAAACAATAATGATAATGAGGTCGGCCTAAAAGCGCTGATTGAGCATCTGGTGGAATTACGAGACCGCCTGATGCGCATTGTTATTGCTCTTGTTGCGGTGTTTATCTTGCTCAGTCCGTTTGTGCAAAACTTGTATGACTGGCTATCCACGCCTTTGATTGAACACTTACCGCAAGGCGAAAAGCTGATTGCGGTAGGCGTTGCCTCGCCTTTTCTGATTCCTTTTAAGCTCGCCTTATTAGTGGCGTTTCTGATTACCCTGCCCTATACGTTTTACCAGATCTGGGGCTTTATAGCACCCGGGCTGTATCAGCATGAAAAACG
>CAZCJE010000004.1:64184-90852 GCA_964498805.1 uncultured Thiothrix sp.
GGTGCCTTTGTAGTGGCTATGTTCCTCACGCCCCCGGATGTTGTTTCGCAAATCCTCATGGCAGTACCTATTTGGCTACTATTTGAAGCGGGTTTACTGGTTAGCAAACTCTTTACTAAACATATTGAACGTTTTCAGGCAGAAAAAGCCCAGCATGAAGCCCGTCAGCAGGGGAACGATTATTTGCCAGTAGTAACGGCAGCCGGAGCCGCAGCTGCTGCGTCGTGGGAAGATGATGAGCACGAATACGAAGAAACTTACAGCTTTAAATCTAAGCCTGCCGCAGATGACGCTACCGATTTAGATGACGAATTTGCCAAGGCGGAACAGCAGTTTGAAGATCTTGAGCAGCAACCTGACTCTGATCAAAACCAAGACAACAAACCAGACTCCCCTTGAGCGCGATTAGGTTGACGGGGTTTGCGTCAGCACCTCGTCAATCGGGTCGAAAATATCCCGAAAACTCGCGTACGTTGCGCCAGTCAGTACCGGTATCAGCAGTAATAAACCTAAGCCAAAGGTAAAGATTGCCAAAGTTGCCATTAAGCTAGCTATTAACATGAATAGCGTTAGGGGCAGAAAATTTTTCAGGCAGGCTTGTAAACTAATCCAAACTGCTTCTGCCGGTTCCAAGCCTTCAAAAACTAATAAGGGTGTGGCGTAAAACAGTCCCATACTGACTGCCCACACCACTAACAGTTGCAAACCCAAGCTAAAGGGCGATGCATTGACCATATCGGCTAACGAATGCGTGAACTGCCCTTGAACATCTGTACTGGATAAATAAATGGCTTTGAGGAAAAACCACGATACAGGATAAAACGTTATAAACAACAATAACAAAATAGCCAGCATCCACGCGCCTAGTCTTAACAAGGGTTGGCGGAAGCGTTCATCATTAAACGCTAGGAACATGTCTTCCACCAAGGCTTGGGAATTTACCAATGATTTATGCGCCGCAATCAATAGTCCCGCGAATAAGAACGGCAAAAACGTCACCATCAGCGCAATACCAACAAAAGGCAGCATACCCAGCAACAACCAAAACACCAAAAATAATAAGGACATAGCCAATCCCACTCCGGGATTGGCTTTGAAGGCAAACCAACCTGCCCCCAGCCATATAAAACATTGTCGAAGTGGAAGCATTTGAATCGTCATGGTATTACCCCTTACCCTTACAGTAGATGCTTATTGTTATTATTAGTGCCTAAGGCATTCGATAAACTTGTTATTCGCTCAACCATCAGGCGTTAATTATAAGGCAGAAAGTCGCGCTTGTGACTGTTACAATCGTGTTTATTGCCTATATCTGATTGGCTAGTATGTTAACCGAGGTTCATGTGAAAGAGTCTACTATTCCCCGTCGTAAAACCATGCTGATTATTTTAGATGGTTTTGGTGTTAACCCCAGCAAAAAATATAACGCCATTTACGAAGCCAATACACCGCGTTTTGATGAGTATTTCGGTCGCTATCCACATACCACCTTGCAAGCTTCTGGTCGTTCAGTAGGTTTGCCAGACGGCCAAATGGGTAACTCAGAAGTCGGGCACATGACTATTGGTTGCGGCATGATCCTCAAACAAGATCTGGTACGCATTGATGATGCGATTGAAGATCGCAGCCTGTTTGAAAACACCGCTTTGTTAAATGCTCTGCAACAAGCTAAGGCCGCCAAGCGCCCCTTGCACCTGATTGGCTTGTTATCCGATGGTGGCGTCCACAGCCATATCAATCATATTATTGCCCTGTTGAAAGCCGCGCAAAATGCCGGAGTTAAACCCGTATTGCACGCCATTATGGATGGTCGGGATACTGCACCGAAAGCAGGCCGCGCTTATGTCGCGCGTATTCTGGAGGTGATGCAGCAAACCGGCGGCGAAATCGCCACCATTAGTGGCCGTTTCTACACCATGGATCGCGATAAGCGCTGGGAACGCACTAAGATTGCGTGGGATATGCTGGTAAAAGGCATAGGTACAGCGGCGGTAAACCCATTAGCAGCGATTGATGATGCTTACGCAGTGGGTGAAACCGATGAATTTATCAAGCCACGTATTATGCCAAATGCGGATTTGATTCAAAGCGGCGATGCGGTATTGTTCTTTAACTTCCGCAATGACCGTCCGCGTCAAACCGCTGAAGCCTTGGCAATGACCGATTTCAGTCATTTTGACCGTGGTGATTTCCAGCCGGTCAAGCTAACGACGATGACCGAATACGATGCGAAATACCCGTTCCCGATTATGTTCCCACCCGAGCGCCCTACCACGAATTTGGCGCAAACCATTAGTCAGGCCGGTCTGAAGCAATTCCATTGTTCCGAAACCGAAAAATACGCCCACGTTACCTTCTTCTTTAACAGTGGCCGTGAAGCACCCTATGAAGGGGAAGAGCGTAAGGTAATTCCTTCGCCTAAAGTCGAAACCTATGACCTGAAACCGGAAATGAGCGCCCCGGAAGTGGCCGACACGGTAGTGGGGGCTTTGGATAGCCAACAGTATGACTTTATTGTGGTTAACTTTGCTAATGGCGATATGGTTGGCCATACCGCTGTACCTGGTGCTGTTATCAAAGCCGTCGAAACACTTGACCATGAAGTAGGCCGGGTACTCGATGCTGCCGTTAAAAATCAGTATTCCGTGGTCATGACTGCTGACCATGGTAACTGCGATGAATACATTGACCCATTAAGTGGCGAACCCAATACCCAACACACCGTTTACCCGGTACCCTGTTTGGTCATGGATCAGGTTAACTGGCGTTTATCTACCGATGGCGGTTTGAGCAATCTGGCTCCCACTATTTTGCAATTAATGGGCTTGCCCAAACCAGAAGGTATGAAGGGCAAAACCCTGTTACTGGAAGAAATTGCCGCCGGTACTACACCAGCTGCTTACTAAGCCACAAGCGCCTGCCCCATGGGAAACTGGCTAAACCTAATAGGATGAGGCCAGCGCCCACATAAATGGTTAGGGATACAGGTTCATTGTTGAGCCAGTGTCCCGCCATTGACATCTTCCCTACTCTTTAGTGGGGGTATGTCAATTCTCACTCATTAGCTGCGATTAAACGCTGGCAAAAAAATTAAAAGCAGCGGAATAACCCTAGCAATTTTGCAATGCTCACCGATGCCTATACTCTTATGCTTAAGCCAGCAGAGGGAGGATAGTGGCATGACCTATGGAATGTGGGCTTTGTTGGGCAGTTTTGTCCTCATTAGTGCTTGTGGCGATACGCAAAATACCCAACAAACGTCAGCTCGTACCGGCATTGAAGGCCAATGGCAATCTACCGATGACCCGCACTTAAGCCTGAACATTGATAAAGGCCTATACACAGCGGTCTATAGCGACAAGGTTATGGAATCCAACCCCTATCAACTGCTCGATACTTGCCCAGCTTCTTGCGGTAAGGTTGTGGAAAGTCCTTGCCTAACAGTAAAAGGCACCAGCGAAACGTGTTATGCCATTCTCACCGCCGATGCCAAAACGTTGGAATTATCCGAAATCAACGCTACCAGCACGACCAATCATTACCAACGTAAGCCCTGAAACATCCTATAGAAATCCATGCACCTAATGTCTTAGTTAGTTAGCAGATTTGAGCAATTGGGCAATGTTCCACAAACTTGGTACATATTCGACAGCCGCTTTCATGGAACGGTCACCTTTGTTCTTCTGATAGGTGTTATACAGATAGTCGTAAAAATTGGAAAAATCCGCTTTGATACCTTTACGCTGCATTTCTACCAACATGCGTTTGACATTGCCCGCGCCCCAGTTAAAGGAGGTAAATGTAAACAACCAAGCATCACTTTCAGGGTACCCAGCGACCTTAGAGAAATAGAAATAATAGCGGCGTAAATGGACCAAAGCCGCCATGGTGCTGAGATTAGGATCCTCACGCAATTTATTGAGATTGGCCTTACGCAAATTTTTAGGCACATAATCGAGCGTTTGGATTTCACGCAGGACATCAGGAGTCAACTGCCAGTAACCGTAATCGGCGGCTTTTTTACCCCGCTTGCCTTGCCACTGAGATTCCATATAGGCCAACAATAAAATAGTAGGCGGCATACCATGCAAATCCACACTTTTAAAAAACTCGTGTGAACGGTGGAAAGCCTCATTGTAGTCATTCTTACCCTTGCCATTGCGCCAGTGAATATTGGTTTTAACTTGTGCAGACATTTTCTGGAAGGTAGCCTTACCCTTGCCATACAAGGATTGATCCAGAAACGATTTAAATTGATTGTACTGATGTTGGGCTAGCATCTTCAGCGAAGACTTAGCTGGCTTTTTATAAGCTATGGTTTGTGGCAAGGCCAAAGTAGCCTGTTCCACAGCAAAGGTTGGACTCGCAAATAAAACAATCAGCAAATAGACAAGCGCATAAGTAGAATGCTTCATGGTTTCTCACCCAAGGGAACATTCACTTATTTTAGTGGATATTAGTGCTACCATAGGAATTATGTATAAAAGTTGCGCCCGTTTCGGAGTAATTGGATAGGCATGTCACCCCTTTACCGTACCCTGCATTTCTTCAAACGGACATTGATCAGTTTTCGGGCTAATCAGGGAATTTTGTTGGCAGGGGCGATTGCCTATTACACACTGCTGTCTATTATTCCCCTGTTTACACTGTTTATTGTCGCGTTATCACATTTGATTGATGAGCAAGAATTGCTTGGCATTGTCCAAAGCAATTTAAGCCTGCTATTTGGTTCACAAGCCCAGCTAGTGACTCAACAGATGCATATCTTTCTGGAAAATCGCCAGACGGTAGGCTGGGTGGGCTTAGTTATTCTCGTCTTTTTTAGCTCCATGGCTTTCACCGTCTTGGAAAATGCCATGTCAGTGATTTTCTTTCATCGCGTTAAAATTCACCGACGACATTTCTTCATTTCCGCCATTATCCCCTATATGTATATCTTGGTATCCGGGATTGGTATTTTGTGTCTGGCTATTGTCAGTGGTGCATTGGATATGTTGCACGGTGAAGTGGTGAAAGTGATGTTCTGGACGCTGCATCTGGATAGTTTTACCGGCAATATCCTCTACATTTTGGGCATTATTGGTCTAACCCTGTTGTTGACCTCGTTTTACATGGTTATGCCAGTCGGTAGAATCTGTTTTCGCCACGCTTTAGTCGGTAGCTTTTGTGTGGCCATGCTGTGGGAACTAACCCGACACGTTATGGTGTGGTATTTCACCACCTTATCAATGGTCAATATTATCTACGGCTCCCTGACCACCACCGTCATTGCCCTAGTATTTCTAGAGGTGGCCGCGATTATTCTGCTTTTTGGCGCACAAGCTATTGCCGAGTACGAACGCACCGAACGACTCGGTGAAGGCGATCAGGATTCACGTATGAATACCTGATCTGCCGTAAATCTTTGCCTCAAGGATGAGGCGTCACCGCTTCTACCGTAAAAATCACCCCTGACACCCCGGTTACACGCACTCGCGTACCGGCTGGTAAATCCGGCCCTTGCACCCGCCAAGCGGTATCCCCTACCCGCATACTGCCACGACCATTAATAATGGCTTCGCTCAGTACATATTCCTTGCCAATATGACTGTGCAAGCGATTATTTAACTCAGGAGTATCCGATGTAACCGACTGTTCCGGGTGAGTCTTACGCCAAATGACCAAACTACCGACTGATAACAGCGCAAAGACCAAAATCTGTATACCGACAGACATGCCCGGTATCAGCGCGAGCAAAATACCGGTGAAAATCGCACCTATCCCAAACCAGATTAGCACCATTGCAGGCACTAACATCTCCAGTGCCAGCAATAAAAAGCCAACAATCAGCCAATGCCATAAGCCCAGTTGCAGGGTGATATTCACGCTTTTTTCTCCTGCATGGATTTCCACAACTCATTGATGCTGCCAATCGTGCCCATTAAACCGCTGGTATCCAGCGGCATGAAAATGGTTTTTTGCTGGTCAGATTCGGCAAATTTGCCTAATGCTTCGACGTATTTTTGCGCTACAAAGTAGTTTAGGGCTTGTACATCGCCTTGTGCGACGGCTTGCGAAACCATTTGCGTGGCTTTGGCTTCGGCTAAGGCTTCACGCTCACGCGCTTCCGCGCGCAAAAAAGCCGCTGATTTAGCCCCTTCCGCTTCCAGAATCTGTGCCTGCTTTTTACCTTCCGCCTCAGTAATTTGTGCACGCTTTTGCCGCTCGGCTGTCATTTGCAGATTCATAGCGCGAATCAATTCTTGTGGAGGTTCAATGTCTTTAATCTCAACCCGTAGCACTTTTACCCCCCACGCATTGGTAGCTTCATCGACAATCGCCAATACTCGCGCCCCGATTTCATCGCGCTTGCTTAACAGGTGATCCAGTTCTAACGCCCCGCACACCGAACGCAGATTGGTCATGGTGAGATTCAAAATGGCATTTTGCAGATTAGCGACTTCATAAGACGCTTTAGGCGCATCAAACACTTGATAGAACACCACGCCATCAATACTGACATTGGCATTATCCGCAGTAATCACCTGTTGCGGCAGAATATCAAGCACTTGTTCCATCATGTTAACCTTGCGCCCCACCCGGTAAATAATCGGCACAATCAGGCCTAAGCCGGGTTGCAGGGTATAAACATAACGCCCAAAACGCTCAATGGTATAGGAATAGCCCTGGGGCACCATTTTCACCCCCATGTATAACAGGACAATAATGAAAAGCAGAAATGCGAGCGAAGCAGATGGGAACATACTTTTTCCTCCTGAGTAGTTTGTTGTCAGTTATTAATAATGACAAGTGTACGCCGAAGTGGTTGCACACGGCACTACTACCCTGCTAGTGTGAAAAAAAATCCTAATGCCGTTCATCAAGTTTTAACCTCACCAGCCTTGTTTAGGTGTTATCAGACAACGTAAAAGCAAGCACAATAGCGCTTTCTTTTCACAACAATTAGCCACATGCCACATGTATTATTCGATATTTCTGCGCATGGTTTTGGTCACGTCGCCCAAACTACCGTAGTCATCAATGCACTTAATGCTAGCCGCTTACGCCTAACTATCCGTTCCATGGCCCCGGAAAAGGTTTTGCGCGCCCGGATCAAACACCCTTTCACCTTGATTCCTTACCAACAGGATGAAGGGATGGTTATGCACACGGCTATGCAGGTAAACCCGCAAGCGACTTGGGAATGGTACGCGAATTTTCATGCCAATTACGCTGAACGTTGCACTGCTGCTGCACGTACTCTCGAACAATTACAGCCGGATATTATCTTTGCTAATGTGCCTTACTTAAGTTTAGCGGCTGCCGCACAGGTAGGTATTCCCTCAGTTGCAATGTGTTCCCTGAACTGGGCTGATCTCTTCCAGTTTTATTGTGGTCATCAACGGGGTGCTGAGCGCATTCATGCTCAAATATTGGATGCTTACGCACAAGCCCGTTATTTCCTACAAGCCACCCCTTCCATGCCCATGAGCGATTTACCCAATACCCTAGCAATTGCGCCCGTGGCTTTACAGGGACAAGCGCACAAACAAGCTTTGCATAACCAAAGCGGCATTAACGTGCAAACGGGGCCAACGCCACGTTTTATTCTTAATGCGCTAGGCGGCGGTATAGGCATTCATTACCCGCTAGCAAATTGGCCCGTTTTACCCGGCGTTTACTGGATTTTCCCCGATGAATCCCTGACGGTTAAACGCCCTGACTTTATTGCCTTGTCACAATTTAAAATGCCGTATCTGGATATTTTGGCCTCCTGTGATTTGGTTGTGGCCAAAACCGGTTATGGCATCCAAACCGAAGCGGTCATTCACCAAAAACCTTTATTGTGTGTAGACCGTTTAGAATGGCCAGAACAACCGTGGCTAGTAAACTGGCATCGTCACCATGGCGTTATGGAACTCATTAGTTGGCCGCAACTGCAAAGTGGCCAATTTGGCGACACTATTATGGCGCTGTTAGCCACCACCTGGGATAAACCTGCTATCGAACCGCATGGCGCACGCGAAGCAGCGAGTATTCTTCACTCTGTTCTAGCGGGAGCCACTGCTTTAACCGCCTAGGGTAAAGGTAATGTCAACGGTGAGTTAGTAACTTCCCACTGGCCTTTGGCAATATTTTCGCCGCTATTGCTATCAAATACCAAATAACTGTATTTGCCATAATGCGGCAACTTACGTAGCAATAGCGCCCACCCCACCGGTGTGAGTGCATCCATAATAATGACATCGCGTTGTTGAGCCCGCACAGCGATTGCAAGTGTATGCGCACCACAAACATACTTTATTTCATTGATAGTAGAGGTTATTTCGTCCATATCCCTAGGCTGCTGAAGATTTTCTGCTAACCATTCATGCGCAACATTATCACCACCTAGTAGAATGAGAGTACCAATCGTAGGTAAAGGCTCATCGTCGTATTGCAGGCGAATGGTGCTATCGCGCGCTTGCAACGCCTGAACCCAGGTTTCCCACGTTTCCTGCATAGCGGGGCTGGCTTTGCGTGCTATGACAAAGGTTTTATTACCTTTGCCAAACAAGACGCCTACTGAAGCCGGTATTTCCGCTGGGTTAGGCAAGCGAAATACATCAAAATCTGGGTCAATCGCCAGTTGCGCCGGTCTGTCCGCTATAGACAGCGTAAACTGTTGTGTGGCTTGGGTCATATGCACCGTTTGCTGGTAAGGCGCTTTACTGGCATCCCTTAGCTTCACCTGTATAGGAATATCAAGGGTGAACGGCTTACCAGATTGAGTTTGTTGTAATGTAAAGCTCAGCTCAAAACCATTAGCTACAGGCTGCATATGCGCGGCACTTATTTTTAATTGTGGAGCACCGGGACTATTAACCCACATACTTTGAAAGGCCTTATCTGCATTAAGAGCAGCCAGCAAATCGCCGAATGTAGCCCAGTGGAAACGGTATTGTTGGTAAAAAGTCTGCAACCCTTTAAAAAAGGCCTCATCCCCTAATTGACGGCGCAACATGTGAAATAACATGAGGCTTTTGTCATAACCAATCGCCTGAGTAGTGTCATTGTGTCGACTACGAAACTCAGCTAATGGCATATCAGCGTGTTCACCGACAAAGGTTGTATATTTTTGCAAAGCACTACGCCGATATTCGCTGCCTTGCCCTTGTTGTTCCTTAATACGGTAATCCGCCAGATAAGCGGTTAAACCTTCCGACCAATTGCCTTGACTGACATCCACATACACACTGTTTCCCCACCAGTTATGCAAAATTTCATGTGGAAAAGAACTTTGCAAAATGAACGGCAAACGCATGACCTGCGACCCAAGCAGAGTAAAGGATGGCATTCCCCAACCGGTTTGCCAGAAACTTTCCACCGTTGCAAACTTGGTATACGGGTAGGGTCCCAACAGCGTCGAATACATATCCAGATAGGTTTGAGCCGTTTGCAGGTAACGTTTTGCTAAAGCTTCATCAGGTTCACGTAGATACACCTGCACAGATACGGGTTTGCTGTCTTGCTGATAAACATGGAACTTACCTGCAATCAGGTAGATACTATTCTGAGGGTTATTTTCCCGCCAACCTTGTGCTGTTTGCTCTCCTTGCCCTAGGCTTACCCAGTCTTTAGGCAGGGTAATTTGCAGGTCAAAAGTATGCAAAACACCCGGAATCTGTGGGTACCAATGGCTATTGGCATCCAAAAACAAGCCCTGTTCACTGAGTAACAGGCAATCCTGTGTTAACCAGGCACATTCCGGGGTTGAGGCGAGCTTGCCTTGATACTGCAGGGTAATTTCTCGTTGATTCGGGGGAAGTGCAATACTATAGCGGCCAAGAGCGAGCGGTTTAAGGGCTAAGGTGGGCTTGGTCGAGGTAATGGCAAAGGATGAATCTAACATCATTTCCACTTTGCCAGCAGTTAAGGCAGTTGCTGGTAACTGCAAGGTATCTTCAATCTGCAATGTTCCTGCGGTGACATCAGGCATGATACGCATTTTATGTTGCAAGACTAATGGGGGTTCCGCCTTGCCTAATACGGGTAAAACTAACAATATCAGGACGCACAAATGTTTCAGAAACTGCATGGATTACATTCCCAATTAAGGAATTATTCGGGGTTACTTATTAACTGCCTAATCCTGATTCTGCTAGCGGGCCAAGCCCAAGCGGCTGTATTAGAGCACACAAGCCAACAACAGGTTTTAGACTGGTTAACTACTTATCAACCCGCCGCTATGGCCGGTAATAAAAAACTGTCGTTTCCTGCCTTTATGGATGAACTTGATCAAAATCGAGTCATCTTTGTCGGGGAAATTCATGACCGCTATGATCACCACCTTACCCAATTGGCTATTTTACAAGCCTTACACCATAAGAATCCACGTCTCGCTATTGGCGTGGAATGGTTTCAGCAATCGTTCCAGCCGGTGATCAATGAGTTTTTAGCTGGCAAGATCGACGAAAAAGAACTGTTACGCCGCACCGAATACTTTGATCGTTGGCGCTATGATTACCGGATGCTGCGGCCTATTCTGGAATACGCCAAAGCTAATCATTTACCGGTTATGGCACTTAATGCCCCTTCTGAATTGACCCGCAAAATTTCTAAAGGCGGCTTGCAAGCCCTCACCCTTCAAGAACGTGCGCAGTTACCGACTACCATTAATCCCCCCGATGAAGCTTATCGTTCACGTTTGGAAAAAGTGTTTGCGCAACACGCAAACGGGCAATCCCAGTTCGACAACTTTATGCTGGTACAACGGGTTTGGGATGAAACCATGGCCCAAAATATCAACCGTTTTCTGCAACCCAATCCTGATTGGCGCATGATCGTGTTTTCAGGGTTTGGACACATTATTCACGGCGATGGTATCCCCAAGGATATGGCCAGTCATAATCCTAACCTCAAAATCGCTACTGTTCTTAGCAGTGATGCTCGCGATATTCAAGCTGACATGGTCAATTATTTTGTTTTAACTGATCCTTTGTCACTACCGCCTACCGGCAAACTGGGTGTCTGGCTACAGCCTGTAGATAAAGGCGTCAAAATTGGCGAGATGACAGAGGATAGTGCAGCACATAAAGCGGGGTTACAACCTGGTGACCGATTAGTCAGTCTTGAAGGTATTCACGTCACCAATATGGCAGATTTAATGCTTGCACTAGGCGAACATAAACCCGGTCAGAAGGTTAAAATTGATATTGAACGTCAAGGTAAAAATGGACTTCTAACCAAACAAGTTACACTGCAATAATTAGAGTCTTGTGTTAAAAGGGCTTTAGATAAGGACAAAAAAATACCGCCCAGGGGAGGTGCGGCATTAAATAGTTCAATAGATATTTATTTTTATGATAAATCCGTGACCCGATAGTAACACTTTCACTTACATAATGGGGCAACAATTGGTCAAAAAAACTGCCAAAAAATAAATCGTAATCATTTAAAAGATAGATTAGAAAGAAGGTTTTAATCAAATACTTTACAGTGGTTGTTTGCAATCTAAACCGCGCTGTACAAAAATTTCTGCCTTTAGTACTTAAGATGAGGTCAAGGTTAATGCGAGCTAAGTTCTGGCATGAACGCTGGGAAAATAACCAGATCGGTTTTCATCAACAAACCATTAATAGTTATCTACAAGAATTTTGGCCTTGCTTAGCCACACCGGTAGGTAGCGAAGTGTTTGTGCCCTTGTGTGGCAAAAGCCGTGATATGTTGTGGTTACGGGCTGAAGGTTATAAGGTGCTTGGTATTGAACTTAGCCCGATTGCTGTGCAGGATTTTTTTGCTGAGAATGACTTACAGCCCCAAATCACTATGGAAGGTGCTTTTGAACGTTGGCAAGCAAATGGTTTAACTATCCTATTAGGGGACTTTTTTGCCTTAACCGCAGAACAACTCAGCCAATGCCAATCGGTCTATGATCGCGCTTCACTGATTGCTCTACCCCCGGATATGCGTAGCCGTTATGTCGAGCACTTACGCACTATTATGCCGTCTCAAGCCAAAACCTTGCTGGTAACCAATGAATATGACCAACAAGCCATGTCTGGCCCCCCTTTTGCGGTGCTAGAAGCGGAAGTGCGGGAATTGTATGAGCCTTTCATGCAAGTTGAGTGTCTACTCAGTACCAACTCGCTGGATAAAAATCCGACCTTTGCCGAACGGGGTGTTAAAGCGTTAAGCGAAAAAATCTACCGACTAACCCCACGTACCTGAATTAGCGCAGACTAGCGGATTGTTGTTCGTATTCAGCCCGCACTTGTTCCACCCGGTGTTGCAGTTTATCAATAAACTCACTGAGTTTTTGCCGCTTCACTGGGTCTTCAATCTTAGCCATGATGTTATTAGCCTGGGTAAACTCGGTTAAGGTGGCATAACTCGCTGCCATCTGACTGAGTACCGTATTACGATGCTCATCATTAGCTGGTAACTTTTCCACCAAATTATTGGCTTCTTCCAGAATCTGCCGGGCAGCAATCTGATTGCCAAACAGCGATTGCTCATTAGCCAAGCGGGTCATGAGTTTGATTTGCTCCACCGGCATGTTCAGTGCTGTGGCTTTGCCAATGGCTTGTTGCAAACTTTGTCCAGCCGGTTCCCAATCCTTCATCAGCAGATGCGCCTTGCTGACGGTACCTAGCATTAAGGCTTGTTGTTCTACATCCTGAGTTTGCTCGATTTCCTTGTCGATACGCGCAATAGTCTCGGTAGCCAATTGCGGCTTCTGATGGGCCATATGCCAATCAATCAAATCCAGCATTAACAAGGTACGTGCATACGGGTCTTTAGCCTGAGCAATAACGTTATACACCAAATCCAGTTCATCCAGTTTCAAAAGCTGTTGAATGCGGCGACGGTTGTCAGCATGCTGGTCCAAGGTAATTTGGAAACGAGGGGTCGCTAGTTGCTGAGTTTCTAGAGCACTCATAGCCTCTGCTGAGGCAGTTTTTTGAATCTGCTTTTCGGATGAAGGTTGTTCTATTTGGGTTTGTTCGGCATCGCTTTTAAGAGCTTGTGTCAAACGGTTACGATGTTCCTCTAACTGTTCTTGATCCACAAATACCACCGGTTTATTTTGGGCAGTAACTTTGTTAGCCCCAATAGCCTTCTCTAATTTCTGGCTAGCATCGGCTAAATTCTTAGCAATCTCATCGGGTGCGTGTAGTTGTGATTGGGCTTTCACCTGACTTTCTGCGTTTTTTCGCTCGACAGGTGGTTCTTCGCCAATTTGGTTGTAGTAATACAAACCACCCACTATTAAGAAAACGCTTAAAATACCACCTATTAGTTTGGGTAACAGCGTTTCTTCTTTAATAAGCCCTAACTGACGACGAGCCTCTTCGCGCAACAGGGACTCTTCTTCTAACTTAGCTTTTTCCAACACCTCACGGATGCGTTGTGCGCGTTCATGATCAGCGCGTTGATTTTCGTCTTCGAGCACTTGTTTTTTATGCTTTTTAAGCTGATAACGTTCACCAACAATTCCACAAATCTCGCAAGAATCGAGCAAATTCTTGTTATTTTCTTTGACCTTAGGTTGGATATGACCACAAGCTGGACAAGTATAAAGGGCAACATCTTGCTCTTCTTCGCTATCTTTAGCGACTAGCTGTAGAGTCGGGCGCAGATCACAATCAATCCCCAACATAGCCAGATTTTTTCGTAAATCCTCCGCCTCACTTTCTGTTAATCCCTCACGAATTGAGGTCATACCATTATTAAATAAAAGTGCTTCGGATAATTTAAACTCCAGCCGGGGACTTTGCTCCCCAAGCATTTGCATGATGGACTGCACAAGCGCATCAATATTCTTGGAAGAAGGGTAGTCCACGACAACCAAGTCGAAAAGTTGCTCTGTCATGGCATTGATCCGTTTAAACTTATAATAATTAATCAATTAGCTTTTAAAAGTAAAAACTAGCTTAAGGAGCCACACCCAATGAGTAAACAGTTTACTGATAAACTGCATTTATCATCAAACATCTATACGAACTGTTTAAATACTAATGCCTAAGATTTTTCCAGCGGTAAAGTCAGGATAAATTCAGCGCCTTTTTCCCCTTCACCCAAACGAATATTGCCACCATAGGCCCGCAAAATAGACACAATGATTTCCAAGCCTAACCCCGTGCCGCCCTGACTGCGCTTGGTAGTAAAAAATGGGGTGAAAATTTTGTCACGGTTAGCCGGTGATATACCTTCACCATCATCATGCATACGCAAATGCAACAGACGCTTGTCTACGGAGGTATGCACTTGTACCTGTCTTGCCCCGTGTTGCAGACTATTATCTAGCAGATTGATAATAACCGTTTCCATGGTTTCCGGCGAAATAATGACCCGGTTTTCCGCTAGTGACCCATTAAATATCAGCGCCAAACCCCGTTCTTGATAACGGTTTTGCAAAGCACGGAAAATATCCGGCAAGGTAGTGGTTTGCTTACTCGGCTCTAGCGAATCAGCGCGCGCTAACTCTAACAAACGATTAACCAAGCGTTTCAAGCGTTGAGTATCCGCCAATAGATTATTTATAAAATGGGCAAACCGTTCTGGTGACATGCTTTCCATATGATCTTGCAGCAATTCGAGCGCCCCTTGCATGGACGTTAGCGGCGTTTTGAACTCATGCGAAACATGCGTAGCAAAACGGCGAATGTAATCCGAACGTTCCGCTAATGCATGCGACATACCGGCAAAGCTTTCCGAGAGCTGGGCAATTTCCTTAGTAACGGGATTCTGGATTGGGTCAACCACGCGTTGCTCCCCTTGCCTAACACGTTCTGTTTGGCGCAACAATTCCCGAATAGGGCGCGAAACCGTCGACGATACAAACAGAATTAGCAAAATAGCCAGAATCAACAGACTCAGGGTAGCCAATAACACTTTTTCCCAATTGGCATACAAGTGCTTGATAATATTGGTTGGAGTACGCGAAAGGTAAACGACGCCTTGTAAACGATTGTTTTCAATAATGGGAAAAGCGATGAAGACCCGAATGCTAGTCCCTCGGCTAATTGAATACAGCGGTGGGGGTGGTTCATCAGAAATACGCTGGCGAATGACACTGGCGTATTGTCCATGCAAGGCACGCCGTACCTCTGGAATATGCGCTAGCGACATGCCTACTTCTTCCCGCCCGGCAATCACCGTACCATTCATATCCAGTAAGCGAATCCCTGACAAGGTCACTTGCTGGGTATCCTGTAATAGACGGTTCATGTGTTGACCAATCTGCTTAGCCAAGGGGTCGGTCGCCCGTGTCGCTGGGCGTGCACCTGGGCGCGGACGGGCAATAGCATCAATTAAATCTAACGTAGGGGTAACTGGCGTGTAGTATCGGTCTGTGCCTGGCTGAGTATGGGTAGCTGCCGCATTAGCGGGCGCTGTGGAGGAAAACTGGATATAACCGTAATCATGATCACGTTTTTCATCCCGTACCATCTGCCGAAAGGTGGCGGCAATAACGGCTGATTGGGAAATGAGTTCTAACTCGGTCTGCTGAACCAGTTCATTTTCATAAATACGAAAAAAATATAACCCCCCTAATGGCAACGCTAATACAGCCAGCATGACAGTCAACAGAATACTGCGTAAGCGAAAAAGGCTTTTACGGGGTAAGGGCAAATTGGCATTTATTGGCATGAGGCCAATTTATACCCGACCCCATGCACGGTTTCAATAATGTTTTCGCACCCAATTTCAGCGAATTTCTGCCGAATATGTCGAATATGGCTATCAATAGTGCGGTCGCTAACATAAACATTGCTGGCATAGGCGCTATCCATAATGCTGTCACGGCTGAATACCCGCATAGGCTGGCGGCTAAACATTTGTAACATCGCAAATTCTGTAGCGGTCAGATTTACCGCATCACCATTCCAACTCGCGGCATGCTGATCTGGCTGAATGGTGAGTTTGCCATGGTTAAGGACATTATTAGCGACTATGACGGGCTGCTGTCGGCTCAATGCTTGAGTACGTTTAAGAATAACATTAATACGGGCAACCAGCTCACGCGGGCTAAAAGGTTTGGTGACATAATCATCGCCACCGATTTCCAGCCCTAAAATACGGTCGATTTCATCATCACGCGAAGACAAAAATAAAATCGGCACTTCCGAAAACTTGCGAATTTCGCGGCAGACTTCCAAGCCATCCAATTCCGGCATATTAATATCCAACACAATCAAGTCAGCGTGTTGGTGACGGAAAACGTCGAGCGCTTGGCGGCCATCTTCTGCCATCATGGTTTGCATACCGGCTTTTTCCAGCGCAAAACTGATGACATCGCGAATATGAGGATCATCATCTGCAATGAGAATGTGTTTATTCATAGGCCGTTGTTCCAACCATAACCCCGGGTGGCCGGTTTCAATTGCACTGTGTTCATATGGTTTGTGGACGTTTCTCAGTTATTAACCATGCATGGGGGTCTACATAAAACAGCCGATCCCAGGCTTGTGGTAGCTCTGACTGGTATTCCCACCATTGCGGATACAGGGTTCGAATGGCGTAATGCAAATGTGGCGCTTTACCTTTGGCATTGCCACTGGTGCCTACTTTACCAATGGTATCCCCTGCTTTTACCCAATGCGCAGCACTAATGTCAATTTGCTGGAGATGAGCGTAATAATGCAAGCGCCATTTTGCACCCAGTATCCAGATGACATTGCCTCCTACACTATCAACCCCAGCATGAATGACTAGTCCAGATGTAGATGCCACCACCGGCGTGCCTAATTGGGCAAATATATCAATACCTTTATGTGTGCCAGAACGGCCCCAAGGATAATACCAAAAGGACTGAGGATTCCAGTCAGCTCGTGTCGCTCCACTAACCGGAATCCGTATAGTCTCTGGGAATGTAAAACCCACCGAGAAACTTGACAGTAACAGAACCCACATTATTTTTTTCATCGACAGTTTCCCGGTTCGGTGAGTAGTGTCAGGGTCTATATTACGGCTGAATTTTGCAGTGAATATCCATATCCTGTGGAGATACTGCAGAATTGTTTTGCAGATTTTGTGCAGTACTTCCCGTGAGGGCATACCAGTCAAAGTGGCGTGTAGCCAGCATTAATACGGCTAATACGCTAAAAATCAACAAGCTACCCATGAGCAAGGCATTTTCTTCCGCCTGTAAAATGCCATACAACATTGCATACAACGTCACCAAACCTGCCCCTAATATCAACCCTAATTGCCGACTATGCAAAATCGCGCCGAAATAAAAAGTCAGTAATCCGGTACTCGCCAACGCCGCAGTCGCATACGCCCCCACAAACGGAATATGTTCCGATAGCGAAATCAGCAGCAAGTAAAACATCAGTAAGGCTAAACCTACCAGCGTGTATTGCACCGGGTGAATACGCAATTTTTTCAATAATTCAAACAGAATCAAACAACCAAAGGTCAGCACAATGAATAACAGCGCGTATTTGACGCTGCGTTCGGACTGCTGATACACATCCACCGGTTGCATCAAACTAAAGCCAACCGCGCGATTAAGTAATGCTGAACAATCCTGCTTGCGACATTGTTCTAGTGCGCCACTGACATTGAAGGAAAAGGCTGATGCTCGCCAAGTTGCGGTAAAGCCTTGCTCATTAATATCGCGTTCAACCGGTAATAGTTCCCCGCTAAAACTAGGGCTTGGCCAATTCGCACTCGCTTTAACAATCGAATCCTCCGCTAGCAAGGCAAAATTCATCGCCCGCATACCATTTAATTCCAGCTCAAATGCAAATGGCACAGTCAATGGGGCAGTAGCGGCTAATTCGGGCAAACGCGCATGCATACCGTCTACCGTATTGGTGCCGGGCAAGTTAGTCCCCGGCTGGAATTTAATCGGGCTATTCGCCCATTGTAAGACCGGCGGACGCGCAATACCGCGCTGGTCACGCACTAATACCGTCAGATACGCTTGCTCCCAACGCAATTGAGCATTTTTATGTGCACGCTCCACTTCCTGCATGGCATCGGTATTGAATTCCCCTTGTACCTGCAACTGATTGGTATAAACCGGTACTTCATAAATCCCACGGTAACGCACACTGCTAGCGAGCTTACTTTGAATATTCAGGTGGCGCGGTAATAGATACACAGCGCTCTGATAGGTCTGTTCACGGGTAATGACACGTTCACGGTCATCATCTTTAACCTTTTCTGCACTCTGCGCGGTCCATTGATAAGGAATCACTAATACAGGCCCGGCAAGGGTTTGTTCTCCCGGCCAGCTTTGACCAATGCTGCTATAGGCTTGATCACGCCAACCCACCCGTTCTGAGACCAAATCCAGCATAAACACTTGCGGGATCAGTAATAACATCGTGATAAAGGCGATCAGGGCAAATTTGAAATAAAACCGCCGATGGTGCATGAGCTACGACTCCTTATTCTTAATCTGGCCAAATCATAGAAAATTATTATGGAAATTTAACTGGGCAAATAAGAATAAATTCCGTAAACCCGTGCAGATTCGGTGCAAACCAACCCACAGCACACGGCAAAAATAACATCAATATCAACCGTTCACGGCCTATCAATTGCTGCCATCCACCGTTCACGCTAGGCTTGCCGCTAACGCGCTGGTATGAAAAAGGCACCTAAAAATGTTTAATACGGTTATTGGTATTTTGGGTTCGAGGCTGGATCATCAAGGTTTGGGTAAACGCCGCTGGACTCGCTGGCGTCCGAGCGTCGCTATCCTGATGCAGGCAGATTTCCCGGTAGATGAATTTATTTTGATTCATCACCGCGATGAAACTGAATTGGCTGCTCTCACCGTGAACGATATGCAGGAATTACGCCCACAAACCCGCATTAGCCGCTATGTGGTGGACTATGCTGACCCTTGGGATTTTGGTCAGGTCTATAGCCAGTTACACGATTTTACCCGCCAGCACCGTTTTGACCCAGAACAACATCATTATTACGTGCATATCACTACCGGCACTCATGTCGCACAAATCTGTTTATTCTTGCTGACCGAAGCCAATTACATTCCCGGCAAATTGCTGCAAACCTCGCCTAGTAGCGAAGGCACTCAGGGTAAATACCAAGTCATTGATCTGGATTTATCACGCTATGATCAGATTGCCTCGCGCTTTGAACATGAAGCCAGAGAAGGCATTGCTTATCTTAAAAGCGGGATTGAAACCCGTAACCCCGCTTTTAACCGTTTGATTGCCCAACTGGAGCAAGTCTCTATCCGCTCTTCAGCGCCGATTTTACTGACCGGCCCGACCGGAGCGGGTAAGTCACGCTTAGCTAAACGCATTTTTGAATTGAAAAAGTTACGTGGTCAGGTTAGCGGCAAATTGGTGGAAGTGAACTGTGCTACTTTGCGTGGGGACAATGCCATGTCAGCCCTGTTTGGTCATAGCAAAGGCGCTTTTACCGGTGCATTGCAGGCTCGTACTGGCCTATTGCGTGAAGCTGACAAGGGTTTGTTATTTTTAGATGAGATCGGCGAACTCGGGTTAGATGAACAGGCCATGTTATTGCGAGCGATTGAAGATAAAACCTTTATGCCTTTTGGCAGCGACCGTGAAGTGAGCAGTGATTTTCAGCTAATTGCAGGTACGAATCAGCATTTGTTTGCCCAGGTACGTGCCGGAAAATTCCGCGAAGACTTGTTAGCGCGCATTAACTTGTGGACTTATGAATTGCCCGGTCTGAAAAATCGTCTTGAAGACCTTGAACCGAATCTTGAATATGAATTGCAGCAATTTACCAGCAAAATCGGCTACAAAGTTAGCTTCAACAAAGCTGCCAAAGAACGTTATCTGCAATTTGCTTATTCTGCCGAAGCCTTATGGCGGGCTAATTTCCGTGATCTCAATTCCAGTATAACGCGCCTAGCAACACTCGCAAGTGGCGGGCGCATTACCGAAACTATGGTTGAACAGGAAATTAGCCGTTTACGTTATGACTGGAGCAGTTTCCAAGCAGACTCCATGACAACTGCCGAACCAAAGCCAGATAAACTAGATGAGATTGTGCACGACAGTGTATTGGCAACGATTGATCATTTTGATCAAGTGCAATTAATGGAGGTGGTGCGCGTATGTCGGCAATCGCGTAGTCTTGCTGAGGCCGGACGCAAACTTTTTAATATTAGTCGTACCCAACGGACCACTCAAAATGATTCGCATCGCTTGCGTGTGTATCTACAGAAATACGGCCTGACGTTTGCCGATTTGTCTGCCTAAAAACACCTCGATAATAAAAAACTCCCTGTCGGTTAGGACAGGGAGCCGCCCCTCGCAAAGTCTGGCGTTGAGATCATTGACGGCAGACTTTATGGCTGTGTTTTTGAACATTATCGCACATAACGATTCATAGCGGATTACCAACCTTATGCGCAACCTGAATACTCAGATTGTCGCAAGCCCCTGCTGTCGAATACATTGGGAGCGTACCTGATTGCGGTAAGTAATAACCCGGTTTTTGATATAAGCGGCTAACGGCTGTTGGTAACCGGCTTCATCAATACAACTTGTGATATAGCCTTGTAAGCGTAACCAGTCGCTATCGGTGCTACAACCCGTTTCGGTCAAGGAAACCCGTAAATCAGTAAAAATATGGTAACGAGCCATATCGCGCTGACATAACAAGTCGCGTAATGGATTCAGCGGCGAACGCTGCTGGCAATGCTGGATCACTTGCTGCCATTGGTGTTGCTGCTCGGTATAAGGGTCAATAAAGCGCACAATCACGCGTTCTAGCCAGTCTGGCTGGTTAAACTCCGCTTGGTGTAAACAGGCTTGCTGGGCAATACACAGTTGATTGCGAATAAACCCTTCGGTCACCTCGGGCGACTGTTGTGACAGTGTAAGCAAGCTTTGGATACGCTGCTGACAGGCAGCGGTTGAACTATTGCTGGACGCGACTTGTGACAAATTCACAGGTTTGACGGTGCTACAAGCGCTAATCAATACCACTGCCAAACCCATAGACAACCTTTTATGCATAGCTGCCCCTATTTGTTGTTGTCTTTAAACAGGGCCATCCTTGGCATAGGAGACAATACCACCTTAGGCTTAAGCTATTGCCTCAACATACACAATCTAGTCAATAAAGCGGGTAAAATGACTAACCGGTTCTCGCGGAGTACGATAACTATTCACCGCTGCGCTAGTATCTTCATAACCTAGCGCCATACCGCAAACCAATACTTGATCAGCATCATAATCAAGGAACAGGCGCACCACATCGGGATATTCACCTAAGGCCGCTTGCGGACAAGTTGCCAAACCATGATCGAGGGCTGCTAGCATTACTGACTGCAAAAACATGCCGTAATCCAGATAAGAGCCCTTTTCCATCAGCTTATCCATAAAGAACAACAGCATTACCGGCGCATCAAATGCACGATAATTGGCAATCCATTGCTCCATGCGGCGTTGCTTATCCTCGCGGCGAATAGCTAACGCCGCATACAATTGCCCACCACATTCGCGCCGACGGGTTAAAAAGGGCTCGACCCAATTGGAGGGATAATAAGCATAGTCCATGCTGTTTTTGGTGCCCTTGAGATACGTAGCCACCAGCTGTTGTTGCAATTGCCGCTTTTTCTCCCCCGTCATGACCACCACATGCCAAGGCTGGGTATTAGTCCCGGAAGGTGCCCAACGCGCTGCCTCAAGAATTTGCTCTATCTGCTGCCGACTGACTTCCTGATTTAGAAACGCCCGTACCGATTTACGCGCTTGCAAAGCTTCTGTCACATTCATCAGGGTATGCCTCCATCCGGTTTAATGGCAAACAGCATAAGCCCAAGCTTGGCGGGCTGGCAATCCACAGCTGAACTTCCACCCCGCTCCAAGATTAGTTTGCAACCACCTACACTTATTTGTGACGAGCTTTTTTCACGGGTGGCTCTACGGGTTCCTCTTCCGGCAATGCATCCGTTTCTTTAGGAATAGCATCCAAATTGGCCGCACCAGCAGGCATACCACCCATCATAAGTTGCCCCATGATTTCTTCCAACGAGCCTTCTTTGCCATTAAGCGAAAATTTTCCCTTATTGACACTTAATTCGTGCTCGATGGTGTCGCCCTTGTCTTTTATTAAACCACCTTGGATATAACCATCAAGCATCAGCCTAAGTTCAGCAGGCAGTGCAGCCTTATCAGCAGTTAGGGAAAACTTACCGCTAAAAATATTCGCCCAATCCTGTGGGGTCAAAGCGGCTAATGCCATCATGTCATCTTCACTATTAATGGCCGGCAGCTTGCCGGTATAGGCGACTTTCAAACTGGTATCAGCCTTACCTTTGGCATTAGCAGCCTGCAACGCCATACTGAAGTTGGTTTTACCGCTTTGCAGGATGTCGCTTCCGACCGTTTTGGCTAGATTACTGCTAGCGGTTGCCAGTTCTGCCTGTAAATCTTGTACTTTTTGGCTAGCAACTTCTTGTTCGGGGGTTAATTCAGGCTCTTGCGTTGCGGTTTTATCCACCTGTTCAGCGCCGGATTCGCTAGCAGCAGGATCAGGTATCGAAGTGGTCGGTAATTTTTCTGACTCTAGGGCTAATTGTAATTGCAGTTTCTGCAATGCTTCGAGTTGACGATTAAAGCTTTCCATACCAGCAGCATCAAGGCCATTAACCTTGGATTCAAAGCTTAACTGCTTAATACGGTCTTCAGCGCCCTTAATATTGTCAGCTTTCAAGCTAAAGGTACCGCCGAGGCTGTTATCTTGACTGGTGCTATCCACGTGCATAGCCAAATCCGCTTCAAAGGGTTTAAGCATACCCGCTTGGATAAAGGAAAACTGTGGAATACCCAAATCCGCACTGCCTAGCAAATGACCAGCCACGATTCCGGTGGTTTTGTAATTAATATCAATACCCGGTGCGCTGTATTTTAAGCCCTCACTGGGATTTTCCGCCTTTAAAGGGCCAGTCTTAGCAGCAAAGGTGCCCTGACTCTCGCCAGTGATATTGAATAAGCCTTCAAAGGCACCCAAGCTTAATGTTAAACCTTGTTTGCCTTCATCAATTTTCATTTCACCAACCGATAATTTGTTCTCACCGGTTTCAGTCAAAGGCCCTGTGAGAGTAAAACCAGCTATGCTAACCTTTTTGTTATCTTCTTCTATACTAGCCGGATTGAGCTTGGCCTCGTAATGTCCCCCCCCCGCAATACCTAGCAAGGTATTTATTTCAAGCGGTGGCTTATTGGCAAAGCTTTTGTTGATCGCATCGAGCGTTTCTTTCTCTAGATCAAGCGATTTCAAATCCAGCTCGGCATGAATGCGTGCCTGCGCGACTTGCATACCCCCTTCACCGAATAGCACTGGCCCGGTCTGAATCTGGCTAATAAAAGGCAACCCGTCTTTTAAAGGCGTATCTTCCAATTGCTTGGTGACCATTGGATTGGTGCTTTTAACCCGAATCAAGGCTTGCTGGCCATTAGCAGAAGGCTCGTATTTAACCAGTTCAAAGGTAACCTGCGTGGTTGCGCTTTGACTATTGGCTTGCTCAAGCGTCTGTTTAAGATTGGTTTCGACCTGATTACTGTAATACCAGTGTGTACCAAACCAGGCGGCTGCCACTAACACGGGTATGGATGCGAGCGTGACGAGCTTTTTCATGCTTGATTACCTTATTGATTTTACCGGGAAACATTAAGCAGGATGGTAAAATCATTATTTATTTTTATCAATAACAAACCATTAGAAGGGTTTATATTGGGTATGAAAGGTCAAACACCCGTTCACATATAAGCCTTATCCTGCCAGTGTTGCCTTAAAACAAAGCCAATATCAGCAAAACAATACTCACCAGTACCAGAAAAATGACAAACAACAACGACAACACCCCCATCATCAGCGACAAGGGGTTAATCAAGGTGCCAATACTCACATAAGAACCCAACAATTCACGCGCTTCACCTGCCATACCACGAATATTCCACAGTTTTTTTGCTGAACCTAACAGGCTAACTTTATCGACTGTGCCCGTCTGCAAACCCTTAACCGTCGCGGTTAGGCTGCCTTGGGCATCATCAAGCATACGGTCAGCAATGGCGGGCAAATCTTTCAGTTCTTCCAACGCCCACCAAAAACGCGCCACAATCAATAACGGTAACAAGGCAATACCTGCAACCAGCGAGGCACTGCCTAAGGAGACCGACTTAAGGAAATACAACCAGATAAAAATCCACGCTACCAACACTACCCCTAGAATCAGGGCAAAGCGCAGTTTGTCAGCCACACTATCCACCACTGGCAATAAACGCTCAAACAAATTTAACAAGCGTTGTTGCGTGGTAGGGGTCGACACCGCCTCTGTCACAGCGGTTGGTGAGGGAGGATTAGGGGTAGTATTACCTACTTCTGACATAGGAGTCCTTTCAAATAATAGCCTTCAGGAAAAGCTAATCGGGTCGGATGATCAGTCGCCTGATCAAGCTTACGCAAAATACGCGCATCACAACCGGCATCCACCGCTGCATCAGCAACAATTTTCTGGAATAAATTGCTTTCCATCAAACCTGAACAGGAAAAAGTAAATAGCAATCCACCGGGCTTGAGCAGCTTGAAACCTAGCAGGTTAATATCCTTATAACCACGCGCCGCTTTCTCTAGCTGATTGCGGTTTTCGGCGAATTTTGGCGGGTCTAACACCACGATATCAAACTGACGACCTTCATTACGATACTCGCGCAACAGCTTGAATACGTCACCGCAAATGTTTTCCATTTTGTCAGGCTGGAAACTATTGAGCTTAGCATTTTGTGCTGCAATATCCAGTGCAGGTTGCGAGGCATCAATATTAATAGCTTTAGCAGCGCCACCTTGTAAAGCCGCTACCGCAAAACCACCGGTATAGGAAAAACAATTCAGGACAGTTTTATCCGCCGCATAGGCTTGTAACAGGCTACGATTATCGCGCTGGTCCAGATAAAAGCCGGTCTTGTGACCATTGAGCACATCCACACGGTAATGACGGCCTTCCTCAACAATATCGATAAACGCGGGCGGCTCTTGTCCTTTTAAAATACCAGTGACACTTTCCAGCCCTTCTTTTTTGCGCACATCCACATCTGAGCGTTCATACACACCCTTAGCAGGAAGCAATTCCAGCAAGACATCAGCAAGAGTATGCTTCCAATATTCCGCCCCGGCAGTAAGAGCCTGCATGACTAACCAGTCGCCGAGTACATCCACGACCACACCGGGCAAACCATCGGATTCGGCATTCAGCAGACGATAACCGGAATTGCGCTGCGGGATGCCCAATTGCTGCCGATAAGCCAAAGCCTGTTGCACCTGCTTAACAAAAAACGCGTGGTCAATACGGGCTTCGGTCATACTCCAAAGGCGTACCTGAATCTGCGATTCGGGCGACCAAGCCCCTAACCCCAGCAAATCGCCATTAGCCGCACGCACTTCGACGGTTTCACCTAGGCGTGGCTTGCCTTTGACCTTATCAACCGCCCCCGAAAACACCCAAGGATGATGTGCACGGACGTTTTTGTCGCGCCCGTGCTTAAGAATGATTTGACCACTTACCACGGTAAGGTACTGCCATCGATATCAAGGAAACGGCCAGAATCGGCTAATGTTACCCCTGCCAAACTTTTCTTCATGGCTGCAACCGATTCTTCTACCGACAACGTGGCATTCGGGCCACCCATATCCGTCCGTACCCAACCCGGATGCATAGCGACTACTGCAATACCCTTGCTAGCCAAATCATGTTGCGCCGACACACATACCATGTTTAACGCTGCTTTACTGGAACGATAAATATAACCGCCACCAGAGGTATTATCTGCCAGGCTACCCATACGGCTGCTCATATTGGCAATAATTTTGAGTTGGCTGCTAGCCACATGATCAACAAAGGCTTGCATCATTAACATAGGGGTAATGACATTGATATGCATCACTTCCAGCCACGGTTCTGCCTCACATTGACCAAAACCTTGATGACTCCAACTCCCGGAAACCCCGGCACTGTTAAACAGAATATCCAGCGGTTCACCTTTTAATTGTGCCGCTAACGACTCCCGTTGTGCATCATTAGCGACATCCAACAAATGTACCTGGATATTACCCCCAGACTTAGCAGCCAATTTGTTTAAATCAAATGCATTTTCTGGCGAACGACAGCAGGCATGTACCGTCCAGCCATCGGCGGCGTATTGGCGGGTTAATTCCAGACCAATCCCACGATTGGCCCCCGTAATCAAAATACTTGACATGATTGAAGCTCCTCATTTGACAAGACCACCAGTATAGCAGTGTTAGCTAGGGGTGTAAGACGTCCAACGGTAGCAACAAGCCGCACGAACGGTTTTGCTTCTAGTGGGTAGCGTACCTACTTTTGGCTAATGCCTATGGAGTTGCTGGAGTCGATTGAGGTTGAATACTAAACAAACCCTCCTGTCAGCAGGCATAGCTCTAGCATTGGTTACATGCATGTACCTTTTCCAAGGTGTCTCGCCAATTTTCTAATTAAACCCAAAGCACAGCTATTAATCCGCATATTATTAATAATGATGGATAAGGTGGCACTGTTAATGGGCAAAGGTGGCAAAGCAATAGCAGTTGCGTGAATATTAGCTCGCCACAAACCTTACAAACCCTCTATTGGCAAATTTATCAGCATAATATGTGCTTAACAGGCTTTGCTGACAACACCGTTCATTTGCTTACCCTAAAAGGCACCTTCTGGATG
>CAZCJE010000004.1:90952-92409 GCA_964498805.1 uncultured Thiothrix sp.
TTTATTATTAATAATGCAATCAATTCAAATACTTAACTAAATTTAATAAATTTTGATTTGCTGCTGTACGTAAGTTGCTTTAGCCTATTTACCTGATAATATCGCTTATAAATTATTTACATCATTGGGAGGTCAGCCAATGAATATTTCTAATGCATCACCACTGGAACAGGGTGAAAACTCCACCATGAATACCGCTAAACATCAAAAGCGCCTAGGCTTTGACAATGCCAGCACCGATGCCAAGTGCCCTCACTGTGGCAGCTTATTATGGATCAAAATCCATCGAAGCTGGTTCCAAAGGCTCACGCATCCCCAACAACGCTTGTGTTATTGCCGAGAATGTAATCAAGAATTCTGGAAACAAAATTAATCATTGCTCTTAAATGATGTCTTTTTCTACAGTTTCATGCTTTATGCAACCACTCCAACTATTTCACTGAATTTAAGCTGGCTTAATAGACAAATAAACGGCTTCAGTAGCTGCCTTCGCTACTGGAATACATCCCATTAAGACTAGCCAAGTGACTGGGCAAAATTGCTATAATCTTGCCCATTCATAACCACACAATAACTAACATGTCCCTGAAAGCCTTGTTTAAGGGTTGGTTTGGCGAATTCAAAGTCAAACTGGCTATGGCGCTCTTTCTCGATTCCAAACACTATGTGCGCCTACATAATGTCACCTTACCTACAGCCGATGGAACTACCCAAATCGATCACATCCTGGTATCACGTTATGGCATTTTTGTGCTTGAAACCAAAAGTCTGAAAGGTTTGATCATAGGCGATGAAAAAAGTCCGCAGTGGACACAAAAGCTGTTTACCCAGCAATTCAATTTTCAGAATCCTCTGCGCCAGAATTACCGCCACGTATGCGCATTAGCCGATTTGCTTGGTATTACGCATGACCGTTTCATTTCAATCGTTATCTTCAATGGCGATTGCCAACTACAAAAACCCCATCTACCCAATGTCATCAGCGGCGATTACATCCGCTATATCAAACGCCACCGCAAAGTAATGTTTACGCAAGAGCAAGTACAACAAGTGGTATCTGCTATTAAGGCAGGGCGCTTAGCGAATACCTGGCAAGTACGCCGTCAACATATTGCTTCCTTACAAAAACGGCTGGCTAAACCGCCGCTTTGCCCGCAGTGTGGCAGTAAACTGGTGTTACGCATGGCTAAAACCGGCAAAAAGGCTGGAACATCGTTTTATGGCTGTTCCAGCTATCCGCAATGTCGGCATATTAGCCCTATTCCCAAAGGACAGAGTAAAGCGTGATTAACTACCCAAACGGATGGCTAGCATGTGTTCACAGGGGCCTTGTTGCAGCTTGTTTTGAATATAAAAGTGGCATTGACACTTACCTTCCACCAAGCGCATATCGCCATCTAGGGTGATTTCGGGATGATAAGTTTTGGCATTATCCAGCACTTCACCAACCAACTTCA
>CAZCJE010000004.1:92509-103781 GCA_964498805.1 uncultured Thiothrix sp.
ATAAATACTGCGCGGACAGGTGAGAACTTCACCCCACGGGTCAAATTTGATCTGGATAGGTTGATCCGGCGTTAGGCAAAAACGTAATGAACGCGGGCCTGTTTTTTCTTTATGACGCTTTAAAAATAACAGGATATTGTACATATCCATCGGATGCAGGGTGAATTGCACAAAGGGCAAACTCATAGCCGAGCTGACCTGCAAAAATCCCCTTACCCAACTATCCGGCAAATCAATCTTTTCTTCCTTGAAGTCGTCACTCATGTCTGTGCGTACTTCAAAGCCACTTGGGTCAATTACAAACTGGGTGCGTTTGTAATCGCGGATTTTCTGGAATTCCTGATACAGCTCATGCGAGTAATCAATATTGGTGGTGCCATAAGCATGTTCACGAATCTGGTTGAACACTTCATAGTGGCAACTGAGCTTGCCATAACTGGATTCATCCTGAGAAAAGCATTCAAAAAACAAACAATCCGGATGCACAGTAATCACCGGGTCGAGTACAAACCAAGCATCAATATCGTTTTTATACAGATACTGGAAATAATTTGTACGCGCCTGATAATACGGTGCTAGAACTTCGTTTTCAGCCTTTTGAACCTCACGCAAACGGCTACGTAATGCCGTTATTTGCTGTTCAGTTTGTTTGTGCTTTGCCTGCGCTTGCGCTAAAAACAGGCTGCTTTGCGACTCTAACCACGCTTTATAATCGGTTTTATCGCGCGGTTTGAAGGTCATATCCGACAAAACTACTTGATGCAAAGCTGACATCGCTTCTCGAAACGGCACATGTTTGGCTAAATCAGCGGCAAAAAAGGTCGGATTACGCAAAGCATCCGGCACAAAAGACATATTGGTTTCACGTGCGCTGCTGGCGACCTGTGAATTACCATTGTACTTTCTGGCAAATTCCATCAGTAAGCCCTCACTTCGGGTGCAATGACCTTAACCGGGGTTTGTTGAATCCCATAACGCTGATGCAGTTCAAACAAGGTTTTGATATAGCGGGCTTTATCTGCTACTACCGAACTGAGGGATTGATCAGAAAACAATTCCGCCACCATTTTGCCAACGGTTTCATGTTGCCCGGATTCGTTAAACAAAAACGCAATCACGCGATCTTTGATAATGCGCCCTCGGTTAACCTGTGACAGTACAGTTTTGAAGTAGGCTTGCAATTTGAGAATAGTCTCGGGCTTACCGGCTGCATAGTGTTGCAGGAAGCTGGAAACAAACAGTTGCACTTGAGTGGCAGGGTGCTGACTCAATTGCAACAGATAACTATCGCCTGCGCCTTGCTCAAAACCGCGCAAGACTAATTCACGGCCTAATACCTGCACATCGTCATAAACATTGTCACAAATAGCGACGACCCGCTCAGCGGTCCAAAACGCAGATGGCAGTTGTTGGAATAAAGCAATTGCCTGACAACGAGTATCGTCCCAGCGGTTATCCAACATGCGTACAGCCTCGCTAAATTGCTGCATAACCTTATCGGGATTGGCTTGTAACGCTTGCATCGCCCATTGACGCACCCTGAAAGTAGCGTGCTTAGTCAACATAGCCTGCTGTTTGATGGAAAACTCTTGCGGTTTACGGCTAGGTAAAATCAATGCGCCTAGTTTTTCTGCCAACTTGCTGCGTGCAGTTAGTAACCGCCATAGTAGATTCACCTCGATGGAGGTGTAGATAGCTTGCATACCCTCTACGAGGGCCACCATATCATCCGCAAAACCTTCCACCGGTTCGCTACGGAACAAGGTCGGCAAAATATGTGCAAAGGCTTGTTGCTGAAAATCCTGATCTTGTATGCCCAAGACGACCGACCTTGCACTAGCGCGCAAGGCGGCGTTTCCATCGATAAGAGCATTGAACAAGAGAACACCATAGGACTTTTTGTCGGCATCATTCAATTTAGCCAACAATGCAATAGCAGCTGCCCGCAATTCCACATGGGCTGATATGGCCATCAGCGCAAAACAATCACTTAATTCAGCAAATGAATACGGAGAAACCACCAATAGGCTCGCCCCTAACTGTTGGATCGCCTGTTGCGGATGTACTAACAAAGCCTGCAATTGCGGCAAAGAGACATAGCCACGCATAGGTTCGGTCAATAGCCATTGCAAGCGTGGTAGGAGATAAGTCTGTTGCTCAGGTGTCGCATTCAGCAAAGTGGTAAGCAAGTGCTCACTCAACCAAGCGTATTGCGGCTGTGCGGTATAAAGATAATCTTTGCCAAATTGGAATACATCTTCATGCTCGGACAATAACAGGGTAAGCAGAAAATCCACCTGTCCGGTGAAATGCGCCGCAGTAAGGGTTTGCAGCGCTAACTGGCGTACTGAGGCAAAATGCGCGCCTAGCAGAGTCTGGAACACCACCGGATTATGCAAATGCGCCGTTAAATAACTAGCTGCCAGCACAGCAGTTGCTTCATACGGGCGGTTTACCAATTCCAGCCATAGTTCTAGCGGCTGTTGTTGCAAGAAAGCCGTTTGCGGTTGAATACGCCGACAGGCAAAATCATTGACCACTTGCGCCCGACAATGGCGCAGGATATAGAGCAAATCCGCTCCCGCATACGCCCATAAAGTCGCAAAGGCTTCTGGTTGGCTGACTTCATTCTGGCGATTTTCCTGCACATACCAGTTGCCTTGGTAATTTTGCGCATAGATATGGCTATGCCGGTGCAGAATAAAATTCATCGCCCCGAGTGTTGGGAAATACATAATGCGCTTTTTGGGGGAATAGCTAACCACAGAGGATTGCTCATCCGCCAATACCAAAATTTCACGCGCTAATTGCAGATAAGCATTCGGCGCAAATTTCGCCAGATGCTTCAAATGCCGCACGCTACGGCGGCGTAAATACTGACGCGTTTGCGCACTGAACTTAGGGGGATTTTTTTGCCAAGACCAATTTATACCATCATCGTCAGTGGTTTCTATGCGGTGATTCAGTACTGCCAACGCTGCATAATCATCCGCCAATTCCGCCATTTTGTAGAGTTTGCGGAAGGATGTGACAAACGCATTCCCAATCGGCGTGTGCTGCAAAATTGCCAAAGCTTGTGGTCGTTGCTCGGTTTGTAACTGAGCCAGTGTATAAATATTGACGATTTGCTGGCCGTAATAGTCGACTAATTGCTGTTTTGGCTGCAGGGCTTCACGGCGTAATTGTGCAAAGCGATGATTAAACAGCCGCTGTAAGTGATACGCTAACGACAGATCATATTTGCTTTGTAGCGCTGGACTAATAGTGTTTAGATAGGTTTGAAACCATTGCTCTGGTGAAAAGGTAGGCACTAAGCCATGCATGATCTCTTCATAAGCATCAGCCGCCTGCAAAATGGTATAGCACTCCTGCAGACGCTCTGGTGTGATCGCCTGATTCTGTTTTTTGTACGCATAGGTGCTGTGGTTTATGACTCGTTGCCAGAAGCTATTGAAATTAGTAATACGTCCGGTAGCTTTGAGCGCATTTTGCAAATTGCGTCTCGATGCATTCCATAAATAATCCAGCCGCCCTTCCTGCACCCAACTCAGTTCATAACTTGACAATAACGCCGTTAAATTCAGGTTATTAATCAATTCATGATACAAGTCGACATCGGCTTGATAATCCTGCACTTTCGTATCAATGCGCGCGTCATAGTGATAACTGAGAACATCGACAATTGCTTGTTCCAAACCAGGAAACGCCGCAGTAGGTTGCTGGATACGCGCATAATCCTGTGCTGAAAAATACTTTTGCAGGTAATCGCTACGCGCATCCGCTAGCGTTACCTGTTGCAGTGCCTGTTCTGTCGCAGCACTTAAACCCTGCCAATGCAATACCTGCTGAATGTAATTGCGCGCTGAATCATCAATTTCCTCAAAGTGCATGCGCTCATAGGTATCAAACGCTTGCACCGTTTTTAAAATCTCAGCCAAATCCAATGCAGGATCAATCAGCGGCAATGGCGTAGCCGGTGGTGGTGCTACTTGCAAGCAGGCCAGTTGATACCAATGCACCGGAACTTTGTCTTGAATCTGCTTGAGCAATGGCAGCGCCTGTGGGTCTTGGCTACGTCCTGCTGCCCACGCCATACAATAATAAAATAGGTGGTTATCTTTGACGTGTGCGGGTACGGGATCCAATAAGGCTTGTAAAGCGGGTATCAAACCGGGGATGCGCAATTCACCCGCTTTCCAGAGAGTACGAGTTAGGCTGTAATTATCAATATAGTGCTTAGGGTGATGATTTTGTTCACCACGCGCAAATCGGGCTAAACGCTCTAGTATGAGTTGATTACGCGACAATGCTTTTTTCGACACAGTCGGGCGATTGGACGACGATTCACTAATGCCAATGGTTTGCCCGCTGACCGGGTCATAGCCCATGATAACTTGATAACCCTTATTGATTTTGCTCACCAATAGGCTATCGGCTACTTTCTTGGCCTTATCAATAGGTACAGGTGTGGTAGTTTTACTGCCTTCCGTCAAAGGTTTACCCGAACGGCCATAGCGGAAATTCACTATAAACTCCGTTCCGCTCACCTCGACAATATCCACCTCGTAAACCTTGTCGGAATTGCCTTCCTGAAATCGTAGAGTAGTACGCCGGAACAAGTTCATGGTTGGCCTCCGAGCACAGATTTGAGCTTGTCTAACAGGGTGTGGGTAGAGGATAGGGTTGGGGCAGATTCAGCAGTAGGAGTTGGCGGTTGTAGCTGTTTAAGTGCTTGTTGCACCTGCGGCAATACATCCCGATGCTGGATAATATCTTCTAAGCATGGCAATGGTTTAACCGCTGCTACCGACATAGTGGCTAGTGGCAATTCCCCTTTAGCGGAACGTTCACGGAAGGTATGAGTGGTGATCTTAAAGGCTGGTGCAGCAGGTTTGCCGTGTTTACGCTCAATCTCAGCAATCTGTTGTAAGAATCGCTCACCTTTAGCCGAGTTGACCATGCGCACATAATGAGCAAAGCTTTTAATATTCACCAATAAGTTATAGCCATTGCCCCAGCTTTTACCGCTGTAGCCATCTTTATCGATCTGGAATAACAAAGCGCGAAATTGCTTTAAGAGCTTACGATCCAGCGATAAGTGCTGATTAACAACAATCCCGGTGACTTCTTGGCGGTTGCCACGTTTCATAACCCGGGTTTTCTCTGGATGCACAGCAAAGCCTTCTTCCCTAACGGTCGCTTTGGTCCAGTGCAGTAGCGCCCGTACCGCCTGTACAGCATCGCCAGAAAACGTTAGGTCATCGGCATAACGCGTGTAATGAAAACCGTGTTTGTTGGCCAACCCTTGTAAACGTTTATCCAAGCGGCGGCAAAGCAGATTGCTTAAAGCGGGGCTCGTGGGTGCCCCTTGTGGCAAGCGACGGCTGGATTGGCTGAGGTAATAACGTTTACCATCCATTTCCACCGCTTGGGTATCCGCTTCTGAACAAATCAAAGCTAATAAGGTGGCTACCTCATCGTTATACCCAAGCTGGCTAAACACACCCTTGATTCGCGCATAGGTCACCGTGGGGAAAAAATCCTTCAGGTCCATATTAATCACCACGCTCTGGCCTAAATGCGGCTTGGCATTGGTAACAATACTGCGACCTTTAATAAAACCGTGTGCCTGTGCGGTTAATTCCAGCGGTTGCAAAATATTATCCAACACCCAGTATTGCAGGCGTTTCAAGCGCGGCATAGGGGCGGAAATCAGGCGGGTACCACCGGATTTTTTCTGGATAGCAAAATGCTGGTAGTGACTCAGGGTAGAAACGTGCTGGCTATAGGTCAGAAAGCGCAATTCATTGAGGGTAATACCCATGCCTTCCGCCAGTTCAGCAGCATTGGAAAACAAGGGTAGTTGTAAGGCTTGCAGTTGTTCTAAAGCAGAGGGGGTATCGACAGGGGAATGTTTGAAACCGGCGGTATCACCGAGATAATGAATGCTTTTTTGGCGCTTTTCATGCCAAGCCAAGGCGCGTTGATAACGGTTAACTTCACGCTTTATTTTGGTATCAAGGCGTTGCTGTCGGGCTGCCGCCATGCGTTCTTGGTGAATGGCTTTGAGCAGTTCAGCGGGATTGGTTAACTGACTATTGAGCTGATTGAGTTGCCGTTGCAAATCGGCGCGTTGTTTGATGAGGGATTCTGCCAGCGTTGGCTGCGCTTCTTCCTTCCAGTAGCCTAGCCGCTTCATTTCACTGAGGATATATTCATCCTTGGAAGTGGCCTTGATCTTGTCATAGAGTTCCTGGCGTGTCAGCTGGCTCATGCAGATCCTCTGTCGTGGTATAGCCGGGACTTAACCCAGCGATGTTATTTTCACAATAAATAGCCGACACGAGGTCGGCTATCGACAGTAAATCCCCTTCGTTCATACAGAAAATCAACTTGCTACACTCGATGCTAGGCAGGGGCCTACTGCGTTATTGGCTTCCTAGAAGCCACATGCAATACGCGGGTAGGCCCCTAGCCTAGCTATAGTAAAGAGCAAGCTGATGTAGCTTTGTCAGGCTTTACGCGCGAATAGCGATCCACTATTCAATAGGCAAGGTTCATTTACTGAGGTCTATATTAAAAATATTACTTATATTTATCAATATTTTTTCTGATAATCGGCATTAAAAAATCATCACCATAAATTTTCTACCGTTGATCTAAATGCGTTTGTGACTGCCAAAATACCTACTATAAGTCCAGAGTAACATCCCCTGACTCAAAGCTTCACCTCTTGAATCCACTGCCAATCTCCCCCATGCTTGTGATATTGCGTTAAACAAGAGTTATTGTCATATGACTGCCAAATCGCCTGTTCTTCCTGTTATCAAGGTGCCGGTCACTGCCCAGATTGAATCCTTGCGCCCGCATTACACGCCCGCACAAAAAACTGCTATCAAGGACAAGATTAAACAAAAGCTCAAGGAGCAGGATGCGGTTTTGGTCGCGCATTATTATGTCGATCGGGATTTGCAGGAACTGGCGGAAGAAACCGGTGGTTATGTTTCTGACTCACTGGATATGGCACGTTTTGGTAATGAACATCCGGCTAAAACCTTAATTGTGGCCGGGGTACGTTTCATGGGCGAGACCGCTAAGATTCTTAACCCGGAAAAGCGCGTCCTTATGCCCACGCTGGAAGCGGAATGTTCACTGGATTTAAGTTGCCCGATTGATGAGTTTTCGGCTTTTTGTGATGCGCATCCAGATCGCACCGTGGTGGTATATGCCAATACCAGTGCGGCGGTGAAAGCACGTGCGGATTATGTGGTCACATCCAGTATTGCGGTGGAATTGATTGCCTGGCTGGATGATGAAGGCAAAAAAATCCTCTGGGCACCTGACCGCCATTTAGGTCATTACATCCAGCGCGTGACTGGGGCCGATATGCTGCTTTGGCAAGGGGCTTGTATCGTACACGAGGAATTCAAATTCCGGGCTTTGGGTAAACTGATGGAAGAATACCCGGATGCAGGGGTATTGGTGCATCCAGAATCGCCAGAAGAAGTGATTAAATTAGCGGATGCAGTCGGTTCTACCACACAAATCATCAAAGCCGCACAAACCCTACCGCACAAACGTTTTATTGTCGCGACCGATAATGGCATTTTCTACAAAATGCAGCAGGCAGCACCGGGTAAAGAATTTATTGCTGCGCCAACCATGGGCGAAGGTGCAACTTGTCGTAGTTGTGCCCATTGTCCGTGGATGGCGATGAATGGCTTGCACAACCTATTGGAAGTGCTGGAAACCGGCAAAAATGAAATTTTTGTGGATGAGGAAATCCGCGTAAAAGCCTTGCGTTCCACTCAGCGGATGCTGGATTTTGCCAAAATGCGGCGCGGCTAAGCGTTTAAGCTGCATAAAGGGCTGGATAAGTTTGCAGACTTATCCAGCCCTATGAGTAACCCCTTAACGGCGCGGCTGACGAGGTTTCAAGCCACTAGCAGGACGTAAATTGCTGGCGGTGTAATAAACCTCTTCATCAGCAATACGCACATCGCGGTCTATGCTGATAGAGGTGGGGAAACCGTACACATTGTCATATTCCACGCGAATACTGGCTGCATTTTGTTCTACCGCTTCGCGAATCAGCCGGAATAACTGGTCAATGGTTTTGGCTTCATCGCGACGGGATTTAGGCAACGGCTTATTATCTGGGACAATAGTCACCTGCTGCACCACACCCTCATACACGCGAATATCCAATGGCTTGGTCACATCAGGCGTGCAGAAGCAGGAGCGTTGTAAGGTATAGGTGTAATGCACTGGGCGCAGCTGCCGCCATTTGGCCTGTGCTGCATTCAGTCTACGCATAAAATCATCGCCGGTATTGGCATTTGGATTGACATTAATTTTGCTCACATCCGCAGCAGTCAGCACCCGACGGCTGATTTCACGATTAGCCACACCGCCTTTCATTACCGCAAGATCACCCGCATTCAAGGCACTATTGCTATCTTTATCCAGCACCTGAATGGTAAAAGGGCTACTAGCAGTTAATCCCATAAGAGTGCGCAGATTGGCTTGTTGAGTAGCGTTTAATTGCAACGCCCGTAAATTACCACCCACATTAATAGGGCCAGCCGAGACACAGGCGGTTAAACCCGCCGTAAACAATGTCAGCAACGCGATTTTTTTCATAGAAACGGTCTCCCCTGATTCAGTTCAAAGCCCTTAGCATTACGGCCTTAAGGCAGTCGTACTTTTCAGGATAGACCGTATTGATCAAAACAAGTTCGCTAAAAAACGTCGTTGTTTTAGTTACCTGCGGCCAATGCTTGTACCTGCACAATGGCCGCAGCGGAGCCTGCAATCTCAAATTGCAAAGGATAGGATTCCATCACCCGTAACACGGTTAATTCACCGGTTTTTTCCAGTGCGCGAATACGGGTTTCGACTGGGTCTGGCTTGGCGGTTGTACCTTTGACAATAACGCTTACCCGCGCCTGCGCTGCTTTATCCGCCGAATTAACAATAGGCGTATGGGTAGCGGAGGGGCTACAAGCGCTCAGCAAACTCGCTGATAACATCACAAGACCAAGGTACTTCATCATCACTATCCTTATGCAAATCTAAGCGATTCAGGCCACAGGTTTAACGCAACTAGCGGCTTGGGTAGCACGCGCGCGTGCTTCTTCCACACTGCTTGCCCGCGCTAATGCTACACCCATACGACGACGTTCAAAGGACTCCGGTTTGCCAAACAAACGGATATCGGTTTCCGGCACTAATAACGCTTCGGCCACACCCTCAAAAGCAATGCCTTGTGCATCCATACCACCGTAAATCACCGCACTCGCGCCAATCGAATGCATAGCGGTATTCACCGGCAAACCCAAAATAGCCCGCGCATGCAGCTCAAATTCATTCTGAAATTGCGTCGCCATAGTCACCATGCCGGTATCGTGTGGACGCGGACTGACTTCTGAGAACCAAACCTCATCGCCTTTGACAAACAACTCAACCCCAAACAAACCTCTGCCGCCCAGATTAGCGGTGATTTTGCCTGCAATATCCTGGGCTTTAGCCAAAGCAGCCGCACTCATAGGTTGTGCTTGCCAGCTTTCAACATAATCCCCTTTCACCTGACGATGACCAATCGGTGCACAGAAATGGGTTTCAATTTCCCCATTGATACCACGGGCACGCACGGTTAACAGGGTAATTTCATAATCAAACTGGATACATTCTTCCACAATCACACGACCATGATTAACACGCCCTGCTGATAAAGCGTATTCCCATGCGGCCTGCACTTCCTCCGCACTTTTGACAAAAGATTGACCCTTACCAGAAGAGGACATGACCGGCTTAACAAAACAGGGGTAGCCCACATCATCCGCAGCCGCCTGCATTTCTTCCAAGCTGGAGGCAAAATGATAGCGTGAAGTGGGTAGATTTAAGGTTTCAGCAGCGAGGCGACGAATACCTTCACGGTTCATGGTTAACTGGGTGGCACGCGCGGTTGGAATCACTTCAGCAATACCGGCGGATTCAATCGCTGCCAATTCATCGGTGGCAATCGCCTCAATTTCCGGCACAATCAGATGGGGTTTTTCTTGTTCTACCAAGGCACGTAAGGCTTGTGGGTCAGCCATATTAATACTGTGAAAACGGTGCGCAACCTGATGGCCAGGAGCGTTGGGGTAACGGTCGACGGCAATGACTTCCACCCCAAGGCGTTGCAGGGCAATAATGACTTCTTTGCCTAATTCGCCGCTACCAAGCAGCATAACGCGGGTAGCAGAGGGTGAAAGTGGAGTTCCAATGCGCATAAGTGAATTCCTGTGATTCTGGGTAAGCCGGGTATTGTAATGCATTTTGGGGGCAAATCGGCCTTGTCCAAGGTTTACCTGCTTTTATCGGGTTAGCGCTAGTGCCTAATAAAACACAGCGGCATGCTGGCGGGTATTGCAACCCCCGATAACAACTCCTATGGCAGATCCAAATTTACACTGGGGACACGGTTATGGTTTTTTCGAAGCCAGAGTAGCCGCCCACCGTCAGGCTGAATTCTATTCCAGCTTGGTTTGTCCGCATTGTCAGGCGAGCAAACATGATCTTCTGAATATTCCTCGTCGCTGGTGGCAACGTTTATTCTTGAGGCAGCATAAACGCTTTATCTGTCTAGAATGCGAAAAAATATTCTTGGTTAAGGTTGGAAAGCTTTAAAATAGCCTGTCTTCCTAATAACCGAGTAAACCGCTATGACTTATCAGATTACCCTACGACCTTCTGGGCATCAATTTCGTGTGGAAGAAAATGAATCCATTTTAGATGCCGGTTTGCGTCATGGTATTGCCATGCCGTATGGCTGTCGTGGCGGTATTTGCGGGGCCTGTGCGGCGACCGTTCTCAAAGGTGAGGTGCATTATCCGTTTGGTGAAGCGCATGGGCTGGCTCCGTATGATGAGGAACGCGGTAAAGCCTTTTTATGTATGGCTGCGCCTTTAAGCGATCTGGAGCTGGATTTGCCACGAGTCGGCAGGGAAGAAGAGATCGAAGTTAAAACCTTGCCGGTCCGGGTTGAGCGTATGCGCAAGCTCGCGGATGATGTCATGGAATTGACCCTGAAACTGCCAGCCTCTGCGCGTTTGCGCTTCTTGGCTGGCCAATACATTGATATTTTGCTCAAAGATGGCAAGCGGCGGGGTTTCTCGCTGGCTAATGCGCCGTTTAATGATCAATTGTTGGAACTGCATATTCGCCATGTACCGGGTGGACAATTCACCGGCTATGTTTTCAATGAGATGAAAGAAAAGGCTTTGCT
>CAZCJE010000004.1:103881-106907 GCA_964498805.1 uncultured Thiothrix sp.
TGTCTTATATCCCAGTTTTGTCAGCACCCACTGCTGACGATCAATGGCAAGGTCGTACCGGCTATGTGCATGCGGCAGTAGCTGCTGATTACCCGGATTTGTCTGGTTATGATGTTTATATGAGTGGCCCACCACCCATGATTCAGGCTGCTAAAGCCGCCTTTGTTGCGCAAGGCTTACCGGAAGAACAATTATTTTTTGATTCGTTTGAATACAGCCCGGATACCCTTAAAGCCATACAAGCAGCACAGGTTGCTGCATCATGACTGCCAGTACGTTCCAGCTGCATCCACAATTAGCTCAAGATACCTGGCTGGTAACAGATTTACCCCTATGCCGGGTATTGTTAATGAACGAAACCCGCTATCCGTGGGTTATTCTAGTACCTCGGCAACAAGACATACGCGAGATTCACGAGCTCACCGCCATGGAACGTCAGCCATTATGGCAAGAATCTGATCAGCTCAGTCGCGCCTTAATGAAGCTGTTTAAGCCTGACAAACTGAATATTGCTGCCTTAGGTAATCAGGTACCGCAATTGCACATTCATCATATTGCCCGTTTCCAAACCGATGCGGCTTGGCCAGCGCCGGTATGGGGAAAATTCCCGCCGCAAGCCTATACCGCTACCGAGGCAGCAGCGCAGATTCAGCACCTATTGGCAGCCTTGTCCGAAATAGGTACATAGCGATGGTTATGCTCAACTGGTCACAAGATAGTTATCTCAAGGCATTAGATTTTGCCTGCTTGGCTCATCATGGCCAGCTGTATAAGGGGCCACAGGCAGGGCTTGAGTATGATTACATTGATCACCCCGTAGGCGTGGCAATGGAAGTGATACAGGCTTTAGCAGCCCATCCCGATTACAATGGTAATTTAGCAGTGCAATGTGCCTTGCTGCATGACACGCTCGAAGATACGGCAGTTACCTATCAACAACTTCAACAAACCTTTGGCACAGCAGTCGCCGATGGCGTTAGTGCCTTAAGCAAAAATGCCGCTTTACCCACAGACCAACGCATGCCGGACAGTTTACAGCGCATTTGCCAGCAACCCCGCGAAATCTGGCTGGTTAAACTCGCCGATCGTATCAATAACCTGCAATATGTACCGGTCGATTGGTCAGCAGCCAAAATTGGTCTTTATCGACAGGAATCTTGTTTAATCCTGCAACAGCTACAGGATGCCAGTCCGGTACTGGCTCAACGCTTACAGGAACATATCCAACGTTATGGTTACTGACTTAAAGCTTGGTGCTTTGCTTCAATCAAATCGTGGATGATGGGATTGAGTATAACCTCCATCGCTAACATCATTTTTCCCCCAGGAACAACCAGCGTATTGCGACGTGACATAAAAGAATCATGAATCATCGCTAATAGATACGGAAAACTCACATTAAAACGTTTAGGGTCAGCAAAACGGATCACCACAAAACTTTCATCCGCTGTCGGAATATCACGGGCAATGAAGGGGTTAGACGTATCCACCGTCGGCACGCGCTGAAAGTTGACATGCGTACGCGAAAATTGCGGGGTAATGTGGTTAATGTAATCCGGCATACGGCGCATAATGGTATCAACCGTTGCTTCCGGTGAATAACCGCGTTCAGCATGATCACGGTGGATTTTCTGAATCCATTCCAGATTCACACTCGGTACCACACCGATTCCCAAATCCACATATTGGGCGACATCATAACCGCCGTATTTACCTGCGGAACTATTATCCTTCACCAGCCCGTGCAAGCCTTCATAAAACAAGATATCGGTATGCGGCTCCAACTCTTCCCATGGCGTAAACTCGCCTTCGCAACTTTCGCAGACTATACCTTTAGCACTGAGTCGCGCTCGATGTGAAGCAGCATCCTCAGCATTATGCAAGTAATAGCGTTTTTTTCCCGTCCCCGTTTCACTATAACTCTTAAAAAGTGCCTGAAGAGCGTGAAAATCATTGGCTTCCGGGCCGAAATGACTGAAATGCGTTTTCTCAGCGGATTTTTGCTTAAATTCAGCCCTTGTCACGCTATGAAAACTATCCCCTTCAATAACAGCCGCCTTAATGTGTTCACGCCGGAAAATATTTTCAAATGTACGCTTAACGAAGGTAGTGCCTGCTCCTGAAGAGCCAGTAACAGCAATAACCGGGTGAGTTTTAGACATAGCGGACTCCTCATTGACGTTAGACTCATGCGCAATCCCAGGACATTCTAACCAACAGCTTCACGAACACAGAATAAGTCTTTTATGCTCGACGATAGGGTCATCATCCTTTTTAATCTCTACGGAATCATATGCTTACCCATTGCCGTTAACAGCCTGTGGATAAGTTTGTGGAAAAATCCCTGGCCCCCTATGCTGCAACCGACTAATTAACAGTCAATCTTGCTGTTTGCTGAAATTTATCTCAACAATTTGCACCCATGAATCAAATACTTAAAAGTTGTAATTGTCAATCCTGACATAAAAATTGCGGGCGTTTAAGTGCGAAATCTACATATTGGGGTCTGTGCATAACTTTGTGCACAAAAATAAATTACTTGACACAATATGTAGTACTCGCGAGTTTTTTTATGGCAGCAGCATAATTCTCAGGTATCGGGTAAGATTAGCGCCTTTGTGATTCTCAGTTGGTTAAATGTATGAAACAAACCCAACCCCGTGTCGGTTTTGTCAGTCTTGGCTGCCCCAAAGCGCTGGTCGATTCCGAGCGTATTCTCACCCAGCTACGTGCAGAAGGTTATGCCATTAGCAGCAGCTACGACGAAGCAGACTTGGTCGTGGTCAATACCTGTGGTTTTATTGATTCAGCGGTGGAAGAATCGCTGGAAGCCATTGGGGAAGCTTTGGATGAAAACGGTAAGGTGATTGTAACTGGTTGTCTCGGTGCTAATGCCGATAAAGTGTTAGATGCCTACCCGAATGTGTTGGCGGTTACTGGCCCGCATGCCTATGAAGCGGTGATGCAATCCGTACACAACCATTTGCCGCCGCTGCATGACCCGTATACCGACCTGATTCCCCCTC
>CAZCJE010000005.1:0-15629 GCA_964498805.1 uncultured Thiothrix sp.
TCTTAATAAAAACACATTGGATATACTTTTCGCTGACGAGAAAACCAGCCAAACTAACCACTTAATTAGCAAGAGGCCCCTTATGGATTTTCCTTCTATTAATATTCCCGGTGACGGACAACTGCACGCCCGCCTGACGACATCATTGGGCGACATCGTTGTGCGCTTGGAAGAGCAACGCGCACCCAATACCGTGAAAAATTTTGTTGGTTTGGCATTGGGTAATATTGCCTGGATAGACCCCAAAACAGGCAGCCCCATGCAAGGCACCCCTTGCTATGATGGTGTGCGTTTTCATCGCGTGATTCCGGGCTTTATGATTCAATGTGGCGACCCGTTAAGTCGTTATTCCGATACCATGACACGGTGGGGAACCGGTGGCCCCGGTTATAAGTTTGCCGATGAATTCCACCCTGACCTGCGCCATGATGCAGCGGGTGTGCTGTCAATGGCCAATAGCGGCCCACGCACTAATGGCTCGCAATGGTTTATTACCGAAGGCCCGACGCCTCATTTGAATAATAAACATTCTGTCTTTGGCCGCGTGGTTTCCGGGCAAGATGTAGTGAATAGAATCGCTAATGTCCCTACCACCCGCGACCGACCCAATGTAGACGTTGTGCTACGGAAAGTAGAAATCTTCCGCCAATAATCTGCTTGTTGAAAAGAGACGCAGCGGTGGTTTTCAAGACCGCCGTTGACGTTTAACCCATAACCAGTCGGCTTTGCCCACCGGAAAGACGTTTAACCCGAATCTGCACACCAATGCGCTCGGTCATTTCCTGCACATGCGAAATCACCCCAACCTTACGGCCTTGCGCTTGCAGGCTATCGAGCGCATCCATCGCCACTTGCAGCGAATCCGCATCCAGACTGCCAAAGCCTTCATCAATAAACAGCGATTCGACTTTAACCCGATGCGATGACAATGACGCCAATCCCAAGGCCAGCGCCAGCGAGACCAGAAAGGATTCGCCACCGGACAGCGAATGCACCGAACGCGCTTCGCCACCTAAATCCTGATCAATCACCAGCAAGGCCAGACTGTCCTTCACGCGCTGGAGCACATAGCGGCGCGACAAATCCGCCAGATGCCGATTGGTATACCCTAGCAACACGTCCAGACTGTATTGCTGGGCAAAATTACGGAATTTTTTGCCATCCGCCGACCCGATTAGCTCATTGAGTTGTTCCCACACACGCGCTTGGGCTAATTGCTCGGTATGTTGCGCCTGTAAGGTACAGGAGCTGACGCGGCGTTCTTCATCGCGCTGTAATTCCAGTTCCAGCTCAGCCAATTGCTTGCGCTGCTGATGTAACATTTGTTGGGCTTGCGCCAGTTCTGCTTGTAAATGTTCGGCTGCTAGCTCACCTGCCGGGCGTTGTTGTTCATGCTGTTGTAGGGCATAGGTACGTTCGGTCAGCAAGGTTTGGCTATTGCTCACCGCCGTATCAAGTTGCTGCAAAGCATGGCGTTCCTGTTTTAACCACGCATCCTCATGACTGAGCAAACGGCGTAAGGCGGCAATATCCAGCGCCATGCCCGCTTGTTGTAACCAATGTTGCAGTTCGGCTTGCGCACCGTGTAAATGGGTTTGTTGGCTGGCGTGTAAAAGCTGGCTGTGTTGGTAACGGGTTTGCGCTTGCGTGAAAGCGTGGCTGGCCTGTTGCTGCAATTCCTGCACTTTCACGACCGCCGCTTGCGTAACATCAACCTCGGTTTGCAAGGCCGTTTCGACACTCGCTACTGGCTGCCCTTGCAATAACTGCGCCCGCGCCTGACAACGGCTGTGCCATTCCTGTTGCAAGGCGTGAAAACGGCTTTGCGCCTGCTCAAAGCGCGTCTGCGCTTGGCTAACCTGACTGGCTAATGCACTATCTTCCACCCCTGCTGTGGCTAGTTGCTGGCGAGTATGGGTTAAATCCTGTTGCTGATGCTGCCATTGCTGCACCTTTTGCTGACAGGTTTGCTGAAAGTCATACGGGTCCGCCTGCCATTGAGCTTGCCAATCGCTATCCACAAACGCGCCTTGCAATTGCTCTAATAAACTTTGTAAGCGTTGTTGTTGGCGTTCCTGACGCTGCTGGAGGGTATGCAAATGCTGTTCGGCCTGTTGCAAGGCCAGTAAAACGGTATGGGCTTGTTCGGCTTGTTGCGCATAATGCCGCTGCTGTTCATTTACCGCTTGCTGGGCAATATCGCGTTCACGCAGGGCAGCACGCAGCGCACTTTCTTCGTTATGCAGGCGTAGCATGTCCTGCTCTAGTTGACTAGCTTGTACTTTTAACCCGTTTGACCAATCCAGCGGTTCAAGGCTGCTGTGCGCTTGCACCCATGGCAGCCGTTGCCATACGTCTTGTAATTGTTGCAAAGTTTGCGCGGCTTGTTCCCACTGCTCGCCGGTTTGCTGTAGTTGTTGTCGGGTAAGGCTTAATTGTTCCTTTTGCTGTTGTATATCCGTGGCGCATTTATTGTATTCATGCAGCCACCCTTCTGCTTCTACGCGCAAACTATCCAGCATTGCCCGCAAAGGCGCATGTTCATTCACATACGGATGCTGCAAAGAACCACACACCGGGCATGGGGTATTATCCTGCAAGGTGGCGCGCAAACTTTCAGCATTGGTATGACAAGCCTGTTCCGCCACTTGCCAAGAACGCTCTGCCTGTCGCCAGGTCTGTTCTAAACGGGGCAATTGCAAACGCCCCATGGTAAGGCCTTCCGCTAATTCCGCTTCCATCACGGTAAATTGCTGCACTTTGTCCATTAACTGCTGATACTGATTTTGGGTAGCTTGCAGCGTTTGCCAATGTACCTGAGTCTCCGCTAGTTGCGTACGTTGCTGCTCAAGCGCGTGTTTGCGCTGGGCTAAATCCTCCGCATTAAAATTCGCATAGGTGTGATTAGCTTCAATTAAAGCCATTTGCGCCTTTAATAATGCCTGTTGCGCGTGGGCTTGTTGCTGTTGTGCATACTGATGCTGGGCTTGTTGCAAGCTGTATTGCTGCTGGGCTTGTTCAACTTCACAGCGGGTATCCAAGGTTTGCTGGCGAATACTGGTCGCTTGCGCAAGTAAGGTTTCCCAACGCGCCCACGCCTCTGCCAAACCTTGCCGCGTGGCATGCTGCTCCAACCATTGGGTGCTAGTCGCCAGCTTATGTTCTAACTCGCTGCGTCGGTTCTGCGCTTGTAATTGCTGCTGTTGTAACAGTTGTAATGCCTGTTGCGCCTGTTCCCATTCCTGTTTGGCATCCTGACAGGCCGGTAAACTGGCTTCGATCACCGTGTCTAAGGTTTTTGCTTGTTGCAGTTCCAATGCAGCATCCGCCTGGCATTGCAAAGCGGCTTGCCATTGTTGTTCATTCGCCTGTAAATCGAGCTTGATCTGGTTTAAGGTTGCCTGGGCTTGCCCAACCATCTGTTCTGCTAACTGACATTCATTTTGCCCCTGATGGCAGGCTTGTTGAGCTTGTTCAAACGCAACTAAGTGCAAACGAGCAGGCTGCACGGCTTCGACTTGCTGAAAATAAGCCCGGCGCTCACTAGCGAGTTCCCGCGTCTGCACAGCCTGTTGCCAATGCTGTTCCACTAACTGCTGAGCGCTTTGCAATTGCTGCCACTGTTGCTGCCATTGGCGCTTTTGTTGCAGTTTTTCGAGCTTTTGTTGCAGTTCATCAGCGTGTTGCTGGGCGAGGTTATGCTGCTTTGCATGCGCTTGACGCTCCTGCTCAGACCAAGGTTGAATGCTAGTCAGTTGGGTTTGTAGACGTTGCGCCTGTTCGCGTTGCTGTTTAGCGCGCTGAAAAGCCAGTATAGAAATGCGCCCGAATTGATCTGTGCCGGTGAGGGTTTCCAATAACTCGGCGCGGTCATCATCAGAGGCTTTCAAAAATGCGGCAAATTCATTTTGCGCGAGTAATACCGCACGGGTAAATTGCGCGAAGCTTAAACCGACTCTTGCTTCGATTTCTGGCAAGACTTCGCTTTTGAGCTTGCCACCGACTGGCGTCATATCCGGCAAGCGTACCAGCGACATATCCACTGCCTGCAATTTGCCGGTCGATTTATTACGCGCGCGGCGTACATGCCAACGCGCACGGTAAATGACTTGATCACTACCGGCAAAATCCACTTCGGCAAAACCTTCACTTGCCCCTCGCCTTAGTAAGGTACGGGTATCACGCGGAGCAATGGTTTCCCCTGCTACATCGGGCAAACTAATGCCCTTAGCGGTCGCACGTAGTAAGCGCGGGGTATCGTCGTATAAAGCCAGACACAGAGCATCCAACAAGGTACTTTTGCCCGCTCCGGTTGGCCCGGTAATGGCGAATAATCCGGCTGAATCCAGCGGCTCAACGGTAAAATCCACGCTAAAAGCTTGCGACAAAGAGGCAAGGTTTTTACCGCGAATGGCCAAAATTTTCATCCTCTCCCCTATTCCACCGCTAACAATAACTCGGCAAACGCTTCCAACATGGCAGGTGGTACCTCGCTGGCATATTTTTGCTGATAAAGCTGCTGAAAAATTTCAGAAGGTTCCAACAATTGCAATTCATCCAGCGACAATAGCGGCACATCCTGCACCGCACCCTGTGAATTTTTTACCTCAATACGTGCCAGTCGCACCGGCTTACCGGCTAGAGCGGCTTCAATGCGCATCCGCAACCCCGGTTCTGGCATATCCAATAATAGGCGCACCATTAAATAGGGCCATTGCGCTTCGGCAACTTTGGGTAAATCCAGTTGCCGTAACGCTGCTTCTACAGTAGCCAGATCAGCAGGCTGTTTAGGTAGTTGTATCAACTCAATAAAACGCGGTACTTGAATAGGCTGAATGGCCTGTACCTGTTCACTCTCTAAATCGACACGTATGACCTGATGCGTGTAAGCAGTTTCGGCAAATGACATGGGTAAGGGGCTACCACTATAACGGATATGCGCCTGACCACCGACTTTCTGTGCTAGATGCAAATGGCCTAAAGCCACATAGGCAATATCAGGGTCAAACCAATCGGCAGACCAGGCTTCTGCGCCACCAATAACAATACGCCGTTCCGATTCCTGCGAGGCTTGCCCGCCCTGCATATAACAGTGTCCCATGGCAATAATCGCTTGGCCCGGTTGACGTAACTGACAAGCATAATCATAGGCTTGTTGGTATAAAACTTCGGCTCCGGCAGCATAAGTATTCTGCGCATACGCCACGCGTGGGACATCAGCAGGACGCAAAAACGGAATCGCTAAACACCAAGCACGAATAATGCCATGTGTATCTTTAAGAGGCACCACCAGCCGTGCTAAGTCGACTTTGCCATTCGCCAGATGATTAACCTGACCAATGACGGTGGCTTCAAACAATTGCAAAAAAGGTTCAGGCACTTCCACACGGACGGGTGAATCGTGATTACCCGCAATCAGAATTATGCTTAACTGCGGTAAGCGGCGACGCGCTTCGGTAAGAAATTGGTAAAGCTGGCGTTGAGCAGCTGCCGATGGATTGGCATTATCAAACAGGTCACCCGCAACCAACAGAGCATCAATCTGTTCTTGTTCCAAGGTATCCAATAGCCAAGCTAAAAACTGCGCGTGTTCATAAGTACGCTCAAATTGATGCAGGGTTTGGCCTAAATGCCAGTCAGAGGTATGTAACAGCCGCATGTTTTACACCCTATTAGTGTCAGGGGAAAATAGCAGCTTACGAACCTCATCATAATAAAGCAATCTGCCCTAATGAATCCCTATATTCAAAAATCCAGATATGCGCTGATGCAAGGCAGCTTTATTGCATCGTCATTTGCTAAAGGCTTGGTGCGCAGATGAGCCAATACTGCATAGCGCCCCGGTAACTGATGTACTTGTAAATCAGCTTGATACCGTTCGGCTAGCTGTTGCAAATAGGCCGGAACCGCTGGGTCAGGATAGACATGAAACCAACCTAACCATTGATTGAGAGCCTGTTGGAACCATGCTGGCATACTTTTTTGATCGGAAAAATCCACCACATGCAAATAACCACCGGGTTTAAGCAATACTAGGGATTGTTCTAGGACATCGCGCCAATTAGGAATCATCGACAGCACATATGAGAACAATAAATGATCAAATGGTTGGGCAAGGCCAAAATGCTGCGGGTTAATTTGCTCAGCTAAACCTTGACGTAAGGTAATGGCCGTTTCATACAGAGTACCTCGCAATTTTTGCTGAGCTTGTTGCAACATTAAGGCCGAAGCATCTAACCCATACAACTGGCTATCTGGATAACGGTAGGCGAGTTTGAGCAAATTACGCGCGGTGCCACAACCAATTTCCAATAAGGTTTCATCACCTTGCAAGTGAATGTCACGCAGTAAGGAATCGCGCCCGAGCAAATAATATTTACGCGATAGATCATATACATAGCGCTGATAGCGATATTGTTTATCCATCCGTTCAGCAGCACTCATATCAGGCAACCTTGCGATACAAGTGAAAGCCGCCATAAATAGCCGAGCGGTCTTGCTGAAACAATTGGCGGGAGGCTTCCGCTTCATACACAAACTGCTTTAATAAATCAGCCGGTAAAGCCTCTTCCAATGGGGATTTAGCAGCAGCAGTACGGAAAATAACGCGTGTCCCGGGTTTACCGACACGCGCTACCTCACTCCATAATTGTGTTAACACAGCATCGCTCATCCAGTCTTGGGCATCCAAAAACACAAAGCGGTCGTAGCTATTAGCGGGTTGCTCATGCAGAAAATCCAACATAGAACCTAAGTGTGTATCCACTTTGCCTACTTGACTGCGAATCAGGTCATAATTGTCAGCCCGCAAATACGCCGGAATGGCCTGACGTTTGGCGTGGTCGTATTCATGCTTGAAAGCCTGCCAAGCAAAGTAGTTATCTTGAATTGAGAACTGGCAAGCTAAACGTTCCACCCGTTGGCGATATTGTTTAATTAGATTACCTTGCGCCTGCATAGCCTGATATTGCTGCGGGGGAATACCAAGGCTAAACACCGACATAGGTAACTGCCCTAGCCATTTCACCAAACGATTATCAAAAAATGGCGCAATATGCGTACGGAAGATGGCTTGTTGTTCATACTGGCTGGACGCTTTCAGCAGCTTAGCCGGATAATGCCCGGTTTGCCGCCCTAACCAATGCAAAAAGCGCATGAAATAGCCAAAACGGGTGTGTCGGTACAAACCATCCCGAAATAGATGGATACGCTTTTGGCCAAGGAGAGTGTAACCCTGCCAAAAGGCATCCAGATCTTCCTCCAGATGCGGCTGGATATAGTTATGGTAGTGCTGCACATTCTCAGACTTATTCGCATAACCGAAAAAGTCATAGAAGGTGGCGTGATCCGGCAAATGCTTGATTGCCGCCAGCTTCAGGCGGGTCAAAGACAAATGGTAAGGATTCAAATCAAGCGCGGTAATGTGTGCCGGTGAAGCGGTCAGATAATTCAGTACATTGCAGCCACCTGAGGCAATGGTTAATACCCGACTTTCCGCTGTCAATTGCAGTGCTTGCAAATCCACACGGGGATCTTCCCAAATCTGGTTGTAGATAAAGCTATTAAACCAGAAGCTAAATAGACGTTGTTGTAAGCCCATTAAGGAAGTCGGTGCATGTTGATGTACCGCAGCACGCAAGGCAGCAGAAAAATCTGACATGTACAATTTTCTCTCTTTTATCAGTCGAATTCGGCCAGATTAAGCGCAGCCTATGACATAGCCATGACATTTATTTGACAGTTTCATGATATTTTTTTCGCCTATGTATTTGTAACAACTCTGAAAAATTACTGTCACAACCTTGTCACACAGTCTTTCTAAGCTTAGCGTCATTGATTGACGAGGTAAGGAATCCATGACTGCTGCAACCCGCTTTGATAGGCAACAACTGCGCCCCCATGCGCCTTTATTACGCGTAGAACTAGCAGCTACTGCTGCTGATGTGTATGCATCTCAACGGTTGCGTTATGAGATTTTTGCCAAAGAACAAGGCGCGCAGCTTGAAAGTGCCCATGAAGGCATTGATCGCGATGATTATGATGATTTCTGCCATCATTTGTTGGTACGGCAAATGGAAACCAATGAAGTGGTCGGTTCTACCCGTATTCTAACCACCGCAAATGCGCGTAAAGCAGGCAGTTTTTATGCCGAAAGCGAATTTGATCTGCGCGGTTTATTTCCCCGTTTGCGTGGCAATGCGATTGAAATTGGCCGTACCTGTATTCACCCGGACTTTCGCAATGGTGCCGGGATTGGCATGTTGTGGATGGGACTAGCGCAATTCATGGAATTGCATCAGGTCGATTATATGTTTGGGTGCGCAAGTGTCAGTATGCAAGACGGTGGCGCGCAAGCGGCAGCCATTATGCAAGCAGCCCGCAGTCAATATTTAGCGCCAGAATCCATGCGTGTTAAGCCGCGTGTACGCCTGTTAACCACTCAACCGGCTGCTCGGGTAGTCATGCCACCTTTGTTGAAAGCTTATCTGAAACTAGGGGCGTGGGTGGCTGGTGAACCTTGTCTAGACCCTGATTTTAATGTCGCCGACCTGTTTATCTTGTTAGACGTAGATAAACTCAACACCCGCTATCATCGTCATTTCATCCAAGGTTGCCTGCAACGGCAAGCAGGTAGCGACAAGCCACTGTTGCGAGCCGCCTGACTGGAAATCTCCCACTCATAATACAAAGAACGCACTGCTTAAGGTAATAAATTAAAAAAACGTTGCATGATCGTTAGGGTGGCTTGGGTTTCCTCCCCAGCCACTGTTATGAGTGGCGCACCCCCTGGGTTATTAGCCCGCAAACCGGTTAAACCTGCTTGAGTCACCGGATATAAAGCTAAACACGGCTTATTTAATGCCGCTGCTAAATGCATCAAACCAGTATCTAGGCCAATAACCGCCAAGGCTTGACGCAAAATAGCCGCCAATTCGCCGAGGCTAGAACGCGGCAATACCTGTACCCATGCATTCGCCGCAGCTAAACGTTCAGCGCGTACCCGTTCACGTTCATTACCCCACGGCAATAGCGTATGTATACCCTGTACGGCTAACTCGGCGAGTAATTGCTGCCATTGCGCTTCACCCCATTCCTTGTCTGAGCGACTAGTACCATGCAAGGCCACTATATAATGCTGGGGTAATATACGAGTTGGTACGGGAAAATCTGCAAGGGTTAACCCGTAGTCTAGCGTCTCTTCATTAAGGGTATACCCCAAGCTGTTAGCCATTAATTGACGATTACGCCTAATCGCATGTTGTTGGCGGGAAATGGTTGCTGTATGGGTATAGAGCAGGCTTGCCAGTGGCTCACGAATGCTGTGCCAGTCATAACCCCAACGTTGTCCGCGTGCTTGGCGGGCTAACAGCGCACTTTTCAACAAGCCTTGCGTATCCACAATCCAGTCATAAGGCTGTTGTTGTAACTGTTGCCGGAAGGCTTGTAGCTGTGCCCATGTTGCCCGCTGGCTTAACTGTTTGCGCCAACGCCGTAAAGCCACCGGCAATACTCGCCTCACCGCTGGATGCCACGCCGGAATTTCAGCAAACGCCTCTTCCACTACCCAGTCAATCTGCAAGTGCGGGTTATGCGCCCGTGCATCACTAATGGCAGGCAACATATGAATAATATCGCCTAACGATGAGGTCTTAATAACCAATAATGTCGGGTATGGCATGTGGTTGTCGTTGATGTAACCAAAAATCAATAGGCTGCATGAGCGTATCCACTACATGGCGCTGTTGGTTGAAAAAATTCAAGGCTTGTTGCCCCGCCTGTAGACGTTGTTGTGTATTACGTAACCATATCAACGCTTGTGCATATAATTGCTCAATATCCGCTACTGCGAATCCGGCGTTAGCGGCATATAACGCTGGGTAAATATCGCTGAAATTTTCAGTATAGGGGCCTGCGAGTACGGGTATAGCCAGGGCAAGTGCTTCAAGCGGATTATGCCCGCCTTGCGGTATTAAGCTGCCGCCAATAAAGGCAAAATCAGCGCAGGCATACCACAGCAATAATTCCCCAAGAGTGTCACCAAGCAAAATTTGGGTATCTGGCAATACCACTTGTGCTTGGCTACGACAAACCGTTTGCCCCTGTGCCTGACATAATTGCCTGACTTCGGTAAATCGCTCGGGATGGCGCGGCACCAAAATTAACAATAGATTAGGGATCACCCGGCACAATTGCTGATGCACTTGCAATAGGCTTTGTTCTTCCCCTGCATGGGTACTAGCCGCTATCCACACTGGGCGGTTTCCCCACGTCGCCCGTAAGGCCGTAGCTTGTTGGGGTAATTCGGTGGGAATGGTCAGAGCAAATTTAATATTACCGCAAACTTGTACCTGTGCCGCGGTTGCCCCTAACTGCAAAAATGCGTCGGCATCGGTTGCACTGCGCGCGCCAATCCAACTGACATAACTTAAGGTTTGTTGCGCCAAGCCTTGTACACGTTGATAGCCGCGCAAGGAACGCGCCGATAACCGCGCATTCAGTAGCAATACCGGCACCCCATAATCAGCACAGGTGGCGAATAGATTAGGCCAGATTTCGGTTTCCATCACCAATAACAAATCCGGGCGCACCCGTCGCCAGAAGCGTTGCAAACTATGCGGCACATCATACGGCAAATAACTGTGCCGAACTCTTGTCGCAAATAAACGTTTCACGGTTGCCGCGCCTGTGACGGTGGTAGTGGTGAGCCAAACAGTAGCAGAGGGATAATCGCGCAATAGGCGTTCAATCAAAGGCTGTGCTGCCATGACCTCACCAATGGATACCGCATGTAGCCAAATACAATAACGGTTATCGTCACGCGTCGGTACATAACCGAGCTGTTCAAGCAAGCGTTGCCGATAAGCAGGCTGGCGGTAACTGCGTAACAATAGGTTAACCACCATGAGTGGCAGTAAAACATAAAATAACAGTGTATAAAAATAACGTCTTGCCATATTTTTCCCCTTTTATTTCTGGCAAGTATTCATTTATTTTTCATAAGAATTTATTTTTAAATTTCATAGAAAATCAACGCTCATAAACCCATTGCCTCCACGAGTCGGGAGGCAATGGAGGTTTAAAACCTCGGGCTTAAACCTGAATCAGGCAGCGTGTTCAGACGGTGATGACGGCTTAAGGGTAGCAGGTTGTTCCTCATGCGCGGGTTTAGCAGGGAACATGCGCATAATCACCACAAAAAATACCGGCACCAAGAAAATACCTAAGACAGTGGCCGAAATCATGCCGCCCATTACCCCAGTACCCACGGCGTGTTGGCTCCCAGAACCCGCGCCGGTGCTAATCACCAATGGCAATACCCCGAGAATAAAGGCAAATGAGGTCATCAGAATAGGTCGCAAGCGAATACGCACTGCTTCAAGCGTCGCCTCGATCACGCCTTTACCCTGTTCCATTAGCTCTTTGGCAAATTCCACAATCAAAATGGCATTCTTGGCTGACAAACCGATCGTGGCCAGCAAGCCGACCTGAAAGTACACATCATTATTCAAACTGCGTAAGTAAGTTGCCAATAACGCACCGACAATCCCTAACGGCACTACCATCATGACCGAAAAGGGAATCGACCAACTTTCATACAAAGCAGCTAAGGCCAGAAATACCACTAACATAGAAATGGCATACAGCAAGGGAGCCTGTGAGCCGGAAGCTCGTTCCTGATAGGACATGCCCGACCATTCATAGCCGATACCGGCAGGCAATTCATTAATGAACTGTTCGACAATAGTCATAGAAGTACCAGAACTCACCCCTGCTACGGGCGCTCCCGTCACTTGCATAGAGGCCATACCATTAAAGCGTTCTAACAAGGGTGAACCGTATACCCATTGCCCTTTAGAAAAGGCGGAAAAGGGCACCATTTCACCGGCAGCATTGCGTACATACCAACGGTTAAGGTCTTCTGGCAGCATACGGCTAGCGGCATCACCTTGGATATAGACCTTTTTAATTCTGCCCCGGTCTATGAAATCACTGACATAAGAGCCGCCCCATGCCGTGGATAGGGTGTCATTAATAGTAGCCACCGCTACCCCTAGCGCACCGGCCTGATTAATATCCAAATCAATCTGGTACTGAGTGGTATCGTCCTGTCCATTCGCGCGCACGCTGGTTAAGCGGCTATCCGCTGTTGCCTTACGAATAAATTCATCGCGGGCGGCGGCTAAAGCCTCATGCCCAAGCCCGGCGCGATCCTGCAATTGCACATCAAAGCCGGAAGCACTACCCAAACCACGCACTGCCGGGGGTGCTTGAGCGACTACGCGGGCATCGCGAATACGCGAGAAATTCGCCATCGCCCGCGCTGCGACCGCTTGTACGGTTTGATCCGGCGATTTGCGCTTAGACCAATCCACCAAACGTACAAACGCACGCGCCACATTTTGGCTACTCCCAGAAGTACCTGTACCGGCTACTGCAAATAGGCTATCCAACACATCCTTTTCATTTTCCAGAAAATATTTTTCCACCTGTTGTACCACTTTGAGGGTACGTTCCTGTGTGGCTCCCGGTGGTAACTGGATTTGTACAAATAAAGTGCCTTGATCTTCATCCGGCAAGAAAGAGGTTGGCAACACCACAAACAAATACGCCATTAAACCGACAAAACTCGCATAGAGCAGCATATGACGCCAGGGTTTACCAATCATGCGGCCGACCACACCCTGATAAGCGTAAGTACCACGGTTGAAATTACGGTTAAACCAGCCTGTCAAACCGTGTTCACCATGATTGGCTTTGGGTGGCTTGAGCAAAGTAGCACACAATGCCGGTGTCAAAATCAGCGCCACAATCACCGATAACACCATTGATGAAACCAGCGTAATCGAGAACTGTCGGTAAATAACCCCGGTTGAACCACCGAAGAATGCCATGGGCACGAATACCGCTGACAATACCAAGGCAATACCAATCAATGCGCCCGTAATCTGATCCATGGATTTACGGGTTGCTTCACGCGGTGAAAGTTTCTCTTCCACCATCAAACGCTCAACGTTTTCCACCACTACAATCGCATCGTCTACCAACAAGCCTATGGCCAACACCATACCGAACATGGTCAAGGTGTTAATGGAATAACCAGCCACTTCCAATACCGCAAAAGTACCAAGCAATACCACGGGCACAGTAATCGTTGGGATCAAAGTCGCACGCAGGTTTTGTAAAAATACCAGCATGACAATGAACACCAAGATAATGGCCTCGATCAAAGTCTGTACCACGCCTTGAATCGAAATCTTGATAAAAGGTGAAGCATCATACGGAATCAGTACTTTTAGCCCGGCCGGGAAATATTCCTGTAACTCGGCAATCTTGGCTTTAACTGCATCCGCGGTATTCAACGCATTAGCACCACTGGCTAGGGTAATGGCTAATCCGGCGGCGGGTTTGCCCTTAAAGCGGGAAATAACATCATAGTTTTCGCTGCCCATTTCCACGCGGGCAACATCGCCTAAACGCACGGTGGCACCATCTGGAGAAGTTTTCAGGACAATAGCGCGGAATTGTTCTGCGGTTTGCAAGCGTGACTGCGCGGTAACAGTGGCATTCAGCTGCTGATTAGGCAAAGCCGGTGTACCGCCTAACTGTCCGGCTGAAATCTGCGTATTCTGAGCCTGAATTGCGCTTTTAACATCAGCGGTGGTCAGCTGGTAATTGGTCATTTTGTAAGGGTCAAGCCAGATACGCATGGCATAGGCAGCACCGAAGATTTGCGTATTCCCTACCCCTTCCACACGGCTAATGGGGTCTTGAATATTGGTGGCAATATAATCGGCAATCTCGGTTTGCGTCAGGCTGCCATCCTCAGCGGTAAGTGCGAATACCTGCAAAAAGCCGGTTGAACTTTTAGCAACCCGCACACCCTGACGTTGTACAGCATCCGGTAATTGCGTCATAGCCAATTGCAGCTTGTTTTGCACCTGTACCTGCGCAATATCGGGGTCAGTACCGGCTTCAAAACTTAGACTAATATTGGCACTCCCGGAAGAACTGCTGGTGGAAGAAAAATACAGCAGACCGTCTAACCCCGTCATTTTCTGTTCAATGATTTGGGTAACTGAATCTTCTACGGTCTTAGCGGAAGCACCGGGGTAATTGGCACTAATCGAAACCGTCGGTGGGGCAATATCCGGGTACTGATTAATAGGTAAATTCGGGATAGCCAATACACCAGCAAGCATAATGACAATGGCTATAACCCAAGCAAAAATCGGCCGGTCAATAAAAAAACGTGACATGGCACTTACTCCTTACCATTACTGGTAGGGGCTGCTACTGGCTTACTACCGGAAGCAGTTACAGGAGCGGGGGTAAGAGTAGCCGCTGGTGGCGCATTAGCACCGCTAGGAGTGGTTAGATTGGTTGAGGCCGCCTTTGGATTAATCGCTGATGCTTCCAGCAAAGGCTTATCGGCATTACTAGCCACCGCTGAGGCATTACCGGGTACAGTGGGATTTGCATTCCATGCGACAGCTTTAACCTTAACGTTAGGGCGAATTTTCTGGAAACCTTCCACCACAATTTGTTCACCTGCGGTCAAACCAGTCTCCACTACCCATTGGTTACCGACAGCCTGTGAGGCCTTAATCGGGCGTTGTTCCAGCGAATTATCCGCTTTAACTACCCATACCGTGGCATCCCCGTTGGGCTTACGCACTAAACCCTGTTGTGGGATTAGCAAGGCATTATCCTTAACCCCGGTATCCAGTTTAGCGCGGACAAATAACCCCGGTAATAACTGCCGTTCCGGATTGGCAAATTCCGCTCGCACGGTTACTGCCCCTGTGCCTTCGTCCACGGTCATCTCGGTAAATTCCAGTTTGCCGGTATAGGCATAGGTTTTACCATCGGGCAATAACAGGCTGACTTGCGGTGAAGAAGCTCCGCGCCCGAGCAACAATGAAGTACTCGCTTGAGTAATATCCACCAAAATCGGATCTAATTGCTGAATCGTACTCAATGCAGCGGTCTGATTCGCAGTTACCAAGGCTCCAGCAGTCACGCTGGATTTGCCAATATAGCCACTGATAGGCGCTTTAACAGTAGTGTAGGCTAGATTAATACGCGCGGTTTTCAAAGCAGCTTCGGCCACGGCTACATCGGCTTCAAACTGTTTAAGCTCAGTTTGTTGATCGTCATTGCTATCACGGCTAATCAAGCCACGGTTAGCCAGTTCTTGGCTACGCTTTGCCTTGCTGCGTGAGGTTGCCAACGTGGCCTGTGCTTTAGTCAACTGGGCAGCGGCTGTATCAACAGCAGCCTGATAGGTCGCACTATCAATTTGGTACAAAGGGGTTCCCTGCCTGACCTCACTGCCTTCTTTAAATAAACGTTGCTGAATAATGCCACTAACTTGTGGACGAACTTCCGCAATCTGCCGGGAAATAACTCGGCCAGGTAATTCACTGTTGAGGGTAACGGTTTGGGGCTGAACCGTTACGGTTGCGACTTCTGGATCTTTTGCAGGAGGCTTGCTGGCTGCTGGATCCTTACCCTTGCTGCAACCGGCACATAAGGATGCACCTAGTAACAAGGTTACTATTACAGCGGTAAAGCGATTCACAGTCTGCATAAATAATCATCCTTTTTACCTGATCATAAGTACCACC
>CAZCJE010000005.1:15729-90119 GCA_964498805.1 uncultured Thiothrix sp.
TCATAAGTACCACCGCGAATCACCCGATACTTGATCAATGGCAAGCTCGGGGTATGCGCTGGACGTCAGAAGTTTTGTCAATGGATGCACTCCATGCCTGTACCGGGGTATTACTGCCAAATGGCTCATCATAATCCAACCAGTAAACTTCACGAGGTGCTTGTTGTTCGGTATAACGCGCATCGTAGCCTAAATAACGGATATATTCGGCATGACGCTTGGCTTTGTTTAAATTGTTAAAAAAGCCCAATGAAATGGCATTTTTGTAAGGACCCTCATTAATAATAACAACGTCCTGAATATCAAATTTACCAATATCTTGTGCGGTCATCTGGGCTTGTTTAGGACTCGCCAAAGGGGGGATATAGACCAAAAAATTCAAAGTTTCCAGACTGCGTAAAGTCCGAATATTCGCAGCCAAACCAAATGCGTGGATTTTGTCCGCTACTAGCTGCGCTGCTTTCAGGCTGTTATACGGGCCTAGGGTGTAACAACTGCTTTGGGTGTTAGCGGTACTGCTGCTATAGGCCGCTTTAACCACATCGTCGCGCAATTCCAGCTCCGGAATACCCGGTTCTAATAAGGGCGGACGCTCATACCGTGCTTGTGGTGACAATGCCATATTCCACCCAAACACGGACAGATTCAGCATTAACAACACAATTAGTAACTGGTACACCCTTGTTGCTCCGTGATATAGCGCAATCCATGCATTAACAAATCCGGCTGCAACAGATAGTCAGCAGGTAACCAAGCACTCAGCTGTGCAGCATTGCCACCTGTCAGAATACACACTAACGGGGTGGAAAGCGTCTGACGCATACGGTTACAAATCCCCTCAATCGCGCCTAGCAAGCCAAACAAACACCCGCCACCAATCGCGCGTCCGGTTCCATCCGCAAACACAGTAGGTTGTTCAAATGACAGACTCAACTTACCTTGTGCCCGAGCAATGAGCGCATCTGCCGATAACTGTAACCCCGGCAAAATGACGCCACCCCAATGACGACCATCCTGTTCAATCGCATCAATGGTCACAGCCGTACCGCAATCAATCACAATGCTGGCTTTTTGACAGGCCAAACGGTGCGCAGCGACCAAGCCGACAAAACGATCAGCACCTAAGGTTTGCGGTTGACGATAACCAGAGGTAATTCCATAGGCTTGTTCGGTAGAACGTACCACGGTTAAATAGATATGTCGCTGTACACACACGGCTTCAATACCTTGTACGAAATCCGCTGCTAGCACATGTACTAAGGTAACCTGGCGTACCTGCGGATAGCGATCCAGCAAACCAATAAAAACATCCACTGCGGGACATTTGCCATAAGCCTGCGCTTGCTGGGCAGACATGCTGCCTGTCGTCGCATCCAGTTCTGCCCACTTCAGGCGTGAGTTGCCTGCATCTACCAGCAAAATTGTCACATCCGCACCGATACGTCCGCTGAAGAAAAAGTTTTTATTAAGCCATCCATCAAGCTAAGGCGTAATTGTCCCTGACTATCAACCCCGCATGCAATCCCCTCGAAGATTTCCTCACCAGCCAGCACGCGCACTGAACGTTGCGCTAATACATCCCACGGCTGCCATTCTTGCTGGAATAAGCTGCCGTTCAAGTAGGGGAAATCCTGCAGACGATACACCAATTGATTGAGTATGACACCGATCAGGGTATTACGTGCAATGACCTTACCGTGTGCTATCTGCAAACTACTCCACGGCTGTTCAATCAAGGGATTGATTTCAGGCTGGACATTCACATTCAAACCAATCCCAATCACCACTTGCTGTAGATTACCTGACGCTTCCAACAAAATGCCGCCGAGCTTTTTACCTTGCCAGTAAATATCATTCGGCCATTTCAAACCATGTCCGCCAATACCATATATTTGCAAAGCTTCCGCGACGGCTACACCTGTGACTAACCCTAGCATGGGCAAATGTGCTAGCACTTGGTCAAAACACCAACGCACTGACAGATAAATATTCACACCGGCTGGCGAATACCACTGTCGCCCGCGTCGTCCACGCCCTGCGGTTTGCTGTTCTGCCAGACACACACTGCCACAATGACCGTGCTGCAAAGCCCAACGATTGGTGGAATCCAGCTCATTGAAAATCTGTATATCCGGCAAGGCCCGTAAGGCTTCATCCGTTAAATGGGCTTGAATACGCCCCTTATCCAGCCATTCAGAGTGATACATAGGCTCCTCTTAAACCCCGCATTGCATATAAGCTTAGGAAAAGTCCTATATTGACGGTAACTGTGGCCAGATAAAAGGTCGGTTCAGCCCCAAATGCTTCCCAACTATACCCACTGAACAGACTGCCTAAAGCCCCACCGAGGCCGTAACTAACCCCTGAATACAAGGCTTGCCCGCGCCCTTGCAGTTTGCCGGGAAACACATGATGAATGATATGAATAGCAGAGGCGTGAAATAAACCATAAGTCGCTGCATGTAGGATTTGCGCACTGAGTAACACCAGCAAATTATCAGCACCATTACCCAACATTAACCAACGACACCCGGTTACAAACAAGGCGAGTATAAACAGGCGTTCGGCCCCATAACGCTGAATTAGCCGATGCATGAATATAAACAACACCACTTCAGCCATCACGCCTAAGGCCCACATCCAGCCAATAAACGGACGAGGGTAACCATACGATTCCAGATAAATACTGAAAAAATTGTAGTAAACGCCATGACTGGCTTGTTGCAAGGCACACGCTACCAGTAAGGTCCAAACCACCGGTTGACGCAATACAGTCCATAAACTGTAATCCTGCTGCTGTGTCTGTTCATGGGGTTTATCTTTAAGTAACCAAGTGGATAGCCACATGCCCGCAAATAAGATCATCATGACATCCAGAATATTGGCAATACTGTCTTGGCCTAACCACATAGGCAACGCGATTACCATGACAATAAAACCAATCGAACCCCACAAACGAATCTGACTATAGCGACCAATATCGCTACCCAAATGATTCAGAGTCAAAGCTTCAAATTGCGGCAAAGAAGCATTCCAGAAAAAGCCAAAACCCGCCATGACATACAGCATCCAACCAAAGCTGGTTTGCCAATACACCCCGGCAAAACACAGCATGGCTAATAAACTAACCCAGCGAATAATGTGCAGACGTTGCCCAGTATGATCAGCCAACCAACCCCATAAAAATGGCGCAATAACTTTAGTAGCCATGAATACCGCCATTAATTCACCAATTTGCGCCGGTGAAAAATGGGCAATTTTCTTTAGATAAACTGTCCAGTAAGGGACAAAAACACCCAACGCGGCAAAATACATTAGGTAAAAAAAGGACAAACGCGCATAAGTGGTTGAATTATTCACAGAACTTTACCTAGATGTAATAGCCTAACTGTAAATGAGAACACCATTTTGAAAGGGAGGTATTTATGAATACTTACCGCATTGGGTTATTAAGTATCATGCTTGGTAGCCTTGTAACCTTACAAGGTTGTTATGCCCCGGTACGTTCCGACGATTACAACTACCCCTATAATAACTACTATGACAACCGGGTTAACCGCTATTGGCGTCATAATGATGAATTATTACGTCACAACCGGCCTTTCTGGCAGCGTGATCGCCCTTCTCGGTGGAATGATCCGGGTCGTTGGAATGACCCCGGCCGCTGGAATGATCCAGGCCGGGTTTACTATCCGGATTGGGACTTCAGACAGGAGTAATGCCGGTCTTTAGTCTGGTAAGAACTCGACACTACCGGGAATATCAGGCAGGGAAGTGGTTACATCGGCATTTTGCGCGCGATGCCGTAAGGCATGATCCATCAATACCAATGCCAACATGGCCTCACAAATGGGAGTAGCGCGTATACCTACGCACGGATCATGGCGGCCTTTGGTGATCACTTCCACTGCATCACCTTGCAGATTAACGGTCTGCCCCGGCAAACGCATGCTGGACGTGGGTTTAAAGGCCGTATGCACGATAATTTCCTGCCCTGAGGAAATACCGCCGAGAATACCACCCGCCTGATTACTCAGGAAACCTTGCATAGTTATTTCATCCCGATGCTCAGTGCCTTTTTGGGTAACACTGTCAAAGCCAGCACCAATTTCAACGCCTTTAGCCGCATTAATCGACATCATAGCGTGAGCAATATCAGCATCGAGGCGATCAAAAATCGGTTCGCCCCAACCCGGCGGCACATGCGACGCCACTGTGGTGATTTTGGCACCAATAGAATTGCCTTCTTTGCGTAAAGCATCCATGTAAACTTCCATCTCGGCTACTTTGCTAGCATCCGGACAGAAAAACGGATTATTACCGATTTCATCCCAGTCCAGCTGTTCCGCTACAATCGGGCCTAACTGAGATAAATAACCGCGAATGACCACACCGTAACGTTCTTGCAGCCACTTCTTGGCAATAGCACCCGCCGCCACCCGCATAGCGGTTTCACGCGCCGAAGAACGCCCACCCCCACGATAATCGCGGAAGCCATACTTTTTGTAATAGGTGTAATCAGCATGACCGGGACGGAAGCGATCCAGAATATCCGAGTAATCCTTGGAGCGCTGATCAGTATTATGAATGATCAGAGCAATGGGTGTGCCGGTGGTTTTACCCTCAAAAACACCCGAAAGGATTTGTACCTCATCCGGTTCACGACGTTGAGTCGTATGACGGCTTTGACCGGGTTTACGCCGGTCGAGGTCAATCTGGATATCGGCTTCTGTGAGCGCAAGCCCAGGCGGGCAGCCATCCACGATGCAACCGATTGCGGGGCCATGACTTTCCCCAAAGGAAGTCACGGTGAATAATTTTCCAAAGCTATTTCCTGACATGCGCGCGATTGTAGCAGTAATTGAAAAACCTGAGCAGTATTTTAAATAATGCTTAGTTATTGACCAAAATAAAGCTTTTATATAGAATCGTCATTGGTATCATAAAAATAATTACTTATGATCTGATAGACGCAAAGCCCGATAGAGGGATAACGCTTCCCTCTCTTTTTGGCCATTCAGAGAGTAATTATAAACGGGGCATCAACGACTTGTTCATATAATGATGATTTTTCATCTTCAACATATTGCTGGTTAAAAACAGGGGTGGCAAAGCTGGAACTTATTCAGCTTTGTCTTTACTAATTAATAAATATTTTCATTGGGGTTGGTAGGGTGCAATACCCTATCCATAAAATGTTGTAATAAGAAATACAAGTTCAGGGGCAAACTTATGACGCACTATGTACCCTATCAAATCGCAGCACTGGCTATTGGCCTGGGCGGTGCCGCTGTGTATTCGTTATTAACGCCCGAAGCCAATTTGTTGGTCTTAGCTGTTGCCGCTTTAAGCGGTTACGTAGGAACTTTTCTGGCGGATATTGATGATGAAACCAGTGCGGGCTATCGCATTGTCAAACGCCTGAGTCGGCTGGCCGCTATTATCGTGCCATGCATCCAGTTCTTCTATCGTCCTACGGATTTGCTATTGGCTATTGTCTTGGCTTTGTTTATGGTGAATCGCTTTTGGACATTATTCTCACAATTGGTAGGCCGAGGCGGTTACACTCACTCATTGCTAGCGGCGGTTTGCTTATCGTTAGGCGTTGCCGGGGTTGGCTATATGACAGCCGGACCTGAAGCGGTTTTACCGGCATTCCTATCATCGGGAGCGGGCTATATCTTTCACCTATTGCTGGATGATATTCACAATGATCGGCTGCTGAATCCGAATGCTTCTGTACAACCGGCCCTGACGCCATTAGGCAGTGGGGAAGCGACGGAACTTTACAGTATTTTGGCGATTGGTTTATTAAGCTGTATTGCTTTGTGGACGTTGTGATGCTTTGAGGAAAATGAGGGCGAAAGGGTTGGAATCTTCCGCCCTTGTGTATACTGTTATTGCTGGGAATCAGCTTGGGCATTATCCGCAATTTCTGCGTGTACTTTAGCCATATCAATACTACGTACCTGGGTAATCACCTGTTCGAGCTGGCTTTCGCTTAACATACCCGCTTGGGCAAACAGAATAACCTGTTCACGGAATACCATCAGGGTCGGAATAGAACGAATCTGGAAATGAGACGCCAGTTCCTGTTCTTCTTCAGTATTAACCTTGGCGAATACGATATCGGTGTGATTTTCGGATACTTTTTCGTAGGTAGGGGCAAAAGAACGGCAAGGCCCACACCAAGGTGCCCAGAAATCCACAAGAACAATATCGTTACTGGTAATGGTTTCTTCAAAATTCTGAGCGGTAATTTCTTCAGTTGCCATGGCAAACTCCTGAGTAGTAAAAGTAGGTAAATGGACAACGACTACAAAAAGGTTGCCCGGCATACAGTCATTAAGTCAGCTTTCCGGCGAGACCGGTTCACCCCAGCGCGGTAACAACGTTTGGGGTATATCCAGATGATCCAGAATACGCGCCACCATAAAATCCACCAACTCCTGCAAAGTCTGTGGACGTTGATAAAAGCCTGGATTAGCGGGCATGATAATAACGCCCATACGAGCCAGTTTCAGCATATTTTCCAGATGGATTTCGGAAAAAGGTGTTTCCCGCACCACTAAAATCAGTTTCTTACGTTCTTTCAAAGCGACATCAGCCGCACGCTCAATAAGGTTACGACTACTGCCACAAGCAATTGCTGATAAAGTACCGGTGGTACAAGGGCATACCACAGTCGCTCCGGCAACCCCGCTACCACTGGCTATTGGCGCGGTCCATTGCTCCCGTTCAAATACTTGTAACTGCTGGGGTTTAGCCGCATACAATGCACTGAAATAGGCTTGTATTTCACTTGCACGCCCAGGCAAGCGATGCTCGGTTTCCATATTGATCACCACTTGAGCGGGGCGCGATAGCAATAAGTACACTTTGCACTCTGCTTTTAGTAAACACTCGAGCAAACGCAACCCATATTGGGCACCCGATGCTCCGGTCATAATTAATGTTACCGTCTTGCTCAAACTATCCTCCCATCAGAACGACCCATGCCTACCCCCTCACAGTTCTCCGCTAGGTCAGACCTTGAGGGTTAGGCAGCCAATTTGGCTAAGAGCTTGTCATGAATACCGCCAAATCCGCCATTACTCATGATGAGAATATGGTCTCCCGCTTGCACTTGAGCAGCTACTTCGGCAACTAAGGCATCAATATCTTGCAGTAAGTGACCTTTTTGCCCCAGTGTTTCTACTACATCTGCCATATCCCAACCCAAACCAGCCGGTTGATAGAGGAAAACGTCATCCGCAGCCTGCAAAGAATCCGCCAGTTGTGCCTTGTGTGTACCTAAACGCATCGTATTGGAGCGTGGTTCTAGTAGAGCAATAATACGGGCATTACCAACTTTGGCACGCAAACCCGCTAAAGTCGTGGTAATAGCGGTCGGATGATGAGCAAAATCATCGTAAACGGTAACATCACGTACCGTACCGCGTACCTGCATACGACGTTTAACACCTTTAAACTCAGCCAATGCGGCAATAGCATGTTTAACCGGTACCCCCACATGGCGGGCTGCCGCAATAGCTGCTAAGGCATTATTGACATTATGTTCACCCAGTAAGCTCCATTTTGCCGTGCCTTGATATTCGGCTTGGAAAAATACCTTGAACTCGCTGCCATCAGCTTGCAGGTATTCAGCCTGCCAATCGCCTTGATTAAAGGTTTCTACCGGCGTCCAACACCCCATTTGTAAAGTATCGGTAAGGTTGCGTTCCTGCGCATTGACAACGGCCAAACCCTTACTGGGGACGGTACGCATTAAATGGTGAAACTGGGTTTTAATCGCTTGCACATCCGGGAAGATATCCGCGTGATCGTATTCCAGATTATTCAAGATCACTGTGCGTGGATGGTAATGCACAAACTTAGAACGCTTATCAAAAAAGGCAGTATCGTATTCATCGGCTTCCACCACGAAAAACGGTGATTCACCCAAACGCGCTGAGATACCAAAGTTTTCGGGCACTCCACCAATCAAAAAACCCGGTTTTAAACCTGCATATTCCAAAATCCAAGCCAGCATACTGGATGTGGTGGTTTTACCGTGTGTACCGGCAACCGCTAAAACCCAACGATCACGCAGGATATTTTCATACAACCATTGTGGCCCTGAGATATACGGCAGATTGTGATTCAACATATGTTCGACCACATCCAAACCGCGCTTCATGACATTGCCAACAACAATTGCATTGGCATCGGCTGGAATGGCGTCAGGCAAATACCCTTGGCTAATCTCCACCCCCTGCTCTACCAGCATGGTACTCATAGGTGGGTAAACATTGCTATCCGAACCCGTCACTGTATGACCATTAGCGCGCGCCAATAAAGCAATACCACCCATAAAGGTTCCGCAGATACCCAGAATATGAATTTTCATTTTACTGTTGTTAACCTTTTACAAAATATGCTGCTTAAGAACATCTTCCAGAGGAATTGGCTTGGAAATACCGTAGCCCTGCCCGTAGTCTACACCAATCTCACGTACAATCTGGATCACCCGTTCATTTTCGACATATTCGGCAATCACTTTAAGCCCCATCAAATGCCCGACCTGATTCACTGAACGTACCATGGCTTCGGCCACTTCATCATTAGCAATATCCTTGATAAAGCTACCATCAATTTTCAGATAATCCACTGGCAAAGATTTCAGGTAACCAAATGAACTCACCCCAGTGCCAAAATCATCCAATGAGAAACTGCACCCTAAACTTTTCAGGGTATCAATAAATTTCTGTGCCAACGCCAGGTTCTGGATAGCCACTCGTTCGGTAATCTCAAAACACAACATAGCCGGACTAATGCCTGCACAGCGAATTTCTTCCAGCACAAACGGCAGAAAATCAGGCTCATCTAAACTTTGTCCAGAAAGATTGACCGCAAAAACCGGACGCGGCACTTTCTGAGTAATAACACGTAATGATTGCATTAAACGGTTAACAACCCAGCGATCCAGACGCGGCATCATGGAATAATATTCTGCTGCTGGAATAAACTCATCCGGTGGAATAGGCTGATTATTTTCATCAAACAGACGAATCAGGATTTCATAATGATGAAAGGGTCTTTTGAATTCGGTCGGGTTTAACGGATGAATTGGCTGAGCCACCAAACGGAAATTACCGGCATCAAAGGCTTTCTTCAAACGCCCTAACCAGACCATATTGCCACGCTGGCGAATAATATCCTGATCATTAGGCTTATAAAGGTGAATACGGTTACCACCTTTATTTTTAGCCACCCGGCAAGCAGTATCAGCGACAGATAAAATACGATTGACTGAAATGGTACGGTTATTCGCTAATACCAGTCCTCTATATAGAGGGACAAATGCAATACTTGCCGTAATATGCTGCTTGATTTTATTCCAGGAAAATTCGTGCTCGGCTACTTTCTGCAGCATACGCTCAACGGTACGCATAGCCACCGAATGCTCGACTTCCTGCAATAAAATACCGAATTCATCACCCCCTAAACGCGCCAGCACATCTCTTTTGGCATCAATTTCATTTTTAAGAATTTGGGCAATACGCTTGATAAGTTCATCGCCAGCACTATGCCCCATGGTGTCATTCACCACTTTGAACTGATCCATACCAATCAGGCAAAACGAATGCTTGACGCCGTGCTGACGTACCTGATCAATCGCTACTTTTAGGCGCACTTCAAAACCTTTGCGATTTAAAAGTGAGGTGTGTGGATCATGCAGTTCCAGATATTCAAGACGCACTTGCAAAGCTTGCAATTCAGTCTGATCACGCAATAGCAACAGATAATAAAACTGGTTGGAATTATCTACATACTGTACTGGCTGCACAGTATAGTTAACAGGTAATTCGTTTAGATGAGGGGTATTCAATAAAGCCCTTTGCACACTAGAACGATCACTGCTTTTAGCTTTATCCAGCCAAGGCAATGGATTTTGCATCACTGTATCTAGCAGGGAGAATAAATCGGTATAAGGCCTACCGCGTGCTGTGCGCATTTTATATTTGAGAATCTTTTCAGCGGTAGGATTGATAAAATCAATCCTACCTTGACTATCCACCAAAACAGCAGCTTCCTGAACATCAGCCAAGGCAGAAACCAACATATTCTGTTGTACTAACCGTAACTGTTGCTGGGATTTTTGCTTAAAATAGTAGAAAAATACCGCTAAAGCCGTCAGCAATGCGCCTGCTAACAGACTAATCTGTTCTGTGGTAGAAAACGCATGATCAAGAAGATTCACCACCAAAGCCTCGGACACCTTTTATATTTATTAGATAAGCTGTCAAGTTACGGTGTGCATAATAGGGCATCGTTACCATTACTGTATAGTTTTAACGAGTAACGGTTAGGATACAGGGTCTAACTGAGGGTCATGCACAAGAAATCAACTCTGCTTGATTAGCAGAGTTGATTTATAGACTTACTCACGATGTGCTTAAACCAACTATCCAACCAAGAGGGAGCTGGCTTAGCAAACGTGAAAGAAAAAAGCTTATACTTTTTCCTTGATACGAGCCGCTTTACCCGTGCGGCCACGCAGATAGTACAGCTTGGCACGACGGACATCACCGCTACGTTTAACTTCAATACTAGCGATGCTGTTGCTGTAAGTCTGGAACACACGCTCCACACCTTCGCCGTAAGAGATTTTGCGAACAGTGAAAGCAGAATGCAAACCACGATTACGCTTGGCAATAACTACCCCTTCGTAAGCCTGTTGGCGTTCTTTGTCACCTTCTTTAACACGTACCTGAACTACAACAGTATCCCCTGGGTTAAAGTTAGGGATAGTTTTGGCCATCTGCTCTTGTTCAAGCTGTTGAATAATCGCGTTCATACATAATTCCTCTACTGAAGCGGGTCGCTTCTTTCAAACTCGTTTATATACTCGTTGAGCAACACACGTTCGCTCTTGGTCAGTTGCCGGTTTTGCAACAGCTCGGGCCTGCGCTGCCATGTTCTGCCTAAAGCCTGCTTTTTACGCCAGCGGGCAATTTCCGCATGATTACCACTTTTAAGAACCGGTGGAATGCTTAATTCTTCCAACTCTTCGGGCCGTGTATAATGCGGACAATCCAATAATCCTTCATAAAAGGAGTCTTGGGCTGCAGACTCATGATGGCCAAGGGCTCCCGGTTGCTGGCGGGTAATGGCATCTATCAGTACCATGGCACCTAATTCGCCGCCACTTAAGACGTAATCACCAATGGAGCACTCTAAATCAACTTCCAATTCGATGACACGCTCATCAATGCCTTCATAGCGACCGCACAACAGGATTAACTCGCTCTCTACAGCCAGCTGCTTGACCAATGGCTGATTGAGTGGTTTACCTTGTGGACTCAGATAGATGACTTTACCGGTATTAACTTGCCGCACAGAACGGATAGCTTTTAACAAGCAATCGGCTTTCATTACCATGCCTGGTCCACCGCCATAAGGCCGGTCATCGACTGTCCGATGGACATCTGTGGCATAATCACGTGGATTCCAGCAATGCAGAGAAATCAGTCCCCGTTCTGCTGCTCTACCCGTGATACCACTTTCAATGACAGCACCCACGAGTTCAGGGAACAGGGTCACGACATCAAAACGCAGGCTCATGGCTAAAAATCAGGATCCCAGTTGACGATAATCTGCCCATTAGCTAGATCAACGCTAACAATTACATCGTCCATAATCCAAGGTATTAGGCGTTCACGCTCACCCTGCACCACCATCACATCATTAGAACCGGTTTCAAACAAAGACTGTACCCGTCCACACCGGAATCCTAGAGTCGTGATGACTTCCATTTCCAGCAAATCAGCCCAGTAGTACTCATTCTGACGCAAAGGCTTCAACTGGTGATGTTCAATGGCAATAGTAGCACCGACTAATGCTTGTGCCTGATCACGGTCATCAACACCGTCGAGCTGGGCAATAATGGCTTTACCCTGCACTTGACCATTTTTAACCGTATAAGTTTTCCATTGACCGCCAACTTGCAGCCACCACGGGCTATAACCCAGAATACTGTCACGTTGCTCGGTATGGGAAAAAACCTTGACCCAGCCTTTCACTCCAAATACACCAGAAATTTTTCCCAATGTAAGTAGATTGGGCTGGGACATATCTTTAGACCGCTGCAGTTTCAGCCGTTTCTTTCAACAGCTTGGCAACGCGATCAGTAGGCTGAGCGCCGCAGCCAATCCAGTAGGCAACGCGGTCTTGCTCAACGTGCAAACGTACTTCCTGACCACGAGCTACCGGGTTGAAGTAACCAATACGTTCAATATATCCACTATCACGTGGTTTACGCTTATCACTGACAACAATGTGATAAAAGGGGCGTTTTTTCGCACCACCTCTAGCCAAACGGATATTAACCATTGCACAACCTTAAAATAATTTAGTTAACTTGGAGCAAAGTCACCAGCCCCAAAATAAACGCGCAATTCTACGTTAATTTCAGAAAAAGTGAAGTACTGATTAACCTGCTCGTCAAGAAAAAGACCTCCATTTTGGAGGTCTTACTGTCTTTAATGCGTTCGTTGCCCAAATATTAAGTTAACAAACCCAACTAGTTGCTTCTAGAGGATAAGCCACCAGGCATATATCGGTAGTGCCCCGTGATAGGCATGGTAAACAGAACATCTTCCAGTTTTTCACCCTCTCCGATATTGTGCACAATCAAATGACGGTTAGGATCAACTGCTGATATGCGGTTTACCACTATACCGATATGCTCCTGATCTCCACCTAGACTCCATGTGACCAAATCGCCTGGACGATAATCACTTGGGTTATTAGTCACTGGCAGACGAGCCCCATGACGGGTAAAAAATGCTTTTAAGTTATGGACCCGACGATGATCAATATTTGGGTCTGGTGCATCCAGTCCCCATTTCGCCAGATGCGGGTACGCATAAAAATTGTTAGCCATGTCTTCATGCACTAGACGCTGCAGATCTATGCCTAACTTACGGTAAGACCGAATAACCGTATCCGTACAAACCCCTATATTCGCAGGGACATCGCCATTGGGATATCCTATAGGCACATAGCGACCATCATAGGTTACGCGATGGCGTAATCTATCCAAGGCGGCATAAGACAAACGATCAGGAACTGCTAAAGTCGTGCGTGCAGTACCGGAACGTTTCATAGGAGAAGATACGGCTTGCTCAGAAGATTTTTGCGTGGAACAGCCGGTGACCCCCAAAGCCAGAACACCCACAACCAAACCTGCTGACATACTCCATTTAGCCATCACTGGCCTATTGAAAACACTACTCATTGACCCGCTCCTGTTGCTACAACAGAACATCAATCACACTATTTACCTTTTTAATTAAGGCTTATAATAAAAAATTAAAATAATCGAGGCTGCCCAGAGGGTACAGCCCCGAAAGAGTACCTACGCTTAATAAGTAGGGCAATCAGAGACGAACGGTTGCTTGATAATTCCCCAACGATGAGCCAGTGGAGCATGCGGGTCTGATACTAAAGAACCAGCTTCTACATTTTGGCGCAATTCACGTAAAGACATATAGTAGTTAGGCTGCCCATCATCTACCAATGTCATTTGCACCTGACAGAAATCATTGAGGAATTTCATTTCTTGTGGCGGTGGTTCATCATTAGAGAATACGGCTTTAGCCCAACGTGCCGGTTGTGAACGTGGATCAAAGCGACCTACACGGTCCAAATGACGGCGAATGGAATCAAAGAACAAGTGTAAGCGTTTGTCGCGACCTGGGGTTGAGTGATCATTGTATTCTTTAGCGTTCATACAATGACGACCTTCATTGCGAATTTTTTGCAGATACCATAAAGCATCATACACGTACACACTGCGGTCATTAGCGTACATACATAAGGCTAATAACAAACGTTGAGTTTTTTCATCCGGGCTTTCTACCCGTTTACCCAATTTTTTGGAAATAACATCAGTAAACGCCACATAGTCTAATTGCACACCAGCAGCTACTTGGAACTGTTCTTCACTATAGCCTGGCTGTTGATTAGCAGGCTTCATAACATTTTGAGGTTGCTTGAAACGTCTGTAGCCATCACCGAAACGTTTATCTTCTGGTACATAAAATGGGAAAGAAGGGGTACGTAACAAATAACGAGCCTGTTTAGGCGTGGTTGAGGCCATAACCTCAGCAATACCAGTGTCGGTTACGTTTACAATCTGATAGGAATGCACACCCGGAGCCACATAAATATCACCCGGCTTAATGTCATTCAGCGCAATCGGGTAAGTATCATTACGTAAAGACTCACTACTGGTCATATCAGCAACATAATTCATGAACTGACGGACACGTTGTGGAGGTGAAAGGTTATCCCAAGTGGACATAGAATTGCTGATAATTTTACCAGCTTTGTCACGATTATTGATAACAAAAGGTAAGCGGTTTTCGAAGGAGAAAACAAGGCGCATGGCATAAACTGCATCGGCACAATCGTTTTCAAATTCGTAGTAAATAGGTTTGGAAGGATCCATGAAAATATCATCTTTCCAGTTAGTCCGTACCCAATCGCGGTAGCGTCCTTCCCAAACATCATCCCAAACATTCTCGTTAGGCCATACTTCTGCTGATGCAGTCATGGGGAGAATCACCATGCTCAACAGAAATAGCACCGAGGCAATCAACTTTTTCATGAAACTTGCACTTGATGTAGTTAAATTACTAGAAGAATATCTACTGGTAGCGAACTTGCCACCTACTGTGACTTCAGACCCGCCCTAGTCCGACACTCTGTCCATAAGTTTTCAAAGTCACCTAGAGTAGATTGCCTTATCGATAATTTCAATAAAAAAAGCCCAGTCATGAATGATCTGGGCATAGATTCAATTTTTGAGAAAACTACCGTTTAAGTTTAACAGCATGAATTCTTATCAAAACTTGATTATTTCTGCTGATATTGTTGCATTAACTGCTGAGATTTTTTATCCATGCTCACAGGACCTTTATATTTGCCTTTGGCTTTGACCTGTGGAACAGCCGGACCTTTACCCTGACCGCCGCCGACATGAGGTACGCCACCTTTGCAACCATAAGCATGTTTATGGTTAGGATCTTTAGTTGGGTGGGTGTGGGTTACAGAGTTGGTGCAACCAGGAATAGCAGGATGTGAATGAGAGCCAGCGACAGCATTAGTGCTAGGCGCTTTAGTATCAGTGGTTTTGGTTTCTGGCGCAGCTGTTTGTTGTTGGCTAGCACCTGCAGTTTGTTGCATTTGCTGACAGCCTGTTGCCAATAAACCAGCCACCAGCAGAGCTGCCAGTGTGAGTGGGGTTTTGATTTTCATCGTCTTGATCTCTTTCATTTGTTGTTTAAGGGAAGCATTCACAAGGGTAGCTAAACAAACGTTTTTGAACGTCTTTTTACAGATCCCCTAATAAACTCAGTTAAGAATATACACAAAAAGCGGATCGATGTAACCAGTATTAATCAAGAAGTCAAGATACTTTTATAAAACAAGATTGTTCTTTCTATCCATAAAAAAACCCCTATCTAATTAAGATAAGGGTTTTGCCATGATCAAATCAGATTAGCGCTGATATTGCTGCATTACATCTTTAGATGACTGATCAATCTCGACCGGGCCTTTATAGTTGCCTTTGGCTTTAACCGGTGGAATTTTCACTGGCGGTGGTGGAGGTGGACGTTTAACAGGCGGACGAGCTACTGGTGGTGGCGCAGGTGGCTGTGGAGTAACAGGAGCCGGTACTACAGGCTTAGGCTGTTCGCAAGGTGGACAAGCTTGCTGTTGAGAAGTTTGTTGACTGCCAGTCACTTGCTGGCTGCCTGCTGACTGTTGTTGACTACAACCTGCTGTGGACAAGCCGATACATATTAACGTTCCAAGTATCAGTTTGGACTTTAATTCCATGGCATTAGCCTCGTTCATTGTCTTAAAGATTAGGAATATAGTTAAGTGCAGCCAAAGATTACTCGTCTCTTAGGGCTCACCCCTAAATATTTAGTACAAAATCTTCATAAAAACCGATTAGCGGGCTAGATTCGTTCTACTAGGTCAAAAAAAAGCCCTTAGCATAAGCTTAAGGGCTTGTTTGATTAATAAGCCCTCATTCAAAAGGGCTTGTCAATCAGAATTAGCGCTGATAACGCTGCAGAGTTGCTTTGGAAGCTGGGTCCATAGTAACTGGGCCTTTGTATTTACCTTTGGCTTTAACCTGAGGTACTTGAGGCGCTGGTGCTACTGGACGACGTGGAGCTGGAGCTGGAGCAACTGGAGCTGGAGCAACTGGAGCTGGATTAGCAGCTGGAGTTTCAGCTACTTGCTGACCAGTAGTCTGCTGGCTACCAGCAGCTTGTTGTTGGCTACAACCAGTGGCCAGCAAACCTGCCAGCAACAAGCTGGCTACAGCGAATTGAGATTTCATTTTCATAGTTCAAACTCTCTCACGATTTAAGGAAAGGGAATACTTATCAGGACGGGCTGACACGGCCTAGATATTAAAATAAACTATATCCAGAAGTCGGCAAAATGCCCCACTCAGCCTTCTTCATAAATTTTCTGGACGTGCGCATCATACAACTAGATAAATCCACAGGCAAACGCCTCTCATCTTAAAAATGAAAGGTCGGCTAATTTTTCAGTAAAAAATACGTACACTACCCTGGAAATCCACCCATCGGAGGAAAGCCACCACCCGGCGGAAGTTTACCTTTCAAATTACCCATCAGCTTACGTAAACCGCCCTTACTGAATTGCTTCATGGCCTTACTCATTTGCAGGTGTTGTTTTAACAAACGGTTGACATCCTGCACTTGTAGGCCACAACCGGCCGCAATACGCCGTTTGCGTGAAGCCTTAATAATGTCCGGATTACGTCTTTCTTCTAAGGTCATAGAATTGATAATGGCAATCATGCGCCGAATTTCTTTATCATTCGCTTGATCCTTAATATTCGCTGGCAAATTACCTGCGCCTGGTAATTTATCCAATAAACCGGCAATCCCCCCCATTTTGAGCATTTGCTGCATTTGATCGCGCAAATCTTCAAAATCAAACCCTTTGCCCTTGTTGAGCTTCTTAGCCAGCTGTTGAGCTTTTTTATGGTCAACCTTGCGCTGAGCCTCTTCAATCAGACTGAGAACATCACCCATGCCTAAGATACGCGAAGCCATACGATCTGGATGGAACGGTTCCAGCGCATCCAGTTTTTCGCCAACACCAATGAATTTGATAGGCTTACCGGTGATATGCCGCACTGACAATGCCGCCCCACCACGCGCATCACCATCGGCTTTGGTTAAAACCACACCCGTCAACGGTAAAGCATCGCCAAAAGCCTTTGCGGTATTAGCTGCATCTTGCCCAGTCATGCTATCGACAACGAACAAGGTTTCGATTGGCTTCACCGCTGCATGAATAGCCTGAATTTCGGCCATCATCTCAGCATCAACGTGTAAGCGACCTGCCGTATCGATAATCAACACATCGATATATTTGCGTTTAGCCTGATCTACTGCTGCTTTGGCAATATCAACTGGCTTTTGCGAGGTTTCACTTGCAAAGAAAATCGCCTCAGTTTGCCCCGCAATAGTTTCCAACTGCTTAATAGCTGCTGGACGATAAATGTCACAACTGGCAACCATCACGGTTTTATTCTGACGTTCTTTCAGAAAACGGGTCAGTTTACCAACCGTGGTGGTTTTCCCCGCCCCTTGCAAACCGGCCATCAGAATCACAGCGGGGGGTTGTGCATTCAAAGCTAGACTTTCATTAGCCTGCCCCATGATCTGCACAAGTTCGTCATTGACCACCTTGATCAGCGCCTGACCTGGACTTAAGCTTTCCAGAACTTCCTGGCCAACTGCCCGTTCACGTACCCGGTTGGTGAATTCCCTGACAACAGGCAAGGCTACATCAGCTTCTAGTAAAGCCATGCGCACATCACGCAAAGTATCCTTAATATTGTCATCAGTCAGACGTGCCTGACCACGCAGTTTTTTTACCGTCTGGGATAGACGTTCACTTAAATTCTCAAACATGCTTGACTTCTTTCTAGTCCAATTCGAGCACAAGTTGCTATGATAGCATTAAAGTAAAAACGAATGCGTTCCCGTAAAGGGGCAGTTTAACCACCTGAGTATCAACACGAACGCTGCTTCAATGACAATAATGATTAATCTGCTTGCTGTATTGGCATGGCTGGCCACTTGGTTATTAATTGGCCGACGCTTGCGCGAGCGCTTGCAGGGGAAAGTCTCCTTGCACAGACACTTACTGATTGCCTTATGGTTGTTTGCTATTGCTCTGCATGGCGCAACCATTGTCGATCATTTAAACAGCTCAGTGGGCATCTTTATTAATTTTGCCTTAGCCTGTTCGGTTGTTATGTGGCTATGCAGTGCTTTGTTATTTATTACCATGCTCAATCGGCCATTGGAAACTTTAGGGTTATTCGTAGTACCGTTTACCTTAATAGCCATGTTGCTACCCTTGCTAGATACCAGTCAAACCTCCGCCATTAATCTGAGCACTGGTTTGGGTGTACATATCTTTACATCCTTACTGGCTTATAGCATATTGACTCTAGCAAGCTTACAAGCATTGTTACTGGCATGGCAAAACCAGCATTTGCATAATCATAATCCTGGTGGCCTGATTCGAACCCTGCCGCCGTTGCTGGATATGGAAGCTCTCCTGTTCAAACTGATTCTATTAGGTATCATTTTGTTATCATTGGGCTTACTGAGTGGTGGACTGTATGTTGATAATTTATTCAGCCAACATTTGGTGCACAAAACTATTCTTTCCATTGTAGCTTGGTTTGTATTCGTAACGCTGTTAATTGGCCATTGGCGCTATGGTTGGCGTGGACGCATTGCCATCCGCTGGACTCTTAGCGGCTTTTTCATTTTGATGCTAGCCTTTTTTGGCAGCAAGTTTGTGTTGGAATTCCTAGTAAAACCTTCTTAACTCCGATAATGACACTATGAGCAAAACCAGATTGCAGTACTACTGTACTGCGTGCGGTAGTTTGCACTCCAAATGGAGTGGGCAATGTAGTGATTGCGGTGCTTGGAATACGCTCGAAGAAAGCATTAGTGTGCCTGCGAGCAAGGCTCCGGCCACACGCTCAGGTAGTTATGCGGGTGAAGCGATTGCCATTCGCTCCTTGCATGAAGTGAGCCTAAGTGAAGACCCGCGTATTCCTACCGATCAACCTGAACTGGATCGCGTCCTCGGTGGTGGTCTGGTAGCCGGTTCCGTGGTACTGATAGGCGGCGACCCAGGAATTGGTAAATCGACTATTCTGTTACAGACCCTGACGGAACTCACTAATCTGAATAGTCTTTACGTGACCGGTGAAGAATCATTACAACAAGTCGGCCTGCGGGCTAAACGTTTGGGATTACCCACTGACCGATTGCGTTTGCTGACAGAAACGTGTGTGGAAAATATCCTGACCCTAAGTGCTCAGGAAAAGCCTCACATTATGGTGATTGACTCCATTCAAACTATTTTCACTGAAACATTGCAGTCAGCGCCTGGTTCAGTCAGCCAAATACGTGAATCAGCAGCCAAATTGGTGCGTTTTGCCAAGCAAACGCAGACCGTCTTATTTATTGTTGGTCATGTTACCAAAGAGGGAACCCTAGCAGGACCTAGGGTGTTAGAGCATATGGTTGATACGGTGCTCTATTTTGAAGGTGACCCTGGTGGCCGTTATCGTATTTTACGCGCAGTAAAAAACCGTTTTGGCGCAGTGAATGAGCTTGGCGTGTTTGCCATGACTGAACAAGGACTGAAGGGAGTCAGTAATCCCTCGGCAATTTTTCTCTCTCGACATGATGAACCCGTGTCAGGAAGTGTTATCATGGTAACACGTGAAGGAACCCGACCCTTAATGGTGGAAGTCCAAGCGCTGGTAGACCAAAGCCATGGTAGTGTGCCGCGTCGGGTTACGTTAGGGCTGGAACAGAATCGTTTGGCTATGTTGCTAGCGGTCATGCACCGGCACGGTGGAATTTCAATGTTTGACCAAGATGTATTCATAAATGTGGTCGGTGGTGTTAAGATTTCAGAAACCGCCGCTGATTTACCATTATTACTGGCGGCACTATCCAGTTTTCGCAATCATCCTTTACCTGCTGATCTGGTGGTTTTTGGTGAGGTTGGGCTAGCAGGCGAGATTCGCCCGGTACCAAACGGAGAGGAAAGGCTGCGGGAAGCTGCCAAACATGGTTTTCGGCAAGCCATTGTACCCAAAGGCAACAAACCCCGGCAGCCAATCGAAGGCATGAAGGTGGTTGCTGTGACGAGATTGGAAAAAGCCATTGAAATGATGATGTAGAACTACCACATTTGCCGTAACGTTGTTGACTCCAAGCAACAGATATAATAATTTTATTAATCAGTTCGGGTCGCAATTTTACGTAACAAATACGGGTTTCCGGGTGGCGTTGAGGGTTCATAATTGCTGGCATTCCCTCTCCAGTTTGAAAGAATTTTTATTAATTACTCTCACCCATAATACGACGGGGAGTATGTGTCTTGTCTTTCTCAGAATTAGGTTTAAATCCAGATTTCGCAGCGAAAATTCAGGCTGCGGGTTACGAGAATCCGACTGAACTGCAAAAGCAGTTAATTCCTTTAATGACAGCTGCTAAAAGTGTCATTGTCTGGACACAATCGGCTTCTGGTAAAACCGGGGCGTTTTTGATACCTGCGATTAATTATATTCTTAGCAATCCGCTGGAAGATCATCGGCATGCACGCATTTTGATTTTGACATCTCGGCGTGATCGTGTTAACCAAATTAACTATACCATCAAACGCTTATTAGGCGATGATCAGCAGTTGCGTTCAGGTTTTATCGTCAGTGGCCGACCTTATCAACCGCAAATGCGTTTATTACGGCGTCCTCTGGATTTGATGATTGCTACCCCTGGGCGTTTAAATGACTTGGTTGACAATAACAAGGCTGATTTTTCCAAATTGGAAATGCTGATTATTGATGACCTTAGCGCCATTTATCATAAAGGTTTACATGGGCTGGTTAATAAAATTTTAAGTGAGCGTACAACGCCTTGCCCGACGATTACTTTTGTTCGTCAGGAAGAAGAAATCGCCACTTATGCGCGCGCTATTTTCGCCGGTGCTCAGGAATTGGAAGTGGAAGATGATCGCAATCCACTATTGCAAATTCCACAGGTTGTGCATTTAGCCGATGATTACACGCATAAAATTGCCTTAATGGATCATTTACTAGATGAGTTTTCCGGTGAACCAACCAGCATTTTCACTACTAATACCAAAACGGCAAAAGCATTAGCAGAAAGCCTTGCTAATCATGGTCATAGTGCTGAAGTCTTTACAGATCTGTCAGAAGAAGAACGCACTGATCGTAGTACTTGTCCGATTCTGATTTATGCTGACCAAGATGGTTTGAAACCGGTCATGCAACCGGAAGAACATGTCATTAACTTCGAATTGCCAATCAAGGTAGAAGATTACGAAGCGCGTTTGCAAGGTATTCAAGCGGATACTCGTGAAGAAGCCGTCATTATTATTGTTCTGCCACGCGAGCGCGAAAATCTCAAACGTGTGGAAGATTTCCTTGGCGATTCCATTGAACAATGTACCCTGCCCGGCTTAGCCCCGTTACATCACACCTCCGGTTTTACTTTATCGGTGCGCTCACCGCGTAATAAAGGTGAACAAGGTCAACAGCGCAAAGGTGGTAATAATCAGGGCCAGAACAAGGGTCGGCATGGTGGCCAGACCGGACGCAATGCTAACCCTGGTAATAGTGCCAATAGCTCGCAATCACGTAACAATGGTCACCGTGGCCATAGTGGTGGGCAGCAACACTCCCAAGCACCCGCTCAAGGTCAGCATCGTCAGGATGACAAATCAACAGATGCACAACGGCAGCAGCGCAAAGGCCCTTATGGACGCCTCAATGGGGGTGCGCAACGCAAACGCAGTGATGGCGGCAATTACAGTTCACCCTCAAGTAATATGTCACGACGTGATACGGGTGGTTCTTATGAAATCGGTAGCTGGGAAAAGCAGCAGGATTACTCCAGTGCTCCCGCCGCAGATAAAGGTCAAGGTGACAAAAAAGTTGTTATCCGTTACAAAGAAAAGCGTCGTATTTTGAGCAAATAAAGTCACTGCATGACCACTAACGCAGAAGTCCTCCACCAGAAATTGGCCATACTCCTTCAAGAGCATCGGGAACTAGACCAAACTATCGAAGTGTTGCGCCAGCAATCAGATTATGATCAGTTTCAGGTCACACGTCTGAAAAAGCGCAAATTGCTGTTGAAAGATATGATTACGCGCTTACGCAGCCAATTAATCCCGGATTTAAACGCCTGATTTCAAGGCGTTTGCCATAATCCCCGTATAGCAGCAATACCTCTTCCCCCATAATGCCGGGCTAGAGGTAGCGCTGCTTTTTGCATGCCACCTAAGGCATACACCGGAAAATTGACGGTTGCAGTCAAACCTTGAAACTGCTCCCAGCCCAACCCAGGCGCACCCGGATGAGATAAAGTCGGTTTTACCGGCGACAACAGTGCGAAATTCACACCAAGCTGTGTAGCCTTGTGTAAATCTTCACAACTATGACAGGCCGCTGATAGCCATTTACCTGTCCCTAACATCGGTTTAACGCTTGATATTTGTAATTGGGTGCTGGTCAAATGCAAGCCATCTGCCTGTTCCAACCAACATGGCGGGGAATTGAGGATAACTTTGCCACCTAGCTGATGCGTCAAGGAAATGACTTCTCTAGCCAGCTGGATATAAGCACTGCCTGACAAGGATTTAGCCCGCAATTGCACTAAACGTACGCCGCTGAGCAAAGTCTTTTCCAGTTGTGACAAAAATTCGGTAGTGTTATCAGGCTCGGGAGTGATGAGATAGTAATCCGGTAATTGGGCAGCAGTAATAATCGGATAGTTGGCCGGTGGAAATTCCAACTCATTTAATTGCATGGGCGTAAACCAACCAACCGGCTGTCCTTCCTTACCGTGGGTGTGCCCTGCAAAAGCTGTAACTTCCCATACATCCAGCAGTACCGCTCGTTCCGGGTAAACATGCCTTACTTTTATCAGCGGTTGAGCTTGTAAACCTTGAATACCCAACTCTTCGTGCAATTCTCGCTCAAGTGCTTGTAATGGGGTCTCATCGGCTTCAACCTTGCCACCGGGAAATTCCCATTTACCACCTTGATGCTTATGTGCAGGCCGCTGAGCCAGCAGGATATCCCCACTGGCTTTGCGAATCACGGCTGCGACTACATGCAGATAATTAACTGCGGTATTCAGCATTGATTTTGACGTAATCGTAGGAAAAATCGCATGTCCAAGTCGTAGCAGCGGCCTCACCACGGCCTAAATCAATACGAATGGTGATTTCGTCCTGCTGCATTTCCTGCTGACCAAGCTCTTCATGGTAACTTTCCGCCGGTTCACCCTTTTCAATCAATAAGGTTTTACCCAACCAGATGGTCACCAAACTCACATCCAATGCTTCAATCTGGCTACGACCTACTGCCGCTAGAATACGACCCCAGTTTGGGTCACTAGCAAACAGCGCAGTTTTAACCAGCGGCGAAAGGGCTACGGTATTACCTACAATGCGAGCTTCTTGACGCGTAGCCGCACCTTGCACTTCAACACTGATGAATTTGGTAGCACCTTCACCATCACGCACGATCGCTTGCGCCAGATACAGACACACTTCCTGTAAAGCTTGCTGGAAAATAGCTAAAGCCTCACCCCCGACATACACTCCGGAACTGCCAGTAGCCATTACCACTAAGGAGTCATTGGTAGAAGTATCGCCATCCACCGTAATGCAGTTAAAGGTTTCTTCCACTACTTCAGATAAAACCTTTTGCAGCAGATCAGGCTCAATCAAAGCATCGGTAGCCACATAGGCCAACATAGTCGCCATATTGGGATGGATCATGCCCGCCCCTTTGGCAATCCCGGTCAGGGTGACGATCTCACCAAAGATTTCTACCTGCTTACTGATCGCTTTAGCGACCGTATCAGTGGTCATAATGGTGTGAGCAGCTTCTTGCCAACCATTGGTATCCAGTCTGGCAAACGCTTCTGGCAAAGCAGCGGTGATTTTTTCCACAGGCAATTGCATACCAATCACACCGGTGGAAAACGGTAACACCTGCTCAGCCCAGCATTCACCACGTTCGGCAACTTGTTCACAACATTCGCGCGCGGCCAGCATGCCCGGCTCACCTGTACCGGCATTAGCATTACCTGCATTGATCAACAGGTAACGCGGGCTGGATTTCTGTAAATGGTGACGACAAAGATGCACAGGTGCGGCACAAAACGCATTGCGGGTAAATACTGCTGCGGTTTGACTACCGGGTTCCAGTTCTATCAAGAGTAGATCATTACGATTTTTGTAACGAATACCAGCATTGACGGAAGCCAGTCGTACCCCTGCGACTGGTAACAAATTAGTAGGTGCCTGGAGATTGACGGCCATATTATTACTCCTAGGTTGATAGCGCTTATTAACTCAATCTACCGTGGCATTGTTTATATTTTTTGCCTGAGCCGCAAGGACAAGGGTCATTACGACCTACTTTGGCCCCTTCACGTTGATAAGTCTCATCGGCTGTCGCTTCAACCGCATCTTCAGGATCAGTCAGCGCACTATTGGCTTGCGGATGGCTGTATTCCATGTCTTGTGGCGGATGTTCTTCCAGTGTCTCCATTGTTTTTTGCGGTTCAGCTAACTGAATGCGCATCAAGAAGGCAATCACATCGTGTTTAATACGCTCAAGCAATTGCTCAAACATTTCAAACGCTTCACGCTTATATTCCTGTTTAGGATTTTTCTGTGCATAACCGCGTAAGCCTACGCTTTGACGCAGATAATCCATCGCAGCAAGGTGGTCTTTCCACTCAGTATCCAGCACATGCAACATAACATCGCGTTCTAAACGACGCATGTTAGGGGCAGCAATCAAGTTTTCTTTTTGCTGCAGGGCTGCTGCTACTTGTTCCTGTACACGATCCCGCAGATTTTCTTCATACAGGTTTTTCTCAGTAGATAACCACTGCTTAATAGGTAGATCCAAACCAAAATCGACATATAGCTGCTTGTACAGCCCATCCACATTCCATTGTTCTTCCATACTACCCTGTGGAATATGCGCAGCAAACAGATTATCCACCACGTCTTCACGGATATTGGCAATCATGTCGCCGATATCATCCGCTTCCAACAAGTCATTGCGCTGGGCATAAATAACTTTACGCTGGTCATTGGCGACGTCATCGTATTCGAGCAAATGCTTACGAATGTCGTAGTTATGGGCTTCAACCTTACGTTGGGCATTTTCAATGGATTTAGAAACCAGACCGGCTTCAATGGCTTGTCCACGCTCCATACCCAGACGCTGCATCATGCTCTTAACGCGATCTGAGGCGAAAATACGCATGAGGTTATCTTCCAAAGACAGGAAGAAACGCGAAGAACCGGGGTCACCTTGACGGCCGGAACGACCACGCAGCTGGTTATCAATACGGCGCGATTCATGCCGCTCTGTACCCAGAATATGCAAACCGCCAGATTGGACCACTGCATCATGGCGTTTCTGCCACAAAGCCCGGATTTTGGCAATAGCTTCAGGATCAGGATTAGGCAATTGGCGAATTTCTTCTTCCAAACTACCACCGAGCACAATGTCAGTACCACGACCGGCCATATTGGTCGCAATTGTTACCGCACCGGGGCGACCTGCATTGGCAACAATATGCGCTTCGCGTTCGTGCTGCTTGGCATTGAGAACTTCATGCGGAATACGCAAAGCTTTAAGCTTTTCCGAGACCAATTCAGAGGTTTCAATCGAAGCAGTACCAACCAATACCGGGCGACCTTTAGCCACCTGCTCTTGGATTTCCTTGATAATAGCCTCGTATTTTTCCTCAGCAGTCAGGTAAACCAAGTCATTGGAATCAATACGAATCATTGGACGGTGAGTCGGAATAACCACCACTTCCAAACCATAAATCTGCTGTAATTCAAACGCTTCCGTGTCTGCTGTACCCGTCATACCGGACAGTTTGTTATACAAACGGAAGTAATTCTGGAAGGTAATCGAAGCCAGTGTCTGGTTTTCAGCCTGAATTTCTACTTCTTCCTTAGCCTCAATCGCCTGATGCAAACCTTCAGACCAGCGACGCCCTGGCATGGTACGCCCGGTGAATTCGTCGACAATAATGATTTTGCCATCACGCACAATGTAATCCACATTGCGCTGGTACAGAGCGTGTGCCCGCAATGCCGCATTGAGGTGATGCAAAATACTAATGCTAACCGTGTCATACAAACCCTGACCTTCAGGCAGAATACCGGCTTGTATTAATAACTGCTCAACCCGCTCCTGACCGTCTTCAGTCAAAAATACCTGACGTGCCTTTTCATCAACAGAATAATCACCGGGGCCGTCTTCCTGCTGTTGGCGAGTTAAGGTCGGGATAAGCTTATCGATAGAGATATAAAGCTGAGAGGCATCGTGACTTGGGCCAGAAATAATCAGCGGTGTTCTGGCCTCGTCAATCAGGATAGAGTCCACCTCGTCAACAATGGCGTAATTTAGAACACGCTGCACGCGCTCTTCTTTACGAAACGCCATATTGTCACGCAGGTAGTCAAAACCGAATTCGTTATTGGTACCGTAGGTAATATCCGCTGCATAGGCTTCGCGGCGTTGGTCTTGGTTCAAACCGTTGATAATGACGCCGGTAGTTAAACCTAAGAAACTATATAGCTTAGACATCTGACCGGCGTCACGTTGCGCTAGATAGTCATTGACGGTAATGACATGCATACCTTTACCGGGTAATGCATTCAGATAAGCTGCCAGCGTTGCCACCAAAGTCTTACCTTCACCGGTTTTCATTTCGGCGATTTTGCCATCATGCAACACCATACCGCCGATCAGCTGCACATCATAATGACGCAAACCGAGTACCCGCTGGCTTGCTTCGCGTACGACAGCGAAAGCTTCTGGCAATAGGCTATCGAGTGTTTCACCCTTTTGCAGGCGGTCGCGGAATTCGGTAGTTTTAGCAGCCAACTGGGCATCCGATAAAGCCCGACACTGTTCTTCCAGACTATTGATTTTTTTTACTATTTTGGAATAAGACTTGACCAGGCGGTCATTACGGCTGCCAAAAAGCTTTTTGGCGACAGAACCCAGCATATATTTTCTCTCTTGTGTCCTTGTCCAAAGAAAAAGTCCGGCTGTAGCACATTTTCGCCACACCGGACAGCACTTTTTTCATTATACCTTGATTAACTGGCTATACAGTGAATTTTCCGACACTGCACCATTACCATTATGTCATTATTCCTGATAGCCGAGATATGTGCGCGGGTCTTGTTGTTCACCGTTTTTAAGCACTTCCAAATGCAAATGAGGGCCCGTCGAACGGCCTGTATTGCCCATTAACGCTACCAAATCGCCTTTTTTCACCACTTGTCCTTCCTTGACTTTAGGGACGCTCAAGTGACCATAACGGCTGACTAAACCATCACCATGATCGACTTCTACGGCAATACCATAGCCCGACTTTTCACCGGCATACGATACTACGCCACCAGCTACTGCATAAATTTCCGTACCAATAGGACCGGCAAAATCCAATCCCTTATGCATTTTTAAATGACCATTAAAAGGGTCATGCCGAATACCAAATTCGGAAGAAATATAACCACTTTTAACCGGACGAGCGGAAGGAACTATTTCCTCTTGTAAAGTCAGACCTTCAAGAATTTGCTCCAAAGTGGCCAGCATACCTTTTTGACGGTCAACATCATTTTCAGCCCGCTGGAAGGCTGTAAGTAGTTCATCAGAGGGATTTTTAGGCTGCCCGGTGACCGCTTCGGCTAGCCCCCCACGGGCAGGCTTACTATCCAGTGAAAACTCTTGTGGGTCTAGCTTAGCTTTATTGGCGACACGTTTAGCCAAGGCATTCAAACGGGTGATTTCTGCTTCCATCGTTCCTAGACGCGTCGACAGGGTATCAACATCTACGGTATAGTTGGCGTAGGTTTTTTTGATCTGGTCGACGGTGGTAATTTGTCGTTCCAAAGCGGTAAGAATTTTACTGGCTTCTTGCTGAGACAAGGCAGTGGTTTGTGGTGTGCGATCCAGACGATATAAACCCAGCATCTGGTTAACAGATAACCCCACCAATAGTAATGCCACCAATCCAGCAGGAATAATCAGATGTTTCCATGGATGCAAGTTAAATGAAGCACGGCGCGAACCATCATCACTAAGACAAATTACCTTCATAGGTGTTAATCCTTGAGCTTCCTTACTAGCGTAAAAAACAAATCCATACTGATAATAGTTGTTCTAGAACCAGTGGAGGCAGAAAAACCATGAAAAAAATGAATGTTTTCATTAAGCCAGATATTCTTGAAAGGCTGGAGCAACTGGATAAATTAACTGTATTGGTGAATCAATTTTTTCCAATCTCAATAGAAAACAGGCTTTGGCCTGTCTTAAAGAATCATCGCTTGACACTTTTGACAGATGATCCTTATCTGGCTACACAAGCTCGCTTTCAACAAAACACACTCTGTAAATATTTAAGCAAAAACTTGAACACTCCTATTCGCGGCATGGATATTAAAGTGATTAGTTTACCGCTGGCAAGCTTTGAGCAAAAAAAGGACAGTTTTAAACTATCAGCGAATGCTGCCAATATTGTCGGCAGCATTGCCCAAAGTATTCATGATGATGAATTAAGAGAAACCGTTTTACGTCTTTCTAAAATTGCCGGGCCTTCCAACCAAGGCTATTAAATCCCGCCAAATGCATAATTATCAATGAAAATTACCTGATCTTTTTGTTTTTCTTCCAGGCTTACCATTTCCCATGCATCACGCTGTTTTAAAAGCTCACGTACCAATAAATTATTAATCGCATGCCCTGCTTTATAACCATAGAAAGCCCCAATAATACCGTGACCTAATGTATATAAATCACCGACTGCATCTAAAATTTTATGACGTATAAATTCATCGGTATAACGTAAGCCATCAGGATTTAAAACCCGATATTCATCCAAGACAATAGCGTTTTCCAAACTACCGCCTAAGCCCAGATTACGTGACCGCATCATTTCCACATCACGCATAAAACCAAAGGTACGGGCACGTGCAATTTCACTTGCATAAGCTTGCCGTGAAAAATCAATTTCCAGTTTTTGTTTAGTCGCATTAACCGCTGGATGATTGAAATCAATTTCAAAGGTGGCTTTGAAACCTTCATAAGGCGATAAACGTGCCCAGCCATCACCTTTTTTAGCTTCAATAGTACGTTTGATACGGATAAAACGTTTAGGTGCTCTCAGTTCTTCAATACCTGTTGATAACAGCAAATACAGGAATGGTGCTGAACTACCATCCATAATGGGAATTTCTGCTGCATCAAGGTCTACATACAAATTATCAATACCCAGACCTGCTAATGCAGACAATAAATGTTCGACCGTTGCAACTTTCATCTCTCCCTCAACCAACGCTGTGCATAGCATGGTTTCTCCCACTCGCTCAGGGTGCAGTTCCAGTAGGGATGGAGGATTCATATCAACACGACGAAAGACAATGCCAGTATTAGCCGGAGCAGGACGCAAAGTCATAGAGACCTTTTTACCCGAATGCAGGCCAATGCCTACAGTAGAAACTGTTTTTTTCAGTGTACGTTGCCTTAACAAGGTATGCTCCCTTTTTGTGGCTGTGTTATTTTTATAGAATACTCAGATTCTAGATCATTCTTTTTAAATCTGAATAACTGTAGCCCAAAAACGAAAAATCACCCGACTGTTAACTGACAAACAGCTATACAGGTGATGCCCCATTATTGTTTTCCCCTGTGGTCAAAGCAAAAAGTCTTTAACCACATGATGGGTTTTTCATTTAACTTGCCTTAGGCAATAAACTCTAGTCCGCCTGTTTGCGCAAAAACGCTGGAATATCCAGATTACCGTCAGCACCGCTGCGACTGTAAGCTGGAATATCCAATACATTATTGGCATAACGGTTACTACCACCAGCGGGAACCTTTGGCGTTTGCTCAAGCTGTACAGGCTGTAACTGGCGTACACGTTCACGCTCACGCGCAGCTTTAGAAGGTTGAGGTGGAGGCGGTGGTTCTACAGCTTTCAAGGCTGGACGTGCGCCACCCATACCAAGTTCTTCCAGACCCGTTGCAACCAAAGTAACACGGATTTCATCACGCATATCCGGGTCAATAACCGTACCGACTACTACGGTCGCTTCATTGGAAGCAAACTGACGAATGACCTCACCGACTTCTTCAAACTCATGGATACCCATATCCAGACCGGCGGTAATATTAACCAGAATACCTTTGGCACCGTCCAGACAAATATCTTCCAGCAATGGACTGGAAATGGCTGCCTGTGCGGCTTTAGCGGCGCGGTCTTCACCTTGCGCTCGGCCTGTGCCCATCATGGCTACACCCATATCAGACATAACCGTACGCACGTCAGCAAAGTCCACATTGATCAGACCTTGACGGGTAATCAATTCAGCAATACCTTGTACTGCATTTAATAAGACATTGTTAGCTGCCTTGAACGCATCCAGTAACGATACATTTTTACCCAATGAAGTCAGTAGTTTCTGGTTGGGAATGGTAATCAGAGAGTCGACATGCTTACTTAACTCATTGATACCATTATCAGCAGCCAGCATACGTTTAGGCCCTTCAAACGGGAAAGGCTTAGTCACGACAGCAACCGTCAAAATGCCCATATCGCGGGCAATTTCTGCCACTACTGGAGCTGCACCCGTACCCGTACCACCACCCATACCGGCTGTGATGAATAGCATGTCAGTACCACTGACTAATTCTTTAATACGTTCACGGTCTTCCAAAGCAGCTTCCCGGCCAATTTCAGGGTTAGCACCTGCTCCGAGGCCTTTTGTCAGTGAGCTACCGAGTTGCAGAATGGTTTTAACTCCCTTAACTCCTAGGCCTTGCAGGGCCTGAGCATCTGTATTGGCACAGATATACTCAACCCCCTCAATACCAGACTCCAGCATATTCTTGACTGCATTACCACCGCCACCACCTACACCGATGACTTTTATTACAGCGCCTTTGGCTGCACTGTCCATTAATTCAAACATGCCCGTCTCTCCAACTGTCAAAAATTACCGTTAAACCAAGATTTCAGGCGTTCCCACCACCCTTCAGGCACCACACTCTGGGAAGTAGTATAATAAGTACGCCTAGTCCCGTAAGCTTGCTGTGCAAGTCCGTACATCAACAAGCCTACTCCAGTAGAATGGATCGGGTTTTCAACCTCTCCACGCATACCCCCCATATTGCGGGGCATACCGATACGAACCGGCATGTGGAAAACTTCTTCGGCCAACTCGCGAACTCCACGCATTTTCGAAGAGCCGCCCGTCAGTACAATACCTGCACCAATTCTTTCCTCATAGCCACTACGCCGCAGCTCTTCTAGAACCAGTAAAAATAGTTCCTCATAGCGTGGTTCAATCACTGATGCTAGCGTCTGTGCCGATAGACTGCGTGGTTCACGCTCGCCTACTCCAGGCACTTCGATCAATTCATCTTCATCAATCAGTTGGCGCAATGCTCGGCCATACTTGATTTTGATTTCTTCCGCGCTTTGAGTCGGTGTCCTGACTGCGACTGCTATATCATTAGTAACCTGATCACCCGCAATGGGAATCACTGCGGTGTGATGAATGGAACCATTGATGAAAATGGCAATATCACTGGTGCCACCACCAATATCAACCAGACAGACACCCAGTTCTTTTTCATCTTCTTCCAAAACAGCATAGCTTGACGCTACTTGTTCCAGAATAATATCTTCAACATGCAAACCACAACGTTCCACACATTTAACCAGGTTCTGGGCAGCACTGTGAGCCGCGGTTACCAAGTGAACCCTAGCCTCTAAACGAACCCCGGACATGCCGATAGGCTCGCGGATACCTTCTTGCTGGTCAATCACGTATTCTTGGGGTAATACGTGTAGAATGCGTTGGTCGGCAGGAATAGCCACTGCGCGTGCAGCATCCATTACTCGTTCGACATCACCTTCGGTGACTTCCTTATCTTTTATGGCAACAATACCATGAGAATTCAAACTGCGAACATGGCTTCCTGCAATTCCCACATATACTGTACGTATTTGTGTGCCTGCCATCAATTCGGCTTCTTCAACGGCACGCTGAATAGACTGGATAGTTGACTCAATATTGACTACCACACCCTTTTTCATGCCGCGGGAGGGATAAGAGCCAAGGCCAATGATTTCCAGACGTCCGTTATCGGTCACTTCACCTACCAAAGCCACTACTTTGGAAGTTCCCAGATCCAGCGCAACAATCACATTATGCTCTATTTTCTTTGACATCTTAACTCCTGCGGCTCATGCTTATCATCTCCAAGGAGCTAACCGGCGCTTGCTTCCATTCGATAGCAAAACCATTGGTGTAACGCAGATCAATTCGGCGAATTTTCCCCAACTGATTAGCCAGTTCCTTCTGGAATCCCACCTTGAACCGCTGTATGCGACGCTCCTGATCATCATTTCCTACCAAGACTTCGGGGCCATCCTTGATCTTGATTCTCCAGGTGCCACTTTCATCCTCAGTCAATTCTGCTATTTCCAATGGCATGCCTTTTAACCACTGACGTACTTGCAGATAACGTTCACCCATTTCCCTGCCTTTATCTTCAGGACTATACAATAAAGGCAAGATACCTCGCATGGATGGCAAATTAGCTGCAAACAATTCGCCATACTGATTCATAAGGCGATCACTTCCCCAAAATGCTACCGGGCGTTGTTCTTCGACATTCACAATTAACTGGTCAGGCCACGCTTTACGCAGACTCACCGCACGTACCCACGGCTGGAGTTCTAATTCAGTCTCCAGGGCATCTACATTCAGCAGATACAGGTTGGTCTGGGTATATTTATCAATGATATTACGTAATTCTATATCTTTGATATATTCTAATTTACCTTGAATATCAATCTGACTGATGGGCATGTTTTCTGGATTATTTAGCACAGCGCGTGTACCTAGACTGGCACCTATTATCACCAATAATGAGGCTAGCAAGGTCGCCAGTCTTATCATAGCCGGTGACAAAACGGGCACCTGAAAGCCCAGAGGCTCGGAGCGTCTGGGCTTAGCAGGTACACGTCGCTGTGCGGTAGCCATTATAACGTTGTCTCCAGAATACGTACTACTAGCGCCTGAAAGTCTATACCAACGGCTTTTGCTGCCATTGGCACCAAACTATGATCCGTCATGCCGGGGTTGGTATTGACCTCAATCAACCAAACTTTGCCCTGATGGTCGCGCATCATATCCACACGCCCCCAACCACGCCCACCAACCGCAGCAAACGCTTGGCGTGCTAATACCTGCATGGCTTGCTCTTCTTCAGCCGTCAAACCACAGGGACAGTGATAACGGGTATCATCAGAGATATACTTGGCTTCGTAATCGTACAACTCACCGGGGACTTCAATGCGAATCAGGGGCAAAGACTCGCCTGCAACCATGCCAGCGGTGTATTCACCTCCGACAATCCATTGTTCGGCAATGACGGTCGGGCTACAGCTAGCGGCTTTGGCATAGGCTTCAGGCAAATCTTCAGCCTTTTTCACTTTGCTTAGACCAATACTAGAACCTTCAGTTGCAGGCTTGATAATTAATGGCAATCCTAATTCATCGACAATTGCCGCAAAATCGGTTTCTGCGGTTAAAACCCGATAAGCAGGTGTCGGCAAGCCTGCACCTATCCAGACTCGCTTGGTCATGAGTTTATTCATGCTGATAGCCGATGCCATCACACCACAACCTGTATAAGGCAGACCGAGAATTTCTAAGGCACCTTGCAATACACCATCTTCACCCCCGGCACCATGCAGAATATTGAAGATACGGTCAAATTGACCTTGTTGCAGGGTTTGCAGGATATAACGATCCACATCAATACCATGCGCATCAACACCACTGGCTTGTAACGCTTGTAAAACGGCCTGACCGCTTTTTAAAGATACAGGCCTTTCCGCCGACCAGCCCCCGTACAATACTGCGACCTTGCCGAAACGATTCATTGTCATGCGCTTGCTTCCCCCTTGATTGCTAAAGCTTCTGGCAGGCTTGCTGCTAGTGCGCCCACACTACCAGCCCCTTGAGTCAGGATAACATCGCCATCTTGTAAGATATGTTTTAGTACACCTGGCACATCTTCTACGTCAGTGACGAAAATTGGGTCAACTTTGCCGCGAATTCGGATAGCCCGAGCTAATGTTCTACCATCTGCCCCGGGAATTGGTTTTTCACTGGCTGCATAAACATCCAGCAATACCAGCACATCGGTTTCAGACAATACCTGTGTAAAATCTTCAAACAGGTCACGGGTACGACTATAACGATGAGGCTGGAAAATCAGCACCAAACGCCGTTCAGGCCATGCATTACGCACTGCTTTAAGGGTAGCCAACATTTCACGCGGATGATGACCATAATCATCCACCAATGAAGCTATACCCTTGCCAAAGTCAATATCGCCATACATCTGGAAGCGACGGCCGACGCCATCGAATTTTTTTAGCCCTACAAGTATAGCGGCATCGGATACATCCAGCTCCTTGGCAATGGCAATAGCAGCCAATGCATTCAGTACGTTATGCCGCCCTGGTAAATTCAATACCACTTCTAGCCGACAATCGGTACGTGTGCATTCGACTGTAAAAAACGTTTGGGTACCGACAAAACGTACATTAGTGGCACGTACATCCGCGTCGCAATCAATCCCATAAGTAATCGATGGCCGATTGACCTCAGGTAAGATTTCACGCACGTGTTCATCATCCACACACAACACCGCTAAACCATAAAACGGCAAATGATGCAGAAACTCCACAAACGTCTGTTTTAGCTTGGCAAAGTCGCCCCCATAGGTATCCATATGGTCGGCATCGATATTGGTCACCACGGCGATCATAGGCTGTAAAAACAGGAAAGATGCATCACTCTCGTCCGCTTCTGCCACTAGATACTCACCAGTACCCAGTTTGGAGTTGCTGGCCGAGCTATTCAATTTGCCGCCAATCACATAGGTAGGATCCAAGCCGCCTTCCACCAACAAACTGGTGGTTAAACTAGTGGTAGTGGTTTTACCGTGGGTACCAGCAACCGCAATACCGTGACGAAAGCGCATTAATTCAGCCAACATTTCAGCGCGGCGTACAATGGGGATGCGTTGCTCACGCGCAAGAATTATTTCCGGATTGGTATTATCAATGGCGGTTGAAACCACCACCACATCCGCGCCTTCGACATGTTCTGCCGCATGGCCTTTGAATACTTTAACCCCAAGGGATTGCAAACGCCGCGTCATGGTATTTTCGGCCAGGTCCGAACCGGACACTGAATAGCCCAGATTGGCAACCACTTCCGCAATACCGCCCATACCAGCACCCCCAATACCAATAAAGTGCAGGCGGTTAATACGTTTGCGTGCCAGTTGGTCACTCCCTATCTTCATTATTGCTTTCCTGTCTTATTTTGAAATTCATAGCCAGCATAAGCTGCACAAATGGCAGCGACTTGAGCGGTAGCATAAGGTTTGGCTAATTGTCGGGCAGCCACACTCATTTGCCGTAATTTTTCTCGATTACCTAGTAAGTCATCCAACAAACTCGCCAGCTTTTCCGGCGTAAGATCAGACTGCTGGATTAATAAAGCAGCCCCATTCTCTGCCAGATAATTGCCATTAGCAGTTTGGTGGTCATCTACCGCATACGGGAATGGCACCAAAATCGCCGCCACCCCAGCGGCTGCCAGTTCTGCCACTGTCAAAGCACCAGAACGGCAAATCACTAAATCTGCCCACGCATAAGCTTCAGCCATATCTTCAATAAAAGGCATAACCTCGGCTTCAACCCCGGTATTAGCATAGTGCTGACGCGCATCCTCAAGGTGTTTAACCCCTGCCTGATGACGTACCATAGGACGCTTATCAGGTATCAGTTGTGCCAACGCTTGCGGTACCATCTGATTCAAGGCCTGCGCACCCAAACTGCCACCGATTACTAAAACATGCACAGGCTCATCATCACGATCCGCTAACCGTTCCAGCGGATTAGGCAAACTGGCTATATCCACCCGTACCGGGTTGCCAGTGGCCATGACTTTTTGGCTAGCGGGGAAAGTGCCGGGAAAGCCTTCCAAAATACGCCGACTCACCCGACTCAGCAGTTTGTTAGTCAGCCCGGCTACGGCATTTTGTTCATGAATGACTACCGGTTTGCCCATTAAGGCAGCGACAAAACCACCGGGCCCTGCCACAAACCCGCCCATCCCCAGTACTGCGGCCGGTTGGTAGGTACGCATAATGCCAATAGACTGCATTAGCGCTTTGACGAGATTAATAGGGGCCATTAGTAAAGTTTTCCAGCCCTTACCACGCACACCATTCACGTCTAGCCACGCCATTTCAATGCCCGCCTCAGGAATCACTCGCGCTTCCAGTCCTTTGCGAGTACCCATCCACACCACAGGAATATTTTGTGCCATCAAAGCACGCGCTACTGCTAATCCGGGGTAGACATGCCCACCGGTACCGCCTGCGGTAATCAGAATGGGACGTTGTTTTGTATTATTTGTCACGGGTCGTTTTCCTTACTGTTTGGGCTTTGCGGACGGTGACTCGAGCCGTCGCTAACTTGTTTTTATCACTAGTCCCGCTATTGGGAATACGTGTTTCCCGATAGACCCGCATGACCAATGCGATTGCCATCAGGGTAATCATCAAACTACTACCCCCGTAACTAATCAGAGGTAATGTCAAGCCTTTAGGCGGTAGCAGCGCAAGATTGACCCCAATATGCATGATCACCTGCAACCCAACCCAAAAACCAACCCCATAGGCGACATAAGCACCAAAATGCTGGCCATTTTTATCCGCATGAAAGCCAATGATGAAAGCTCGGCGCACCAACCAGCCGAATAACACCAATACCACTACCATACCGACAAAACCGAATTCCTCAGCTAATACTGAAAAAATAAAGTCATTATGGGCTTCAGGTAGATAAAGTAGCTTTTGCATACCACCACCTAGACCAGCACCAAACCAGCCACCATCACCAATCGCCATTTGGGCATTGACGGTTTGGTAACCTACAAAGCTGCCATCGTCACCAATCGCCCAAGGGTCCCAATACGCCAATAAACGCCTACCACGATAGCCAATAAAAGCTAAAGGCGTCAGGATTATAGCTGCCCCACCCAATAATATTCCTAAACGTTTCAGGGGAACGCCGCCCAAAAACAACAAGGCCATACCGGTAATGCATATCACCATGGTGGAACCAAAGTCAGGCTCCAACATTAACAAAAACCCAGTCATACCCATGACGAGCAAGGGAATGGCTAAAGGCTTGTAAGAGGGTGAAGTCGCCAGATGTTTGCCATGGCGAATTAAATAGCCCGACAAATAAAGCAGCATGATCAACTTGGAAATTTCCGAAATCTGTAACCGCGTGAAACCGATATTTAACCAACGACGGCTACCATTTACTTCCACACCAATGCCCGGAATCAACACCAAAATTAATAACACCCAGATAATGGGTAACAGTTTGACGCCTAGGTTTTGCCAGAAATCAATGCGAATTTGATAGATGATAAAAGAAAATAACAGGCCAAGTCCCAAAAAAATAAACTGGCGCTGCAAATAATAATAGGGATTTTGATATTCTTTCTCGGCCACCCAGAAAGAGGCCGAGGCTAACATGACAATGCCGATACCCAGCAATGCCATTAAGGTAATGACTAATTCATAATCAATGTAATGACGCCACGTTTTAGGCTCAACCGTTTTTGCACTAGTCGTCACCATCTGCGCAGCGTTTGAAATCATGGTAGGCCTCTTACAGCATCACTAAAGACATCACCACGATGGGCATAGCCTTTAAACATGTCAAAACTCGCACAAGCAGGCGACAGCAATACATTATCACCCGCACGGGCGAGTTCAGCCGCAACTTGTACCGCTTCGGTCATATCACGCGCCATTACATAGGGTGCAACCCCTTCGATCACAGCCGCAATTTTGTGGCGATCTTCGCCAATTAACACCAAAGCACGCGCTTTTTCAGCTGCTACCGCACGTAAAGGGGCGAAATCCGCGCCTTTACCTTGACCACCGGCAATCAAGACGGTTTTACCCGGCAAGCCAGCCAAAGCAGCTAAAGTGGCACCAACATTAGTGCCTTTGGAATCGTTGTACCAGTTCACACCAGAACGTTCCCGCACCCACTGCGTACGATGTGGCAAGCCGGTAAATTCGCGTAATGCCGCCAGCATTCCTTCCATAGGAATACCCGCTGCTTCGCCTAAAGCAAGCGCTGCCAAGGCATTGGCAATATTGTGTTCACCGGGCAATTTCATTTCATCGACGGCCAGCAATAGTTCATCGCCTTTTGCCAACCAACGTTTGCCAGCGCGCGCGCATACGCCATACTGCCCTGCAGGTGGATTATCCAGCCCAAAGCTGACACTATCCTGGTAATCAACCACTTGCAGCATATCCATCACCAGCGCATCCTGACGATTCACCACTGCACACTGACAGTTTTGGTAAATCACCTGTTTAGCAGCAGCATAATCCGCATAGCTGTCATAGCGGTCCATATGATCTTCACTGACATTCAGCACCACGGCAGCAACAGCTTGCAAAGATTGGGTGGTTTCCAACTGGAAACTGGACAGTTCCATCACATAGACATCCGGGACGGGCTGCTCGAGCATATCCAATGCCGCATAACCCAAATTACCCCCAGCATAAGACGTCCAACCGGCTTTGCGTGCCATCAAATCCACCAAAGTGGTCACACTGCTTTTGCCATTGGAGCCAGTAATCGCGATTACCGGCGCTTTGGCAGCACGCACAAACAACTCGACATCACCCATAATGTGCGCCCCACGTTCAGCCGCTGCCCGAATCTGCGGGGTTGCCACCGCAATACCGGGGCTTACGACCAAAGTCTGTGCCTGCGCAAACCAATCTTCAGCCTTGGCAAAAGCGCCAAACGCATAAGGAACCTGTGGGAAACGGCTGACCAGTTCGTCTTTTCCGGGTGGATTTTCACGGCTATCCACCACGGCAAAGGCAATACCTTGGGCCTGCAAATAACGGGCAATGGATAAACCGGTTTGACCCAAACCCACTACCAAGGTATCCCAGTTGTTGTGCTGTGCTGTCATGCTGTCCTGTTCCTTAGCGAATTTTCAAAGTAGCCAAACCGATCATGACCAGAATAACGGTAATGATCCAGAAACGAACAATAACGCGCGGCTCCGGCCAGCCTTTTTTCTCATAGTGGTGATGCAAGGGTGCCATGCGGAAAATGCGTTTACCGCCAGTCGCCTTGAAATACCCCACCTGCATAATCACCGACAACGTTTCCAACACAAACACGCCACCCATAATAGCCAGCACGATTTCCTGACGTACCACTACCGCGACAATACCCAAAGCGGCACCGAGAGCTAATGCACCAACATCCCCCATAAAGACTTGAGCGGGATAGGTGTTAAACCACAAGAAGCCTAAACCTGCGCCAAAAATAGCCGCACAGAACACCATCACTTCACCCGCCCCCGGAATGCGTGGAATCCCCAAATACTGGGAAATAGTGGCATGACCACTCACATAGGCAAAAATAGCCAGGCCACCGGCAACCATAATGGTTGGCATAATCGCTAAGCCATCTAAACCATCGGTCAGATTCACCGCATTACTCGAACCAACAATGACCAAATAAACCCACGGGATAAAGAACCAACCCATTTGCCAATGTACATCTTTTAAGAACGGCACAAATAAGGTGGTTTCAGTTGGTGTATTGGTAAAGAACAGATAAAACGCGGCGACAAAACCAATTACCGTCAAACCAGCGTATTTTTGCTTGGCGGTTAAACCCAGATTACGGCGTTTTTTCAGCTTGATGTAATCATCCAGACCACCTACCAAACCAAAACCAAGCGTGACACCGAGTACTACCCACACATAACGATTACGCAAATCCGCCCATAACAACGTGGAAACGGCAATCGCTAGAATAATCATGACCCCGCCCATCGTCGGCGTGCCCGCTTTCATTTGGTGTTGGGGGCCATCTTCTCGAATATATTGACCGATTTTTAAACGGGTTAAGGCCCGAATCATGCTCGGCCCTGTCCACAAGGCAATAAATAGCGCCGTTAGTAATCCCAAAATCGCCCGTAAGGTCAAATACTGGAATACATTGAAGCCGCGATAAAATTCACCCAAAAATTCAAACAACCATAACAACATTATGCAGCCTCCTTGGCAGTACTAACCGTTAATGCCTCTACTACCCGTTCCATACGGGAAGAACGTGATCCTTTTACCAATACATTGGTGTCTGGCTGCAAATCCTGTTGCAGTGCCACCAGCAAGGCATCCAGCTCCTGAAAGGCTTTGCCACCTTGGCCAAACTGCTGACTGGCACTAGCACTCAACTGACCTAATGTATAAAAGCCGTCAATACCTGCTTGTGCGGCCTTTTCACCGATAAAAGCATGCAGTTCCCTGCCTGTTTCACCCAATTCACCCATATCGCCCAATACCATTATTTTTTTACCATTTAATTCTGCCAAAACCTCAACAGCAGCAGCCGTTGATGTCGGATTGGCGTTATACGTATCATCAATCACCATACCACCGTGCTTACCAACACGTGGACACAAACGCCCTTTGACAGGCTGCAGGGATTCCAACCCTTGAGCAACACTCGACAATGGAACACCCAAAGCCAACGCTGCTGCGGTTGCAGCTAGTGCATTGCGCTGGTTATGCCGCCCGAGCAGCTTTAGATTAATGACCTGTGTCTGCCCATACGCGGTCACACAGAACTGATTAGCTGCATTCATAGAGCCTTGTACATCCGCTGTCTGTGCAAGACCAAAACTCAATAGCCGACGCTCTGTATTTAGGCTACGCCAATAATCAGCATAGGTATCATCGGCATTAATAACCGCGACACCTTCATCAGTAAGCCCCGCAAAAATTTCACCTTTAGCACGTGCAACCCCTGCAATATCTCCAAACCCTTCCAAATGCGCCGCACCAGCATTATTTAAAACAGCAACGTTTGGGCGGGCAATAGCCGTTAGATACGCAATTTCACCAAAATGGTTCGCCCCCATTTCAATGACAGCAAATTTATGTTCCGGACGTAACCGCAACAAAGTCAATGGCATACCCAGGTCATTGTTTAGATTGCCCAATGTAGCCAATGTTGACCCGTGCAAGGACAAAATAGCGGTAAGCATTTCTTTCAGCGTGGTTTTACCATTGCTGCCGGTCAAACCAATCACAGGACAGGTAAACTGCTGACGCCATGCTGCTGCTAAACGTCCTAATGCCAGTCGTACATCATCAACAACTACTTGAGCAATCGGCGCATCCAACAACCGGGTTACCAGGACGGCACTGGCTTTCCCTGCAACTTGTGGCACAAACTCATGCGCGTCAAAACGTTCACCTTTCAGGGCCAAAAACAAATCGCCGCTTTGCACGAGTCTGGAATCACGCTCTACCCGTTCAATAGCAATATCCTCGCCATGCAAGCTACCATTGGTCATACGGGCAATATCAGAAAGCCTTAACCAACTCATGCCACTAACTCCTGTAATACTTGTACAGCTTGCACACGGTCATCAAAAGGCAGGGTATGAGTCGCCAGAATCTGCACCGTTTCGTGACCTTTCCCGGCAATCAGTACCGTATCACCGGCCTGTGCCTGAGCAATGGCCAGACGAATGGCTTTGCGACGATCATGTTCAAAAGTCACGTTCTGGCTGGAATGAAAACCCTGCATGATGTCCTCAAAAATCTGCTGTGGATGTTCAGAGCGCGGATTATCATCCGTTACGATAACCACGTCAGCTTCTGATTCTGCCGTCTGTGCCATTAATGGCCGCTTACCCCTGTCACGGTCGCCGCCACAGCCAAACACGCAAATTAAGCGACCTTGGGTATGTACGCGCACCGCTTTCAACACTTGGGCAAGCGCACCGGGGGTATGAGCATAATCCACCACTATCAGCTTGCCGTCATCGCCGTTAGCCGTAACGCGTTCCATACGGCCCGGTACTACCCAAACCTGTTGTAAGCGTTGCAAAGCATCCTGCAACTCCAAACCCTTAGCCAGTAACACACCTAAGGCTGCCAATAGGTTATGCAAATTAAATTGGCCTAACACGGGGGCTTGTAACAACCCTTGGCCTTGAGACGTTAAAACCGTTGCGCGTATGCCGGTATGATCAAATACCGCATCAGTTGCTACCAAAGTGCCAGCAGGATAATGGTCTGCATTACCCACACCATAACCCATGACTTGTACAGAACTTTCCTGTAAGTCTTGGGCAAGCTGCCGCCCAAACGCATCATCCAGATTCAAGACAACCGTCTTTAAACCTGGCCAGAAAAATAAACGCCGTTTAGCCGCTGCATACGCTTCAACCGTACCGTGGTAATCCAAATGATCACGAGTCAGATTAGTCAAAACTGCCACATCAAAACTCACCTCATTAACCCGTCCTTGATCTAGGGCGTGCGAGGATACCTCCATCGCTACTGTCTGAAAATCTTGTGATTTTAATTCGTGCAATAAATGATGGACGCTCCACGCATCCGGTGTAGTATGGGTTGCTGGTTGCAATTGACCGGGCAAACCAATCCCTAACGTACCAATAACCGCCGCTTGATGATTATGCGCATTTAAGGCTTCAGCAATGAAATGAGTAACAGAGGTTTTGCCATCCGTTCCAGTCACTCCCACCATAAATAACCTATCAGCAGGAGCAGCATAAAAACGCTTGGCCAGTAAACCCAGTTTTTCACGCAAACCCGGCACCGGAATCATTGGCACGGCTAATGATGGAATCTGTAGACTCGCTACAGGTTCAAACACAATCGCAACGGCCCCGGCTTGTACGGCAGCTTCAGCATAGGCCAAACCGTGTTGACGGGTACCCTGCAAAGCCACAAAAGCCATACCGGGTTGGACACGACGGTTATCCAGCGTCATACCGTTAACCGCAATAGCAGGGACATCCTCAACCATGCCTGCCAATAATAGGGGTAATAACCCTTGTTGTTTCATGTGGCTCCTCCGGGAGACGCATTCTCATTATTCTGTTGTTTTACCGCATCGACAGCTTTAGGTTCAGGTAGGTTATCCGGTGGCAAATCTAACAAACGCAGCGCTTCTGCCATCACTTTAGAAAAGACCGGAGCGGCTGCCCGTCCACCACTGTCATCAATTTTAGGCTCATCAATTTGCACCGCTACCACCAAACGTGGTTGGCTAGCCGGTGCTACCCCAATAAAACTGGTCAAGTAACGATCATTACGGTAGGCGTTATTAATGAATTTATAAGCAGTACCGGTTTTACCTGCGACCCGATAGCCTTCAATCATGGCTTTTTCGCCAGTACCACCTTTTTGTACCACTGCCTCCATCATGCGTACCACCGCGCGCGCATTTTCCGCAGCCATCACCTGTTGCCCTACCACTGGCCTATCCAACTTATAAATAGTCGCTGGCATGAGTGTGCCATTAGCCGCAAAGGCGCTATAAGCATGGGTTAATTGCAATAGGCTTGAGGAAAGACCGTAACCATACCCGTGGGAGGCGCGATCTACTTGACCCCATTCTGTGTAATTGGTCAGCTGTCCGGGAGTTTCAGCGGTAAAACCTGCATCCGGTACACGCCCAAAGCCCACCCGATTGAGGAACATCCATTGGTCACGCGCATCCATTAGCAAAGCCACCCGACTAGCGCCGACGTTACTGGATTTAGCTAATAAAGTAGGCAAACTGATAGAACCATAATCCTGCGGGTCTTTGACCATGTATTTGCCAAAATTGATTTTGCCCGGTGAAGTATTGATTTCAATATCCGGACCAATCACCCGCGCTTCTAAAGCAGCCGCAATAGTCAGCGGTTTAAGGGTAGAACCCGGTTCTGATTTGTCGGTAACCGCGCGATTGCGATACACCGACGGGTCGAGTTCCTTGCGATTATTAGGATTGAAGGAAGGCACATTGGCCATAGCCAGAATTTCACCCGTATGGGCATCCATGACCACTACAGAACCCGCTTTAGCATCCAGCTCATACACACGGGTTTTTAACTCTTTGTAAGCCAGATACTGGATACGTCGGTCAATACTGAGCTGAATATCCTGACCTTTTTGCATCTCTTCCAGATGCACCACATTTTCAACCAACTTACCATTTGCGTCACGCAACACGCGGGCTTTGCCATTTTTGCCTGCCAGTAAATCATTGCGTGCCTTTTCAATACCCTCAATACCCACACCATCGATATTAGTCATGCCTACCACATGCCCAGCGGTTTCGGCTAAAGGGTAATAGCGACGGTATTCACGGGTAGAAGCCACACCGGGCAAATCCAGATTGAGGATTTCCTTAGCCGTTTCCAGCGATAATTGTCGACCTAGATAAAAAAATTGCTTATCGCTGGCCTTTTGCAACTTTTCGGTTAGCTCGCCTTCTTTGTATTCCAGTTCTTTTTCAATATGGCGTAAACCTGCTTCTAAACGGGCAAGCTTATCAGCAGCAATTTCACGCTCACCGCGTGATTTAGCGGCCTCCTCTGATACCTTGGTTTCCGTGCCTTTAGGTTCAGCAACAATCTGTGCGGCCTGATGACGCAAATCTTCACGCGCTTTCAGTAGATCCTGTGGGTTACACCACAACGATTCCACCGGTGAACTAATAGCCATCGGATCACCATTGCGATCCAAGATCATGCCCCGATAGGCTGGTACATTGACAACCCGCATCTGGCGCTTATCGGCACGCTGTTGTAACCATTCCTGCTGAAAAATTTCCAACCACATGGCGCGTAATAGCAAAATGCCAATAACCACCAACAACGCCATCATCAGGAAAAGCCGTCGACCCTGAAAAACAGGCGATGATTTACGCTGCCGACGTTTCACTCGCGAATTACCTTAATATTGTCAGCGGACGGTTTTTGCATTTTCAACTCCTGTTTGGCTTTCGTTTCCACCCATACCTGATTCAGGCGGGCACTTTGTTCAAGTTTTAAACGACTCCAGTCGGCGCTGCGCTCATCTCGTTCTTTTTCTAACTCTTGGATTTCAGCAAACAGCTGCCGAGCATAATGGCGGTTATTCACAACCAATAAGGCCAGACCAATGACCAGTGTATACAAAGCCAGCAGCGACAATAACTGCAAGCGATTCACGTCACACGCTCCGCGATACGCATAATGGCACTGCGTGCGCGTACATTCACCGCTACCTCCTCTTCACTAGGCCTAATAGCCTTGCCGACCAAACGTATGGCAGGCTGCTGATCCGTAGGCATAATCGGTAAACCTTTAGGTAAGCGCGGTGGGGTAGAAACTTCGCGGAGGAAATGTTTGACTATCCGGTCTTCCAGCGAATGGAAACTGATCACGACTAAACGACCACCCGGAGCCAGCAATTCCACTGCTTGCCGCAAACACGCTTCAACATCGTCCAGCTCTTGATTGACTTTGATGCGGATAGCTTGAAAACTGCGTGTTGCCGGATGTTTACCCGGTTCACGTTTGCGGATAACAGAGCTAATTAGCTCAGCCAGTTGCAGAGTAGTGGTTAAAGGATTAAGCAGGCGGGTTTCGACAATTTTGCGGGCAATCTGCCTAGAAAAGCGTTCTTCACCAAAACGCCATAGCACATCCGCAATATCAGTTTCGCTAGCGTGAGACAACCATTGCGCAGCACTTTCGCCGCGTGAAGCGTCCATACGCATATCCAGTGGACCCTCGCGCATGAAACTGAAACCGCGTTCGGCATCATCTAGCTGTGGGGAAGAAACCCCTAGATCAAGCAATAAACCGTCGATTTTGCCAGCAATACCGGCTGCTTGCAGCGCCTGTGGAAACTCTCGACAGGAACCGTGCCAAGCAAATACTCGGGGGTCAGCCGCTTGCAGCTGACGAGCATGATGGATGGCTACGGTGTCCTTATCCATGACAACCAGCCGCCCATTCTGGTCCAATTGCTGTAAAATACATCTGGAATGACCGCCACGACCATAGGTTCCATCGATGTAAACCCCCGATGCTTTGATATCCAAAGCTGCTACTGCTTCATGCAGCAGTACTGTTTCGTGTTTCCACACACTGTCCGCCATTACAGGGAAACCTGCGTTAAAATATCATTGGATGAGTTGGCTTCCTGTGCTTCCTGCAGCCACGCCTTGCACGCACTTTCCCACGTAGCGGTATCCCACAGCTCAAACTTATTGCCTTGCCCTACTAACACGGCTTGTTTTTGCAAACCGGCATACTCGCGTAAAGGACTTGGAAGAAGAAATCTACCTTGCCGATCCAGAGTCAGTTCTGATGCATAACCCAAAATAAGACGTTGTCTGTTACGTACAAGGCGATTCATAGTGGGTAATGATAATAAACTGATTTCGACGCTATCCCACCCGTTCATGGGATAAATCAGCAAGCATTTATCAGTAGGATCAATTGTGAGAATAACTTGACTATTCGATAATTCATTTAGCACATCCCGATACTTAACTGGCATGGCCAACCGACTTTTGGAGTCTATCGAGAGATAAGAAACGCCTCGAAACATGTCTGTTTTTCCACATGCCTATGGGATAGTTACCATTTTCCCCTACTTTCCTCCACTTATCAGAAAATATAGGCAGACAAACTCATACTGTCAATAAAATTAAGGAAATTTTACATTAAATACTCAATGATCTGCTTTAAACAAATAAAGAATAAAGTTGGTTAGTATTAAAAATACAGGGCTACAGGTTTCTATACAGGCTTTTTAATAATTTATTTAAAAGAATTTGCCTGTAATATTTTTAAACAAATTCTATAAATAAATAGGTGAGCTGATCGATAAGCCGGGTTCTGTCGAGGACAATCATTCATCTGGGATATATGTCACCATATACCTCAAGCAACCTACCCGGATACAGTGCGGGTCACACCATTGTATCCCTATTTGGTCTTGCTCCAGACGGGGTTTGCCGTGCCGTCACCTGTTACCAAGGACGCGGTGCGCTCTTACCGCACCCTTTCACCCTTACCGACGGGCGAACCCGCAGGCGGTTTACTTTCTGTTGCACTTTCCGTCGGCTCGCGCCGCCCAGGCGTTACCTGGCGTCTTACCCTATGGAGCCCGGACTTTCCTCCCCCCTGCAAGCAGGGCAGCGATTGTCTGATCAGCTCAGGGTGCGCACAATAACAGATTCTGTCTATGGTTGCACGTTAGCACTTACAGTAGATTTTTGAGGCGCTTGCTGTGCCGCTATTGGCCAATACTGGTATAGCTGGCGTGGGAATAATTCTGGATAATGGTAGGCGGCATAGCCCAGAATAAGGGTAGCAACAGCAAAGGCCAGTAAAATATCGGTTACACGGTTTACTATCCAGTTGAACATGCCTATGCCTCGACGGATTAAAATTATAAAGTATACATACTGATCCCTAGATTGACAGGAGACTTCAGTGATGAAACGTTATCAACATATTATGGCCTCGGTAGACTTTTCAGAGCTTGCCCCCTCCATCGTTGAGCATGCCAAAGAAATGGCTGCCATCTCCAATGCACGCTTGAGCTTATTACATGTGGTACAAGATGTGCCCCTAATGGGCGAACCGTTTGGCGAACCGAGCGTATTAGTCATGAGCGAAGAAGTTGAACAACAAGCCATTGATAATGCCCGTCAGCAAATGCAACTGCTGGTGAAACGTCTTGAACTCCCCGATACAGTTCATCAGTGGATTGAACCCGGCTTTGCCACCGATACTATTTTAACCATGGCAGAAGCCAATCACGTTGACCTGATTATTGTCGGCCATAGTGGCAGAAAGGGATTCTTAGGCTTTTTAGGTTCCACCGCCAATGCAGTTGTTAAAGGGGCGAATTGCGATGTGCTTGTGGTGCGAGCGCATTAGCCTTTATTAAGCCACCTTTGGTTAAAATAGGTTTAACTTGCCTAGGGGTGCTATTTAGGTAGACAAGGGCCCACCAGATGCATGATGGGCTGAATAATTCTGGGCGAGTTTCACGGGTTATACCCGAGTGTGAGCGAATCTGTTACAGTGCGAGCTCTAATGAGCTAGGGGTGCTTGCCTTGCAAGCTGAGATTACACCCTTGGAACCTGATACGGATCATACCGGCGCAGGGAATGCTCCCCCGGAGCGTGTCTTTGCGCCCGAGGAGAGAGCACATGAGCGCAATACCCGAATCCTTTCTGAAGAAAACCGCCGAATTATCCACCGCGGTTACTAAACCCTTCCCTAATTCGCGTAAAGTCTACGTACAAGGCTCACGCCCTGATATTCGCGTGGGTATGCGTGAAATTGATCAACACCCGACTTCCGCCAGTTTTGGCTTTGAAGAAAACCCACCGATTCCGGTTTATGACACTTCTGGCCCCTTCACTGACCCAAACGTAACGGTCAACCTATTAGAAGGTATTCCTGACGTACGCTTGAATTGGATCCTGGAACGCGGCGATACCGAAGCCTTAGACGGCCCTACTTCCGAATACGGGCAAGCCCGCCAGAATGATGCGCGTTTAGCACATTTACGCTTTGCGCATTTGCGTGCACCGCGTCGGGCTAAAGCCGGTAAAAATGTCACACAAATGCACTACGCTCGCCAAGGTCTTATTACCCCAGAAATGGAGTATGTGGCCATCCGCGAGAATCTGAAATTACAGGAATTACGCGCAGACCCGCGTTACGCCAAATTGCTGCGTCAACACCAAGGGCATGCGTGGGGTGCGAATTTACCCGCTGAAATCACCCCCGAATTCGTACGTGCTGAAGTCGCCGCAGGACGAGCGATTATTCCAGCGAACATTAATCACCCCGAACTTGAACCGATGATTATCGGGCGCAATTTCCGCGTCAAAATCAATACCAATATCGGTAACTCGGCGGTCACTTCCTCGATTGAGGAAGAAGTGGAAAAAATGGCGTGGTCAGCGCGTTGGGGCGGCGATACCTTGATGGATTTATCCACAGGCAAAAACATCCACGAAACCCGCGAATGGATTCTGCGTAACGCGCCAATGCCGATTGGCACTGTGCCAATTTACCAAGCACTCGAAAAAGTGCATGGTAAAGCTGAAGATTTAACCTGGGAAATCTTCCGCGACACCCTCATTGAGCAAGCTGAACAAGGCGTGGATTATTTCACCATTCATGCCGGTGTGCGTTTGGCGTATGTGCCACTGACGGCGGATCGTGTCACCGGTATTGTCTCGCGTGGTGGCTCTATTATGGCCAAATGGTGTTTGGCTCATCACAAGGAAAACTTCCTGTACACGCATTTTGAAGACATCTGCGAGATTATGAAGGCTTACGACGTGAGCTTCTCCTTAGGCGATGGCTTACGCCCCGGTTCTGCCGCTGATGCGAATGACCGCGCGCAATTTGCCGAGCTTGAAACCTTGGGTGAACTCACCAAAATCGCTTGGCAACACGATGTTCAGGTCATGATCGAAGGTCCCGGCCATGTGCCCTTACACATGGTCAAAGAAAATATGGATAAGGAACTGCGCGACTGTTTTGAAGCGCCGTTTTATACACTTGGGCCATTGGTCACGGATATCGCCCCCGGTTACGACCACATTACTTCGGGCATTGGTGCAGCTAATATCGGCTGGTACGGTTGCGCGATGTTGTGTTACGTCACGCCGAAAGAGCATTTAGGCTTGCCCAACAAAGAAGATGTACGTGTGGGAATTATTACCTACAAAATTTCCGCCCACGCGGCGGATTTAGCTAAAGGTTGGCCGGGTGCGCAATTGCGTGATAATGCTATGTCGAAAGCGCGGTTTGAATTCCGTTGGGAAGACCAATTTAACTTAGGTTTAGACCCAGACCGCGCGCGCGAATACCATGATGCAACCTTACCAAAAGAATCGGCTAAAGTTGCGCATTTCTGCTCCATGTGTGGCCCGCACTTCTGCTCGATGAAAATCACTCAAGATGTACGCGAATATGCCGCTAAACAAGGTGTTAATGAGCAATCGGCGCTGGAGAAAGGTATGGAAGAAAAATCCATTGAATTCCTGAAAACCGGTAGCAAAATTTATCAGCAGATTTAATCTGGTTTAATGATGAGAGCTGTGAATAGCAGCTCTCATTTATAAACTTTCAAGGTTTATAAATCCAGAGGAATTTAAGCCCAGACTTATTTCATTAAACTTACAAAAATATAAGAATATTAAGCCTAATAATGCTCAAATTTATACACTAATTTAATTATTTTTTATTTAGCCTAAAATAAATATGCCCCTGGAACAGGGGAACCAGAGGCAAAAAACTGAACGACCTCTCAACCAAGTCAACAAGATAAGGAGATTCAGTACAGTTAATATAATACTAATAAAGCCAAGTACCAATTATGTTTTTTTCTCTAAGGAATTTATAAAATTAATTGCCAATAGAACTAACCTTCTATCTTGTCAAACCCACTCAATTTTCTACTCCCCGCCCCCTAGCAAGAAACCAATCTAACCTAATAAAAGCCTATGATCTTGTAGGCTGTGGTTAAGAAGAACTTTTACTCATTACGAAACATAAAAAAAGGCCCAACAAAGAGCCCTAAGTGAATGAGATTAAGGATAGAGAAACTATTTTAGCAAATCGAGCGTTACTTCTAATTCCAATTCTTCTTTGCCATCGCGTAATAATTTAATACGTACTTTGCTACCTAACGAATAATTATCCAGCACTTCGGTTAAATCACTAATAGTTTTGATGGGTTTATCATCAATTGCCTGAACAATATCCCCTAGTACAAGCTCATCATTATCCGTCAATTGGGTGCCACGAATCCCTGCACGCGCTGCTGGACTATCCGGAGCGACATTCAGCACCAATACACCGGTAGTATCCAACTTATCGGTAATTTTCTGGCTAACCCCGTCATTCATCGTAATACCCAACGCCGGACGGGTATAACGACCCTCTTTGATCAAACGCGGCACTACCCGATTAACCGTATCCACCGGAATGGCAAAACCAATCCCTGCAGAAGCACCAGAAGGGCTATAAATCGCCACATTTACCCCAATCAAGCGCCCAGCACTATCCAATAAAGGGCCACCGGAGTTACCGGGGTTAATAGCCGCATCGGTTTGAATCAGGCCATTCATACTGCTATTAGAACCGCCATCTTCATCTTCCAAGCTACGTCCTAGGGCAGAAATAATCCCTGAGGTCAGGGTATGATCCAAACCAAATGGATTGCCAATCGCAAATACCTTCTGCCCTACTTGCAAATTATTGCTAGCACCCACCTGTACCGGCGGCAAAGCATCCTTAGCATCTTTTAATTTCAAAACCGCCAGATCATGCTCAGGGCTTGTCCCGACGACTACCGCATCCAACACGCGTTGATCAGACAAACGTACTTTGGCCGTTTTATGCCCCTCTACCACGTGATTATTGGTAACAATATAACCCGTTTTATCCCAAACAAAACCACTGCCTGTACCGCTAGGCACTTCGCGGACATCCCGTGTCCAAACATTTAATACCCGTTCGACAGTGGTGATATACACCACGGAAGGACTGTTCTGCTCAAACACGTTAATGGTATTTTGTTCATCAGCAGCCAAATCGCCCCTTGCCTGCACCATACGAGGTTGGACAGCAGCACTTGGGGGTAAAAACCATGGAGTCCATACCGGTTGAGCTACCCACACTAATAAAATGCCCAGCAATAGCCATAAGAATAGGTTTATATTTCGGTTGCCAGTCATGCCTTACTCCGCCAAATCCAAGGTAAACAGGGTTAGCTTAGTATTGAGAAAACTACTGTTTCCATCATCACTAACCATTAAATACTGGTTGCCTTTAATATGGGTGAGGCCTTCATAGTTATCAATAAACAAATAGCTGGATGATACATACAAATCTTGCGCCTGACAGACACCAGCAGGGGCACATTGCTGGAAATCCACATAACGCAAAGCCAATACAAACGGATTCATGAGGCCCGACCAAGACCGTTCAATCATGAGCATATTGCCATTGGGCAAAGCTTCTAGCGCACTAATCCCACTATTAACAGCCGGGTAAGCTAAAAATGACCAACGCTGACCTTTGGTGGAATATAGGGTGTGTACATTAAGGGGATAGTTTTTCAGGGATCTTTCCGGAGCCGTAACAAAGCCATAACGTGGATGATAGGTTACGGATTCCAGAGAAGTATTACCACTGCGATAGGCATGCTGATTCTGTAATTCTTTGGGTAACTGAATATTCATAAGGGCATGGCCTTGTGGCGTGAAACGAATCAAGCGTGGCACCCCCTCAAAAGCAATAACCAGTTGGGTATCACCATGTTTGCCATTAGTTGCATTCAATACCGTTAAACCCTCAGAATCACGCCGAGTCTTTTTAATCGGCTCTCCCGCCATATCGGTTAACATAGCCGCGTAGACCGGTTCGACCGTTTCCAGATGATTACCATCCAGTATCAAACGAAAATGAAACAGATGACCTTTATCGGTGATGGCATACAACAGGTTTTCATCAGCATCCCAAGCCAGTCCCGATAATTCATGCAAGGGAATACCATTCACTGTTTGCGGAGCAAGAATCAACGAACTGCAAATTGCAAGACGCGGCCCGTGCTCTTGCGCCCCCGCTAAGGACGGCAAAAAGCACAGAACCGCGCTCAATAGGGTTGTCATGACAACCCGCGTCATACGCAAACAACCCGCATGACTTACTTCAAAGCATTGGCGGAAGATGGCTGAGTTTCAGCTTCTGCCTCTTTACGCTCATCGTCATAAATCTGGTGCAGATGCACGGTTTCGGCATTATTTGTCTTTTTGCGCATACGCAGATTGAGCATTTCCACACCAAACGAGAATGCCATCGCAAAGTACAAATACCCTTTAGGAATTTCTTCACCCATGCCTTCAGCTACCAGTGCACCACCTACCATCACCAAGAAAGCCAGTGCTAGCATTTTCACAGTAGGGTGTTCTTCCACAAAATCACCAATAGGCTTAGCAGCAAACATCATGACACTAATAGCAATCACAATCGCAGCAATCATAACCAGTACATGATCCGCCAGCCCTACCGCCGTAATCACGGAATCCAGAGAAAAAACAATGTCAATGACAGCAATTTGTGCAATCACCAAGGGTAATGACTGGGCAATATGGGCAGGGCCATGAGTCTCATCACCACCTTCTAAACTGCCATGAATTTCCATAACCGCTTTATAAATTAGGAATAAACCACCACCGAGCAGTACTAAATCACGTCCGGAAACATCATGTCCGGCGATACTGAACCAAGGCTCAACCAAACGTGCTAGCCAAGCGACTGACACCAACAGGAGAATACGGGTACCCATAGCCGCCAATAAACCAAAGCGACGTGCAAACTCTTGTTTTTCTTTAGGGACTTTACCTACCAACAGCGTCAAAAATATAATATTGTCTATGCCCAAAACAATCTCGAGTACCGTCAAGGTCACTAACGAACTCCAGATATTAATATCCCACAACCATTCCATACACTTTCTTCTACTCGTTAACAAATGGACGCAAGTCTAATACAACTCATCAATTTTGCTCTAGTAAACCCTGATAATTCCTGTGAAGCCTTGACAACCTCTTGATCTGCCCAACACCACCGTTAATACCTCAAATAAATACAATTACACAATAAAGGCCGGAATTTCTTCCTATAATCATTTTTGGCACAGGCCTAAATACAAATCACAGTTTAATAAAGGAGTTCAATTATGGGTGCTGATATTGTCCAACTTATTGTCATGCTAGCTATTGGTGCAGCAGCTGGCTGGCTTGCTGGTATCATTATGAAAGGAGCAGGCTTTGGTCTGGTCGGTAATATCATCGTGGGGATCGTCGGTGCTATTATCGGTACATTTGTTGGCGGACTGCTTTCTCCAGCTTTGGGTATTCATCTAGGCGGCTTGTTAGGCACCTTTATATGGGCTGTCATTGGTGCAGTTATCCTATTATTCATTATCAGCTTGATAAAACGAGCACCCTGAAGCCACTCCTTCCCGCTCGTTGACACTGCAAAGATAAGCGCGGCTTTATAGCCGCGCTTTTTATGTTTCCAAATCGTGCAACACACAAAAGTTGCTATTAGGCAGACGTTCCAGTTGAGTTACCAACCGTTCCAAATCGGTTATTAAGGTTTGCCGTTTCAGCACATTGACCAAAATCATATCGCTGATATCCAAATCCGGAATCACTTCCGGGTGCATTTTGACATCACTAGATAAAATGAAAACTAGATCATAACTGCCTAAAAGACCATTAATTAATTGAGGAAAATGGTTGGCACGATTAAACACCGAAAATACTTCATCGGCCTTGAGCAGAGAAATTGACAGATTTTTTTGATTGGTCTGATTAACGGCAATAGGGCTAACTGACTCACCAATGAAAAAACTATCGGCCTCATTCAGTTTAAACAGCTTTTTAACCGCAGCATGGTCTTCATCCAAAGCCAACAGAACCACTTTTAATTCCCGTTGCAGGAAAAAAGCCAGCAAGTTATGCATAAACGCCACATGACGCTTGTCTTCACCTAATGCCAACAAGCTCAGGACTTTCAGACTGTCGCGTACTCGCCCAGCCTGTAAGGAAACCAGCGTGTTGCGTGAAGGCAGAAAGCGGGTTTCACCAGGGCTAGCTTTGATTAACATACGTTGGTCAAGCTTTTCCAACAGAGCCGATTTCTGTCCGGGTAATAGGGTTTGAATGTCCTCGCGAATCTTCACGGTTTTATCACGGAAATCCAAAATACCCGCCACACTAATCCCCATGAGTAACGCAATCACTCCCCCCATACTCAGATTCACCAAATAATTGGGGGAATAAGCCAGCTGTGGTATTGAAGCCTGTTCAAGCGTGGCAATATTATTAGCATTGATGCCATTAGCGGCATCAATCTCTTTCAAACGGGTTAGCAAACTGTCATACAAAGCCTTTTCCACATCCAAATCACGCCGCAATTCATTGTAAGTGGTCATATTGGCAACATAGGTCTGGTATTTCTTGCTGGATTTCTCCATCAATTTCTTGATTTCAGCTTCCTGCTTTTTGCTGGCTTCATAAGAAAGCTGTAGATTTTGCTGGAACTTAGCCGTTTCTTGCGCCAATTTGCTTTCAGTTTCACTAATCTGCTGACGCAATTGCAGCATGGCAGGGTAATCAGGTTTGTAGATTTCGAGTTTTTTCTGATAATCCGCCTGCAATTCGGCCAAACGGGATTTCAGCGTTTGCATGAATTGATTGGTGAGCACTCCATTAGTGCTACTCACCGCACTGTTAGAGGATTTTTGTAACTCGGTTTCGGCCACAATGCGGTCTTTTTCCGCCTGAATCACTTCTTGATCTAGCTTGACCATATTTTCAATATAAGGATTGGTGTCATCCTTGGTCACAACCATGTCACGCGAGGCGGTAAAGCGTTGTAAACTGGCTTCCGTTTTTTGCAAAGAAGCCCTAACATCATTGATTTTACCGATAATTTTTTCTTTAGCCTGTTTAATATTGCCTTCATAATCATCAATGCTAAAGCGGCGGTATTCCTCTACAAAGGTATTAGCCACTTGTGCCGCTAGCGTTTTATCCGGACAGGAAAAACTCACATACACAATCTGCGAATTATCCACGGGTAACACTTGCAACTGATTTTGGAAGGTTTTCATGAGTTCCGCTTGCAGTTTGAGCGGGTCTACGGTGTCAGGCTGTTGCGCACCTAGGCCTAAACGCGCGAGCACACTTTGGCGAGTAATCTGCGCTTGCGTTAGTTTCAGCTTGTCAATAACACGCTCGGCAAGCAATTCGCTGCCGAGGATTTCATATTGTGTCTTATAAAAAGCGCTTTCATTGAGCTTAAACGCTTCACCCGTGGTCGGGTATTTCAGAAAATCCGTCGCCTCTGGTGCTAATCGAAACGATGCCGTTGCCTTATACATAGGCGCAGTCATAAAGGTAATGCCTGCTACCACCGCAAAGATCAGTAACGTTATCAGCAAGATCAACCACTTGCGATAAGCTATGGTAACGAATAATCTGTACATAATTGTTTAAAGCCCTGAAAAACCGTTAGTACACAGCAGTCGCCTTTATGGGGTCAATGCCAAAGGTCTGCGCATTTTGACCTCATTACAGGCAACCGCATTGGTTAATAGTTCCTTGCGATAAATCTGCCATGCAGGCACCGGCGCATTAGCGGCATTGAAATTCCATTGCTGCATCACTTGAGTCAAACGTTGTAGCAATTGGGCAGCGGATGCACTGTTTTTCAACGCAGGATTGGCTGCACAGCTTTTAACTTTGGCCAGTAGCTGCATGTCATCCAAGCCCTGATGGAACATTTCCATGCGCAAAGACGCTAAAATTTGATTGCTAGCCGGGTCCCAATAGAACAAGGTTCCACGCTCTTCATTGCCAGTTTCACCGATAGATTGAATAAAAGAACCGTTATCCCAATCGGATACTGACCAAAAATGATAACCCTCGATACCAAAGTAACCCATGAGCCAGCCTAGGCTGCGGATACGTTGTGGATTACCCTGAATATCATGAAAACGGTTAGCGTATAGATAAATGCGGTCACGTTGCTGTTTAGCCGTTTTCACCGCATTTTCACTCAAGGCATTGATATTGACTGTCCAGATATCCGCAATATCACCTAAGGCAGCGGCGGGTTCTTCGGTCAATTCCAAGGCAATGCCCGGCGCACATTGGCGGACACTGCTGTAACTATAAGCCACCTCTGGATAATTTATCGGCAATGGCTCATCCCATAACTTATACACAAAGTTATTGCCTAGCTTGCTACGGTTTCTCAGTTTGCTAGCAAGCGTATTGATGTAATTGCATTCCTCATTCAACCATTGCGCCCGGGTCAAACCTGCACTGACTAATGTGTCAGACAAGGTGCTATTACGCGAAAATTGTGCACGAGATGACAAACGAACCGTCTGGAAATTATCCAAAACATATTGTTCTAACGGGCTTAAAGCGTCACTTTTCAGATATTGCTTGGGCAGAATCACCGAATTGAAGTCATAGGCACGCATCTTCTGTAACAAGGATTGCACTATTGCATCCGGAATATCGGTACGCTTGAATAACAAATTGCCTTGTAAAGTAATGTTAGGTTTATCCAAAGTCAGTGGATAGACGGTCACTTTTAGTTCACCGCGATAGCTAACAACACGATTTTCCAGCACCTGTACTATCCAGCGATAAGTACCTGCGGGAGTACCGGCGGGGATAGAGGCTTTAATCAGTAATTGGTTGGTATTGCTTTGAATACTGGTGGTGGCATTGTTAGCCAGCGGTTGCAAAGCATCCATCGCCCCGCTAGTCGCTGTCCCCTGGATGACTTGATAAGTCTGTAAACTAATATTGGAAACACTTTGCGCAACCCAATTAATCTGGGCATTTTTGCCTTCCATTGCGTCTAAACGCAATAACAAGGATTCAGACGCATTGCTAGCGGTTTCCAACTCGACACTAGGTGCTAACGTAGCCCACGTACTGGATTCTGGCACAAAGCGTTTGACCACACCGGCTTGTGCTAACTGGGTACAACCGAGTAATGAACACAAACCGACTGTACCAACCCAACGCCGCCAGTTTTTATTTATTAACATGATAAATGCTTCCCCTAAGAATGTACCGGTACGGCTTTAGCCCTATAAAGCCGACTTACGTGCCCCAGCACGACCGTATTTTGAATAATGAGTACCAGACAAGTAGCCAGCGCACTGCCCACTAATCCTCCTATAGCGGTTAAGGCTACGGTAGCGACCAATGCAAACAGCCCTGTCAGAAAGGTAATATTCCGCAGTAACTTTTCCTGCCCAACCATAATCAGCAATTGTGCAATCGGCCCAGTCACCGCATTCACCAGATAACCTAGCGATAAAATCACCAAGATATACCAGAACTGACTGAAACCTTTACCAAAAATCGCCATTAACCATGAAGAGCATAGCACCATTAAGATAAAAGCGGGTAATGCATACCCTGTAGAAACTTTAATGGTATGCACCAGTACAGGCCAAATTTGCTCGTATTCGCCACGCTTGTGTAAGGCAGCAAAACGCGGCGATACCACCTTATTAATGGCCTGTAAGATTAATCCTAATGAAGCGGCGGTACGGTGTGCAGTGGCCAGTACCGCTACATCGCCTGCGGATAACCACATACCGGTGACAATTTGTCCTGCCCAACGAATGGTTTGATCCGTCAGCATAATCAGCACTAAAGCCGTTGTACCCGACCATAACTGTTCACGAGTAACCGTTAGTGGCAACTCTTGATCAATTTGGCGGCCGGACTGGTAAAGGCTATACACCAAACGCAAAGCAACTAGCATGGTGGCAATATTACCCGCCACAAAAATCCACGCCCCTTGCGAGGCAAACTGCAATTGACCTTGCCACCACCACACACTACCGGCTAATAAAGAAAACAGCGGCAATAACAGGTTTAGCACTACCACCGTCGCTAATGGCTTATTCAAACCTTCCAACATATTGCCGCAAGTCATGGAAATCGTCATAGGCACAATAGCCAGCGCCATAATGCGCAAAATAGGCACTAATTCCGGCTGCTGGAAAAACCAATGCGCCACAGGGTTTGCCAGCAAAGCCAAACCTAGCGCGCCCACACTTGAAGCGGCTGTTACCGCGAGCAAGGCACGGCTAATAATAGTGCCGCGTAAATAACCCTCCTGCGGTTGATCATGCGCACCTAGCAATCGCACCACAATACGGTACAACCCCAAAGAACCTAAACCGGATAAAATAGAAGTGGCTGCAAAACCCAGAAAAAATAGTCCTACTTCATGTTTGCCTAACTGCCGCGACAAAAACACAAAAAATAGGAATAACACGCCTGCCGAGGCTAAGCGCAGAATCAAAACCATCGATACCGATTTAAACAGGTTTTTGCTCATGTTAGAGCACCTGATAGCCGTAATGAGCTAATCTTTCCGCAGCTACGGCATTGATCTTGGCAATATCTTCACCACTCAAACGCTTGAGGCTAGACGCATTCATATTCTGAATGGTCGAATTATAACCTGTTACTGAAAGAGTCTGTTGTTGAATATCTTTAAGTGGCTCGGCGGAAATACCAATAAAATCGCACACTTGTGCCAATATTTTATCTGGGCTCTCCACCAGTTCTTCATACTGAATCACCAATAAGCGTTGTAACTTATCCGCATGTGCTTGTAGATATTGATCACTTTCCACCCATTGTTGCGCACACAATTCAATCGGGTAACGCTCAGTGGTGATCGCGGTATTAGCCTTACTTACCGGCGATTTACGCCGAATCCCTTCCGAAACGGTATAACCATTACGCACAATGTAGATGAAATAAGCAGGCTGGAAATATTTCTCGAGAAAACTGACCCGCGCCACATTGGAAATCGACTTTTCCAAAAACACCGGCTTACGTTTGTCATACCAAAAGCCCCAACTGCGCTGGATGCGCTTAGCAATAGCCGCATCGGTTTGGGCAGTTTGTTCCAATTGTGGCAAACACTTATGCCACATACGTACCCAACCGCATGCTTCCGGAGTCTGCATACCATCGGTAAGAAACGCGCCTTCGGTAGGCAATGAAGCGACATCAGGATGACGCGACAGCACTGTACTCAACAAAGTCGTGCCAGAATTGTAGCATCCCAGCACAAACACCCACTTTTGCGGGGCAGCCTGCGGCCCTAACAAAGCTGTTATCTGCTTACCCATGGAGCTTCTACCCAACCAGGCTTTTACTTTTTTCCACGATTTTATATTAGCCACGGTACGCACTCCAATAATCCTGTTGGGTTAAATTATGCAATTGGCCTTTTTTTATATAACCAGATGCGTATTTTAAAATCTCACGGAATAGCCAAGCCTGATCCAAACCATCAATCATGTTATGTGGATGCATCCATAAATGAGCCACCTGTTTATGTTCTACCGCATGATCAATAATAGCCTGCCAACGTTTTAAAATCATAAAATTGGGCGGTAAACGATATTGGCGACGGAATGCCATTAAACTACCACCGGGAATTTTTAAAGGTGAAGCGGCTTTAGGGTGAGGTTGGGAAACAGTGCCTTCAATATATTTTAAAGCCTCAGCAGCCCAACGCGGCTTCATATCAAAATACAACGGCATATCCCGATAAGCCTGAATACCCGCTTCAGCCAATAAATCCGTGTAACCCACACGATTACGTGGAAACACCATGGTTTTAATATCCAGCCCTTGCCAAGTTGCCCAAGCATTAATGCCTGCTAGCTCTTTTTCAATAGCGTCCCGAGAAGTTAGGGATTCTTGAAAAGGTAAATGGGTAAAACCGTGTGTGGCAATTTCATGTTGTTGGTGTTCTCGAACACGGGCAAAAATATCCGGTGCGAACCAGCCTTCAGTATTATTTTCTTGCTCTACTTGACGTTTAAAATGATCTAACCAATTTTTACCCGCAAATAAACGTTCAGAGAACCATATTTTTTGGCGTAAATAATCTTGTTCACTTAAGGTAAAAGCTGCCACAAATGCAAAAGTAGCCTTAAGATTATAATCGGCTAAGGTTCGTAAAATACTATCATAAGCCTTATGCAGGTTCTGATGTGTTAATACCTGATCATGAGAAGGCCCGATACGATCAGCAAATCCCCATTTGCCTTCACAATCCAGCGATATAATAAAACATGCCTTTTGCATAAATCCCTTAGCCCTTAAATAACTATTACGATTTCATTTTAATCGTCAAATGCCATGCGCCATACAATGCTATTCCCAAATAGATAGCTATATACTCATTATAAAAACCACGGTAAAGGTTTTGTTCTACAAAAACACTCAACCATGCAGCTACTAGCCATAGCAAATACCGCTCAGCAAACGAGTTTTTACTGGCTTTGCGTAATGCCACCCCAATCAGCCACAGAAAAAAGCCATAAACAAATAACAATACTAATAAACCCACAATACCATTAGCTGTCAACTGATCCAGAAACAGATTATGGATAATATGAATTTTGCCAATTTCATTTTCAATAAAAACTATACCATGACCCTGACCTAAAATAAAACTAGAAGTACTCGCAGCTAATGCTTGTTGCGCACCTAGTAAACGTCCTGAGGCACTTTGAGCTTGAATACCCTCCCCGACAAACCCAGCAAAAATCGCTTCCCCTACTGGTGAAAAAAACAGTATCCCTGCCATTAAGGTCATAGCTAATAAATGAAAGGCAATATATTTACTACGATTAATATAGTAAGCTATCAGAAAAGCCCAGCCAGCAAATAATCCTAACCAACCACTACGGGATTGCATGATTAAAATGCCAACCACTAATAAAAAAATAAATAATAAACGCCAACGTTTATGCAGCCATTCACTCAATAAACCTGGAATTAACAACATGGTTAGAGAAGGTATTAACAGTGTACCCAATTTACCATCACTTAATGGCACACCTGTTGCTTTTCGAATAGGAATACGAATACCAAATAAACGTCTACCCATTTCAGAATGAATACCTGTTGAAACCAGCCCAAAACCTTCTAGTATAATTAATATAGATACCACAACTGCACTGAATAAAATAGCTAGCATTACCCATTTAATGCCATGCTGCGGGTTATTTTGTAAATAACTGACGACTAAGAGTGTTACTATTAGCGTTGTTACACGAGCAAACACATATTTAAATTCGACCAAAGATTCAAAGCGCATACCATTGATCAAATCAAATACAATTAATAGAAAAAAACATACAATAACGGTATTTATATTAATATCCAGTTGTAGATCAATTTTACGAGTAGCAATCTGTAATACTAAAAAACCAAATAAAAAAATAACACTCAATGGTGCTAAAAAGCCTAGCACTGTTTTGGGTAAAGGAAAAAACGGCACAATGAACAGAAAAAATAGCACACTGATGTCAAAAACAGTGAATGTTGGTTTTTCTTGCCCAAGTGCCAACGCTTGCATATTAAAAAGGTAATTCAAAATGAATAGGCCCGCTAAAATCCTTAAGTATCTGACAGATAGTTGGTAATTCGTGGTTATTCAGAATACCTTCCCAAAAAAACACGCTTGTCTGCTGACGGTAAGTTTCCATATCTGTGCCACCATGTAAAGTTCTATGCGTCGTCATAGAAGGGGTAAACAGATACGATGGGTGCAAGTTACGCCCTGAATATCCTAAAAATTCCAATAACTTATGCGTTTCAGCAAAAGGTTCGGCATACAGCTTTTCATAATTTAGCAAATAAACATCCTTAGCTTCCAACTCATCTTTGAGCAATTCATGGGTAACTGCCCACATTAAAGCAGCTTTCTCGAGAGGAGTAGCAACTTTATTTAACCAATGCTGCTTAGCCTGAATACAGGAGGATTTATACTTTTTATTATAAAACGTTTCTGTTAAAAATTTTTGATAATGAAGATCAAAACCAAACTCAAGCCAAAAACGTGTGCGTTTCTTAATGGAAGCTAGAACTGCTAGCGGATGGCGAATTGTGAACACTAAACGATAACGCTTACTTTGACGCAGTTCAGCTAGCATCAAATTCAGGCGAATTTCCTTATAGCCAATAATCTGACATTCTTTCCATAGCTCCGCTTCAAAACCCGGATCAGTATGATCTAAATCGCGTGGCAAATGATTGCGTAACAGCCAGCGATCTGGGTTATTACCTGCTAATATCCAATCACTATAATTAATGGCTTGATCTAGTAAGGCAGGATTTCCTGATGCATACAGAAAATCCTCGGCATTCACTAAAACAGCTGGATGAAAAGGCTCAAACAGGATTAACCCACCAAGACTTTTGGAGATAATATCAGAAACCCATGTCGTACCTGAGCGTCCGAAACCCATAATAATAATTGGCGGATTATTCATGTTTTTAGCCCCCTTAACAATGATTTATTCGTTACCGGATTTTCCGGTTGTAATTAGACGCCAGCCAGTCAAAGCAATAACATTAATATATTTCCAGAAACCAAATTTTTGGAAATATTGCAAGTCATAAGGTACTTTTTTTAATTGATCTTCGATAGTAGAACCATAAGGTGCATACAGTTGTGCCATACCAGTTAAACCAGGTTTAGCCATAAAACGATAATTATAACGAAAATCCAGTTCAATCAAAGGTTCGGCCAAATGTGCCCGAATAGGCCGAGGGCCTACAATCGCCATATCACCTTTTAAAATATTCCACAATTGTGGTAACTCATCTAAGTGCAATTGACGTAAAACGCGTCCAACACGAGTAACTCGTGGATCATCTTTTTGTGCCCACTGAGGTCTCCCTTTTTCTGCATCCACATACATACTTCTAAATTTGATCAGAGTGAATTCTTGTTTACCCAAACCCAAACGCTTTTGCGTAAACAAGACATTGCCTTTATCTTCAAACCAAATAAGCAACGCTACAATAATAAATAGAGGTGAAGTCACCACCAAACCTATCGCAGCCAAAACAATATCCAGCAAACGCATTGATAAAGTGGCATTTGGAACAGACCCGCTGTGAACTGGCAAATTAGCCAGATAATCTTGCTCAATAAAAACACGTTCCATCAGACTTCCCCTCAGTTTAGTGTGCGATAAAGATTCATCTTACGTTCCAGCATCGTTTTTAATTGATGCTCGGCACGAAGACGCTCGACAATTTCAGGCAGATAAATGTCCCGGGTATACCCCATACGTAAAATCCCAGCTGCCTTATTAACAAAACCCTGAATATCTCCCTGTTTAACGGTAAATTGTTCAAATTGAGAGCCAAACAATTCCTTTAAGCCTGCAACCTCATAGGCCATAACAGGGATTTTTAATAACATGGATTCAATGACGATATTAGAAAGCCCTTCATAACTAGACGTCATAATCACAAGATCGGAGGCTTCCATCACATCATAAACATTGTTATAAAAGCCTGAGAAATGTACATAAGCTTCAAGCCCTAATTGCCTGACCATCGTTTTTAAACGTTGTTCATAATCAAGTTCTTTTTCAATAAGGGCTTTACCGACAAAAGACAAATGCACATCCAATCCTTGCGCACGCAATTGATGCAAGATTTCAATAGCATGTTCATGTTGTTTACCCGGTACAATACGGGCTATATAAGTCATTAAATAGTGTGGTGATTGGCCGGAACACAATTCTTGACGTAATTTTTCCCGCTCACTATCGCTAATAGGCTTACGATTCAATAAATTATCCGGTTTACCGGTTCTGATAATCACACTATTATCTTCATGGCAAACACCGGCTTGGATATATTCTTGTTTAAGTTCCTCACCAATAAAGACAAATTTATCGGTTACTCTACCGGTTAAACGCTCTAAATTACGATAAACCAGCCGAGGTGTAGCCGGTAAATGTTGTGGAAACGTAGGCCCGTGAATAGTATGTAAAATATGGGGTGTTTTATTGATTTTACTTGCTGCTAATCGGCCTAATACACCTGCTTTTGCTTGATGAGTATGTACAATATCTGGTTTTAATTGCTGCAAAACTTTTTTACAGGCTTGATAAGCTTTTAAATCATTTGCCGGTGATACATGTTTATGCAAACCAGGAATAATAATGGTTTCTACACCTTCAATCGGAGGTGCATCATTATCCGCGCCAATAATCAATGAAGTTTGAAAACCTTGGGCAACACACTCTTTTAATATAGCGGTGGTGCGGCGTGTAATACTAGCGCGCTGCTGAAAAGTGGTCAGAATGTGGCAAATGTGCTTCATTGATAAATTTCCAATATAGGCCAATTAATGGTACTTTATGGAAACTTATGCACTTAGTCTGTGATTAACTTCACACTTAATTCAAGGTGAAGTTATTTAGGCAAATAGATTAAAAAACAATCAATGGTATTAAGCTAACGATTTAAGACCGTAAGCTTAATTGTTTTTAATAAACCCTAATTGGGTTAGTTTTTGTAAAATGTGTTGCGCACAATCATCCGGTGTTAAGGCCGTGGTATCGAGCACCATTTCCGGATTAACGGGAACTTCATAGGGGTCATCAATACCCGTGAAACCCTTTACCAACCCCGCGCGGGCTTTAGCATACAAGCCTTTACGGTCACGCCGTTCGCATTCACTTAACGGTGTAGCCACGTGAATTTCCACAAACCCACCCACTGCACTGATAGTTTCACGCACTTCGCGACGAATAGCAGCATACGGTGCAATCGGTGCACAAATAGCAATACCGCCATTTTTGGTAATTTCACTGGCAACATAACCAATGCGGCGGATATTCAGATCACGATGTTCCTTGGAAAAAGACAACTCACTAGATAAGTTTTTGCGTACCACATCACCATCTAGCAAGGTAACAGGCCGTCCACCCATTTCTAATAACTTAATGCGTAAGGCATTAGCGACCGTGGATTTGCCCGCACCTGATAAACCGGTAAAAAATATGGTCAAGCCTTGTAAATGGCGTGGTGGGTAAGTTTTCTTCAGTTCGGCCATGACTTGCGGATAGGCAAACCACTCCGGTACCGGCAAATCTTCATGCAAATAACGCTGGAATTCGCCCGCAGATAAGGCTAAAGCCGCTTCAGAAGTGCTAATTTCATTTACTGGTCGATAGGCTTGCAGAGCAGGTACGTACTGCATAGCAGCGGGTGTGACAATGCTTATACCGATTTCCTCGGCATATTCGTTAACCAGTAATGGTGCAGCAGCCGGGTGGTAGAAAGATTCAGCCCCTTCTTCAGTAACCGGACTGCCTAAACTTTCCTGTACAATGAAATGGGTACAGGCATAATTTTTGCGGATGAGGGCATACCATAAGGCTTCGCGTGGCCCCGCCAAACGTACCGCCAGCGGTAATAGGCTGAGCATTACGCTACTTAGCGCATAGGTAGGCAAAATCTGCTCATAACAGCGCACACGGGTAAAGTGATCAATAGAGCGGCCTACACCACCTAACCCTACCACCGGCTGGATAAGTAATGGAGTTTGTAAACTTTCCGCCGCCTGCGCTGTTAGCGCTTGTTCGGCCCGATGCATCACTTCCCGCGTGTGGTATCCGAGTACTTGTTGCCAGCCTAATTGTTCAAAGCGCGCCTTTAACTCAGCAGGCGTGTGCCGGTATTGGCGATAATCATAATGCAGCGGCAACTCAACTTTTTCCAACTTACCGCCCAAATAAACCTTGCCGGTACGGTGCAAGAGATAATCCACACCAGGATGATTAGGGTCAGTAGTACCAAATACCGCTTGCGCTTCGGCTTTTTTATCCGCTATCCAACAATCTTCAATGAGCATGAATGCTAACAACACGCCTTCACTATCACGTAAGGCAATGGTTTGGCCAATATTGAGGTTATCGGCAAACGTTTCGCTTACATCCAGCGTAATCGGCATAGGCCATAATTGACCATCGGCCAAGCGCATGGAATGTAAAACACGGTCATAATCGGTTTGTTTAAGAAACCCTTGCAAGGGTTTGAAAGCGCCAGTCAACAACATTTCCACGTCGCATACCTGACGATCGGTAAGATCCCAAGATGCCATTTGCTTGACTAGTGATGAAACAGCCTTGTTATACATCGATTTTATTCCTTATTGTGAGCCCGCAATGCCAAGTCAGCCCCCTTACTGCAGGCAAACACCGGATACCTTGTAGCAGTATCCAGTGTGCCTCAAGACTGCCCTGTTTAATCTTCGTTCAAGGCATGGTTAACCATGTTATTCACAGGTTTCATCAGGTAAGTCAGGAAGGTACGTTCACCGGTTTTGATAGCCACTTCTGCGGGCATACCCTGCACCAGTTCCAGTTTGTGCTTGGCCAAGTCGGCGATTCCTTCTGGCTTGATTTTGATGCGTGCCTTATAGAATTGAGCACCGTTGTTGGGATTGGAGAAAGTATCAGCAGAAACTTGAATCACCTCCCCTGGTGTTACCTTCATGAAGGATGAGGAATTAAAGGCAGGGAAACGGATATCAGCCTCTAAACCCGCATGAACCTTATCGATATCGCTAATATTGACTTGTGCCTCAACTTCAAAACCATCGATTTTCGGTACAATTTCCATAATTTTGCCACCCGGAGGAACAACGCCACCTTTGGTGTGATATTCCATACCGATCACGGTACCGTTTTCAGGAGCCACAATCGTGGTACGAGATAAACGGTCGGTGACCGCATTCAGACGATTTTTCAGATCAGCAATATTCAAACGGACCTGTGCAAGTCTGTCAGCCATTTCTTTCTTACGGTTATTGTTTTGCAATACCAATTGCTGCTCGGCTTCACCCATTTGCACTTTAAGACTGGATTTGGCGGTTTCCAACTCAGCAATATCACTATTGACCGACAGCACACCACGTTCCATTTGATTCAACTCTTGATTACCAATCAATTTACGATTAAACAAATCCTGCAGGTTCTGGTGATCCTTAGCGTAAGCATTAGCCAGATTACGTTGACTTTGAATTTGTTTATCCGTGCCAGCCATTTGTTCTTTCAATTGTTGGATGCGCTGTTTTAACACGCCGGTTTCTGCACTCACCGCGGCCATTTCCACTTTAAACTGCTGACGTTCATCTGCCAGAATTTCAGCCGCACGCTCTTTAGCTTGCGTCGGATTAATGAGTTCTGCCGGGAAGTTAACGGTGGATTTGCCTTCTAATTGCGCATTCAAACGCGCTTCCAAACCCAAATAGCCTAACAATTGTTCATATACCATGCCCTTATCGGTTTGCGCTTCAGTCGGGTTAATGACCATCAGCTTTTGCCCTTTTTCGACATGATCACCATCATCGACAAAAATGTCTTGAACCACGCCGCCTTCACGGTGCTGGATGATCTGCTTTTTCATCTGCACTTCAATACGACCGGTGGCCATAGCATGACTGCCTAACGGAGCAACCCCCGCCCACACCGCAAAAATACCAAAGACAACGACCAGTACAATTAAACCTAAGCGCTGGTAAGCAACATCCTCTGTTTGCAGGGGAATGACATTATCCGATTTAGCCGGAGCCGGTAGACCAGCGGCAGCCGTGGCAGTAGCGGGAACTTTTGCCGTTTCAATTTTTGCCAGTTGTGCCATCTTACTTACCTCCTGTACTGGCATCACGTGCGGGTAATTGACTGGTTTTGGCAGCTAACTGCGCCATCACTTGCTGACGATCACCAAATAAGGTGACGGCACCAGCAACCAGTACCAAAATTTTGTCAACTTGACTCAAAACACCAGGGCGGTGAGAAATAATGACTACCGTCGTGCCTTTTTCGCGCAAAATTTGTAAGGCTTTGAACAAGGCCAATTCACCAGCTTCATCCAGATTGGAATTAGGTTCATCCAGGACAATCAAGCTAGGGTTGTCATACATAGCGCGTGCCAAGCCAATGCGTTGACGCTGACCACCAGAAAGAACCCCGCCACTTGGGCCAATCACAGTGTCATAAGCATTAGGCAATTGCAGAATCAATTCATGCACACCAGCCATTTGCGCCGCCGCCAGGACTTTTTCGGCATCGACTTTATTGAAACGAGCAATATTTTCCGCCACGGTACCATCAAATAATTCAACATCTTGTGGCAAATAGCCAATGAAGCGCCCTAAAGCATCGCGATCCCAATGGCGGATATCCGCACCATCTAAGCGCACTTCACCAGCTGCTTGTGGCCACAAACCCAATAAAGCCCGTACTAAGGAAGATTTACCAGCACCACTTGGGCCGACTACTGCCAAAGATTCGCCTGCTTTCAGGCCAAAGGTAATATTGCGCAATACAGCCTCTTTGCCACCCGGTGGCACCACAGTCAGGTGATGTAAGCCCAAATGACCTTGTGGGGTAGGCAGTTCCATGCGTTGAATATCAGCAGGATACGCTTGCAACATAATATTGAGGCGTTCCCAAGATTGGCGAGCAGCAGCAAATTGTTTCCACGCACCGACCAATTGATCCAACGGTGACAAGGCACGCCCTAACAAGACAGAACCGGCAATCATCATGCCGCCACTCAATTCCATATTAATAACCAAATAAGCCCCCAACCCCAGAATCAGCGATTGGTTGAGCATACGGAAACTTTTTGACAGGGTAGCCAATGCACTCGAACGATCATTGCCCAAACCTTGCCACAACAAGGCTTCATTATGGGATTGCTGCCAACGTCTGAAGATACCGCGTTTCACGCCTAAAGCGGTGGCAACTTCGGCATTGCGCATACTGCGTTCGAGTAACAAACTGGCTTGGGCAGATTTGCCATGGGCTGTTTTTAATATACTGGAGGTAGATTTATCCACCCACAAAGCCAACAGGAACGTCATAATGCCTGCGCCGACCCCAAACCAGCCGTACCAGGGATGGAACATGAACATGACAGCAAGGTAAAACGGGAACCACGGCGCATCAAAAAAGGCAAATACACCCGTACCCGAGATAAAGTTGCGAATGGTATTAAGATCATTCATCGGTTGCAGGGAAGCATTGCGCGGATTATGCAGCGCGTGGCGGAACATCATATCCACCAATCGCGATTGCATAGCAACATCCATACGGGTACTGATACGGGCTAGAATACGCGTTCGCGCAAACTCCAGTATTGCCATGACCGCAAACATGGTGACCGTAATCAGCGTTAACATTAATAAAGTGCTTTCACTACGCCCTGCGACTACGCGGTCATACACCTGCAACATGTAAATCGTTGGGGTAAGGAATAACATATTGATAAAAAAGCTGAACAGGCCGACATAGAAGAATGACTTCTTAGACAGCATCAGCAGCTTTTTCAATTCAGATGGTGCGGCTTGATTTGGACCCATGTGGCGTGAACCCTGGCTAGTGAAAAATAATTATGCAATGGTTGAGAACAGCCCCTCAACCATTCGCTGTAACTTATCACGTCCATAAATAGGCTTATGTGACAACGGTCACGCCAAATGTTTATTTAATAAACGCTTTTATATAAAAATTTTATTGATTAAAAATCATTCAATTTATAATTCAACGTAAATCAATATCCCAGCGCGTCACAATGATTTCATGTGCCCCATCCGAATCACCCGATAAATTGACCACTCCAGAGTCCTCTTGCATCCGTAAGAGTAGGTCATAATCCGCATTGAAATTATTGGCTTCGATTCCGGCATTATTCACGTAGGCATCAATCGCCAAATAAGTGCTGCCACCGTAATAAAATTGTACCGCCATAGAGGTGTAATCGGCTTTACCATCCCCCGCCATACCGGCATCCACCAATAACGCGGTAATATCGTACTGCTTGTAGGCTCGATCAAGTGCAAGATTGGCAGCATCCCACAAGCTCATCGCTTCCGGGTCTGGGTCATTAAAACGACTAAACAGGACATCGTAGGACTGACCACTGGTACGGGTCACGCCAGTTTGAGTGGCAATATCCAATACCTCTAACGGTGCACCAGCATACAGATCGGCGGATAATCCATCCGCATACCAATCCAGATAAATCACATCATGGGTAGTATCAGCGGCTACCGCGCCAACTTCATTCAAAGCTCGCTGGTAAGAATAAAAATCAGCGATAGTATCCACCGTATCTTCGCTTATACCCGAGTCCCCAGCCGTAAAAAAAAATTTATCCTGGCCATCACTACTTCCCGGCATGCCTAAAGTGCCACCGCGCATCACATCTACACCGCGACCGGCAAAAAATAAATCATTACCGGCATCACCTTGCAAGGTATCATTACCTGCACCACCGGCTAGCCAATCATTACCGCCACCACCTGATAAAATATCGTCACCCTCGCCACCGGATAACAGATCTTGTCCTTCACCGCCGCTCAAGGAATCATGCATACCGCCGCCGAATAGCACATCATCGCCTTGACCTGAGGTAATAATATCGTCGCCATCACCGCCATAAGCCACCGCACCTTTGCCGGTGAAATCGGTTGGTAATGTACTGAGAGTCGGTAATTGTTTGAGAACTACCTCGCCTTGATTATTGTCACCCAGATCAATCCGATCATTGCCTTCACCACCAACTACACATTCATTAGCACTACTTGTACCCATGAATTGGTCATTACCCTTGCCTAGATTAATGGCAAACCCAACTTGGCCGCCCTGAATCGCATCATCCCCTGCTGAACCTTGCAGAATATCCCCCGCGACTATTTGCAACGTGTCATTGGTCAAATCCTGTCCACGATAAATATCATCGTAACGATCCAAAATCTCGACCGTCACCTGACCTAATTGCGCAGATTTAATCTGGCTAAAGTTATAATTACCGGATTCAGCCAATAACAACAGATTGCCTTGGGACATACCCAAATCGGTAAAGTTGCCGTCCCAAGCCGTCGACAAATCCAAGGTAAAGGTACCGATATTATCAATCCCACCTATGGAAGACATAGCGACACCACGCAAATCCAACCCCATCTCAGCGGTTTCTTTGCTCGCATCCAATAAGGTTTTGGTAGCAGATAACTCATTACCGAATAAAAACTCTACACCGTGATGTAAATTGTTGTTATCCAACTTGAGTACACGCACATTTTCCACATCCAAGCGTTCTATATCGCTAATGGTTAGGCTGGTCAGATCATCATCGCCCATTAGATCATGCACAATACTCAGATAATCGCTGCTACTCTCTGAACCCTTGATGCTACGGGTAAACGTCAGCTGGTTTTCCACTTGGCCTAAAATTAAGGAATCAGCCTGGTTATAGACAAAGTTGCGGAAGTTGTAATCGCCATCATTTAATTTACTTAGATTCAGGCTACCGCCTTCAATTTCCAAGGTCGACTGACCAAATCCACCCGCGGCAAAAACAGTTTGGATCGTTGCTGCATTAGACAAGGTATCGACCAACTTTTGATTGACCTGTAAGGTGGTTTCCACCGCTGTTAATTGCTGTAGTCGATCAAAACCGGTTAAACCAAAGGCACTGAGATTAAAAGTATCGCCAGCATTAGCCGCTAACTCGAGAGTAGTGGAACGACCTTTAGCCCCTAATAAATACTCAACACTTTGCAAAGTTTGGGCATTAACTCGGATTTTGCCGCCTTCAACTCGATTTTCCAGCCCTTCAATACTTTCGAGTACCACATTACTCACATCCAGCAAACTACCATTGCCCGCATAAACAATCAGATCATCAGCCGGACGCCCTTTGGTATCATAGGATTCAGTGCCACGAATAATCTGGAAGGTATCCAAAGCCAAACCGGTATCACCGACCTTGATAGTGGTAGCGGCGGTTTTGTCTTCGGCGCTATAGCCCACCTGCAAAACTTCTATATCCGATATCGTATCGTTAGTGACATTCATCAGGTTAAGCGTGGTACTGCTAGTAATTTCTAAGGTATCCATGCCCTGCCCACCATTAATACCTAGCGCATTTTGCACATCCTGCATGTTTTCAAACAAAATGCGATCATCGCCAAGGCTGCCATCAACACTATCTTTGCGCCCGCCACCGGCTACCAAAATATTGTTTTCCGCATTGCCTACCAGTACATCGGCCTGAGCGGTACCGCGTAGATGTTCAACATTGTACAAATACATGCCCGCACTAACCGACACAAACCCGGTGGAAAGATCAGCCTTAATGCCGGTCGTTAACTTACTGAAATCAACAGTATCTTCACCATAGCCACCATCAATCGTCGCTGTGAGAAGTTTTTTGACCACGAATACATCATCGCCACTTGTGCCGGTTACATCAAAACGCTGTTTGGCATCGTTTAAAGTAATGTAGTTGCCCGGATTGACATTGGCTGGAATCTTGCCATCAATCCAGTCTTTACACAGTTGCACGGATTCACTGCTTAAACCACAGCGATCCAACACCTGCCAAGCATTGGGTGAACCATCGCCGTGAGCCACATAATACAAACCGATCTCGGCTTTGTTATTCAGTAATAAAGCATCATCGCCTTGGGCACCGTTTAACATCGCCACCGCCAGTTCTGCAGACGTGAAATGCGCCAATTCCGTTACCCAGTAGGCTAACCCTTCTGCATCTGGGTCACGGTTAAAGACATTACGGTAAATAGCCGTCACATAAGCAGTCGGTTCCAGATTGCCATATAAGGCTTGTGCTTCAGGTTGCTCGGCAAAACTGCTGGCAATGGCATTCAAGGTCAGATTACTGTTTAACCAGTACTGGAAACCGCTTGCATCCGGTGCGCGGTCAAAAAAAGCTACATACAATTTTGCCAATGCGGCAGCAGCCAATGGTGTCATAGCACAAACCCCAATTATCCCTAGTTCGAAGCCAAACTTTATTATAAATAAAATTTATTAATGAAAAAACACTTTTATTTCAAAAGGTTAGGCAAAAAAAAGCCGGGCACAAGGCCCGGCTTTTGTAGTCAGACTCGACTAGCCGTTACTTAGATAGGAGAAGAATCCCAGTGAGTAACAACGATATCATCTGCACTCAGTGACCAGCTTACAGGTGTGTCACTGATTTCAACGATCAGGTCGTTAGTAGCAGAGTAGTTGTTAGCCGCTTGACCTGCAGCCAAAGTAGCACCTTTGGTTACATAAGCGTCAACTACCAAGTACTCTTTACCACCGTATTCGAACTGTACCGCTGCAGAGGTGTAGTCACCAGTCATAGCGTTCAGAGCTTTCAGTTCGTACAGTTTGTCCAAAGCGACGTCAGCAGCAGCTACTAAGCTGTCAGCATTGCTAATGTTGAAACCACCGCCCAGGTCAGCGAAGTAAGTGCCGTAAGCAACACCCAAACCGCCAGCACCACCAGTTGCATCAGTCATACCAGTATCAGCAGCACCTGCTACAGCAGAACCGAACCAGTTAACATACAGAACATCAGACTGGGCAGCAGTGAAGCCAGAAGTACCGCCAGTACGAGTAACAGACAAGAAGTCTTTTACCAAGTCAACGGTATCAGCAGTTTCACCGGAGTCACCAGCGTTGAAGATGAAGTGGTCACGGGCACCGTAGTCAACCGCACCAGCAGAAGTCAGTTCACCACCGCGCAGTACGTCACGGCCTTTGCCACCAACCAAGAAGTCTTCACCAGCATTGCCTTCCAGCAGGTCACTACCAGCGCCACCCAACATGAAGTCGATACCAGCACCACCACTGAGGATGTCATCACCTACACCAGCAGACAGGATATCGTTA